>MLHP01000009.1 GCA_001999425.1 Rodentibacter genomosp. 2 | reverse complement strand
AGAAATGAATCGTGTGATTATCTGCGATATGTTCAAAATAATAGTATGACCCTTCTTCGGCGGCGAGACGCTCAATGAAGTTTAAATCGGTTTCGCGGTATTGCACGCAATATTCGCGTGTCCAGTAAGGATGTTGTAGATGAAATTGACTTTGTAATGCGTTATTTTTTTGCAGCAGGGTTTCGATAATCTCTTGAGAATTTTGTTGCTGAAAAATACGTAAATCCGTTTGTAATCCGGCACGGCAAATAGAGGGTTCAATCACCATGTGGTAACGGGTGCGGGTAAAACCGGTTTTGCCTTGTTTCAAAGCAGTAACGATGCCATTAACATGACGTACTGCTTGTTCCCCTTGCCAGAAAGTTAGCGTAGCCGGATGGTCGATGATAGTGAGGAAATCGGGTTCGGAACCAAAACTTGCAAGATCAAGTTCAAGACGGAATAGGGTGGAGAGGTGTTCTTTTAATTCGAAACGCACGACATCGAATTGGCCGGCTCCATTGACTGTGAGGCTATAACGGTAATCAGATTGAACGGTCATTTGAGATTCCTCCAAAAAAATGTATCGGGCAGTTAAGGACCATTATGAATGATAAACAATAAATTATGTTTCGGCTTTCATCATCGTTTGTGAGGCAATAAGCTCCGCACCACAAGCGGTTTTCATTCTTTCAAGAGCGACAGCTCGCCCATTGGCGGACATTTTGGAGGAGCCTTCTACAATAGGAAAGTTTCCTTTGCATTTAGGGCAAGCGACTAAATCACCTTGGCGGGCAATGGCTTTGCCTCCGGCTGTCATGGTTTGGGAGCCTTGTAATACTGTTCCGCCATGAGTAGTTTTATCTCCAATTACGATAACTCGACGTGCAGACATATTTTCCTCCTATACACAAAATTTGATTGCAACATTTTAAACCAAAATGATTAAATTTTCTCTAGTTATTGTTTTTTTTATCATTAAATAAGAAAAAGTGATGCTGATTGACTAATAAAGTAAATAAAGTGCGGTTAAATTAAGTCATATTATGCTTATACACATTAATTCATTTTAAATTTGACTCCTATCATTGATTTAGTAGAGGCGATTTCTTATAATTTGTACATTTTTCAGCATATCGCTTGTAAAATAAAAAAACAGTTTAACTTTCCAGAGAGGATTTTCTATGTCTAAAGCAGGTTCTGTCGCACCAAAAGAGCGCATAAATATTAAATACACACCCGCGACTGAGGGGCAAGTTGATGAAATTGAGTTACCGCTAAAACTCCTCGTAACGGGAGATTTTAAAGGTTCTCCTGAAGAGTTAAGTCTTGAAGAAAGAAAAACCGTTTCTATTGATAAGCATAATTTTGATGCTGTGATGAAGCAGTCGGATTTATCTATTGAGATTGCCGTACCAAATCGCTTGGAGGAAAATGCGGAAGATCAAGATATAGGGGTAAACCTTAAAATTGAAAGCATGTCCGATTTTTCGCCTGATAGTATTGCGAAGCAAGTTCCACAACTGAATAAGCTTTTAGAATTGCGTGAAGCGCTACTTGCTTTAAAAGGCCCGATGGGAAATATCCCTGCATTTAGACATAAATTACAAGAGCTTATCGCTGATCCGAATGCAAGAGAAGCATTGGAGAAAGAGTTGGCTATCATTTTAGAAAAAGAATAAGGTGAAATCTATGGTTGCTAATAATCAAACAGCAGGCGCTGAGAAAAAAGTTCAAACAACAAGTTTGCTTGATCAAGTTATGGAGCAAACTCGTTTCAAACCGGAAAACGATGATTATAGTATTGCACAACGCGGTATTGCGGAATTTATTTCTGAAATGTTGAAATCGGACAGTAAAGACACTGTTGTAAATAAAACATTAATTGATGAAATGATTGTTCGACTTGATGAGAAAATCAGTCATCAGGTTGATGAAATTCTGCATAATGAAAAATTTCAAGAAATGGAATCTGCGTGGCGCGGTTTAAAATTACTTGTTGATCGTACGGATTTTCGTGAAAACATCAAAATTGAAGTGCTAAACGTTAGCAAAGAAGAATTACTTGATGATTTTGAATATGCAACAGATATCACGCAAAGTGGTCTTTATAAGCATGTTTATTCTGCTAATTACGGACAATTTGGTGGCGAACCCGTTGCTGCCATTGTAGGTAACTATATGTTTACGCCGTCTGCACCGGATATGAAATTATTACAATATGTTTCTTCGGTTGGGGCGATATCCCATGCGCCGTTTATTTCTGCCGCAGGCCCTGAATTTTTTGGCTTAGACAGTTATGCCTCGTTATCTGAAATTAAAGAAATCAAAGATATTTTTGAAGGGCCGCGTTATGCGAAATGGCGTTCTTTAAGAGAGTCCGAAGATTCTAAATATCTGGCGTTAACTATGCCGCGTTTCTTATCGCGCTTACCTTATGATCCGGTTGAAAATCCGGTTAGAACCTTTAATTACTATGAAAGCATTGATGGTAAACACGACAATTATTTGTGGAGTAATGTTGCGTTCTTGATGGCTTCAAAAGTCACTGACAGTTTTGCGAAATATCGTTGGTGTCCAAATATTATTGGCCCGCAAAGCGGCGGTGCGGTTGATGATTTACCATTGCATTTGTTTGAATCATTTGGTCACTTGCAAGCAAAAATCCCAACAGAAGTGTTAATCACCGATCGTAAAGAATTTGAATTGGCTGATGAAGGCTTTATTCCTTTAACGATGCGTAAAGGAAGCGATAATGCAGCATTCTTTTCGGCAAACTCTGTGCAAAAACCGAAAAAATTCCCAAATACTGAGGAAGGAAAAGCCGCTGAAACCAATTATAAACTGGGTACACAATTACCATATATGTTTATTGTGAATCGCTTGGCTCATTATTTGAAAGTGTTACAGCGTGAGCAAATCGGTTCGTGGAAAGAGCGTCAAGATCTTGAACGTGAATTAAATGTATGGTTGAAACAATATGTTTCTGACCAAGAAAACCCACCGGCGGATGTTCGTAGCCGTCGTCCTTTACGTTCTGCAAAAGTAGAAGTATCTAGTGTGGCGGGTGAGCCGGGTTGGTATAAAGTTTCTTTATCTGTTAGACCGCACTTTAAATATATGGGCGCAAGTTTTGATCTTTCTCTTGTTGGCCGTTTGGATATTGATAACAGTAAGTAGTTATTTTTATGGGATTTTGGAATAGGGTTAAAACAGCTTCGCAAAACACGGATGTTATAAAAAAGAAAACAGAAAAGGAAATTGTAAGCGATTTAATCCGTTCAATTAAAAAGAACATAGAACTAATCTTAAATTCAAAAGAAGGGTGCACATTATGTGCGCCCGATTTTGGTTTAAAAGACTTCAATGATGCAACTGCGACAACACGAAGTTTGGGGCAAGCGATAATCTCAAATATTCGTTCGAATTTGGAGCGTTATGAGCCCAGAATCCAAATTATGAGAATAGAATATATTCCTGATACGTATGATGTTCTGCAACTTAATTTTCGAATTACTTGCTCAGTATTATTAAAGCAAAGGAATGAATTAACAGAGCTAAATATTATTTTGGATAGTTCAAGTAAAAAATTTAAGGTTATGTAGATGTCTTTAAAAGAGTTTTTTCGGGCTGAATTAGATTTTCTGAAAAAAGACGGGCAGTATTTTTCAAAGATCTATCCTCATTTATCTCGTTTTTTATCTGACGAAATCGTTGATCCTGAAGCAGAAAGAATTATTGAGTCTTTTGCATTTTTGATCGCTCGATTGAAAGAAAAAGTACAGGATAATTTGCCGGAGATAACTCAATCAATGATTCAGCTTCTTTGGCCAAACTATTTACGTCCTTTACCAAGTTGTGCGATTTTAAATTTTAAACCTAAAGAAAGAGCAATTACAACAAAGCATATTATACCCAAGGGTACGTTTGTCTCCTCTAAATCAGTAGATGGTACAGCTTGTCAATTTCAAACAACCATGGATGTGGCCGTTTACCCAATAGTTTTAAATAGTGTAAAAAGTGTTACAGGTAATGAGTCAGCAGTTATTGAGTTGGAGCTAGAGAATATTACGGATGGTGATTTTGCGTCTATACAGTGTGATGAGCTGTCGTTTTATTTATCTGGAAGCGATTACAGTGCATTAACTTGCTATCAGTGGATTTTTAATTATCTAACAAGAATTTTTATAAAAACAGAAGAAGGTATTATTAATTTACCACCTGATATTGTTTCTTCGGTTGGTTTTGATAAAAAAGAATCCTTGATTCCTTATCCGGATAATGCATTTGATGGATATCGTTTATTACAAGAATTTTTCTTTTTTCCTAAGAAATTTTATTTTTTTAAGTTAAGAAAATTGCATCTTTACTTAAATAGATTAGCGGGTAAAAATTTTAAGTTATTTTTTGAGTTTGATCGTTCTTTTCCTAAAGATCTTAAGTTAACACAGGCCGATTTTTCATTGTATTGTGCGCCTGTGATTAATTTATTTGAACATGATGCTATTCCAATAAATCTTAATGGAGAGAAAGAGCTATATCCGATTATTCCAACCGGTTTTAATCGAGAACATTTTGAGATATTTGATATTAGAAATGTTTCTGGTTCAAAACATTTGAAGGATATTGGAAATAAAATTTATAATTATCCAAAGTTTGAATCATTTGAGCATACGACATCTACCGGAAGTAAGGAATACTATAAATCAACGATTAAAGATAATATTGAAGAAACAAGATATGATCATTTTATCTCTTTTGTATCCAGTTCAAATAAGCTTTTAGATACTTTAAGAGAAACTATATCGATAGATTTAGATTGTACAAATAATAATCTTCCCGAGTTGTTGGGCATTGGCGATATCTGTATTCCATCGCAGAATACGCCTTCTTATATTGATTTTAAAAATATTACCCTACCAGTAAAAACAATTAGAGCGGTCTTAGATGAATCTGTTCACTGGAAGTTGATATCTAATCTTTCACTTAATTATCTATCTCTAACAAGATTAGATGTTTTAAAGGAGATTTTGTTAACTTATGATTTTCCAGCTATGAATGATGTCCAGTCATTAAGACGTACTGAGAAACGCTTGGCTGGAATGGAATCTATTGTAACCCGTTCTATTGATAAAGTAATAAAGGGCGTAGTGTATAGAGGGCAAAAATCAGTATTAAGAATAGATAGTAATCATTTTTTGTGCGAAGGGGAGCTATTTTTATTTGGTACGCTTCTTGCGGAGTTTTTTAGGTTATACGGTACGATAAATTCGTTTCATCTTCTAGAAGTTGTAAATACGAGCAACAATGAGATATTTAAATGGGAACAGAAAACTTCTCTACAAAGGCTGATTTAAATCAGTATGGATTTCATCAACTCGTAGAGGCAATTGCAAAGTCATCATCTATAAGTCTAGATGAATTAGAAAATACTCTCATTGAGGAATCGGTATTTCGTTTTTTTAGTAACCCTAAACTTAACTTTCCTGTTGGGGATATTGAGCAACTTACTATTTTAGAGGAAAAGGAAGAAAAAAAATTTCAGTTTTTAGTTAATTTTCTGGGGCTGCAAGGGGCAGCGGGTCCGCTTCCTGGCAGTATATTAGACGAGATTGCAGAAGAATCTTATGATAACGAATCTCTTCAAGCGAGATATTTAGATTTTTTTAATCATCATTTGATTGCAGTTTTTCATCAGATTTGGCGGAAATATAAGCATTATATAAGATTTAAATCAGACTTTTCTGATGATTACTCTTGCAACATGATAAATCTTTTGGGATTATCTAAAGATTTTATAGGGTATTCTAAGTTAAGCTGGCATAAAATTTTTTACTATATTGGAATAATACAATCTGGGGTAAGAACACCTGAGGTGTTAGCTAGTATTATTCGGCATTATTTTGATTTAAATGATATTTCTATTGAAGAGCATGTAAGACGGATTCTTGAAATAGAAATTGACCAAAAAAATAAACTCGGTGTACAGAATGTAGTACTTGGAGATAATTTTATTTCGGGCAGTAATGTTGAATCGTTCTCAAATAAATTCCGTATTCATATTAATAATCTAGAAGTTGATGAATTTTATCAATTCTTGCCAAATACTGAGAGATATAAACACTTAAAAGAATTGATTCGTTTTTTATTAAAAGATCCTTTACCTTATGATCTTTCACTTAGTTTACGCCCTGATACAAAATCTACATTTATTTTAGGAATGGATAATTCTAGCTTTCTAGGGTGGACAACTCTAATTAATGCAGATTCTGCAGGAAGTTATTCTTTAAAGCAGGTGATTATCGAAGGAGCCGTTTAAATGCATAGACTTTTATTAATGATAACAGATGCTTTTATGCTTGAAAAAGGAACATTACCTTATTGTTATTTTGATTCAGACGGCGGATTTGTTGGCTCGGCACCGGATATAAGTTGGAAATTAGATAATTGGAAAAATGAAATTTCTGATATAGAGTTTGAAATAAAGTATTACAATGCGAGTTTTTGCTTGATTTCTCACAGTGAAAAGGTTTTTATTAATGGTACAACTCAGGCGCTCCCTAAGGGGGGAATTGTTAAACTAAATGATAATGATCTTATCTCGTTATATAGTTATAAGATTCGAGCAAAAATATTTACTAACGAAGCTGAGGTTGTGACTTTACAAGATGAATTATCTCATTTACTTAACAAGCAAACAGGTAATACAATTTTAAGCTTAGAGTGCTATCAATACAATTTAAATTATAACAATAAAGTTAATCGGGAGTTATTAGAGTTAAAAGTAAATGAAACCAATTTAGACCCATTATTAGCATTAAAAGCAGATGAAGAGTATTCTTTAGAGTTAGTTGATGCCTCTCCTCATCAAACGATATCCACAGAGGGATATAAATTCTTTAACCCTCACATTAATAGTTTTTCGGAATATTACACACCACCGGATATTATTTCATCCTCAAAAGTGCTAAGACAGACTACATTGGAGTCCACAATTGAACATGAGTTGTTACAAAATACCGTATCATCTTCTAATAAAAAAGTTGATGCAAAACAGGAGGAATTTATTTTAGATCCTCTATTTTTTATTAAGTAACTAAGGAAATCTTATGAAATTAAAGTCTTTATTTATGCTTACAGCAGCATTAACTATAACAGCCTGCTCTTCAAATGAGCCGGCTGTGAACCCTCGTTTATTGAAAGCATCGACGTATTCACTTTCTATTTATGCAACAGATCGTGCAAATATCAATGTTTATTCTCCAAAAGATGATTCGGTAGCAGTGGTAAGTGATGAAGCATCAGCTGAGTTTGAAGAAGTACTTGATGTATCGAAAAACCAGGTAAAACGTCCAATGACAACCACAGAATATAGAAAGAATGTGACTGCCAATAGTTCGAATTCAGATAAACAAATTATTGAACAAGAAAATGGAAAAGCAGACGCAAGAGCTACGCCTGTTATGCTGAAAGTTTTTCAATTAACGGATAAGTCTTTATTTCTAAGTAGCACATATGATGATTTTAGAGGTAATGATTTTACCGACTCATTAGGTAAAACCTATATTTCGAATATTGACCTAATCATAGCGCCAAATCAGTTCAGATTTGTTGATTCAGAAGCAATGAATGAGAAAACTCATTATATTGGCGTGGTAGCATTATTTAATGGTTATGAAAACCGTAAATGGAAAGGTATTGTACAAGTAAAACCAAAAGGTGGGGAAAGCTATCCTTTGCTAATCCGCGTATTAGATTCTAAAGTTGAAATTTATAAGGATAACTAATGTCTCTATCAAATCGTGTTTTATGGAAAGAAGGTCTATTCATTCGACCTCAACATTTTCAACAAGAAAGCCGTTTTTTAACATCGCAATTGAAGCAGGTTATTGATATTTCGGCTTATAATTTAGGTTTTGAGAAAATTGCATTTGATCAACAGCAGCTTTCTTTTGGAAAGGTAGGGCTTACTGAATGTAAAGGAGTGATGCCCGATGGAACACTTTTTGATTTACCTCTAACAGATAGCCTGCCTTCTCCGATTAGTGTGGATAGCAATTTAGTAGGGGAAACACTCTACCTTTGTTTACCTATTATTTCTAGCGGGGAAGGTGAAATTAAATATTCTGCAACTAATTTAGATTCGGTTGACTCACGAAGCGAGATTATTTTTACGGAAGTGAAAGATTCTCATAGTGAGAATGGGAGTTACACACAACTTGAATTGCTAAAAAATCAATATTTTATAAAGTCCTCATTAGATGATCTAAGCAATTATGTTTCTTTACCTGTTGCAAGAATCAAAGATATAACATTAGATCACCAAGTCATATTAGACGAGGGTTTTTACCCTATGTCATTGCATATTACCGCAATGCCGCTATTTATTAAGAAGTTAGCTGAGTTATCAGATTTAATTTTATTAAGAGCACAAAATATTGTAAACCGAATTGGTCGTCCGGAACAATCGGGAGTGGCGGATGTTAATGATTTCCTTATGCTTTTAACGCTTAATAGAGTTTCTCCTTTAGTAAAAAGCATCGTTAAGTTAGGAAAATCTCACCCCCTATCAGTGTATGAACTGCTTGCTTCATTGCGCAGTGAGTTGGCAACTTTTGTATTAAAGGAACGTTTTTCAGAGACTTTCTATGAATATCTTCACGACAATCCGGCTGCTTCATTAAATCCGCTATTTAGTGATATTAAATCTTACTTAAGCGTGGTGACAAATACAAAAGTAGTACCATTACCGGTTGTTGCACATCAGTATGGCGTTTATACCGCTCAAGTTAATGATTCATCACTCTATTTTTCGGCTGAATTTATTATTGCAATTAAAGCGCATTTACAGCCGGATTTGTTAAAAACTCAGTTTATTCAACAAACTAAAATATCCAGTATTGAAAAAATTAATCAATTGATTCATTTACAGTTACCGGGTGTACCGGTAAACGCTTTACCTGTTGCACCAAGGTACTTGCCTTATCATTCTGGTTTTATGTATTTCCAATTGGATAAAACATCACCATATTGGGAGAATTTGCTAACCTCGTCCGGATTTGGTTTCCATATAACAGGAAATTATCCGGGGTTAGAGATTGAATTTTGGGCAATTCGTGGAGATTTAGCATAATGAATAATCGTGAATTATTAAATACCTATAATCCTGCCATTGATGAGCCTTCAGGGCGAGTTGTCATTACAAATAATGTGCCGGTAATTAATGAGAAAACAGATCTTCTTTATGAGCAAGTTGTCAATGTTGACTTTGATATTGACTACGACTTTCAGTTACAGACACATTCCTATAATGCCTTAATTGAATTGGCAAATCCGTTGCTGGCAACGGCACTTCGGTTAAAAAAGATATCTCATTTAGAAGATATAGGAAGCCTTTATTCCAGAATGCAAAATGAAGTGATGGTATTGAGTGAAAAAGTAAAAGAATTGAATTATGACAGTGCTTTTCAGCTCTCGTTCAGGTACT
Source organism: Rodentibacter genomosp. 2 (assembly GCA_001999425.1). Lineage (GTDB taxonomy): Bacteria > Pseudomonadota > Gammaproteobacteria > Enterobacterales > Pasteurellaceae > Rodentibacter. The sequence continues at coordinate 49,253 of MLHP01000009.1, read as the reverse complement.
GCGTGTGCACATTTATTGATGAAATTGTTATGGCAACGCCTTGGGGAAATTCCTCAATTTGGGGACAACGTTCCTTATTAGCTCATTTCCATAATGAGACTTGGGGAGGAGAAAAGTTTTATTCGATTTTGTCAAGAACGATGCTAGAACCGGAAAAATATCATGAATTACTGGAGTTTATGTACATTTGCCTTGCCCTTGGATTCAAAGGGCAGTATGCAATTGGACCACATGGTCAAGAAAACATTCAAAACACATTAATTAAATTACAAAAGACGCTTAGACCATTACGAGGATATGACTATCAAAGAAATCAGCAGATACATCTCTATAAAAGGGATTATACGGTGAAAAAACCATTATCACTAAATCGCTTTGTGTGGGGAACTTTGCTTGTCTTTGCGTTAATTTACTTCTTATATAGCATGTTTTTAGATTCATATTCGACTGAAATTATTAATAACGTCAATGATATTATCAATAATATGTAGCAATGAGGATCCTTTTGATGACACTACGTTTATCTCTTATATGTAAAACGATACTTGCTTCTTTCTTATCAATATATTCTATAAGTGCTTTATCTGAAGGGAGACTGGAACAAGCTGAACAATGTGTTTCAATCAAATCAAATATTAATCGCCTTGCATGTTTTGACAGTGCATTTAATACACCGGTTAGAGAACAAGTGATTGATGAACGTGTATTAGGTAACCTTGTGCCAAAATTGGTTGGTGATATTTTTACATTGGCAAAAGATGATGTCGGGAATTCTGCGGTTGAAAATAACTTAGAATTGGCTTTACTAAGTAATGATGGCGATGCCTCAGTGTACATTGCCTGTAAAGATAATATAACAAGATTTCAAATAGCATTAGATAAACCGGTTAAACATAGTTTGCTAAATGTACATATTGCTAATACTGAAACGAATCAAACAGCCTCTAAAATTGATTGGCAAAGTGCCGAACGAGGCTATTTACTTGATGCCGGTCGCGGACTTTATGCAATCAAACAACTAAAATCGATTTTATATATTGATACATTTTCTGTTTCCCTTCCCCAAGAGAATCGTCAGTACATCTTTAAAAACCATGGGCTTGCCTCTCAGGTTGCACCAATAAGAAAAGAATGTGGTTGGTAATATGAAATATCAAAATATTTTGGATGATATTGCCGGGGAGTATTTTCCGGTTGGTATTCCGGATGAGGGAAGCCAGCCCTTCTTTGCTATTGATGAACAAGTCATGAAGTTTGGTTCTTTACAACATGACACGATCGACTGGAACGGACTTATTTCAAATTCTCATCAATATTTGGTTGAAAATTGCAAAGATTATAAGGTATTACAATATTTAGGATATGCTTTACTCTACAACGAATTTAAATCTAATTTGATTGAGTTTCTGTCGTTATTTTCAGAATTTAATAAGAAATTTCTTTTTAACGCTTATCCTAAACCTTCAGCAGATCATACGATTAATCGCTTTAAAGTAAAGTCAATCTCACTGATTCTTGAACGTTTTGAAAATGCAATATCAAATAACCTTGAGGTAAAATTTACAGCTAAAGAGAGTGAGACAATTAGTCAGCTCACAGAAGCACTTTTAGATCAATTAAGTGAATATATTCCTAATGCGGAATCGATTCTAGTTCGGTTACAACGTTTTGTAAAAGAGCGGTCAGATTCTTTTGAGAATATTTTAGTTAATAAAGATAATGAAGTAAGCCAAAACAATAATACATTATCAGTCGAGCAGGTTCGTACATCAAAGACGGTTTCTGAAACAACTTCGTTAAATATTCCGGATATAAATGAGTTTCAACTAACAAATTCTAGACAGTTAAAGCAGTTCTATTTACAAGTGGCCGATACAAGTTGTAAATTGCAACCCTCATCAATATTGGGCTATGTCAGCCGTCGTTTTGGATTATGGCATAATATTACGCAATTACCGGAGATGAATGAACAAGGCATTACTGCAATGCAGTCTGTTCCGATTGATAAGGTCAGTGATTATCGGGATAAAGTGGTTTCATCTCCAAGTATTGAATTACTTGAGCGAATTGAAAAAACGCTAACAACAAGCCCATATTGGATTGAGGGTAGCTATTTATCGGCAAAATGCTGTGAGGCATTAAAGTTTCAAGATGTAGCTAAGGCTATCAGAAGTGTAACAAAGCAGTTTGTTGAAAAATTTCCTGCATTTCATTTGGCTAAGTTTCAAAATGGTGACTTATTTTTAAGTCATTCTGTTTCTGATTGGCTTTTTGAAGAGGATAGTGCCAATACAACATCTCAAAATGTGATACAAAATCAGCCGGATAATGGTTTTGATGAACTTTATTTATCTGAAGGTTTTGTTGCTGTACTCAAAAAAATTGATGAGCAACTGAAATCTGTGAAGGATATTCGTGCAAAGCATTATTTACAAATTGAAAAAATACGTTTCTTTTTAAAAGAAGGTATGGTTTCTATTGCACTTAATGAGCTCTCAGAACTGAATAATATTTGTAGAAAATATACTGTTGAAGAGTGGGATAGCTCCTTCTTTACTCAACTGGATCAATTATTAAGGGATAATGAATGAATTACTTGAACCGATTGTTAGGGATTTTTCGTCAGTTTACACGCCCTATTTTTTCACATCTTAAAAATTCACTTCCTGTGTTATTTGCATTAGGCCTTATCCTCATCTTTATTGGGATTTGGACTTATGGAAGTTCTTGGAGTTTCTCTGGTCTTTCAAATGAGGAAGGTTGGGATTATAAACTTGCTAAACAAGTTGGGATGGGAAGTCGAATTATTGCAACAGTAATTGTTTTGCTAACTTTAGCTATTATTGCGATTTTAAAACTTCAATTAAGAAATCTTCGTTTAAACAAAGAAAAGAATGAATTAGAAAAACAACAAGAAGAAAAAGACGTTATTCTCCCGTATATTAAAGAGCAAGATGATAGTCTTGAGTTAATGTCTGAATCACTAAAGAATCATTTATCTAATAAAGATTACATGTACCAACTTCCTTGGTATATGGTGCTTGGTTCGCATAAGGCAGGAAAAACAAGTTTTATTAATCGCTCTAACCAAAAATTTACACTAACAGCCTCAGAAAGAACTTCTAAACGCTATATGCGTGAGAATTCTTTATATCAAATTGACTGGTGGGCAAGTGATGATGCGATTTTATTTGATCCCGAAGGAGGGATGATTCAACAGTTGGGGACTGAGCGTGATCAGGATGGAAAAATTGCAAAAGGATTGTGGAAACATTTGCTTGATTGGATTAGTGATGTTCGTCCGCAAAGACCTATTAACGGTATCATTTTAGTTGTAGATCTTCCGAAATTAATTGCAGCAAATCACAGTGACAGGCAGGCATTAGCTGTGATATTACGCAATCGAATTCGTGAGGTTACGGAACAATTTGGTGCGCGTGTACCGGTGTATATTGTTTTAAATAAAGTAGATCTTATTGAAGGTTTTGAAACATTTTATCGTGATTTAAAGCAATCGGAGCGCCATAAAAATTTAGGTTTCTCTTTTACTTTGAATACTGATGAACAAATTGATAACTGGACGAAAGAGTTCGCAGAGAGTTATGCTGCATTTGTAAAAGAAGTGGAAGAGGTCATCTTTGATAAATTAGCCGCCACGATTTCACAAGAAGATCGTGAATCTCTTTATATGTATGCGCGTCAATTAGGTGGAATGAAAGATATTTTGCTTCAGTTTATTAGCGATATCTTAGAGAGCGATCGTTTTACTACCACCCCTTATGTTCGAGGCGTTTACTTTTCTTCTATTTTCCAAGAGGGGATTCCGATGGATTTCTATCAAGCTGCGATTTCTAAGCAGTTTGATTTACCTCATGTTATACCAAGTTATCAGCCTGAGCGTACTCAGAGAGCGTATTTTACATATAATTTTTTCCAAAATATCATTTATCCCGAAGCCGGACTTGTTAGTGATAATAAAAAAGAAATTCGTCGTAATAAGCGTAAATTTATATTTGGTGCCGTTGCTGTTGCCGTATGCGGAATTTGCATTTTAGCAACCTGGCATAATTACTTTTATCAAAATAAAACGACTTCAGCGAAAATCTTAAGGCTGACCGAAGAATTTCGCCAAATGAATATCAGCCAATCCATGGATCCGACCGGACGTAACCTATTAAAACCATTAAATATATTGCGTCAAGCGACTTATGGTTACGGAAATTACGAAGAGGCTTTACCTGTGATTGAGGATTTTGGTTTATACCAAGGTAAGAAAGTCGGTGAAAAGGTAAGTGAGGCTTACAAGAAATTTCTTTCTGAACGTTTTTTACCTGAGATTGCTATGGGATTAATTGAGCAAATGGATGCTTTACCGGAAGATAGCAACGAAGGATTAGAGCTGTTGCGTGTTTATCGTATGATTGATGATATGGCAAACCGAAAAGTGAAGATTCCGGAACAGTGGATGACAAAATATTTGCAAAAGAATTATCCTAAAAATCCTGATATTCAGCGTCAGCTCATGGCACATTTTAGTTATGCAATGAAGCACGTTGATCCCGATTTAAGTATGTTTGATAAAAAAATTGCAGATAAACAGCAAGAATATAGCAAATTACCATTGGCTGATCGTGTCTACCAAAACTTTAAAATTCTAGCAAATACTGAGTTACAACCTGCAACGGATTTGAAAGCTGAAATCGGTCAGAGTTTTACAACGATCTTTAAAACGGATTTAACACCGGAAGATCCTAAGACTTTCTTTAAGGATAAAAATATCAGTTGGTATGGTACGCTGATTAGCCCGTTATTTACCGATTGGGCATATAAAGATTTTTATGATCCAAAAGCACAAGATTTATTGCAACTCGCCGCAATTGATGCTTGGGTTCTGGGTAAGCAGCAAACTACAAATTATTCAAAAGAAGATCTTGCTAATTTATCAGAGCAAATTCGCGAACGTTATATCGCTGATTATATTCAAACGTGGCAGGAAGCGTTAAATAACTTAGAAATCATTCATTTTGTTGATTTACGTCATGCCGTTGATGTATTAGAGGCATTAACAAGTAATGAAAAACCATTGCAAAAAATGATTAATTTGCTTGATAAAAATAGTGATATTTATCCAAGTTTATCGGGAATTAATGCCGAAAATAGTAATAATAATGCAAATGTAGCAACTGCAAATCAGATGGCATCATTACAAATTGGTCATCATTTTGCCCCTTTAATTAATGAGGTAAAAGTAGCATCTAATGCTGATCAATCGCACATGGATGCAGTGATGAAAAAATTGTCTGAACTGAAGTTTTATATGCAAACGATTCAGAAATCGCCGGAGCCATCTCAAACGGCATTAAAAGCCATTATGTCCGAGCTTAACTTGGAACGCACTAATCCAACAGTTGATTTAAAACGCTTGGCAAATGAGATGGCAGAGCCACTTTCCGTTCAACTGAATAAGGTTGCGGATGAGGCTTGGACACTTGAACTAAAAACAGCTTTGAGCGAGATTAATACATTATGGAATCGTAATGTATATAGTTTTTATCAAAACAGGATAGCAAACCGTTATCCATTAAATCGCAAAGCAACGCAAAGTGTTTCACTTGATGATTTCCGTGAGTTTTTTGGGCCAAACGGACGGGTACAACGTTTTTATGATAGCTATTTGAAATTCTTCTTAGAAGATAATGCCGAGCTTTCAATAGTTAATGGAGAAAGTGTAATTTCTTCAGAATTTTTGACCGCACTTCAGGATTTACAAAATATTCAAAGAAATTATTTTGATGCGTCCGGTAACGTCAGTATTTCTTTCAGCCTAAAACCTTTAGGACTTTCTGGAAAATTTACAGCATCGACCTTTAATATTGATGGACAGTTATTGAAGTATAGCCATGAAATTCCATCGGCAAGCCGTTTAATTTGGCCGAATACGACACGTCAAGATGTAGAAACGAGTTTGACTCTTGTAACCTCAATGGGAGAAACATCAACCCTTCGTCGTACCGGTGAATGGTCATTATTTAGAGTATTGGATCAGGCTGCCAAAAAAGCAAACGGACAATCTGTGGATCTTTCATTTAAGTTAAATGGTGGAGCGATTAATTATCGATTGACAGTAGAAAATGGCTCAAATCCTTTCTTTGGCGGTATGTTGAGTGGTTTCAGATTACCAGCTAAACTACTTGATACGGAAAAAGATACCAAAGGTCTCATTGAGCCAATGGAAATTTTTGAGGATGAGGTTGAATTACTTGAAAGTAATTAGCCAAATTAACTTATGATATCTAAAAGGGAAATAGATAATATTTCCCTTTTTTAATAGAAAAATAAGCTAAAGATTTGTCTGAAAATAAAAAAAGCTAAACAGTTCCCTATTTAGCTTTTTTACAAAGTTTATAAAATTAAACTTGTGGTCTGCGCCAGTCGTCAGAGCCTGATGTACCTGCAATAGTATGATCCCAGTTAATTTTACGATAACTCATACTAACTTCTAATAATTGAGTATATGGTGCGTTGCTTGGATCTTGTGCATTTGGCATCACTAAATTCATATCAACAATCACTGCATCTTCTAATACAGTTGAGAAAAATTCTTCTTGACGACCATCAATAGAAGTGCGGAACCAAGTAACTTCAACTTTTGGTAACATTTCACCGGAAGCTAATGCGTTATACATTAAAGGTACTGCTTTGTTTAAAGAGCAAGTAAATTTGAATGCTTTGTGAACGCGTTGACCTGATGGCTGACCGGATTGAGGGTCAGTTGGAACGGTTACGATATGGCTAATTGCTTGTGCCATGATCTCATCTTCATGACCTTCAACATAAACATTACCGACAGAATCTTCAGTAAATGCACCTGCTGTAATTTTTCCTTGATTGCTACCTTCGATAGAAATAAATGCTGGAGTAGGCATAAAATTCTCCTAATGATGTTAAAGATTAAATAGTTGTTTGTCTATAAATAGACGGATATAACTATATCAAATTAAATAGCATTTAACATTAAATTTCATTAAAACGAGAGAAGTTTTTTTTATATTTCATGTTTATTAATTAAAGGGCGAAAAATACATTTTTTTGTTTATAGGAAAGTTTGTTTCACTCTTGTTTCAAGGCAAAAACGGCTTGCTCTGCTTTTTGTCTGAAAACAGGGAAACGAATATACAAAATGCGAAAAGGATTAAACCAAGGAACACGACACCAAGAATGAATATATTAGATAAATTCAGGGCTTTCCTCGTTAAAATTAATTAAATAAAGTGCGGTCAAATTTAGCCCTATTTTTAATCATCACGCCAAGTCCAACGGTGATCTACTTCGTTATAACATCCCTGTTGTTTAAGATTGTTATTGATTTCTTGTTGGCGTTTTTGAACGGCATGATAACGGACTTGCTGCTGTTTCGGACTGAGTTTGTCCCACTCGGTTTGATATTCTACAATAGCTTTCTCTGCCTTTTTACGACGAAAGAAAGGAAAATAAATCGGGCTGAGACTGTTGCAAAACGCGATTAACGGTCGGCACCAAGGAGTACGGTAACATCTGCCGATATGCTGTAAAAATTCCGGATTGTCTTGGGTAAAAAATTCCCGCATTGCACGCACAATATGCTCGTTATGCTCCGAATTGGGCGTCGGGTAAATGCCTAAGAAAAAGCCATCTCGGGCTTTTCCCTCAAAAAGTTTTAATGTGACAGATAATGAAAAATGTTGCCCTCTTCCAAAGGGATAAATGCTGAAACGATTATATAAAATACCAGAAAGGGGATCGCCTTTCTCCGGTACGGGAACCACAGCGGTACCGACAATATTTTGGCTGTAAAACACCCGATATTTTCGGTTTAGTCGTAGGGTTCGGTGGTGAGGGTAGAAGAATAAAAAAATAAATAATAAAAATATCAACACTTGGAAGAAAAAATAAATTTTTGCTATAAATATATCTAATTTATAAATTTCTTTATATTCATCATAATTTAAGATCTGATCGTTAGGGAACATATAGTCCGGTTTATTTACAGTATGAAAATATTCTTTATACATACTATTTAATTCAATGTCATAGTTAAATCCCCAGATGTAATCTGTTTTTATCGAATTATAAATGCCTGACAATGGGTATTTATAATGGCTTATATCTGAAATAATGATTACAACAAGAATCCCTATAATTATAAAGCGAAATAAACCTCTCAAAAAACCATCAAGAAAAGAAAGTTTTATCTCAATTTCATCTTTATTAGTCTTTCGAATTGAATATCCTAAATCGTGGTAAATTTGTTTTTTATCCATAGTGTAACTTATTTACTGATTAACTAAATGAAGTGCGGTTAAATTTAGCCTTGTTTTTAATCATCACGCCAAGTCCAACGGTGATCTACTTCGTTATAAAATCCCTGTTGTTTAAGATTGTCATTGATTTCTTGTTGGCGTTTTTGAACGGCGTGATAACGGGCTTGTTGCTGTTTCAGACTGAGTTTGTTCCATTCAGTTTTGGTATTCGGCAATGGCTTTTTCTGCTTTTTTACGACGAAAGAAAGGAAAATAAATCGGACTGAGACTGTTGCAAAACGCGATTAACGGTCGGCACCAAGGGGTACGGTAACATCTGCCGATATGCTGTAAAAATTCCGGATTGTCTTGGGTAAAAAATTCCCGCATTGCACGCACAATATGCTCGTTATGCTCGGCATTGGGTGTCGGGTAAATGCCTAAGAAAAATCCATCTCGGGCTTTTCCCTCAAAAAGTTTTAATGTGACAGATAATGAAAAATGTTGCCCTCTTCCAAAGGGATAAATGCTAAAGCGATTATATAAAATGCCGGAAAGAGGATTGCCTTTCTCCGGTACGGGAACCACGGCGGTACCGACAATATTTTGGCTGTAAAGCACCCGATACTTTCGATTTAGTCGCAAGGTTCGGTGGTGAGGATAAAAAAATAAGAAAATAATGGATAGTAAAAAGAAAAAATCCAAATAAATTTTATTTAATAAAATAAATTCACCATTTAAGTGAAGATCTTTATACTTTTCATAAGGTATTGGAGGATATTTTTCTGGATGACGAGAAAAATAATCTGGGTCTGATTTAACAAGGACATATTTCTCATATTGAGGCAGCAATTTTTTTTCTGGGTCAAATGCCCATATATAATTCTCATTTATTGCGTTATATAATGTTGAGAGTGGTATTTTTCTGTGAGTTAAGTCATTTATACTAATGATTAATAAAATTCCTATAATCATTATTCTAAATAAACCTCGCAAAAATCCATCAAGAAAAGAAAGTTTAATTTCAATTTCGTCCTTATTTGTTTTTCTAATTGAATATCCTAAATCGTGGTAAATTTGTTTTTTATCCATAGTGTAACTTATTTACTGATTAACTAAATAAAGTGCGGTCAAATTTAGCCTTGTTTTTAATCATCGCGCCAAGTCCAACGGTGATCTACTTCGTTATAAAATCCCTGTTGTTTAAGATTGTCATTGATTTCTTGTTGGCGTTTTTGAACGGTATGATAACGGGCTTGTTGCTGTTTTGGGCTGAGTTTGTTCCATTCGGTTTGGTATTCGGCAATGGCTTTTTCTGCCTTTTTACGGCGAAAGAAAGGAAAATAAATTGGGCTAAGGCTGTTGCAAAATGCAATTAACGGTCGGCACCAAGGTGTGCGGTAACATCTGCCGATATGCTGTAAAAATTCCGGATTATCTTGGGTAAAAAATTCCCGCATTGCCCGTACGATATGTTCGTTATGCTCCGCATTGGGTGTCGGATAAATACCTAAGAAAAAACCGTCTCGGGCTTTTCCCTCAAAAAGTTTTAACGTGACAGATAATGAAAAATGTTGCCCTCTTCCAAAGGGATAAATGCTAAAGCGATTATATAAAATACCGGAAAGGGGATCGACTTTCTCTAGTACAGGAACCACAGCGGTACCGACAATATTTTGACTATAAAACACCCGATATTTTCGGTTTAGTCGTAGGGTTCGGTGGTGAGGGTAGAAGAACAGTAAAATAATAAAGGTTATCCAAATAAAATGGAAATATGCACTTACTATATCTCCAAAATGTCTATCTATGTAAGAAGATTTATATTGTTCGTATGAGATCCATTTCTCATTAGGGAAATATGCGATGAAATCTTTATTTTCTAGGTTATTTAGATATTTCTCATATAATGGCTTAACAATATCATCTGGGGAGAATGCCCAGATAAAATCTTGACGAACTGCTTCGTGCATCATAGAAAAAGGAAGTTTACGATGGACAATATCATTTATAGATATACATATAATAATTAATATAATAGCTAAACGAAATAAACCTCTCAGAAAACCATTTAAAATAGACAGTTTAATTTCGATTTCATCCTTATTAGTTTTTCGGATTGAATATCCTAAATCGTGGTAAATTTGTTTTTTATCCATAGTGTAACTTATTTACTGATTAATTAAATAAAGTGCGATCAAATTTAGCCTTGTTTTTAATCGTCACGCCAAGTCCAACGGTGATCTACTTCGTTATAAAATCCCTGTTGTTTAAGGTTATTATTGATTTCTTGTTGGCGTTTTTGAACGGCATGATAACGGGCTTGTTGCTGTTTTGGGATGAGTTTGTTCCATTCGGCTTGGTATTCGGCAATGGCTTTTTCTGCCTTTTTACGGCGAAAGAAAGGAAAATAAATTGGGCTAAGGCTGTTGCAAAATGCAATTAACGGTCGGCACCAAGGCGTGCGGTAACATTTGCCGATATGTTGTAAAAATTCCGGATTGTCTTGTGTAAAAAATTCCCGCATTGCCCGTACGATATGCTCGTTATGCTCGGCATTGGGTGTTGGGTAAATGCCTAAGAAAAAGCCGTCTCGGGCTTTTCCCTCAAAAAGTTTTAATGTGACAGATAATGAAAAATATTGCCCTCTTCCAAAGGGATAAATGCTAAAGCGATTATATAAAATACCGGAAAGGGGATCGCCTTTCTCCGGTACGGGAACCACAGCGGTACCGACAATATTTTGGCTGTAAAACACCCGATATTTTCGGTTTAGTCGTAGGGTTCGGTGGTGAGGGTAAAAGAGCAGTAAAATAATAAAGGTTATCCAAATAAAATGGAAATATGCTCTTATTTCTTGCCAGCGACCCTTATTTATGTAAATTTGTTTGTATTCTTCATAATTTCTCCATTTTTCACTTGGATATTTTTCTCGAAAATTTTTATCATTCATGTAGAGAAGATATTCTTCATATAGTGGAATAATTATCTTATCTGGATTAACCGCCCACTCAATATCCTTTTTAATTGAATTATATAATCTAGATAAAGGTGGTTTATTATAAGTAAGATCGGTAATGCTTATGATAATAAAAATTCCAATAATGATGATTCTAAAGAAACCTCTTAGAAAACCATCTAAAATAGATAGCTTTATTTCAATTTCATCTTTATTTGTTTTTCTAATTGAGAATCCTAGATCGTGATATATATTTTCTTTATTCATTTTTATCCTTTTATAAATCATGCAAATTAGAAATTATTGGCTCAGAAGATATATGTTCTCCTAATGAACTTTCATAACGTGGCATTGATACTTTAAGTTTTAACATTGTAAGATAACGTTTTTCAACCTCTCTTTTTATCTGGTTATAATGATCATAGATTACCCACTTTTTAGGTAGAGTAATTATTGCGCAACCTTCTTTCTCATATTTTATTGATAGCTCGCTTTTTAGTTGATAATAATCATTATTATAAAATACTCCTTTCTCAATTATCTTTATATCTCTTGTCATAATTGCATTTTTTATATTAGGATGTTTGACTCTAATATTAGCCTTATTGATCCTTTCTAGTATTGGTTTATCTGTTATGCTAAATAACCTTTGAAATTCATGATTGAAATAACTCGTGATATTATCAGAGTTTTCTTGAGATTTTTCCCACTGAATTGAAAAGATCTCATTTCTGTTTAAAGTCCAATCATAAGCCCCAACAGCTTCCCCCCAATAATGAGGACTATTTCCCCAAAAGCCATGCTTAATCCACAATTCAATATCTTCCGATTTAAATAATCGCATAACCATACCGATTAATACTAGTACGGAGCCGATATAAGGGAATACGCGACCCAATAATTGAAGTATGGTGCCGCTTATTACATGCCCTTCTGCAATTGCCGTTACACCGGTGGCAATAAAGGTTGGCGATAATCCTATCATACTGCCGCCTGTTCCTCGAGAAACCGCACCCCAAAAATCAATATCGTCGCCTTTATAAGCCGCTTCTTGGGCTAAAAAGACTTCAAACATTACGGCAATGCCTGTTAGTGCTAGACTGGCATCCATTAAGCTTGCCCGCATTGCCGCCCAACGACTAGTGAATGCCTCTCCGGTTGCTTTATTGATGGCTTGTAATGAAATGTTGAGCCGATCAAGTTGTCGGTATTCCAGCGCTAAATTCCCCTCCGGTGCCATATAGGCGGCAACCCCCAGTATAAGGGTGTAGGTTGAATCATTGGCTAGTTTACCTTGTACTGTGTAGGTTTCAATATTCACCCAGTAGCCGATAAAACTTAAAAAAGTTAATAATTTTACGGCGCCGTTTAGTTTTCCGGCGGATTGTTGAAATTGGTGGTAACTTTCGTCATGAATCTCTAATCGGGTTGAGCTAAATAGCGTTACGGATTTATTTTTAATCGGTGCTTTGCTTGGATTGAGGATTTGTATATTTCCCTGTAAAGCACTTCTCAGCTCTTTGATTTCGTATTCTTTCATTGAAAAACCGAATTTACGATAGACATTCGTTATGTTATTTACTCTTTGTGAACGTGGGTATTGGCGCCTTTTACCCGTTTGATAAACTTCCCCAGTGATAATTTCCGCCACAACCGTGGTGACAATTTTATCATAAGCATAAACATTTAATCCGCGGATCTCTTGTAGTGCGGCAATCGCCGATAAACCGTTTAATACGGTTGAGAGTGCGGTATTTAAACGATTGGCAAAAGGCTGTACTTGGGATTTCAGTTTTTCACTCAATACCGCATTATTCGGGTTAAAGGTTTGAATCATTGTTTGTAGGCCGAAACTTGTTGCGTTCAGTCCCCATAACAAACCATGTCCGTAAAGGCAAAATCCATTCAGTATATCTTGCGCATTTTGATGTGCTTTATTGCTTTCATAAGCGGCTAAAAACTCTTCTAATTTATCCGCATTTTTTTCAATTAAGCTGAGATGGGCTTTGGCTATATTCTCAAATTTCTTTTCAAAAAAATAAGGGAGATTGGCTACTTTATGAATAATATTGTAGCCGGGGATATCGGGCAAATTAAACTCTTGTTTAAGAGCTTGGATGATGTCATTTTCTTTATTATCCAGATGTGCGTTGTCCACATAAGGCTTTAATACGGTTTGGTAACACTCCTCAAATGAGGTGTAAGGATTCGCATAGCGTTGCATAAGCCGTTGATATTCTGTTGCTTTGTTTTTGACATAATTATCAATCACTGTAGCTGTGCTAATTGCATATTCATATTTTGCCAGCTTTTCATTTCGCTGATTTTCCAAATATTGAATATATGATACGAAATCACGGGCGTTGCCAATAATATCTGCTAACCCAACAATAATCCCTCTTTCTGAATATTTAAGCTGCTCCAGTTCTAACTGAATTTTTCCGATAGGGGCAAAGCATTGATAATTTTCCTCGTTTTGATTTAACTCAGGCGCACTTGAATCCAGATCTTTAACTAAGGTATTTAATTGACTAAAAGGGGCGCTGCCTGTCGCTTGGTCGGGTTCTTTAATATTGATCTTTTTCATCCAACTTTGACGCAAACGGGGATCGGTGGCGAGCTTATCTAAAAAAGCAAGAGGCAGCTCAAAATCGGAATACATAATCTCAATGTCATAAATTAATTGACTCAGCGCAATATGGGGTTGTGATTTTCCTTTGGCACTTTCCCAAGTTTGATAAATATCTTCATTTTCACAATAGTATTGTGTAAAACAATAATCCAACGAGTTTATACCAATGTTTAATTTCAACGCGGTAGTTGGCGAATGATAATGGTAAATATACCAAGCCAGCCCAGAGGAAGCCTTGGCGGTAATTCTTTGTGTGCTGCCGCAACCAGTGATATTTGCCGCTAAGATATAAATAAATCCGCTTCGTAAGCGACGTAGTTCATAATCGCTTTTTTCAGCTGATGAAGGCAGCGAAGCAGGCGGAGAACTATATTCTCCGCTATTTGCTATTTTAGACAATGCCGCTTGAGTAAGTGCCAATCTGGCGGGATAAAGATAGTAATCGGCTTGACATGGTGCAACGATTCCCGTCGATTCTTTAGGTTTTAGATTTGTCGGTGTATGAGGCGGCATTTTATTCATCATGAAATTTCCTTCTCGATTCTATTCCAAAGCATTGAAATAAATAACGTATTATCATTGCTAACCTGTTGCTTTATTTGTAGCGCTATCTCGTCAAAAGGTAAATTATTTACTTGTGCGGTCAAATAGCAAACGGTGTAACGATAGCATAACATTTCGTTTTCCGTATAACCTTTTTGCTTTGTGTGATCTAGCGCTTTATCTATCTCTTCTGAGGATAACTGTGGAAAATAAGGATGAATGGTTTCATTCAGGTTTTTTCTGATTTCTATCCATTTTTGATGTTTAAAGCCTGCTATCTCCCAATCCGTCATTACGACTGCCGCCGGGAGCGTCTCTTCCGGCAAGGCTTTTAAGGTGTAGTAATGAAAGCTGTTTTCAAATCCCGAACCAAAAGCGTAGATAATATTGTTATCGTAGCCAAAAAACTTATGCAATTTTGCCGGCCGTTTGGCAATGATATGGAGATAATTCCGTAAGACTTTCGGGTCGTAAAAGCGGAAAAAATGCCATTTGCCCCGTTCGTCCTGTAACATCGGGAATTTACGTAAATGCTGATACACCGTATCAAAATCCGCATAGGAATGAATAAAAATCCCGAGATTATCTTCCCAGTTAAATTCATGTAAGGCGGATTTTAGGCTAAACAGCCCCATCATTTCACCGCTGTGAATATGTGCTTCATCACGAATCACTTCAACCAGATAAGGCGCGACCTTTGCCGTATCCTCACCGAACTTGCCTTGGAACAGGCTTTTCATTTTCGCTTTCAGCCTTAATGATTGGAAGAACGGCATTTTGTTGGCATCTAAGACAAAATAGACTTTTAGTGTCGGAGCGTGCGTATCATCGCGATATTGAGCAAGATGGCGCTGTAAAACTGTCTTGTCAATTTGCGGTTTAGGGAAATTGAATTGGACGGGGTTATCTTGATTTTGAAAATCCAGCAGATTGGGTGGAATCGGAAAATCAGGCCATAACAGCAAGCCGACCGCTTCCGGCGCAAAGAGGGCGGGGACACGGTCAAGCTGCATATCAAGAGGCTGAATATTATCAATCACATGACAATGCAAATAGTCAATATTTTCTTCCATAGCCGGTTGTGACGGCTCATCGGTTAAGGGAATGACCCGTATTTCTTCTTCGCCAAGGGTGGAGGCGTGGTATAACAAGCCTGTTCGTCCGTGGCGTTGAAAAAACAAATTAGCCGGAATCGGCGCTAACTGAAAACGGAAATATGCGGGTATCTGAGAAAAATGCGCTTGTGCGCGCTGCTCAAATTCTTCGCGGGTTTGAACGAATGCGGCTAGCGCAACAAATTGGTCTAACTGATGAGCCGCTTGTACATAAGCGGTGGCAAGCCAGAGAGATTTTTCCATAAATAGCTCCAACCAAACGTAGTAAAAAATAACCGCACTTTAAAGTAATACTCATAAAAAGCAATGTTAAAGTGCGGTCAAAATGTGAGAGGTTTTTATGATGAATAATCTTGATTATTCTATATGAACCTGATATTCACCGTCTTCAAAGTTAAGGGTAATAGTCGACATTTTCTCTCCGCCGGCAATACGTTGAAGTAATGCCAATGAAAGCGGCGGTAAGAGTTGCCCTTCAAGAATCGCATCAACCAAGCGGGCACCGTTTGCATCAGCTTCACATTGTTTCTCGATATGCTCAAGAATGTTTTCTGCAATGGTGAATGTCGCTTTATAGCGTTCGGAAACTAACTTCTCTAATTTAGCGAGTTTGGCTTTTACAATGCGTTTCATGACATCCGTAGTTAAATAGTGATATTGCACAATTTGCATACGGGCAAGCAATGCCGGTTTAAAGAAAGAGAGCAGTGAGCGACGAAGCGCTTCATCACTTTTCACCGCAAAACGATCATTTGCTGCGTCAAAGCCACAGTTTGAAGTAAGCATAAAGAGAATGTTTTTACAATCAATTAACCGCCCTTCGCCATCGGCAAGTTCCCCTTTATCGAACGCTTGATAGAATAAATTCAAGACGTCCGGATGGGCTTTTTCCACTTCATCTAATAAGACGATAGAGTATGGTTTTTGACGAATGGCTTCCGTAAGTAAACCGCCCTCGCCATAGCCTACATAACCTGGCGGTGAACCGATTAAACGGGAAACTGTGTGTTTTTCTTGGTATTCCGACATATTAATGGCAGTAAGGAATTGTTTTCCGCCAAAGATATGTTCGGCAATTTGAATAGCCGTTTCTGTTTTACCTACTCCACTTGGGCCTACCAGTAATAATGCCCCCAGCGGCGTACCGGATCGGCGTAGGTCAGCCATCGCGGTAAGTAGGTTTTTGTGAATTTGTTCAATGGCTTGGGATTGACCTTTAATGTTATCGTTTAGAATTTCAGGTAATTCAGTCAGTTTAGTGAGTTCATCACCTGTCATGTTATTGACCGGAATACCGGTCAAATCGGCAATCACGGCGGTAATTTGCTTACTGCCCACTTCGGCGTGAATGAGGCATTCTTCCGCTTTAATGGCTTCGTATTCGGCTTTTTTCCCTTGTAATTGATTAATCCATTGCTGACATTCTTCTTCTGTATAGTCGGCTTCAGTATCGGAAAGTTTTTCACGCAATGCTAAGATTTCATCAACCAGCGCTTTTTGTGTTTCAAATCGCGTAGAAAGTGCGGTCTTTTCTTCCGCTAATTCTGCAAGTTGCTTTTCTAATTTTGTTTTCACGCTACTATCAACGGTTTCACCGAGCTGATAATCACGATCAAACTCGTCAATCGCCACATTAATTTCATGGATCTTATTATCTAAATAACTTAAACGTTTTGGCGGAGTGTTTTTTGCTGTTGAAACGCGTGCGCAGGCGGTATCTAAAATATCAATGGCTTTATCCGGCAATTTTTTTGCAGCAATATAGCGTGCGGATAATTTCGTGACGGTTTCAAGTGCTTCGCCCGTGATGTAAACGCCGTGCGTTTTTTCATAAAGCGGTTTCAGACCACGTAAAATAACAATACTTTCCTCAATAGAAGGTTCATCGACTTTCACTAATTGGAAACGGCGGGAAAGTGCCGGATCGCGTTCCACATATTTTTTATATTCAGTCCAAGTCGTCGCAGCAATAGTGCGAAGTTCACCACGAGCCAGAGCGGGTTTTAATAGGTTTGCAGCATCACTTCCGCCTTCATTGCCTCCGGCACCGATAAGCGTATGGGCTTCATCAATGAAAAGAACAATCGGTGTTGTACTATTTTTAACAAAATCAATGACGGCTTTTAAGCGTTTTTCAAATTCACCTTTAATAGACGCGCCTGATTGTAAGGCGGCAAGATCAAGGCTCCAAAGCTCGACATTTTGTAAATGAGGCGGAACCTGTTTGTTTACGATACGTAATGCCAACCCCTCAATAAGAGCGCTTTTACCTACTCCGGCATCTCCCACAACAATCGGGTTGTTTTTTCTTCTGCGTGAAAGAATATCAATCATCAAATCAATTTCTTGATCACGCGCAAGCACAGGATCAATATTCCCGGCGGATGCTTTCTCCGTTAAATTTTCAGCGAAGCGGGCTAAATCAGATTGATCGGTATGTTTTGCGGTGGGAGTGGAGGTATTTTCTTGTGTGGTTTGAGATTCTGCGGAACCTTTTGCTAATTTAAGTAGGGATTGTCGTAAGGTTTCTTTGTTAATCTGATTTAAGAAGCTCGCAACGGAAGTCGGTAAATAGCGGGAGGCATTTAAGATAAGCGCTAAGAAAATGGTTGCGCTGCGAATTTGTGATTGTTCAAACTCAAGTGAGCCAAGCAACCAAGCCTCTTGTAATGCTTCAATTAATAAAGGGGAAAAACTGGGTACTGAATCAATATTACTGTTGGAATGTTGATTGCCACGTAATAAAAGTGCGGTCAATTCTTCATGAGAAATTTCAAGTTTATTTAAAATAAAACGTACATCCGAGAAGGGATTTTCTAATGATTTAAGTAACAAGTGTGCGGGGAGAATTTCCGATTCGCCACAACTAATCGCATACGCCGCAGATTCTTCTAACATTAATTTAGAGACATCGTTTAATGAGCCTAATGTTGCGCTCAAGTTAATTTTTATCATTATGTAGGCCCTCATATTTATAAAGCGATACGGAAATATAACACAAAATTCGACGATTCTATTTTTTTACTTTTAATTTCATTGCAACTATTTTTTATTCTTTAGAAACAGGTAAAATGAACTTCTTTGTTTTTATACTAGCGATATTTTGCGCATTGAACTGAAATAAAGAACATTTATAGCAGCTCAATCCGATTATATCCTCAATACTGATAACACTTTTAATGTCATCAGTTTTAAGCTCACAGAAGTGCTTTCCGAACCCTTTAAGTTGAAACTGAAGTTGTCGGGTTTTAACCAAAGCCCTTTATAGGAAAACCCATTGTAAATCATTTATCTCCTAATTCATCCAATACATTTTCTTTTGCTGCATTTAAATATTGAATCATTGACCAAACTGTTAGAATAACTGCTACATAAAGTAAGATGATTGCCAAAATCTCCATATAAATATTGTAGCGCCATAATAAACCGCCTAGTGCAAGCATTTGAGAGGTGGTTTTTACTTTGCCTAACCAAGAAACTGCCACTTTATTGCGTTCGCCTAATTCCGCCATCCATTCACGTAATGCAGAAATAATAATTTCGCGGGAAATCATAATAATTGCAGGAATTGTAATCCAAAATGTGTGCTGGCTTTCCACAATGAGGACTAGTGCGGCAACGACCATGACTTTATCTGCCACAGGGTCTAAAAATGCTCCAAAGCGGGTGGTTTGTTTCCATTTACGTGCGAGATAGCCATCGAGCCAATCCGTTACTCCAGCTATGAAGAAAATAAGGGTGGTAATAAATGGGGCTGATTCAATGGGTAAATAAAACGTGATCACAAAGAAAGGGATCAAAATGACACGAAAAATTGTAAGGAAAATAGGAATATTAAATTTCATAGAAAATTAACCGCACTTTGGTTACAGATAGCGCTATTCTAAAGGATCTCTACATATAAAAAAAGCCACATCATGTGGCTTTATTATAAAGGTTTAGTAAAGATTACAATTTGTCGGCATTTTGTTTTAAATATTTAGCAACACCTTCAGGGTTGTCTTTCATTCCTTCTTTACCTTTTTCCCATTGAGCAGGACAAACATCACCGTGTTCTTCGTGGAATTGTAGCGCATCAACCATACGTAACATTTCATCAATATTACGACCTAATGGAAGATCATTAACAATTTGGTGGCGGACTACACCGTTTTTATCAATTAAGAACGAAGCACGTAATGCCACACCTTCGGTAGGATGCTCAATGCCGTATGCTTGAGCGATTTCATGTTTAACGTCGGCAGCCAATGCATATTGAACCGGCCCGATACCGCCGTTTTCAGTCGGGGTATTACGCCACGCATTGTGGGTAAATTGAGAGTCAATCGATACGCCAACCACTTCAACACCACGCCTTTTAAATTCTTCATAGCGGTGATCGAATGCGATTAATTCAGATGGGCACACGAAAGTGAAGTCTAACGGGTAGAAAAAAATAACAGCAGCTTTGCCTTCGACATGTTTTTTGAAATTAAAGTTATCAACGATTTCACCGTTGCCTAAAACGGCAGATGAAGTAAAATCCGGTGCTTGACGAGTTACTAATACCATAGTCATAATTCCTATATTAGAGTGAATGAAAATTTTCTGATAGAAAAATGTAGTTGATATTCTATAGAATTTGACCGCACTTTTACAGCGGTTTTTTCCACCACATTGTTCGTATTGTCTAAGTAAAAGGTGAAATCTATGTCAAAAAATGATTCATTATCAACAACATTTGTCCATGGCGGGCGCAATAAACGATTTTCTCAGGGGGCGGTAAACCCCGTTATTCAACGTGCATCATCCTTAGTCTTTGAAACCATAGCGGATAAAAAACACTGCACGAAAAATCGCTATAAAGGTGAATTATTTTATGGGCGTCGTGGTACGTTAACCCACTTTGCTTTACAAGATTTAATGTGTGAAATAGAGGGGGGAGCCGGTTGTTATCTTTATCCTTGCGGTGCGGCTGCGGTGACGAATGCTATTTTGTCTTTTGTGAAAAGCGGTGATCATATTTTGATGAGCGGCGCAGCTTATGAGCCGACACAAGATTTCTGCAATATTATTTTGAAAAAAATGCAGATCGATACGACTTATTATGATCCTTTAATCGGTGAGAATATTGCTCAATTAATTCAACCGAATACCAAAGTTCTTTTTTTAGAATCACCGAGTTCTCTTACGATGGAAGTACCGGATATTCCTACTATCGTAAAAGCAGCCCGTGCGATAAATCCTGAAATTGTGATAATGATTGACAATACTTGGGCGGCGGGTGTGTTATTTAAAGCATTAGAGCATGGGATTGATATTTCTATTCAAGCGGGAACGAAATACTTGGTGGGACATTCGGATGTGATGATTGGAACTGCTGTCGCAAATGACCGCACTTGGGCGCAATTGCGTGAACATTCCTATTTGATGGGACAGATGGCGGATGCGGATTCGGCTTATACTACGGCTCGGGGTATCCGCACCTTAGCGGTACGTTTAGCACAACACGATGAAAGCAGTGTCAAAGTAGCAAAATGGTTAAGTGAGCAACCGCAAGTGAAAGCCGTGTATCATCCTGCTTTGCCAAGTTGTCCTGGACATGAGTTTTTCCGGCGTGATTTTAACGGTGCAAGCGGGTTGTTTTCTTTTGAATTAAATCAACGTCTAACGGATGCACAAGTCTCAAAATTTATAGATAATTTCAAACTGTTTACCATGGCGTATTCATGGGGCGGCTTTGAATCGTTGATTTTGTGTAATCAACCGGAGGAAATTGCCAGAATTCGCCCGAATATTAAACGAAAACTGACCGGGTCGTTAATTCGTGTGCATATCGGTTTTGAGAATGTTGATGAACTTATCGCCGATTTAAAAGCCGGATTTGAACGAATTTCTTGATCTATTTTCTCATTGTTCAAAGGGCTTAATAGAATAAGCCCTTGTTTACTCATTCTTTGAGTTGATCTATCATATTTCCTGTTTTTTTAATATAAAAGAGAGCACAATGAAGCATATTCATATCTTAGGCATTTGCGGCACATTTATGGGTGGTGTAGCAATGATCGCCAAGCAAATGGGTTATAAAGTTACCGGTTCGGATACGAATGTTTATCCGCCTATGAGCCCCTTTTTACAAGAACAAAACATAGACATTATTCCGAATTATGATGTTGAACAGCTCCAACCGGCACCGGATATGGTGATTATCGGAAATGCACTAAAACGCGGAAATCCTTGTGTGGAATATGTGTTGGAAAATAACTTGCCTTATACATCCGGCCCACAATGGTTGCATGATAATTTATTAAGAAATCGTTGGGTTTTAGCAGTTTCCGGTACCCATGGCAAAACCACCACAACCGGTATGCTGACTTGGATCTTAGAACAAAATGGTTTAAAATCCGGCTTTTTAATTGGTGGAATTGCCGGTAATTTTGGGACTTCCGCCCGTTTAGGGGAAAGCAATTTATTCGTTATTGAAGCTGATGAATATGATACGGCGTTTTTTGATAAACGTTCTAAGTTTGTTCATTACAACCCTAAAACTTTAATTATTAATAACATCAGTTTTGATCATGCGGATATTTTTGATGATCTGAAAGCGATTCAACGCCAGTTTCATCATATGATTCGTACTATTCCGGCGAGTGGGCGTATCCTTTCTTTTGTTAATGAACAAAGCGTAAAAGAGACTCTAGCCATGGGTTGTTGGTCTGAACAAGAATTTATTGGGGAAGATAAAGAATGGTTTGCAGAACGTATCACAACGGATGCGTCCCATTTCTCTGTATTCCATTATGGTAAAAAAGTGGCTGAAGTGAAATGGAATGTGGTCGGTGTACATAATATGCATAATGCATTAATGGCTATCGCAGCTGCTTATCATATAGGTGTACCTGTGGAAAAAGCTTGTGAAACCTTAGGCTCTTTTATTAATGCCAAACGCCGTTTGGAAATAAAAGGTGAAGTAAATGGTGTCACGGTTTATGATGATTTCGCCCACCATCCGGAAGCTATTCTCGCAACATTGACCGCTTTGCGTGATAAAGTTGGGGGAGGTGTTCGGATTCTTGCCGTACTGGAACCTCGTTCAAATACCATGAAAATGGGGGTACATAAAGATGAAATTGCTCCGGCACTAGGCAGAGCAGATGTCGTCTTTATGTTACAGCCGGATAATATTCCTTGGGAAGTGGCTGAAATTGCCGCACAATGTGTGCAACCGGCATATTGGACGGCAAATCTTGATAAATTAGTGGATATGATCGTGGCAGAAGCACAACCTACGGATCATATTTTAGTCATGTCAAATGGGAGCTTTGGCGGTATTCATCAAAAGATTTTAGATAAACTAAAATAATTTTTTGATTAAAGTGCGGTTAGAAAATGATGTGTTTTTTAACCGCACTTTTGTTTTATTATCTGATTAAAAAGGAGGAAAAATGGCTGATCCACATATTCAATCCCCAATGGATGTTTGGGATAACATCACGGTAATTATTTATCGAACAGGGTTTGTTGTCGCAGCTTTTGGCGTTTTACTCTTGACTTGGTTTCCAAATACAGCAGAAATTGCAATTTTAATTTCTGCGACCTGTTGTGCTTCATCTTTGCATATTTATCTCAAACATTTTCGTTTAACATTTCAATTTGCCACTTGGATTGGCTTAGTTTGCTTTATTTTAGGTTGGCATGAACTGGCATTAGGCGGAGCATTGGTCACCCTAGGTGGGCTTTGCTTTAAAGAATATTTTTGTTTTCGTGTGCCATTATTAAATTTACAGCCTATTTTTGTGGCGATACTCTGGTTTGTCTGGGTATTTGAAGGTGGAATATTAACTCGTGTTTTATCAATTATTGTTGGTGTATTGTTGTTATTGCTTGCTGTTCAAAAATGGCGAATGCCATTGCATTTTGATATTGGCGATAAAACAAAATATCAGGTTTAAAATAGGGTATTATGTAGCAAATGCACAAAAACAGAAATTTCAACGATATGTAGGGACACACTGCGTGTGTCCGTTATAAAACCTAAAATTCGGACACACGCAGTGTGTCCCTACAATCTAACCAAAAAAACAGATTTATGCATTGTTACAAAATAAAAAGAGCGGTCAATTTTACCGCTCTTTTTTTACATATTATTAATGTAGATAGGTCACCACAACTAAGAAAACTTTTAGTAGTGAGGCGTTAATTAAATCAATAAAGAATGCCCCCACCATCGGTACGATTAAAAAGGCTTTATGAGACGCACCGAAACGGCTGGTGATTGCCTGCATATTCGCAACCGCAGTAGGTGTTGCACCTAAACCAAAACCACAGTGCCCCGCGCTGAGTACAATCGCATCATAATCTTTACCCATTGCACGATAAGTGACATAAATAGCGAAGAATGCCATGAAAGCAACTTGAATTGCTAGGATAACTAATACATCCGTGGCAAGACCGGCTAATTCCCAAAGTTTTAATGACATCAAGGCAATGGCTAAGAAAATGGATAAACCTACGCTACCTAAGACATCAATAGCGGAATCTGCCACACGGAATTTGAAAATATGTGCCAATACATTACGAATAATAACGCCGGTAAACAAACACCAAACGAAAGTTGGCAATTGTAATGCCGTGCCTTTTGTCATGCTATCTAGATATTGACCGATTAACAAACAGAAAGACATCATTGCAATGGTTTCAATGATAGAACGTGCATTGACTTTACGTTGGTAGGTTGGGTGCTCAAAAGCTTCCTGTACATCATCAACTTCATCATTTTCCGGGTTTTCCCCTTGTTTTTGACGATTTAATAAGAAACGTGCCACCGGGCCGCCAATAATTCCCCCAAAAACTAAGCCGAATGTTGCACAGGCCATTGCGATTTCTGTTGCCGCCGGTAAGTTAAATTTTTTGATGAAGGTTTCAGCCCAAGCCACACCGGTACCATGACCACCGGTTAGGGTTACGGATCCTGCTAATAAACCATAGGCGGGATCAATCCCTAAAATCTGAGCACCGACAATGCCGATCACGTTTTGGAAGAAAATTAATGCTGCCGCAACAAATAGGAAAATAATGAGTGGTTTACCGCCCTTCATTAAACGGGCAAAGTTTGCACTTAAACCGATTGATGAGAAAAAAACTAACATCATTGTAGTTTGTAAACTTTTTTCAAAGGTAAATGAAGTACCATCCACTTGATACCAAATTGATAGTGCGATAGCGACAATAAAACCGCCGACAACCGGTTCGGGAATGTTAAAGTTTTTAAGTACGCTAATGCGTTTTACTAAAAAATAGCCTAATAACAAAACAAGGCTGGCAAGAGCAAGTGTTTGATAAGTATCAAATACAATATTCACGAAATATCCTCCTGTAGTTGGTTTCGGAAAATTTATATATTATTTATATATTATGTTCAGGTTCGATGACCTTAATATCTACATGACTGTGTAAGCCACGGGGAAGTGGTGAGCCTTTTCTGCCACGTTCCGCCCGGAATTTTTGTAGATCCTCCGGTTTTAATGTGACTTTTCGTTTGCCGGAGTGGAACTCAAGACTGGCTTGATCTGAAATGAGCAATAATCTCACTAATAATTCGCTACGCTCTTTTGCATTAGTAGCGGAAATACTGACAATTTTATTGCCTTTACCTTTTGATAATACCGGTAAATCTTGTACCGGGAAAATTAACATTCTGCCGCCAGAAGTCAAGGCAACGAGAAGTGCGGTTGAATCCGACAGAATTTTTGGCGCCAATACTTTGGCATTTTCCGGTAAAGAAATCAAGGCTTTTCCTGCTTTGTTACGTGCTACTAAATCTTCAAATTTACAAATGAAGCCATAGCCCGCATCAGATGACATTAATAATTGCTGCTGTTCCGGTTCCATGATGACATGCTCAATAGTGGCACCTGCAGGCAGTGTTAATTTACCTGTGAGTGGTTCACCCTGAGAACGGGCGGAAGGCAGGCTGAGCGGATCAACGGCATAGCTGCGTCCGCTACTATCAATAAATACGGCAGCTTGATTGCTCTTACCATAAGCATGGGCACGATAGTGATCACCGGCTTTGTAACTTAATGCTTTCGGATCAATATCATGTCCTTTAGCACAGCGTACCCAGCCCATTTCCGATAAAATGACGGTAACCGGTTCTGCCGGTGTCATCTCGCTTTCTGAAATGGCTTTTGCTTCTTCGCGTTCGACTAATTGCGACATCCGTGGGCTGGCGTATTTTTTGGCATCTTCTTGGATTTCTTTTTTGATGAGCGTATTTAGACGGCGTTCAGAGCCTAAAATCGTTTCTAAATTTGACCGCTCTTTTTCCAACTCATTTTGTTCGGCACGGAGTTGGTGTTCCTCTAATTTTGCTAAGTGACGCAAGCGTAAGTTTAAAATCGCATCGGCTTGCTCATCACTTAAATTGAAACGCGCCATGAGTTCCGCTTTAGGTTCGTCTTCGTGACGAATAATTTCAATCACTTCATCAATATTTAAGAAAGCAATCATTAACCCTTCTAAAATATGCAAACGGGAAAGTACCTTATCCAAGCGATATTGCAAACGACGAGTGACGGTAGTACGGCGGAAATTCAGCCATTCATTAAGAATTTGCAGTAACCCTTTCACTGCCGGTTTATGATCAAGCCCAATCATATTCATATTCACACGATAGCTTTTTTCCAGATCGGTGGTGGTGAATAAATGTGCCATAAGGGCATCGGTATCCACCCGATTGGAACGGGGCACGATGACAATACGAATCGGGTTTTCGTGATCGGCTTCATCACGAATATCTTCCACCATCGGCAATTTTTTCGCCGTCATTTGATCGGCAATTTGCGCAATGATTTTAGAGGGAGAAGCTTGGTGTGGCAGGGCGGAAATAATGATTTCTCCGTCTTCTTTTTTCCATGTCGCACGCATCTTAATTGAGCCGCGGCCTTGTTCGTAAATTTTACGAATTTCCGTTTTTGGCGAAATAATTTCCGCTTCCGTTGGAAAATCCGGCCCTTGTACAATGTTTAATAGATCATCAAGATTAGCTTTAGGATTATCAAGTAATAAAACGGCAGCATCGGCAATTTCATTAATATTATGAGGGGGAATATCCGTTGCCATTCCCACCGCAATCCCTGTTGTACCGTTAAGCAAGATATGTGGTAAACGTGCAGGCAAATATTGCGGTTCTTCTAACGTACCGTCAAAGTTCGGTTGATAATCTACCGTGCCTTGTCCGAGTTCGGAAAGTAAAATTTCAGCAATTTTGGAAAGACGTGATTCCGTATAACGCATTGCGGCAAAAGATTTAGGATCATCAGGCGCACCCCAGTTACCTTGACCGTCCACCAACGGATAACGATAAGAAAAGGGTTGGGCCATTAACACCATCGCTTCATAGCAAGCGGAATCGCCGTGCGGATGGAATTTACCCAATACATCACCCACAGTACGGGCGGATTTTTTGTATTTTGCGGTAGCATTCAAGCCAAGTTCCGACATGGCATAGACAATACGGCGTTGAACGGGTTTTAACCCGTCACCGATAAAAGGTAACGCACGATCCATAATGACGTACATGGAATAATTGAGATAGGCACTTTCGGTAAAAGTGCGGAGCGGCATTTGTTCGATGCCTTCGTAGTTGATATTTGTGCTCATATAATTTTTTTCGGTTTATAAAATTCTTCTTCGTGATTAATCGGGGTTAAATGCTATCCCCAAAAAAATTATTAAAAATTTGACCGCACTTTATTGATTCTTTTCGATTACTTCTTGGTCGCGCCACTTTCCATATCTGCGTGGTAGTGCTGTGTCATCCCTTTGTGGCTATCGATTTCATAAGGAACGGGTTGTGGTTTTTGTGGATTAGGATCATTTTTAATTGGTTCATCTTTTAATTTACCGGAATAAATTGACGGATTTTTTTCTCCCGTCACGATAATTTGCCCCATTGTTCCTTTGTTAGCAGCACGAAATATAGAATGATCCATAAAGACATAAGTGCCGGGCACATCAATTTGGGTTTCGACAATGGTCGCACCGCCCGATGGAATGAGTGTGGTTTGTACATTGTGGTTGATTAATGTACCGCCTTCCACATATACGTTATCAAACACCGCACCGATTAAATGGAATGATGAAATCAAGTTAGGGCCGGCATTGCCGATAAATAAACGAATTTTTTCACCGGTTTTGGCTTTGAGTGCATTTTCCCCCATCATTGCGCCGACTTTTCCATTGAACAGCACATAATCGGGACGTTCATCAATGGCTTTACTCATGCTAAAGGGTTGCAGACCGGATTCACCAAATCGTCCTTTCGTATAAAATTCACTTTGCATAATATAGAATTCACGATCGACTTTTGGTAAGCCTTCCTTCGGTTCAACTAAAATTAAGCCGTACATTCCCTTAGCAAGATGAACAGCAACCGGCTGACTACCGCAATGGTATAAATAAATGCCCGAACGCAATGCTTTAAACTGAAACGTACCGGTTCTGGTTGGTGCGGTTTCACTGGCGATAGCGCCCCCCATGGGTACGGCTGCCGCATGAAAATCAATACTATGCGACATCATCGAACTGGCTGAGTTGGAAAGCTGTACTTCCACTATATCCCCTTCCCGTACCCGAACAAACGGCGCCGGCACGTTACCATTGAACGTCCAAAATTTATATTGGACGCCATCCATTAATTCCATAATTTTTTCAAGTGCGGTCAGTTTTACCACCACTTTTGCCGGATAATTACGCTCAATCGGTTTTGGTACTTCCGGTGCCAAGGTGATTTCAGCCTCTATTTCCGGCAGGGTTTGTACCGGTGATATTGGGGAATTTTTGTCTTCTGTTGCTTGCGCAGGCGGCATTTGTATTAAACCAGCACCCAGTGTGAGCGTAGCGATACTTAATGTACTGTTTTTAAGGAAATCACGGCGTTGTTCGTTCATTTTTTACCTGCCTTGTGTCAATTACACCGCTAAATCCACTTGATCACCCTTGGTTTGTAGCCAATTTTTTCGATCTTCGGAACGTTTTTTGGCTAAAAGCATATCCATTAATTCAAGCGTTTCTGTACCTTGTTCATCATTGGATTGATAGGTTAATTGCACCAAACGACGGGTATTTGGATCCATGGTGGTCTCCCGTAATTGAGAAGGATTCATTTCGCCTAACCCTTTAAAACGCTGCACGTTTGGCTTACCTTTTTTATTTTTTAGGCGATCTAAAATTGCCTCTTTTTCGCTTTCATCCAAGGCATAGAATACTTCTTTATTTAAATCAATGCGGTAAAGTGGCGGCATTGCCACGTAAACATGTCCGTTTTGCACTAATTTCGGGAAATGACGTAAGAACAACGCGCAGAGCAGGGTGGCAATGTGTAAACCATCTGAGTCCGCATCGGCGAGGATACAGACTTTGCCGTAGCGTAATTGGGAGAGATCGTCGCTATCCGGATCGATTCCCAAAGCAACGGCAATGTCATGAATTTCAGTGGAGCCGAGAACCTGTTCCGGTGAAACTTCCCACGTATTTAAAATTTTTCCCCGCAATGGCAAAATTGCCTGATATTCACGATCTCGGGCTTGCTTTGCCGAACCGCCCGCAGAATCGCCCTCCACTAAGAAAAGCTCGGTTTTTTCCAAATCTTGAGATCCGCAATCCGCTAATTTACCCGGTAATGCCGGGCCGCTAACGAGTTTTTTCCGCACGACTTTTTTGGCAGCACGCAAACGGCGTTGGGCAGAGCTGATCGCCATTTCGGCAAGTTTTTCCGCATCTTGTACATTTTGGTTAAGCCATAGGCTAAAGGAATCTTTTAAAACACCGCTGACAAAGACCGCACTTTGGCGTGATGACAGGCGCTCTTTGGTTTGACCGGCAAATTGGGCATCTTGCATTTTTAGGGAAAGGATATAAGCACAGCGATCCCAAATATCATCGGCAGTGAGTTTTACGCCGCGAGGGAGTAAATTACGGAATTCGCAAAATTCCCGTATCGCCTCCAGTAAGCCTTGACGCAAACCATTGACATGTGTACCGCCTTGAATGGTGGGAATTAAATTTACATAGCTTTCGCCAATGAGTTCCCCTCCTTGTGGTAGCCACAATAATGCCCAGCTTACGGCTTCGTTTGTACCTTTAAATTCACCGACAAAGGGTTTTTCAGGCAAGGTTTCTTCACCATTAACGGCTTCAATGAGATAGTCGGATAAGCCGTCCTCATACAACCACACATCTTGCGTATTGTTGACTTTATCAATAAATTTGATTTCAAGTCCGGAGCAGAGAACCGCCTTGGCACGCAATAAATGGCGCAGGCGGCTGACGGAAAATTTTGCACTGTCGAAATATTTCGGATTGGGTTTGAAATGAACGGTAGTACCAGTAGTGCGTCTGCCGCAAGTGCCGACCACCTCAAGTTCTTCCACTTTTACGCCGTTTTCAAAGGCGATTTTATACACTTCGCCACTGCGTTTTACTTGAATATCGACCCGTTCGGAAAGGGCGTTCACCACAGAAATCCCCACACCGTGTAAGCCTCCGGCAAATTCATAGTTTTTATTGGAAAATTTACCGCCTGCATGGAGTTTGGTTAAGATCACTTCCACTCCTGAAACGCCTTCTGTGGGGTGAATATCCACCGGCATTCCCCGACCGTTATCGATAACTTCGAGCGATTGATCCGCGTGTAAAATGACTTCAACTTTTGTGGCAAAACCGGCAAGGGCTTCGTCCACACTATTATCAATGACTTCTTGTGCCAGGTGGTTTGGACGGGTGGTGTCGGTGTACATCCCGGGGCGAATTTGCACCGGTTCGAGATCTTTTAAAACCGTAATTTCTTGGGCTGAATACTGAGTTGTCATGTTTAGGTTATTTATTAGATATAGAAAAATTGCGAAAGAGTGTATCAAAAAGTGCGGTTATTTTCGACCGCACTCTTTAGTTATATAAACTTGGATCAGTTTCATTGGGGCGTGTTTTAAAACGGCGATGTAGCCACATATATTGTTCTACTCCTTTTAGAATTTCTTTTTCTACAAGGCGGTTCATTCGTGTGGCAATGCTCGTTTCATCCTCTAAATCTGTGAAATCCACCGGTGGTGAAATGCTCACCGTATAGCCCGAACCATCTTGATTGCGAAGCGGTGCAAAGGGGATGATTTTGCTTTTCGGAGAGGACTTTAATAAATAGTAGCTACCGGTGGTGGTGCAAGCATCGGGTACGGCAAAAAACGGCACAAACACGGCGTTTTTTCGTCCGTAATCATGATCAGGTGCATACCAAATGGTTTCACCTTGGCGCAGGGCTTTAATCATACCGCGAAGATCTTTGCGATCCAGCATATCTTTATTGGAACGCAAGCGTCCTTGGGTTTGTAGCCAATCTAAAAGCGGGTCGTCATTCGGGCGATACACGCCTAATCCGGGGTGATCTAAGCCTACAATGCGGGCACCGAGTTCTAATGTGAGAAAATGTACTCCCACAAAAATAATGCCGTCTTGCTGATGATCTTTTAGATGATGTAGCCCCTCAATTTTCGACCATTTTTTTATGCGGGCATCAGACCAAAACCATGCCATACCGGTTTCTATAATTGCCATGCCTACGGCACGCAAATTTTCTTGTAATAGGGTTTCCCGCTCATGTTCCGGCATATCGGGAAAGCAAAGTTCAAGATTGCGGCGTGCAATGGCGGCACGGCGTTTGCCGATTTTTAACAGGGAAAAAAGCCGACCCAAGCCGTTACCTATGTGGCGTAAAATCGGGTAGGGCAACAGTAAAATGGCACGCCAAAGAGCAAGTCCAAGCCAGAATCCCCAATATTTAGGGGCAAGAAAAGTGCGTTGAAACCTAGGGAGTTTGTTATTTTTCATTATCATTCTCCATGAAATTGCGCGGTAGTTTAACGTAAAAATGACTTGTGGTAAAATCACGCCAATTTTTTCCAAGAGAGAATAGCATGGCTCAGTATTTAGCAGAATTTAAACAGGCAAAAGTCCTTGTATTAGGCGATGTAATGCTTGATCGTTATTGGTTTGGTGCAACCAACCGAATTTCACCTGAGGCACCGGTGCCGGTGGTGCGAGTGCAAGAAAATGAAGAACGTGCCGGTGGTGCAGCGAATGTGGCGATGAATATTGCTTCACTGAATGTACCGGTTCAGTTGATGGGGTTGATCGGGCAAGATGAGACCGGCACGGCATTATCTTATTTGCTAAAAGATCAACATATTGATTGTAATTTTGTTGCATTAAGTAGTCATCCGACGATTACCAAATTACGCATTTTATCCCGTCATCAGCAGCTTTTACGCCTTGATTTTGAAGAAGATTTTAATAATGTAGATTGTCAGGATTTACTTTCTAAACTGGAAAGTGCGGTCAAAAATTACGGTGCTTTAGTGCTTTCCGATTATGGCAAAGGTACGTTAAAAGAAGTGCAAAAAATGATTCAGATTGCACGTAAAGCTAATGTGCCAGTACTCATTGATCCAAAAGGCACGGATTTTGAACGCTATCGTGGCGCGACCTTGCTCACCCCAAATATGGCTGAATTTGAAGCGGTGGTAGGCAAATGCAACACGGAAGAAGCGATCATTGAAAAAGGTTTGAAATTAATTTCTGACATAGAATTGACCGCACTTTTGGTCACCCGATCTGAAAAAGGGATGACCTTGCTTCGTCCAAATCAAGAACCTTATCATTTGCCAACAGTGGCGAAAGAAGTTTTTGATGTGACGGGCGCAGGTGATACGGTAATTAGCGTGTTGGCGACAGCACTGGCAGATGGGCGTTCTTTTGAAGAAGCCTGTTATTTAGCGAATGTTGCAGCAGGCATTGTTGTGGGCAAATTGGGGACTTCAACGGTTTCTAACGTAGAACTTGAAAATGCGATTCACGCTCGGCCGGAAAGCGGTTTTGGTATTATGACAGAAACACAGCTCAAGGAAGTGGTCGCACAAGCGAAAGCCCGTGGTGAAAAGATTGTAATGACAAATGGCTGTTTTGATATTTTACACCCGGGACACGTGTCTTATCTTGAAAATGCCCGTAAATTAGGCGATCGTTTAGTTGTTGCAGTGAATAGTGATGAATCTGTCAAACGCTTGAAAGGAGAAAGTCGTCCAATTAATAATCTTGATACCCGTATGGCGGTATTGGCGGGATTATCGTCGGTAGATTGGCTTGTTCCTTTTACGGAAGATACGCCGCAACGCTTGATTGGTGAAATCTTGCCTGATTTACTCGTAAAAGGCGGGGATTATAAGCCGGAAGAGATCGCCGGCAGCCAAGAAGTTTGGACAAATGGTGGGGATGTGAAAGTGCTAAATTTTGAAAACGGTTGCTCGACTACGAATGTCATTGAAAAAATTAAATCTTTGAAAGATTAAGAAAAAAAGCTGACGAGGTCGGCTTTGTTTCATCGTAAAGTGCGGTTAAAAACAGTAGCGTTTTTGACCGCACTCTTCTTATGTGCTTCATTATGTTTATTTTTATATAGCGATTATGTTAGACTACGGTTCTTTAATTCAAGGAGGTAATATGAAAAAATTAGCGGTGCTGGCTACGACAATGGTTGCTATGGGGTCGGTAAATGCGGCAGATCTTTATTTATATGCCGGAGCGGGATTAAAAGATCCGGTAGAAAAAATTGTGCAACAGTTTGAAAAAGAAACGGGAAATAAAGTTACTGTGGAATATGGCGGTTCCGGTCAAATTTTAGCGCGTTATAACACGATGAAAACCGGTGATCTTTTCTTATCCGGTTCTGAAGATTACGTTAAAAAATTACAAAAAACTAATGATGTGAAGGCTGTGGGAGCGATAGTGCTCCACATTCCTGTTTTGGCAGTGCGTAAAGATAAAGCACAGGGTATTGATTCTTTCAGAGCCTTAGCGGAAAGTTCACTTCGTTTAGGTATCGGCGATAGCAAAGCAATGGCACTGGGTAAAGGTGCGGAGAAAATGTTCGAGCTTTCCGGCTATCAACAACAATTAAACGAAAAAGTAATCGTGAAAACCGCGACAGCGAAACAATTAATGCTGTATTTGTTAAATGGTGATGTGGATGCCGCTGTGGTCGGGCGTTCCGGTGCATGGAAAGTGCGCGATAAAGTCGTGTTATTACCAAACCCGCAAGGTACGCCGGAAGAAAACGTGACTTTGGCATTGTTGGCTTCTTCTCCGCATCCTGTCGAGGCAAAACAATTATTTGATTTCTTCCAATCCGTACAAGGTGTGAAGTATTTTACCGATGAAGGCTTCTTACCTATTAAATAAAAGTTTGAGTTTAAAGTTGGCACTACTCCCATTAATCGTGTTTTTGTCGATTGTAGTGGGAACGGTGCTTTCTTTAATCATGAAACTGGATACCTATTTTTTCCAAAAAATATTGTTCGATCCCGAATTGCACTTTGCTCTTCGGATGTCCTTAGGAACCTCAATCCTTTCGTTATTGTTAGCGCTTTGCCTTGCTATTCCTTCCGCTTGGGTGATGAGCCAAGTGCGGTTGTCTTTTCAAAAGATTTTTGACACTTTGCTTGATTTACCTATGGTATTGCCACCCCTTGTGACAGGTTTGAGTTTACTGTTATTGTTTAATTCGCAAGGCATATTAAGCCAATTAATTCCTTCTATCGGGAAATGGATTTTTAGCCCCATAGGCATTATCGTTGCGCAAACCTATATTGCCAGCGCCATTTTATTTCGTAGCGCAACTGGTATTTTTTCCGCATTCGATCCGGGTTATCGCTTGGCATCTTATAACTTGGGGTTGTCACCGTTTCAAACCTTGTTAAAAATCGAATTGCCGATGTGTTGGAAGCCTTTATTGGCTGGAGCGATTTTGGCGTGGTCACGGGCTATTGGTGAATTTGGCGCAACTTTAATGCTTGCCGGTGCGACGAGATTTAAAACAGAAACATTGCCTATGGCGGTGTATTTGAACATTGCCAGCGGTGATTTTGAAATTGCTATCGGCGCTTCCTTGTGGTTGCTGTTTATTTCAGCCTGTCTTTTGTCTGTTTTAAGAATCATGAATCGGAAATATGAAGATGTTACAAATTGAGCAGTTGCAAGTTGGTATTTTAAAGAACGTTTCCTTTTATCTTGAAAAAGGCGAGTGTCTTTCTGTGGTCGGACAATCGGGTAGTGGAAAAACCACCTTGTTAAATGCTATTGCAGGCTATAAGGATTATTCCGGGTTCATCTTGTTAAACCGACAAAATTTGGCATTGTTCGCGCCTTGGAAACGTAATTGCCGTTATTTGAATCAGCGACTTTACTTATTCCCACATAAAACTGTCAGTGGCAATTTAACTTTGGCAAATCCAAAGGCTTCTATGGAAGAAAAGCACCGATTATTGACCGCACTTCATATTGAACACTTAATGGAACGTTATCCCCATCAACTTTCCGGCGGTGAGCAACAGCGTGCAGCTTTGGCTAGAGCATTAATTCATTTACCGGATTTATTATTGCTCGATGAGCCTTTTTCATCGCTGGATTGGCAATCACGACAAGCTATTTGGAAAGTATTGAAAAGCTTTATTCAAACTCATCAAATCACCACACTTTTAGTGACACATGAGCCGCGAGAGGCGGATTATTTTTCCGATAAACAAATTCGGTTACATCAAGGAAAATTAATTTAAGGAGATTTTATGATCTATTTTTCCGACAAAGAATTAGATGATTTTTTACTGGAAGATATTTATCGCGGCGATTTAACCACGCACTCGCTCGGTGTTGAAAATGTGGCGGCAAAGATGATCTTTAAACGCAAAAATGCCGGTGTGGTAGCAGGAATTTCCGTGGCGGAAAAATTGCTAAAAAAACTCGATCTTCAACCGCTCTTATATGTGAAAGAAGGTGATGTTGTGGAAGCCGGAACATTACTATTAAGTGCGGAAGGGGCGGCAGATAAGCTACATCAAGGCTGGAAAGTGGTACAACTGGTGTTGGAGTGGTCGTGCGGTGTGGCGCAATATACCGCAGAGATGATTGCCAATGCGAAAGCCATCAACCCCGACGCAGTGGTGGCTTGCACCCGTAAAAGCATTCCGAATACACGTAAATTAGCGACCAATGCGGTACTTGCTGCCGGTGGGCATATTCATCGCCAAGGGATTAGCGAAACTTTGTTGGTATTTACCAATCACCGCAATTTGCTTTCCGATTCAAATGATTGGAAAAACATTGTCAAAACGCTACGCCGTGAAGCGCCGGAAAATAAAATTACGCTGGAAGCGGATAATTTTGAGCAATTTGAACAAATGCTTTCTGCCGAACCGGATATTATTCAGCTTGATAAATGGTTACCACAGGAAGTGAAACAAGCACTCGAATTACTCCAATCACAACAAAAGAACATCCTCCTTTCAGTAGCGGGTGGTGTGAATAAAAATAATGTGGCGGATTATGCTAAATTGGGCATTCGTTTGTTTATCACTTCCGCACCTTATTATGCGCCGCCGGAAGATATTAAAGTAATCATTGAAAAAATTTAAACCCAATCCGTTGCTTTATATCATTTAATATGCAATGAAGCTTCTCCTCTATTAAATAAGGATATTCTATGAAACTCAAAAAACTCATTCTCGCCGGTTTACTCGGAACGCTTTCTTTTTCTGCTTTTGCCGATCGAGTGATTATCGATCAGCTGGATCGCAAGGTGACGATTCCCGACCATATTAACCGTGCCGTGGTATTACAGCACCAAACACTGAATATTGCTGTTCAGCTGAATGCCACAAAACAAATAGTGGGGGTACTTTCCAACTGGAAAAAACAGCTGGGCAAAAACTATATTCGTTTTGCGCCGGAACTGGAAAATATGGCGATGCCGGGTGATTTGAATTCCGTTAATATTGAAAGTCTATTGGCGTTAAAACCGGATGTGGTGTTCGTCACCAACTATGCACCGCCGGAAATGATTAAACAAATCAGTGAGTTAAATATTCCGGTCGTGGCGATTTCGTTGCGTACCGGTGAAGCGGGAGAGAAAGGCAAGCTTAACCCAACCTTAAGTGATGAAGACAAAGCCTATAACGATGGCTTAAAACAAGGAATTGAGCTAATCGCTGAGGTGTTTGAGAAAAAACAACAGGGTGATGAATTAGTGAAAGCCGCCTTTGCCAATCGTAAATTATTGACGGCGCGTTTAAGAGATGTGCCGGCCGACAAACGTGTGCGTACCTATATGGCGAATCCGGATTTAGCCACTTACGGTTCGGGTAAATATACCGGATTGATGATGGAACACGCGGGCGCTTACAATGTAGCGGCGGCAACGATCAAAGGTTTCAAACAAGTTTCTTTGGAAAATGTGTTGGAATGGAATCCGGCGGTAATTTTGGTACAGGATCGTTATCCTGATGTCGTACCACAAATTCTGAATGATCAAGGCTGGGCGAATATTCAGGCGGTGAAAGATAAAAAAGTCTTGCTGATGCCGGAATATGCGAAAGCTTGGGGTTATCCAATGCCGGAAGCTTTGGCGTTGGGTGAGGTGTGGTTGGCGAAAGCTCTTTATCCACAACGTTTTCAAGATGTGGATTTGGATAAAATGGTGAATGACTATTACCAAAAATTCTACCGTACTTCTTACAACACCGTCGATGCAGCCAAATAATTACTCCAAGATTCTTGCCGGTTTAATGTTGTTGCTTGTAATGACCGCCGTGATTTCCTTAGGCATCGGGCCGTATTCTTTATCTCTGTCACAGATTGGACAAATTCT
Source organism: Rodentibacter genomosp. 2 (assembly GCA_001999425.1). Taxonomy (GTDB): domain Bacteria; phylum Pseudomonadota; class Gammaproteobacteria; order Enterobacterales; family Pasteurellaceae; genus Rodentibacter. The sequence continues at coordinate 11,995 of MLHP01000009.1, read as the reverse complement.
ATGGGCAAAAGTAACCGCACTTGAAATCGATCCTGTACAACAGCAAGTGATTTTCCAAGTCCGTTTACCGCGAATTTTAACCGCACTTTGTGTGGGTGGCGGGCTGGCGTTGAGCGGTGCAGTGTTGCAAGGCATTTTTCGTAATCCACTGGTAGATCCGCATATTATTGGTGTCACATCCGGTTCTGCCTTCGGAGGCACGTTAGCGATTTTCTTTGGGTTTAGTTTATACGGCTTATTTGCCAGCACGATTTTGTTTGGCTTCGGTACGCTTGCTTTAGTTTTTCTATTCAGCTTTAAATTTAATCAACGTAGCCTGTTGATGTTGATCTTAGTGGGGATGATTTTAAGCGGGCTTTTTTCCGCACTTGTCAGTCTTTTGCAATATATTTCCGATACGGAAGAAAAATTACCCAGTATTGTGTTTTGGCTGATGGGCAGTTTTGCTACATCAAACTGGGAAAAATTTACCTTTTTCTTTGTTCCGTTTTTTCTGTGTAGCACGATTTTACTTGGTCTAAGCTGGCGTTTGAATTTGCTTTCGTTAGACGATAAAGAAACGAAAGCCTTGGGTGTGAACGTGGCACCGTTACGCTGGCTGATGATTTTTCTCAGCGGTTCATTGGTCGCCGGTCAGGTGGCGGTGAGCGGCAGTATCGGCTGGGTCGGGCTGATTATTCCGCATTTGAGCCGTATGCTGGTAGGCGCCAATCATCAACGTTTGTTGCCATGCACTATGCTTCTCGGTGCAACTTATATGTTAATGGTGGATAACCTAGCGCGTTCCCTTTCCGCTGCCGAAATTCCGATCAGTATTTTGACCGCACTTATCGGCACGCCGTTGTTTGGCGTGTTGGTGTATAAACTAAAATGCAGAGGCATGAATGAATAAAGTGCTCACCGTGGAAAATTTGGGTTTTTACTATCAGGCGGAAAAATTCCTGTTTCAGCAATTGAATTTTGATCTTCAACAAGGGGATATTTTGGCGATTTTAGGGCAAAACGGGTGTGGAAAAAGCACTTTATTGGATTTGTTGCTCGGCATTCACCACCCGATTCAAGGCAACATTGAAGTACATCAATCGATCTGTTTTGTACCGCAGTTCTTTTCTTCGCCTTTTGCTTATTCTGTTTTAGATATTGTGCTAATGGGACGTACTAAGCATATCAATACCTTTGCCAAACCAAAAGCGTACGATTATCAAGTCGCAATGCAAGCATTGGATTATTTGAATTTGACGCATTTAGTGAACCGCGAATTTGTTTCCCTTTCCGGCGGGCAGCGACAACTGATTTTAATTGCGCGTGCGATTGCGTCAGAATGTAAATTAATGTTGTTGGATGAACCGACTTCAGCGTTGGATCTCGCCAATCAAAATGTGGTGTTGTCTTTACTACAAGACTTGGCAAAACATCGGAATATGACAATTATCTTCACTACGCATCAACCAAATCATGCGACGGCAGTAGCGAATAAAACCTTGCTGATGATTAAAGACGATATTCAATTTGGCGAGACAGTAAATATATTAACGGCGGGAAATTTAACCGCACTTTTTCATTTGTCGATGCTGGAACAGCAAGTGAAATATCAACAATCGTGTTTTAAGCATTTTGTGCCTTTGTATGGAACCTTGCTCAATAAAAAAGATTAATGGTGTTACTCAAAATTTTTAGTGTAGGTAGTTTTCGTTATGCGTTGCAAAAACTAGCGGATATTTTCAGACAAAGCACCGTGTCAAAATTGAGTTGTTTTAGAACCGGCAGGACTACACGGCATCAATTTGAACAAGGCGAATCATGCGATATTTTATTAATGCCAACCCTGAAAATATGGCTCGTTTATCCATAACCAAAAGGATTTATTAAGAAGCAACGCAACGATAGGGTTTAATCGGTTGATCTTAACCGCACTGAACACATTTTGTGGGAATAAACCTTGTATTTACCGTACTTCATTGCTAGAATGCGACTTCCTTGTCATCGCTGAGTTAGAGATCGGCGAATGATGTATCAATAACACTACCTTTTAGGAGTAAAAAATGTCTCTAAGTACTGAAAAAAAAGCGGCAATCGTTGCTGAATTTGGTCGTGATGCGAAAGATACCGGTTCTTCCGAAGTTCAAATCGCATTATTAACTGCACAAATCAACCACTTACAAGCTCACTTTGCAGAGCATAAAAAAGACCACCATGGTCGTCGTGGTTTATTACGTATGGTTTCTCGTCGTCGTAAACTTTTAGACTACTTAAAACGTACGGATCTTGCGTTATACCAAAGCACCATCGCACGTTTAGGTTTACGTCGCTAATTTTTATTACGATAAAAAACAATTTAGCCCTCAATTTTTGAGGGCTTTTTGTATTCGGGTTACGGGAAATAAAAGTGCGGTTGAAATTAACCGCACTTTTGTTATTCGGGTTTTGCTTCTTCAGTAGGGATTTTATCCAACACATCCCATAAGCTACCTTGAGGAGCTGATTGATTCGTTGATGGGGTAGAAGTAGATATGGTTGAAGATGAGCAAAAATTTTGCCCTTTATTTGCCCACACCGGAATCGTTCGGTTGCTGCCACAATCCCAACTGCCATATTGATTAATGCCAACCCATTTTATTGCAGTGGGCTTTTGCAGTTTTAATTTTTCAATATAAACACGGTTGAGATAGTCTTTGTAAATTTGTAATGCACCGGAGGCACCGGTGAGTTTGGTTTCGCCGTTATCATCGCGCCCTAACCAAATGGTGCTGACATTTCGTCCGTCAATGCCGACAAACCAAGTATCACGTGCATCGTTTGTTGTGCCGGTTTTCCCCGCAAGGCGAAGATCGGCGTAATCATTTTGTAGGCTACGTGCCGTGCCGCGTTCCACTGTTTGTTGCATGGCAAATAAGGTTTGGAATGCCGCTTCTTGTGGAACCACTTGTTTGGGCGTTTTATCATGCTGATAAATTAGATTACCTTGACGATCGGTAATACTGTCTATCGTGGTTAATTCAATCCTACCGCCTTGGTTGGCGATAGTCTGATAAAGTTTCGTGACATCATAAGGTGAAATCGTATAAGAACCGAGCAACATTGCTGGCACTTTAGGGATTGCTACATTATCCCAACCCATCACTTTTTGTGTGTCGATAACATTTTTCAAACCCACTTTCATCCCAATATTCACCGTTGGAATATTTAGTGAACGGACGAGCGCATCCATTAACATCACTGAACCGCTATATTTACGATCATAGTTACGCGGTTGCCAAGGCGGGCTGCCTTTTATGTTAATCGTAATAGGTTGGTTATTAATCGCCGTGTTCAAACGGAATTGTTCGGGATTGGAAAGTGCGGTCAAATAAATGGACGGTTTTACCAATGAACCAATTTGGCGTTTTGCCATTAATGCTCGGTTGAAACCGGCATATTGGGTTTGTAAACCGCCGACGACAGCACGAATTTCACCGCTGCGGTAATCCGCCACAATCATTGCCCCTTCCAAATGAGGATTTTTCGTCTGTACTTGTAATTTAGAAACGGTATTGACGACGGCATGTTCCGATTGTGCTTGTTGTTTTAAATCCATTGTGCTGAAAATACGTGCCCCCAATAGGCTTGAGGTTTTGTGTTCGCCGAGTTGGTGACGTAGATTCGCTTGCAAGGTTTGAATAAATGCCGGATATTTACGTGAAATTTGCCCTTTGGCTTGCACACCGAGCGGACGTTTACTGAGTAATTCATAAAGCTCGCCACCGATCATTTGATGATCCAGCATTAATTTTAATACCACATTGCGGCGTTCAAGGGCATTTTGTGGGTTACGCCAAGGATTATACAGTGAAGGGCCTTTTACCATGCCCACTAGTAAGGCAATTTGATCAAGGCTAATTTCACGAATGGAACGCCCGAAATAAAATTGGCTGGCAAGTTCAAAACCGTGGATTTGGGTATCACCGTTTTGCCCGAGGTAAATTTCATTGAGGTAGGTTTCAAGGATACGGTTTTTGTTATAACGCCAGTCTAAAATGAGGGACATTAACGCTTCATTAGCTTTGCGTGTAATGGTACGTTCGCTTGATAAAAAAAGGTTTTTGACTAATTGTTGGGTTAATGTGCTGCCGCCTTGTACGGTTTGGCCGGCACGAATATTGGCGATCAGCGCCCGTATTATGCCAATCGGGTTAATCCCGTTATGATCATAAAAGCGGCGATCTTCAGTCAAAATTAGCGCATCAATCAATAAACGCGGGTAATTTTGTAGGGGAATCGCAAGACGATCTTCGTTGTCTGATTCCAACATCGCGATAAGTTTAGGAGCAAGGCGAAATTCATCAATAGCTTGTACTGCGACAAGATCTTCAATTCGGCTTAATTTATTGTCGCTAAAACGTAGGCGTAATACCCGTTGCGGTTCAGGTTTGTCAGGGAAAGGGAAAGCACGGCGTAGAACCACGATAGTGTCATCTTCTAATTTAAAATCGCCCGGTGCTGCAACCATCGTTGTTTGACGGTATTCGTTATCAAGCAAAATTCGAATGACTTCATCAAACGCAAGATTATCGGCGATTTTGACACGTTCAATACGGCTATATACTTCGGCCGGTAAATGCCAAATTTGCCCATCCATTTTTGAACGAATTTGCCAATCCAAATAACCGCCATAAAATATTGCAAGGACGGTTGCTGTGAAACCGGCTTTGAGTAGAAACATCTTAAAAGCGCGACGTTTTCTTGGATTCGTCTGTTGATTTTCTTCTTGTTCGTGATTTTCTGTGGTCATAGCGGGTTATTCGATAAAATCAATATAGGCTTCAAGAAAATGAATAAAATCTTGTGTACCGCAAAAAGCGATACTTTCTTCATCATAATAATGGAAATTATCTTCTAATATTGCATCGGATTCTATAACAAGATTGTTGGCACGCACCATTACTTCGTCAGCATTGAGAAAGAGTGAGTATTCCGCACCGATTAAGCGTTTTTCTTGGTTTTCGGTTAATTGCCGTGCAGTAGAAAGTGCGGTCAAAATCGCTGTTGGATTTGACCGCACTTCAGTATTAAACCAGTTTGCAAGAGCAATATGTTCCATTGAGCATTTCGCTGAAATATTGCCTTGGTGAGAGGTAAATTGAAAATCCATGTTAAATGCTAAAAGACGAGCCACAGCCGCAAGTGCTGGTGGCGTTTGGATTATCTACGACGAAACGGGAGCCTTCCAATCCTTCGATATAATCCACCGTACCACCGATTAAATATTGTAAACTCATCGGATCAATCACAAGCTGAACACCGGATTTTTCAATGGTTAAGTCCCCCTCGTTTACTTTTTCATCAAAGGTAAAACCATATTGGAAACCGCTGCAACCACCACCGGTGATATACACACGAAGTTTGAGGGCACTATTTTCTTCCTCGCTAATTAAACTTTTTACTTTATTCGCTGCCGCATCGGTAAATGTTAGCGGCACAGCAATATTATCTGTCATAATATTTTCCACTTTCCTAAATTTGAATTGGGCTATTATCCAATAACCGACTAATGCATTCAAGATTTTTCACGGAAATCGTGCTATAATCCGCACCCCGTTGTATTAAGTGAGGGAATAAAATGACTATTCCATTAAGAACCGAAAAAGAAGTGATAAAACTGCGTGAAGCTTGCAAATTGGCTTCTGACGTGTTGGTGATGATTGAACCTTATGTGAAAGCCGGCGTGACAACAGGAGAATTAGATCGCATTTGTCACGAATATATGGTAAACGAACAAAAAGTCATTCCTGCCTGCTTAAATTATCATGGTTTTCCAAAAGCGACCTGTATTTCTATTAATGAGGTGGTTTGCCATGGTATTCCCAGTTCGGATAAGGTATTGAAAAACGGCGATATTGTAAACATTGATGTCACAGTGATTAAAGACGGTTATTTTGGTGATAACTCCAAAATGTATATTGTTGGCGGTGAAACCAATATACGCAGTAAAAAACTGGTGGAGGCGGCACAAGAAGCGCTCTATATGGGATTACGTACGGTTAAACCGGGCATTCGTTTAAATGAAATTGGCAAAGCGGTGCAAAAATATACGGAAAGTCAAGGTTTTAGCGTGGTACGCGAATATTGTGGTCATGGCATTGGCACGGAGTTTCATTGTGAGCCGCAAGTCTTACATTATTATGCCGATGATGGCGGTGTGATTTTAAAACCGGGTATGGTATTTACTATTGAACCCATGATTAATGCCGGTAAAAAAGAAGTGCGGGTAATGGGCGACGGTTGGACTGTTAAAACCAAAGATCGAAGTCACTCGGCACAATATGAACACCAGCTTGTGGTAACGGAAAACGGCTGTGAAGTTATGACCATTCGTGATGAAGAAATTGCCGAAGGGCGCATTTCACGTATTATGGTGAATGCGTAATTATTTTTAAAAGCCCACTTGTTGGGCTTTTTTATTAAGGAATGCTATGCTTTTTCCCGCCTTATTTTCCTCTCCGCTCACCTCAAGTGCGGTCAAAATTCAGCGAGAAAATTTAAAACAATTTGAGCTGGATAATTTTTCACATTATTCCATTTTTGAATTGGTTGAAAACCGCAGTGATTTTTGTGATGTACTGTTAAAACAACTTTGGTACGAAATGGGATTGTCAACGCAAGCGGATCTTTCACTCATTGCTGTGGGAGGTTATGGGCGAAAGGAAATGTTTCCGCTTTCCGATTTGGATTTTTTAATTTTGACGGAACGGGAACTCAATCCTGATGAAAAAGAAAATGTAGCAAAGTTTGTTCAGTTTTTATGGGATTGTGGCTTTGAAGTGGGGCATTCAGTGCGTACACTAACACAATGTGAAAGCGAAGGAAAAGCGGATATTACGATTGCGACAAATTTGCTGGAAGCAAGATTTCTCGTTGGAAATCAACAGCACTTTGAAGCGCTTTGTGAATTGGTAAAAGGTGATGAATTTTGGGCAAAAGAGGCCTTTTTTAATGCGAAAGTGCAGGAGCAGAGCGAGCGTTATCAACGTTATCATAATACTGCTTATAATCTTGAACCCGATATTAAATATAGCCCCGGAGGTTTACGGGATTTGCATTTACTGTATTGGGTGGCTCTACGCCATACAGGGGCGCTAACTTTAGAAGCGATTTTACAAAGTGGTTTTATTTATCCGCAAGAATACCTACACTTACAAGAAAGTCAGGCTTTTCTTTTTAAAGTGCGCTTTGCCTTGCATTTGATTGTAAAACGCTATGACAACCGTTTGCTGTTTGACCGACAAATTAAAGTCAGTGAATTACTGGGTTTTAGAGGGGAGGGGAATCAAGGTGTAGAAAAAATGATGAAACGTTTTTTTCAAGCATTACACCGCATTTCGCTGATTAGTAATATATTAATTCAACATTATCGTGAGCATTTTTTATCTCCGTCTTATGATGTCTTTATTCATCAATTGGATGATGATTTTGACTTGATAAATGAACGCTTGTGTTTGCGTAAACCGGATTTATTTTTTCATCAGCCTGAGCGTATTCTCGATCTGTTTTTTTATTTGACCCAATTTGAACAAGCGACGATTCATTCTGAAACCCTACGCAAATTACAACTTGCACTTGAACAATTATCGAAGAAATTGTGCGAAATTCCCGCGGCGCGCGAAAAGTTTTTGCGTTTGTTCAATCAGAAAAATGCCATTTCCCGTGCTTTCGTACCAATGCATCAGTATGGTGTGATCACCGCTTATCTTCCGCAATGGCAGGCAATTGAAGGACTAATGCAATTTGATTTATTCCACATTTATACGGTGGATGAACACACCTTGCGTGTCATGCAAAAATTAGAAGGTTTTTTGCTACCTAAAAGCGAAACGGAACACCCGATTTGCCATCGCATATTTAGCCGACTTTCTGACCGCACTTTATTGTATGTTGCCGCCTTATTCCATGATATAGCAAAAGGGCGGGGCGGGGATCATGCTCTATTAGGTGCGGCGGATGTGGCTGAATTTGGTCGATTGCATGGATTTGACCGGCGGGAAATCAATACATTAAGTTGGTTGGTGGAAGCTCATTTATTGATGTCGATTACCGCTCAGCGGCGTGATATTTATGATCCCGAAGTGGTGATGAATTTTGCTGAAACGGTACAAAATCAGGTTAGACTTGATTATTTAACTTGTCTTACGGTGGCGGATATTTGTGCTACCAATAGTTCACTTTGGAATAGTTGGAAACGCTCACTTTTTTCTTCCTTATATGATTCGACTAAACAACAATTTGACCAAGGTATGGTGGAGTTGGATTACTCGGAAAAATTGGAAGAGAATCGCTGTTTAGCTATGGCTATTTTACAAGCTGATTTTCCAACTGTGTCGCAAGAAAAAATTCATCAATTATGGACACGTTGCCCTGATGAATATTTTCTACGCAATAGCGCAAAACAAATCGCCGGGCATTCCGCATTATTGGTAAATTTTTCCGGTAACTTATTGGTTAAAGTCACAAATCGCTTTTCTTTTGGGGGAACGGAGGTTTTCATTTATTGCCGAGATCAAGCACAGTTATTTAATAAAGTAGTCAGTACAATTGGGGCGAAAAAATTCAGTATTCACGATGCTCAAATTATCACGGCACAAGATGGTTATGTGTTTGATAGCTTTATTATTACGGAGCTTAATGGGGAGTTAGTAAAATTTGATCGTCGTCGGGAATTAGAAAATGCGCTCATTCAAGTATTGCAAAGCGATAAGTATCAACAACCCAGAATCTTGCCAAATCGCCAATTACAGCATTTTACGGTGAAAACAGAAGTGCGTTTTTTACACGAAAGTAAAACGGAACATACCGAAATGGAACTGGTTGCGTTAGATAAACCGGGCTTATTGGCGGAAATCAGTCAAATATTTAATGATCTTCATTTAACTTTATTCAATGCAAAAATTACGACCGTAGGTGAAAAAGTAGAGGATTTCTTTATTTTGAGAAATCATACGAATAAAGCTTTAACTTTGGAGGAGAGAAGGCATTTACGTGAAGTAATTGAGCGGCGGATCTAAAGAAAAAGTGCGGTCAATTTTAACCGCACTTTTTTATGAATTAAGCGAGGGATCTGAAGGCAATATCGGCTGCTTCCAGCGTTTTGGCAATATCTTCATCGGTATGTGCTAAGGACATAAAGCCGGCTTCAAATGCTGAAGGGGCAAGATATACACCTAAATCCAGCATCTTATGGAAGAAAATTTTGAATTTTTCCGTATCACATTTCATGACCTCGGCATAAGAGGTTACTTCTTTTTGATCGGTAAAGAAAATACCGAACATACCGCCTACATAATTCACTACGAACGGCACATTATACTTTTCTGCCAACGCTTTTAAACCTAAACAGAGTTTTTCGGTTTTTTCAGCGAGCTTTTGTTCATTTCCTGCTTTTTTTAATTCATTTAAGCAAGCTAAACCTGCCGCCATGGCAATAGGATTGCCGGAAAGCGTACCAGCTTGGTAAACCGGACCGGTTGGTGCGAGGTGTTCCATCACTGCTTTTTTTCCACCTACTGCCCCCACCGGCATACCTCCGCCAATGACTTTACCTAGTGTGGTCAGATCCGGCATTACACCGTAGTAAGATTGCGCACCGGCAAGCGCTACGCGAAAACCGGTCATTACTTCATCAATAATGAAAAGTGCACCATATTTGTTGCAAAGTTCACGTAATCCTTGCAAGAAACCGTCTTTCGGCGGGATACAATTCATATTGCCTGCAACGGGTTCAATAATGACGCAAGCAATGCTATCAGGAAATTGTTCAAATAATTGCTTAACAGAATCTAAATTATTGTATTCCGCAGTGAGCGTATGTTTAGCAAAATCTTCCGGAACCCCGGGAGAACTTGGTTGTCCCAATGTTAGTGCTCCGGAACCGGCTTTTACTAAAAGTGAGTCGGAATGACCGTGGTAACAGCCTTCAAATTTTAAAATTTTATCACGTCCGGTATAGCCGCGGGCAAGACGAATGGCGGTCATTGTGGCTTCAGTGCCTGAACTCACCATTCTGACCATTTCAATAGAGGGCATCAGTGTGCAAACCAGTTCGGCAAGATCAATTTCAGAAGGGGTTGGCGCGCCGAAACTCAATCCGTTTTCCGCCGCTTTCAATACGGCATTTAAAATAGTGGGATGGTTATGCCCTAGAATCATAGGCCCCCAAGAGCCAACATAGTCAATATATTGTTTATTATCCGTATTATAAATATAAGCACCTTGTGCTTTCTGAATAAATACCGGTGTTCCTCCTACTCCTTTAAAGGCTCGAACAGGAGAATTGACGCCACCGGGAATAATTTGTTGTGCACGAGAAAAAAGTGCGGTTGAATTTGTCATTGTTTTTCCTTGAGTATAAAAAAGTGCTGCTATTGTACTGAAAAATACAGGCATTGTTAAAAATATCTTTCTTGCTAAATTTTCCTTATGTTATCCTTTACAAAAATTATAAAGGTCAATCTATGTTAAGTCTTATTGTTACTTTTCTTGGCGCATTTCTGACCTTAATGGTAATGCGCCCTATCGCGAATAAAATCGGTTTAGTCGATAAACCGAATTATCGCAAACGTCACCAAGGCGCAATTCCATTAATTGGCGGTGTATCCCTTTTTATGGGAAACCTATGTTATTACTTAATGGAGTGGGATCAACTTCGTCTTCCTTATTTATACTTATTTAGTATTTTTATATTGCTTGCGATTGGTATTTTAGACGATCGTTTTGATATTAGCCCATTTCTACGGGCAGGAATTCAATCTTTATTGGCTATTTTGATGATTGATTTAGGGAATGTCTATCTTGATCATTTTGGGCAAATTTTAGGGCCTTTCCAATTAACGCTTGGATCTATCGGATTGGTTATTACAGTGTTTGCAACCATTGCAATTATTAATGCTTTTAATATGATTGACGGTATTGATGGTTTGCTTGGTGGTTTGTCCTGTGTCTCTTTTGCGGCAATTGGTATTTTAATGTTTCGTGATGGGCAAATAGATATGGCGCATTGGAGTTTTGCTTTGATTGCTGCAATGTTACCTTACCTCATGTTAAACCTGGGGATTCCGTTAGGGGCAAAATATAAGGTGTTTATGGGGGATGCAGGGAGTACATTAATTGGCTTTACGATTATTTGGATTTTGCTTCTAAGTACGCAAGGTAAAGGTCATCCGATGAATCCTGTAACTGCACTTTGGATTATTGCGATTCCATTGATTGATATGGTATCTATCATCTATCGCCGTTTACGCAAAGGGAAAAGCCCTTTTCGTCCCGACCGATTACATGTTCATCACTTGATGGTACGTGCAGGTTTAAACTCTCGTCAGGCATTTTTGTTGATTACATTTTTTGCTGCGGTTTGTGCTGCAATTGGAATTTTAGGAGAAGTGTATTATGTAAATGAATGGATAATGTTTATTGGCTTTATTATTTTATTTTTTCTTTATGCTTATTCGATTACAAAAGCATGGAAAATAACCCGCTGGATAAGAAGAACAAAGCGTAGAGCGAGAAGAAATAAAGGATAAATTTATTCTTTTTCGTTTATTTAAAACTAAAATATAAACAGAAAATTTATAAAATCTGTGCAAATTGCACAAAAAATTATCTTTCAAAAAAAAATTACAAAAAAGTGCTAGACAAGGTATTCTGAAATCATTAATATACGCCCCGCAACGACGCAGCAACGCGTTCGTAGCTCAGTTGGATAGAGCGTTGGCCTCCGGAGCCAAAGGTCGCAAGTTCGAATCTTGTCGAGCGCGCCAGAGTCAATGCAATCTTCAATGGTGGCTATAGCTCAGTTGGTAGAGCCCTGGATTGTGATTCCAGTTGTCGTGGGTTCGAATCCCATTAGCCACCCCATCTTTTTATAAGATTTTATCGGCGAGTAGCGCAGCTTGGTAGCGCAACTGGTTTGGGACCAGTGGGTCGTAGGTTCAAATCCTATCTCGCCGACCATTTTTGCTCTTTAACAACG
>MLHP01000008.1 GCA_001999425.1 Rodentibacter genomosp. 2 | reverse complement strand
TTTTAACCGCTCTTTTTATCAATAATGTTTTACATCTTCCGTTTGTTGAATCTTCTCTACTATCGGCACGGCTTCATCACTCAGTAAAAAATCAAAGGTGCTTTGAGGCACCAGTTTTTTGACTGCCAACCAATTTTTATCCTTAATAGCCTGCCGAACAGCCGATGCACTAATAACTCTTTCAGCCGTTTCTTTACGTTCCACCACCACACACGCCACACCATATTCCGGTAATTTTTGTTGCATAGTTTGATTGTAAAGGTTTGTCACATGGCTAAACGGCTCATCACCCACATAACGGCGTTGAATCCCCAATGCTTGCGCAATGCGTACAAAAATCTGTAAATCAATCTCTACATTGCTTTTAATAACAGCATCATCGCTTTTTTGGAAATAGCTCGGGAAAGTGGCTTGGCTTATGATATAAGAACCGCTATCGTGCAATATGACATTAGGCAAATGCGCGATACCGGCTTGAATCAATTTTTTACGCACAGAGTAAGGGAATAAACTACTGTCTTCACTCAAAATAAACAGATGAACAATGTCATTTTCACTCGCTGCTTTTTCTACCAAATATTGATGTCCAAGGGTGAAAGGGTTGGCGTTCATCACAATAGCCGCCGTACTTTTTTCGTTAAAAATACCCTGATTTTTCACCGCACTTTTTGCCGTCTCATTTTGCAGCCGAGTTAAATAATCCCTGAATCCGTTGCGTTTGTTTTCCATAAAGACGATCTGATCCGGAATTCGTACGATTTCCCGAAAACCAAGATCATAGAAAAATTTTGCCGATTCACATTTCGTATAAAGAAACAGATGCACATTACCTCGTTCCATTTGAACGTTGATCAAGTGTGTGATGATTTGATTCATCAAGCCTTCCCCTTGATGAAATTGAGATACCGCTAAACAACGCAGGGTATTGCCAAAACAAGCCCCCGTTGCAATGATATTAAACCTCTCATCAAACATTGCACAAAGATAGTCCAAATTTGGATCGCGCTGAATCCCTTCTTGCTCAAGCAGTGCATCAATTTGCGCAAGGCTATTTCGGTCGGAAAAAGAAACTTTACCAATAGAATAATAATTCATAGCGTTATACATTTAACCAAAATGTAACCGGACCGTCATTCGTGAGGCTGACCTGCATATCTGCGGCGAAACGCCCGTTTTCAACCAGAATTTTCTCGGCACATTTTTGTGAAAAATAGTGATAAAGTTCATTTGCCAGTGCCGGTTCAGCCCCCCTAGAAAAACTCGGACGCAAGCCTTTTTGGGTATCGGCGGCAAGGGTGAATTGCGACACCACCAATAATGCGCCGCCAGCTTGCTGAACATTTAAATTCATTTTGTCATTTTCATCGTTAAAAATGCGGTAATGTAAAACTTTTTCTGCCAATTTATCAGCTTTTGTGCGATCATCATCCTTTTCTACACCAAGTAATACGAGTAACCCTTTACCAATTTTTCCGACTTTTTCACCATTCACATCCACTTGAGCCTGTGTAACACGCTGTATTAATGCAATCATTGTATTTCCTTAATTTCTTCATTTTCTAACCGCACTTTTTCTCGCTTCATCTCGGCTAAGACGGCCGCGAGTTGCGCACCGAGTAAAACAACCGTCCAACTTAATTGAATCCATAACAACATTATCGGCAGGGTTGCCATCGCGCCGTAAATTAATTGATAAGAGGGGAAAGTTGCAATATACCAAGCAAAGGCCTGTTTACCCAGTGTAAAGAACACGGCAGCGATTAATGCCCCTGCAGCGGAATGTTTGATGCTGACTTTTTTATTCGGCACTACCGTATAAAGTACGGTAAAAATAAACCAAGTGGAAAGAAAAGGAACAAAACCGAGTAATGTTAAACCGAAGGAAAGATGTTCCGAACTCTCAAACATTGCTTTCACATAAGCACTTGCGGCAATACTTGTACCAATAAGCAAAGGCCCAAGGGTTAAAATCAGCCAATAAATCGCAAAAGAGGTGAAAATCGGACGCGTACTGGTATCTTGCCAAATACCATTTAAAGTGCGATCAATAGAATTGATCAGCATTAATGCCACTGCAATTAAACTAACAATACCCACCGCACTCATTTGCTTAGAATTATTCACAAATTCATCAATATATTGCCCCACAATATCGCCGGCAGAAGGAGCAAAATTGGTAAAAATAAATTCTTTTAATGCGCCGGTTACCTCATTAAATACCGGAAATGCAGAAAAAATTGAAAAAATCACCATAATTAACGGCACAATCGCCAACATCGTACTATAAGTGAGTGAGCCCGCCGCCTGCGTCAATTTATTTTCATTAAAACGCAGCCAAAATTGTTTAAAGAAAGTGAAATCTGTCATAGCCATGCTCCACAACAATGTTTAAATTTTTTACCTGAACCACAAACGCAAGGTCGTTTCATGGTTGGCAGCACAACTGTCGGATCAACAAAATACCAACGCCCCTCAACCTTAACAAAAATTGACCGCTCTTGGTGGGATTGCTCCCCCTCCTCACTCTGAAAAATCGCACGAAATTCTACCGCACTTTGCTGTTTGGTTAAGGTTTCCGTTTTCAGGATTTGTAAACCAAGCCATTGGGTATTATCCGCCCACTCTTGTAGGGTTTGCGTTGCTAAAAGCGTTTGTTGGCTGGGTACGGTTGTTTCCACAATGTAAGCAATATCTTTCAATACATACGCCGTATAGCGTGAACGCATAAGCTGTTCCGCCGTTTCCGGCAAGGCCTTATGCTGATGGAATAATCCACAACACTCCTCATAATTTTTTGTCGATTGGCAAGGGCAAAGTGCGGTTGTTTTATTTGTCATTTTTGAATGCCCGAACTTTACTTAATTGAGAACTTAATGAACGTTTAAATGCAGCTGCTAATTCTTCAACGGCAAGCGCCTGCTCTAATTCTTCCACCGTTGGCTTACCAGACAATAAGCGATTTAAATGACGAATGGTGAGTTGAGGATAAGGTCGGCTTTTTAGGATTAATTCATCCCCTTGCGAAATTTCCCCCTCTTCAATGACACGCACATACCAACCGCTCCAACCAGAAAGATAAACAGTTTTTTGGGTGTCGGGATTGTTGGTATTTTTGGATAGTCGTTCGCAAGGTTTGCGGGGTTGCGACACTTCCAAAAGGGTTGTGCCAATTTTAAAGCGATCGCCCACACAAACGGAATCCTCATCAAAACCCGATACGACAAAATTTTCGCCATAGACCGCCGTATCAATGTAAGAAAAATCTTCGTCTAATAAGGTATTTAATGCAGGAAAAGATACATCCGACATAAAAAATAATGCTTTATCCGCACCGCCATGGTGTTTTTTAAGACCGACATCATTACCATACGCGCCCAATGAATGGATTTTTACAGAGGATACCGGCTGTTTTCGAATAGCAGTTTCATAACTAGTGCCGTCGGCAAAAGTCAGTTGTTCGACTTCACCGATTTTAATCACCAAAATTTCTGATTTTGACATTTCATTTCCCTTATCAACAAAAACGCGTAAAATTATATCGCAAAATGACTTAAATTTTGACCGCACTTTATTTTTTCCCTATTATCTCCCCATAAATAGCACGAAAGAAAGGAATACTTATGCAATATGATCTCGCACGAAGCACACAAGGGCAAACTCTTGGTATTACCGCAAAAATGGCCAATCGCCACGGCTTAATCGCCGGTGCAACTGGTACGGGGAAAACCGTCACCTTACGTAAAATGGCAGAAGCTTTCAGTGATGACGGTGTGCCGGTATTTTTGGTCGATGTCAAAGGCGATCTCTCAGGCTTGGTAAAAGCCGGTCAATTTCAAGGCAAAATTGCCGAGCGTATCGAACAATTTGAACTAGGTGGCGAGACTTATTTAAAGGGCTACCCCATCTCTTTTTGGGATGTTTTTGGTAAAACCGGTATTCCACTTCGTACCACCATTTCTGAAATGGGCCCTTTATTACTTTCTCGTCTGTTAAATCTTAATGCCACACAAGAAGGTTTGTTGAATCTCGTTTTCCGTGTTGCCGACGATAAAGGCTTATTACTTATTGATTTAAAAGATCTTCGTGCAATGCTGAAATATGTAGCGGAAAATGCCAAAACCTTCCAAGTGGAATACGGCAATGTCTCTGCGGCGAGTGTGGGGGCAATTCAACGTGCATTGCTTACCCTTGAAAATGAGGGAGCGGCAAATTTATTCGGTGAACCCGCCCTTAATCTTGACGACTGGTTACAAACCCGTGATGGACGTGGCGTGATTAATGTTTTAAATTCGGAGCAACTGATTAATTCACCAAGAATGTATAGTGCGTTCTTATTATGGTTAATGTCCGAATTATTTGAGCAATTACCGGAAGTGGGTGATCCGGATAAACCTAAATTCGTCATGTTTTTTGATGAGGCACATTTATTATTTGACGATGCCCCAGCAGTATTGGTGGAAAAAGTCGAAAAAGTGGTACGTTTAATTCGTTCTAAGGGTGTTGGCATCTATTTTGTCACACAAAATCCATTAGATTTACCGGATACGGTTTTAGGTCAATTGGGTAACCGTGTACAACACGCATTACGTGCTTTCACACCACGTGATCAAAAAGCGGTAAAATCCGCAGCCGAAACCTTCCGTGCCAACCCAGCGGTCAATGTAGTAGAAAGCATTTCGACACTTGGCGTAGGGCAGGCATTGGTCTCTTTCTTAGACGAAAAAGGTATGCCAACCCCTGTTGAAATTGCCTATATTTACCCACCGAAAAGCCAACTTTCCCCCCTTTCAGGCGAAGAACGAACCACCTGGGTAAAAGATGATGAGCTTTATCCGTTCTACAAAGATTATGTGGATAACGAATCTGCCTTT
The DNA here is from genome assembly GCA_001999425.1 of Rodentibacter genomosp. 2. GTDB lineage: Bacteria > Pseudomonadota > Gammaproteobacteria > Enterobacterales > Pasteurellaceae > Rodentibacter. The sequence continues at coordinate 33,306 of MLHP01000008.1, read as the reverse complement.
GAAGTCTTAAATGCACAAGCCGATCTTGCCGCCGTGCAAAAAAAACAAGCGGAGCAAGCTCAAGAGGAAGAAGAAAACGGCATTTTAGGCAGCCTCAGCCGTATGATTTTCGGCACGAAAAAACGGGGCGATAAATTAAGCCCGACAGAACAAATGGTGAATAGCGTTGCAAAATCTGTAGGGAGAAATATTCGCAATGAAGTCACCAAACAAATTATGCGTGGTATTTTAGGCGCATTAAAAAAATAACAAACCAAAGTGCGGTCATTTTTACCGCTAAATTTAAATTAAGGAGACAACTATGTCAGAGGTATTTCATTTAAACTTAACCAAAGCACAATTAAAAGGAGCAACCATCGCCATCGTTCCAGGCGATCCCGCTCGTAGCGAACGTATTGCCAAACACCTTGATAATCCTGAGTTCCTCACCAGTACCCGAGAATTTACCTCGTGGTTAGGTTATTTAAACGGACAACCCGTTGTGGTGTGTTCTACTGGTATTGGCGGCCCGTCCGTCTCTATTTGCGTGGAAGAATTAGCCCAACTCGGTGTTCGTACTTTTTTACGAATCGGTACTACCGGTGCGATCCAACCGCACATTAGTGTAGGCGATATTCTCGTCACTACCGGTGCAGTACGTTTAGACGGTGCAAGCAAACATTTTGCCCCATTGGAATATCCGGCCGTCGCCAATTTTGAGTGTACTACCGCCCTTTACAATGCGGCGAAAGAACAAGGTATTGAGCCTTTTGTCGGCATCACCGCTTCATCAGACACCTTCTATCCGGGTCAAGAACGTTATGACACTTACAGTGGAAAGATTTATCGTGATTACCAAGGCTTACTCAAACAATGGCAGGATCTTAATGTGATGAATTTTGAGATGGAATCCGCTACCTTATTTACCATGTGTAATGCATTAGGGTTACGCTCCGGTATGGTTTCTGGGGTGATCGTTAATCGTACGCAACAAGAAATCCCAAATGAAGCCACAATAAAAGCCAGCGAAGAAAAAGCAATTTCCGTAGTGGTAGAAGCAGTAAGAAAATTAGTTTCTTAAAAAGATGAAAAAGGCGTTTTGATATTGTAAAACGCCTTTATTTTTAACCGCACTTTTAACTATTCGCTCTTGCAAAAGCGGCTGCCTCATCGACCAACTCTTCATTTGGACGCTGATGGGTATAAAGTTCGAATTGCTCCACCGCCTGTAAAACAATCACTTCCGCACCTGAAATAATTTGTTTGCCTAGGCTTTCGGCAAATTGAATAAATGGGGTTTCCGCAGGGATTGCCACCACATCAAAAGCGGTTTTTGCTTGTGTAATCATTGTGTTAGGAAAGGCTAAGTTTTTTTCTTCTTTGCCACCTTGCATACCGATTGGCGTGACATTGATTAAAATTTCTGCCTGCTGATTTTCCAAACTATTGACGTACTCGTAGCCGTAAAGTGCGGCTAAATACTGCCCTGTTTTTTCATTTCGGGCATAGACTTTTAAATTGTCAAAACCACTATTTTTAAATGCGGCAACCACCGCTTTTGCCATTCCTCCGCTGCCGTGCACAATCACCGTGCTGTTTTTATCTAACCGATATTTTTCAATCAGTTTCACGATCGCAATGTAATCGGTGTTATAGGCACGCAGAACACCGTTGTCATTCACAATGGTATTCACCGACTCAATGGCCTGTGCGGAAGGGTGAATTTCATCGACAAACGGCATACAACTTTCTTTAAACGGCATAGACACGGCACAGCCCCGAATCCCTAAGGCTCGCACACCTTTCACTGCGTGCTCAATATCTTGTGTGGTAAAGGCTTTATAAATAAAGTTTAACCCCAGTTTTTCGTACAGATAATTGTGAAACCTTGTGCCAAAATTTCCCGGTCTGCCGGAAAGAGACATACAGAGTTGGGTATCTTTGTTGATCATTTTATGATTCTCTTAAATATTCAAATTCATTCCATCGTCAATAAAATATTGATTCATTTCAAATGCTGGTTTGGCGGCTTTGTCCTTACCGATAATGCGTGCTGGTACGCCTGCGGCGGTGGCATATTCCGGAACAGGTTGAAGCACGACGGAGTTTGCCCCAATTTTGGCATATTTGCCTACTTCAATATTACCGAGGATTTTTGCACCGGCACCAATCATCACGCCTTCCCGCACTTTAGGATGACGATCACCTGATTCTTTGCCCGTCCCACCTAAGGTGACACCTTGTAGAATGGAAACATCATTTTCAATAACAGAGGTTTCTCCTACCACAATGCCCGTAGCATGGTCAAACATAATACCGTGACCGATTTTTGCCGCCGGGTGAATATCCACATCAAAGGCAACAGAAATTTGATTTTGTAAATAAAGCGCTAATGCCTTACGATTTTGTTTCCACAAATAGTGTGTAATTCGATAGCTTTGAATAGCATGAAATCCTTTTAAATAAAGTAATGGCGTGGACCACAACTCCACCGCAGGATCCCGTTGGCGGACAGCTTTGATATCACAGGCGGCATAATCAATAATAGCAGGATCCGCCAAATAGGCTTCCTCAATAATTTCACGTAAGGAAATTGCAGGCATAATAGGATTCGCCAATTTATTAGCCAGTAAATAACTTAATACACTACCGAGATTTTGGTGTTTTAAAATCGTAGAATGAAAAAAACTGGCGAGCATCGGCTCGTTTTCAGCCAATTCTTTCGCTTCTTGACGAATATGTTGCCACACTTCTAATATCATTATTTCTCCTTTTATTCGCCTTTCCGTTCACGCCCCAACAAACTATGAACCACATCTTGTGCCTTTTTACCACAAAAGAGCATTTGATAAATTTGTTCCGTAATCGGCATTTCAATACCTTGGCGTTGTGCTAGTAAATAAGCCTCTTTTGTATTATAAAAACCTTCCACTACTTGCCCGATCTTTTCCATTGCTGTTTGAGCATCCAATCCTTCCCCCAACATCAGCCCGAAGCGGCGGTTACGGGACTGGTTATCGGTACAGGTTAAAACAAGATCGCCCAAGCCTGACATTCCGATAAAAGTATTCGGATTTGCACCAAGAGAAACGCCTAAACGGCTGATTTCGGCAATACCTCGTGTGATCAATGCCGTACGTGCGTTCGCACCAAACCCCATTCCATCCGAAATACCGGCACCGATAGCGATCACATTCTTAATCGCCCCACCAAGTTGCACACCGATCATATCGGAGTTCACATAGACACGAAAGTGTTTACTACAATGAATGCGAGCCTGAAATTCGAGAGCAAATTGTTCGTTATTTGATGCTAACGTAATGGCGGTTGGTAAACCTTGTGCAAGCTCTTTGGCAAAAGTCGGGCCGGAAAGGATAGCAAGAGGATAATTTGTACCAAGTTGTTCCTCTACAACTGTTTGGAGCATCCGTCCGGTGCCGTGCTCTAAACCTTTTGTCGCCCATATCAAACGATGATGAGGCTGTAAGTGCGGTCGAATTTTGCTGAGAATTTCGTTAAAAGCATGGCTGGGTACAACGATTAAAATATCTTGCGATTGGTGAAGTGCCCGCGCTAAATTCTGTTCCAAATAGAGCTCTTGCGGAAATGGAATATTGGGTAAAAAACGTTGGTTTTGACGTTCTCTACACATCTGCTCAATATGTGTAGGATTGTGGCCCCATAAATAAGTCGGCGAGCCGTTACGCGAAAAAGAAATCGCTAATGCAGTACCGTAAGAACCTGCGCCAAGCACAGTAATCGGTGTTCGGGATGGGATCATCATTTTCTCCTCAAAAACAAAGGGCAAGCCCACAGCCTGCCCTTTTTACATTAAGAATTAATGTTGAGTTTCTTTTTCTTCAGCAGGGGGATTTTCCTCCGTTCCTTGCTGACGATTCATATATTCAATGAACAAGGCATCAAAATTCACCGGGGAAAGGTTTAACGCCGGGAAGGTACCACGGTTCACTAAACTTGCTACTAATTCACGTGCATAAGGGAACAACATATTCGGACATTGCGACGTTAAGCAATGTGCCATTTGCACCTCTTCCAAACCACTAATCGTGAATACGCCCGCCTGTTTTACTTCACAGAGGAAAGCAAGATCACCGGAATCTTCCAATGTGGTTTCCACTGTAATGTTAAGTGTTACTTCATATAAATCATCGCCTAATTGCACGGTTTCAGTACTTAGGTCAAAACCGAGTTTAGGTTTCCATTCTTGATGAAAAATATGCGGAAGGTTCGGCGCTTCAAAAGAAACATCTTTAACATAAATACGCTGAATTTGTAATACGGCCTGTGACTCCTCTGTAGCCACTTCAGGTTGTTGATTTTGTTCTGACATAATTTTAGTTCCTTATTTATGTTTTTTAACGATAGGTAAATTCGCACCCAGCCAAGCAGAAATACCGTCTTTTAATATATAAACGCGGGCAAAGCCTTGTTTGGTTAGCAGTGCTGCCGATGCCGGTGCCGATACGCCGTTAACATCCACTAAAACCAATGGTTTTTCCTTGTGCTGTTCAATTTTTCCAAGATTAGCATTTTTAATATCGCTTGGAAGTAAATTGATACTATTAATAATATGACCACGTTGAAATTCATCTAAGGTACGAAGATCAATGACAACCGCATCCTCATTATTGATTAAACGAATAACTTCGGGATGTTGAACCGTTTTAAATTTCTCGGTAGCCGATTTAAAAAAACTGTAAATCACTAGGGCGAAAATCGCAAACCAAGAAACAGTTAATAAAGTATGTTTTTGTGCAAACTGAATTGCATCAGGCAAAAATTCTTGCATTGTTATCTCAATATTATGTTAGTTAAAATCTGACTGAATGAAATAGGGCTTAAGTATAACCATACTTGCATTATCTTTCAAAAAAATTCTCTTTAGAAAACTAATCGGGTTAATTTTTACACAAGCAAAAAAAGGAAATGTGATCCCGATCATAAATATTGTACATATCTATTTCTTCCACTCCGAATTAAGTAGAAGATATTTACATTATTACTCTTATTAAGGAGATATTCGATGAAGTTAAAAAAATTAGCGGTATTAACCATGTTAGGCTTCAGTATTTCTACGGTTCAAGCAACAGAATTACCGAACATTACGATCTTAGCTACGGGCGGCACTATTGCCGGTAGCGGTGAAACGGCCGTCTCTTCTGCCTATAAAGCCGGTCAATTAAATATCGAAGCGTTAATTGATGCAGTCCCAGAAATAAAACAACTTGCTCATGTTAAAGGTGAACAGATAGTGAAAATCGGTTCGCAAGACATGAGCGACGATGTATGGTTAAAACTGGCTAAAGCCATTAATACTCAATGTAACGATACCGATGGTTTTGTGATTACACATGGTACCGATACTATGGAAGAAACCGCATATTTCTTGGATCTCACCGTCAAATGCGAAAAACCAGTTGTTCTTGTCGGCGCGATGCGCCCTGCAACTGAAAAGAGTGCGGATGGTCCATTAAACTTATATAACGCAGTCGTTGTTGCGACCGATAAAAAATCGGTCGGTCGTGGTGTGCTTGTTGCGATGAATAATGAAGTGCTTGGTGCACGTGATGTGACAAAAACCAGTACAACCGCCGTGCAAACATTCCATTCACCGAATTTTGGCGCACTAGGTTATATTCATAACAGTAAAGTTGATTATGAACGTTCACCGGAAAGTAAACATACGGTAAACACGCCATTTAGTGTAGAAAACTTAGAAACTTTACCAAAAGTGGGGATTGTTTATGCCTATTCCAATACTCCAATTGAGCCGTTAAATGCCTTGTTGGATGCCGGCTACCAAGGTATTGTTACAGCAGGGGTCGGAAACGGTAACCTAAATGCCACCCACTTGGAACGCTTAGAAAAAGCGGCAAAAGACGGCGTGTCTGTCGTGCGTTCTTCCCGAGTGCCGACGGGTTATACGACACGTGATGCAGAGGTGGATGATTCTCAGTATGGTTTTGTGGCTTCCGGTACTTTGAATCCACAAAAAGCACGGGTATTACTACAACTTGCTTTAACACAAACCAAAGATCCAAAAGTTATTCAACAATACTTTGAGGATTTCTAACTTGACAAGTGAAAAGTGCGGTAGAAAATAACCGCACTTTTCGTATAAGAGACAGAGTTTCTTGATCTAAATTATAGAATCCGTACCTATTTATTGCTATATTGGCGACGGTTTCTATCGCAGTATAACAGTTTATTTTTAACTTAAGGGGGCAGTATGTCTGCAATGTTCTTATTACAATTTGCCATCGTGCTATTGTGTATCCTTGTGGGGGCACGCGTAGGTGGTATTGGTCTCGGTGTATTTGGTGGTTTAGGTCTGGCTATTCTTTCCTTTGGCTTTGGCTTGAAACCCGCAGGTTTACCGATTGATGTAATGTTTATGATCATGGCGGTGGTTGCCGCTGCCGCTGCAATGCAGGCGGCGGGTGGTTTAGATTATATGATCAAAATCGCGACGAAAATTTTACGCCGTAATCCAAAACACATTACTTTCATCGCACCGGCTGTAACTTGGTTATTCACGTTTTTAGCGGGTACCGGTCATGTGGCTTATTCAGTATTGCCAGTTATCGCAGAAGTCAGTCGTCAAAACGGTATTCGTCCGGAACGTCCGCTTTCAATGGCGGTAATCGCTTCACAATTTGCTATTGTTGCAAGCCCAATTGCCGCAGCCGTTGTTGCCGTGGTGGCTTATCTTGAACCACAGGGGATTCATCTTGGCGATGTGTTAATGGTAACAGTTCCGGCAACCCTTTTAGGTATCTTCCTTGCTTGTATTTTTGTAAACAAAATGGGGAAAGAACTTAAAGATGATCCTGAATATCAACGTCGTTTAAAAGATCCAAAATATGCTGATGCTTTTAATGCGACGACGGATGCTAAAGAATTAGAAATTAGCAAAACGGCAAAAATTTCTGTTTCTCTCTTCTTATTCGGCGCATTACTTGTGGTGTTAATGGGGGCGATACCTTCTTTACGTCCTGTGTTTGACGGAAAACCGATGGGAATGGCACATACTATTGAAATTATTATGTTATCAATCGGCGCATTAATCGTCTTAACCTGTAAACCGGATAGCACGGAAATCACTAAAGGTTCGGTGTTCCATGCCGGTATGCGTGCGGTTATTGCGATTTTTGGTATTGCGTGGTTGGGCGATACATTAATGCAGGCACATATGACGGAAGTGAAAGATATGGTGAAAGGTTTAGTGGAAACCGCACCTTGGACATTTGCCTTAGCATTATTTGTGCTTTCTGTCTTAGTTAATAGCCAAGGTGCTACGGTGGCAACCTTATTCCCACTTGGTATTGCCCTTGGTATTCCTGCTCCGGTATTAATCGGGGTATTTGTGGCAGTAAACGGTTATTTCTTCGTGCCAAACTACGGTCCGATCATTGCCTCTATTGACTTTGATACCACCGGTACAACCAAAATCGGTAAATATATTTTTAACCATAGCTTTATGTTACCGGGCTTATTAAGTATGGTATTTAGCTTAGTGATTGGTTTATTACTTGCTAATGTTCTTCTCTAACCAGCTATATTAGCGAACAAAAACGGTGCGTGTTGCACCGTTTTTTATCTTCGCGAACTTATATATAAAACCTCACTCTAAGTAAACATATTTGTTTTTTATAAGGAACATTGATGAAACTTGCTAAAATTCTTTTTATTGCACTTGCAGCTTATATTCCCCATGCTTGGTCTGCTGCGGATTACAATATCAAATACAGCTCTAACTATTTAATGCCGGCTTATGTACATTTTAAAGCGGATGGCACGCAATATTCGGTGAACGCCAAAATTAATATCCCACTGTACAATATCGTATTCAACTCACGTGGCACACAAACCTCCAATCAATTTAACATGGTAAATTATCAAGATAGCCGTAATGGAAAAGTTTACTCGGTTTCTAAAATCTCCCCCACAACGATTGAGTACGGCAAAATAAAAGACAGCTTAAAAACCGAGCCACTAAAATTACCGACTTTCGATTTATTCACTATGGCTTTCCAACTAAGTTACTACGATAAACTACCAAACAGTTTCCAAATTACTAATGGAAAAAAACTCTATCCGATGGAAAATGTGAGGGTGAAGAAAAGTGAAAAACAAGTTGAATACAATAAACAGAAAGTGAGTGAAATCACTTACACTTTTAAAACCGGCAATAAAGATATTATGGTGAAAAAATTCGTGGGTGAACAGTTCCCCCGTTACATCAAATACTCACGGGACGGCGATGATTATGAATTGGAATTTAGTGAGTTCGTGAAGTAAAAATGAGTATTATGTAGCAAATTCACAAAATAGAAATTTCAACGACATGTAGGGACACACTGCGTGTGTCCGTTATAAAATCAAATTATTTCAATAGGTTAAAATCCGGACACACGCAGTGTGTCCCTACAAGCTAACAAAAAAATAACCGCACTTTGGGGGATAAAGTGCGGTATTTTTTTACCTTGTTTTTAGCGTAAGAAATAACGATAAGATTTACTTTCGGTTACATCTTCGTAAACATAATTGAGTTTTTCCAACGTATCCTCAAACTCGGCTTGTGTCGTTTCACCCAATTGAAAACCGGCGAGAATATTGCCGTAGTCTGCACCATGAGCACGATAATGGAAAAGGGAGATATTCCAACGATTTTGTAGGGTTTCTAAGAATTTTAGTAACGCCCCTTTTTGTTCAGGAAATTCAAAGGAATATAGACGTTCGCTCGGGTTAGCGGCTCGTCCTCCCATTAAATAACGCACGTGGGTTTTTGCAATATCGTCATCAGACATATCTTCCACATCAAAACCATTTTGGGTGAGATCGGTGATGATGTCCGATTTCTCCGCTTCATTCAAGGTACGCACGCCAACAAAAATACAAGCCCGTTTGTCATCGGCATAGCGATAACTAAATTCTGTCACCGCCCGATTTCCCAACACTTGAACGAATTTTAAGAAACTTCCCGGTTGTTCCGGCATCGTGACGGCAAGTAAGGCTTCACGATTTTCACCAATTTCGCAACGCTCGGACACATAACGTAGCGTGTGGAAATTTAGGTTCGCACCGGATAAAATTGCCGCCATATTTTTATTTTCAATATGATGTTTTTTCACATATTTTTTCAAGCCGGCTAAACCCAATGCCCCCGAGGGTTCGGAGACGGCACGCACATTTTCAAATAAATCTTTCATTGCTGCGCACACTTCGTCACTATCGACAAGCACCATATCATCAAGATATTGACGACATAATCGGAAAGTTTCATCACCAATACGTTTCACTGCCACACCGTCTGCAAATAATCCCACATGGGCGAGATCGGTAGGTTCGCCTTTTTCGAGGGCGGCATTCAAGCAGGCTGAATCTTTGGATTCCACACCGATTACTTTAATATCCGGCATAAACTGTTTTAACAGGATTGCGACACCCGCCGCCAAACCGCCGCCGCCCACTTGTACGAAGACATAATCCAAATCCGCCACCTGCTGCAACATTTCCATCGCCAATGTGCCTTGCCCAGCAATTACGAGCGGATGATCAAAAGGTGGAATAAAAGTCATATTTTTTTCTTTGGAAAGGGCAATTGCCTTGGCTTTCGCCTCATCAAAATTCGCACCATGCAATAACACTTCGCCACCGAAACCACGTACTGCATCTACTTTAATGCTTGGCGTATTTTGTGGCATCACGATCAACGCTTTTAAGCCAAGTTCTTTGGCAGATAAGGCGACGCCTTGTGCGTGGTTACCAGCTGAAGCAGCGATCACACCTGCGGCTTTTTGTTCTGGTGACAGACTTGAGATCATCGCATAAGCACCACGCAATTTAAAGCTGTTTACCGGTTGGCGATCTTCCCGTTTAATCCAAATATTATTGTGAAGACGTTCGGACAATTTGCCCATTTTTTGTAACGGTGTGACCGTTGCCGCTTCATAGACTCGAGAGCCAAGTTTGACGATCGCATTGATATAATCGCTTTGGCTAGGTTGTGGGTTAGTAAGTAGGTTTTTCATAATACTGTTTGTTGGATAGATTTTTGCCTATCATTAATATAAATGTCAGATGATTATTGATGGGTTAATTCCCATCTAACGAAAGTGCGGTCAATATTGCTAATGTCTTTAAAAGTAGTGGAAAAATAACCGCACTTTATCGGGTGTATGAACCTAAGTTCACGCATAAAGGAGGGAGGTGGATGTCATCAATCCACCCACCCTACGATTTTATTTTAACAGGGTTTTATCCCGCACTGCGCCTTTATCCGAAGAGGTAGCGAAATGCCCGAACACTTTCAGAGCGAAAGAGACTTCACGTTGGCGGTTTGCCGGAACCCAACCTTTTTCGTTTTGTTCCGCACGGCGGGCAGCAAGTTCTTCATCACTAATTTGAAGATTAATAGCACGATTTGGAATATCAATATTGATAATATCGCCATCACGCACCAAACCAATTGCACCGCCTGATGCGGCTTCCGGTGAGGCGTGGCCGATTGAAAGTCCTGATGTGCCGCCGGAAAAACGCCCGTCAGTTAATAAGGCACATTTTTTACCCAAGCCCATAGATTTTAAATAGCTAGTCGGATACAACATTTCTTGCATACCCGGCCCGCCTTTCGGCCCTTCATAGCGAATCACCACCACATTGCCTTCTTTTACTTTTCCACCCAAAATTCCGGCAACGGCATCTTCTTGGCTTTCAAATACAATGGCTGAACCACTAAATGTCCAAATGGATTCATCTACACCTGCGGTTTTCACAATGCAACCGTCTTCGGCAAGGTTCCCGAACAACACGGCTAATCCCCCTTCTTGGGAAATCGCATTTTCTTTATTGCGGATACAGCCGTTTACACGATCATTATCTACGCTATCCCAGCGGCAATCTTGCGAAAAAGCCTCTGTTGTACGAATACCGGCAGGTCCTGCACGGAAGAATTTGTGCAATGCTTCATCTTGGTTACGAATAATATCGTATTGATCAAGCTGTTCGCCCATGCTCATTCCCAAGACTGTCTGGGTATTTTTATGGATCAATCCTGCCCGCTCGAGTTCACCCAATAAGCCCATAATGCCCCCTGCACGGTGTACGTCTTCCATATGGTATTTATTAGTATTCGGTGCAATTTTGCTTAAGCAAGGCACCACACGGGAGAGGCGATCAATATCCGCCATTTTAAAATCCACACCCGCTTCCTGTGCGGCGGCTAATAAGTGTAAAACCGTATTACTTGATCCGCCCATGGCGATATCTAAACTCATCGCATTTTCAAAGGCTTCAAACGTCCCGATTGAACGTGGCAACACGCTTTCGTCATCTTGTTCATAGTAGCGTTTGCATAATTCCACAATCTGACGACCGGCTTTTAAGAAGAGTTCTTTACGGTCAGCGTGGGTGGCAAGCATTGAGCCGTTCCCTGGCAAACTTAGCCCAAGAGCCTCTGTTAGGCAGTTCATTGAGTTCGCTGTGAACATCCCCGAACAAGAACCGCAAGTCGGACAGGCACTGCGTTCAATAACATCAATCCGCTCATCAGACACTTTCGGATCTGCCGCCTCAATCATCGCATCCACTAAATCTAGCCGAATGAGTTGATCAGAAAGTTTGGTTTTGCCCGCTTCCATTGGGCCACCGGAAACAAAAATGGTCGGAATGTTTAAGCGCATTGCCGCCATTAACATTCCCGGTGTAATTTTGTCACAGTTGGAAATACACACCATGGCGTCAGCACAGTGAGCATTCACCATATACTCCACAGAATCCGCAATCAAATCACGGGAAGGCAAAGAATACAACATTCCACCATGTCCCATGGCGATGCCGTCATCCACCGCAATCGTATTAAATTCTTTTGCGACACCGCCCGCTTTTTCAATTTCTTTGGCGACAAGCTGTCCCATATCTTTTAAATGGACATGTCCCGGTACAAATTGGGTAAAGGAATTAACTACCGCAATAATGGGTTTTCCAAAGTCATTTTCTTTCATTCCTGTCGCACGCCACAAAGCGCGCGCACCTGCCATATTACGACCCTGTGTACTGGTCGCTGAACGTAGTTTTGGCATTGATAATCTCTCCAAGTTTTAAAATGTATTTTACTCGTAAATTTTCACTTCAGAGTAGTCACGCTTATCGATTTATATATATTTAAATCAATAAGTTAACTGTTAAGTTTCTACTTCAGAGTTACTTCGTAGTGTTGATGAAAGTGTGGTGTTAATCTAAATTTTTGTTTTGGATTATTACTACTTTGTTCTGTCTTCTCAATCCATTTATTTAGCACCAAAGGCTCAATAAATTTTTGGTATGAATAAGTGCTATTGGCTTTATTAAGTAGAGCTAAAATCTCTTTACGACTTTTTTCTCCTAAAAGTAAGAATTGAATGATCTTCTGTTCCGTTTCCGTAAATGTAGATAAATCTGATTTAGATGGTTCATTTCTTGCCGTAAATTCAATTAGAAAAAAAGTTCTGTCTTCATCAAAGTCAAATATCGCGGGTTCAGAACCATTTTTACGTAATTCATTTTTAATCGTTGGTAAGCCTGTTCCCTTTCCTTCTGAAAGTTTAAGTTCTTTTAAGAAATCACCTAATCTGCGATTTTTATAGCGCCTTGCTCTCACATTTCCAGAAATTAAATCTGATTTTTGAATTGATTTATCAGGTCCATTATAGCTAATAATTTCAAGTGAGTGAGGTTGAATAATAATTTCTACTGGTTGTCTTTCTTGATAATTACGATGATATAAGGCATTTACTACAGCTTCTTCAAGCGCTTGATACGGGTAATTAAATAAGCGAATTGATTCGGCTTGATATTTGGGTTTAAATACAAATTCTTTGATTAAATTATTTCTAAGATAGCGTAATGTATCACTAATAATAGAATCAATAGGCCCCCTAATAGAGGGTACTTCTAAGAAATAATCCGGGTTATTAACTTTTCCCTCAGGGAAGATGGTTATATCAACTTGTGTTTGAGGGAAAAAGTGGTGAGGATGATCACAAAACATCATTAAGGCAATATTTTTTGGATAATAAATACCACCAATATTCTCAACCAAATCTAATTGTTTTAATAATGATGTTTTATCTATTTCAGTAATATAGGATGCTAATTTGCTCTCGGTTTTTACTAAGAAGTCATTAATTCGAAGCAAAGAAACATCATTGATACTTGCTTGTCTATTAACGCGATCATCAAATGGAATCTGATTAGCCAGTTCCTTTAACCCTTGTTCTTGTTCGCTATTGGCAATTACGGAAGATGTATTATATCGAATATAATATTCATATTGTTTATGTTTTGCCGTAATGTTTTGAGGTACTTTATAAGGGCGATTTGAACCACTAATTATCCATAAAACAATAACTTTTTTACCATCAAGTTCTTCAACATAACACTTAGGAAAATAATTTGGTTCGATTAAATTATTAAATCCTAGCATTTCTCTTTGAATTTTATCAATATCCGCTTCATCTAGCCCTTTTACCGGACGTTTAGCCATGCCATTCTGTTCTTCGACACCAATAAAAATGTATCCGCCGCCGATATCCTCAATATCATTAGCAAAAGCACAAATTGAACGATAAATCGCATCAGGATTCCAACCTGATTTAAATTCAATTCGATTGCTCTCTATGGTTTTGTGGGTTATCAATGATTCTATATTGATAGGTAACATATTCTTTTTGGGCTCTATTTATTAAAAAATATTTAAAACATCCGGCAACTTCACCAACTGATTCACCAGCAAATTCAAAGTGCGGTCGGATTTTACGGTGATTTTTAACCGCACTTTATCTTCAATTAATTCCATTTGCATTGTGGTAACGGTAAAACCACGGTGGCGTATCACACGTAAAATACGTTCCAATACTTCAGGGCGATGGCGGGCGTTCAATTCAATTTGATAGTTGTTCATCTTACATTTCCTCCACCATATCCGCATTACAGGCACCCGGCGGCACTAAAGGCCACACGCAATCATCAGGCGGAATGCACACTTGTAATAAATAAGCGGTGTCGCTTTCAAGCAATCTTGTGAGGGCTGCATCCACTTCATCCGCCCGTTCAATACGTTCGGCAGGAATATTGAATGCTTTGGCAAGCATCACAAAATCAGGGTTGTCTTCTAGAATCGTCTCGCTACGGCGTCTTTTCCAAAATAAATCTTGCCATTGGCGCACCATGCCTAAACGTTGGTTATCCAACAGTAAAATTTTTACCGCTAAATTGCCACGTTTGATACTGCCTAACTCTTGAATATTCATCATTAAAGAACCATCACCGGTGACTAAAATTACCTCATCTTGCGGACGGGCTTTTTTCGCCCCCACCGCTGCCGGCAAACCAAATCCCATGGTGCCGAAGCCGGCGGAAGTGAGATAATTTTCCGGTGCAAAATGTTGCATATGTTGCGCCGACCACATTTGGTGCTGCCCGACGTCGGTACAAACAACGGCATTTTGCTGTTTACGCTTGGATAGGGTATTAAGCAAAGCCCAAGGATCAATCGGGCGATCACCCGCATTATCCACATAAGTAAAATCCAATTTTGCTTTGAGTTCTCGAACATACTCACGCCAAGGTTCAATATCAAGCGGTTGTTTTAGCGCATTCAAAGCTTGAATTAAATCACCTTGTAACGCCACATCCGCATGACGCAGTTTATCAATTTCAGCCGCATCAATATCGCAATGAATCACTTTGGCATGGGGAGCAAAAGTATCAAGTTTTCCCGTCACGCGATCATCAAAACGGGCACCGCAAACTAGCAACAAATCACAATCTTGCACCGCAAAATTGGCTGCCTTTGTACCGTGCATACCGATCATTCCCATATAAACGTCATTTTCAGGATGAATCGAGCCTAATCCTTTCAAGGTAGAAACTGAGGGCATATTGGTTTGCGCTAAAAAATCACGTAATGCCGGTACGGCTTTTGCCATACCTACGCCGCCCCCCACATAAAGTACCGGTTTTTTGGCGGCGGATAAGAGTGCTTTTGCCTGCGCAAGATTCTCATTGGAAAGTGCGGTCGGTTTTGTCAGTGTTTTGACATAAGCCTTGATATGCTCAGGTACTTCGCCGACTTGAATATCGCGTGGCACATCAATTAATACCGGGCCGGGACGACCACTCTGTGCAATTTCAAAGGCTTGTGCGAAAACATCCGCTAATTCATCCGCACTTTGCACAATAAAACTGTGTTTCGTACAAGCAAGCGAAAGCCCGAGTACATCTGCTTCTTGGAAAGCATCGGTGCCGATTAAGGGCGAAGCAACTTGACCGGTGATAGCCACCACAGGAACGGAATCCATCATGGCATCACCAAGTCCGGTTACTAAATTCGTTGCGCCGGGGCCGGAAGTGGCAATACAGACACCCACTTTACCCGTAGAGCGTGCATAACCAATGGCAGCCATTGCTGCGCCTTGTTCATTGCGACAAAGAAGATGATCGAGTCCTGCATCATAAAGAGCATCATAGGTGGGCATAATTGCGCCACCGGGATAACCGAAAAGTGTAGTAACATGGTGCGCCTTCAAGCACGCCATGATGAGTTGTGCGCCTGTCATCGTGTTTGCATCCTATGTTTATTGTTGTTTTTTTGATAAGGTTTTCATTGTAGCGAAATTTTGTCGCATTGGTAGAGCCGAGAAGAGAAAAAAACAAAAAAGCACGACAAATTTCCTCGTCGTGCTTTTTAAAAAGATAAAAAGTGCGGTTAAAAACCGGCTTGTTTTTCGAGTTGTTCGACTAAAGCATCATCTAAACCAAGCGCTTCTGCAAGATTAGCAAGGAAAATAATTTCTTTACGGGATAAATCTTTACTCACCAAACGTGCCGCAAGATACACATTTGCCGCCAATGCGGTGTCATTCCCCACTTGACGAGCGATTTCATTCACGCTAATCGGATTTTGTATTTCTTGCTCAAACCATTGCGCTAATTCTGCATTGTCGCCAATTTCATTTGCAATGGTTTGTTTTTCTTCTTCTGTAATTTCACCGTCTGCCGCAGCCGCTGCAATCATGGTGCGTAAAATCAATGCACTCGCATCTTGTTGAGAAGTCGAATTTAATACATCAAATTCATTAGCTGACATCACAGGTTGCGCCTGTTGGGATTTTTGGTAGTTTTGATATGCCTGATAAGCCAGGTTACCCAACACCGCTAAAGATCCCAGTTTGGCTAAACTTGCCCCGCCGGAACGCCCCAAAATCATTGAGAAAATCCCTGTAATTGCAGCACCGCCGCCCACCTTAGTGATGTTGTCCAGTGTCGAATTACCGGTTTGTAAGTGACTCGCTGAGTTTTTAGCGATATTGACGACTTGATTTAAAATTTGATTAAAATCCATAAATTGTTCCTTTAGTTTGTGAGAAAAACCGTTTCATAGACCTATTTTTTAACAAAAAATTCCGTAAAAATGACCGCACTTTTTGCGTGCGCGATAATCAGTTAGCGTGAACATTGTGCTGATGTCCCAACTTATTCCTATCATTATTAATCGTTTTTTATTACCGCTTTTGTAGGATCGTTATCAAACACATTCCGTTTTGGGATTTTTGTTCGAGCATCTCTATTTATCGGCGATTTAGCAATATCTTCGACAGTCTTGTTATACAAACGATGCTTAAAACCTAGCGGCGCAGGGAGATAAACTTCATCTTTAAAAATACCAGCGGAATGGTGGGCATATTTTGCCATAATCTTTAAATGTGGCATATTTCGATCTGCACGTAATGCGCCTTGCCCGCCATTTGTTTTCTTTTCGCCTTCATTCAAGAAATCATGTAATTCCGTTAGGTTTCGTGTTGCAGTCATACAATAATCTTGCAATTCTTGCGACCATCCCAAAGATTGCATATTTTGTATGAGCATACTTTCCGAATCCACAAAATCATCTGTACTATCAGGAATATTCGGCTCGGGAATATCCGGATATTCATCATGTATGTTTTTCTTAAAAGGCACGCCTGCTTTTACGGCTAAGCGATACATCGCAATTAACGCCACTTTTTGTAAATCATCGGTTACTGTGCGCTCGCCTTCACAATATCGTCGAGTCGGTAAATGAAACTGAGAAACAGTCGAAGAAATCATGCCGCATTGCCAATTTTCACCAATTTGAATACCATTTTCTGATGAAGCTAACGCGCTTTCATTTTCTTTTTTTGATTTTTTATCATCAAATACATCCGCAACTTTTTCCTTTTCAATCGCAGCATAGCCTCCACCTACATCAGAATGCGCACCGATAAATTCATAACTTAAACCTGCACCGTTCGTATTTGTTAAAGGAAAATTTTTACGGTATTCATCCATCGCAACAAAATGAACGATTTGTTCGGCGCTTTGAGGGGATAAGTTGAAATTGAATTTTTCGTAATATTGCGCCGGCGGCGCGGAATCAAAGATATCCCTAACCAATATTTCAATATTGCCCTCTGAAAAATCTTTTGTCTTGGCTTTCCAGTTTTTATCATCACCGGGGAAACCAAAAGATCCTACCGTATCAAAAATGCCAACAAATTTTATTTGATAAAACAACTTAGGTTTTTTTGCTAACGCATTAATAAAATCTCTAGCCATTGCTGCACCACGGCTAAAACCAAATACATCTATTTGGTGCTGATATTCTCTATGATGGTAATTAGCTAAGAGTTGCTTAACTTGATTAATTGCATTATTGATTCGTTGTCCTCCTAAAGCCCCAAATTTCGCTTCATCATTAAATAAGTTATTCCCCGTGCCATCAAAGAAAACACCAATACGAAGTACCTTACATGTCATAGGTCACTTTCTTCCCGAACAGTTCTTTTATAAATTGACCAAACATTTTCTTGCTGATTATCCTGTTTCCATTCAGTGTCAAAATCTGGAACTTTTCGACTAAAGCGAGGCATACCATCTTGTACACCACGCAAACTCCAATTGTTATATTGTAAACCAGTTTCACTGTAGTCCTTTTTTAATACTTCAAATCTTAAATAATCATGAACATCATCTAAAGGAGTATCTACAGGGCTTGTTTTTAACTTATCAACAATAAATTTAAAAGAGGGATTATTTTCAAAATCACTGCCTATAATTGCGCATACTTGAGCCATTGTTTCTAATGTTCCCCGCTCATGTCTTCCATAAAATCTAGTCGCAATATTATCAACCTCTTCAACCCATCTCAGTTGAAATTCCTTATCCTTATCTCGCCAAAACCCCGGGTAATAAATATCCAACATTTTTGCCACTTCTTCATACACTTTTAAGGTTTCCCTTCTACGGATATCGTCCATCTGAGCTTGGCTAAGTCGATAGGGCTTACTTGTATCTAACATCTTGTTCTCCTTGGATTCATCCAAACATTCAAATTTAATTTCAGGGCATTGACGGTTTTCATAAAATTTATCGTGAAAACTTTTTTCACAACCGGTTAAGTAAAAAATGGAGAAAATGAAAAAGAGCGTTTTATTGACCATTATTTATTCCTTTAAATGCGGTAGAAATTGGCGGAGTTTTTTTATCTCCGTAATATCAGCATAATCCGAATAAGTTATGAGATGGGATTCATTTTCAGCATACATTCGACAAGCATTCGTTTCAGTAGAATGAAAATGGTAAAAAGATGTTTCTTTATCAAATAAATATGCGATCTCATTTGCCGATAATGTTTTCAAAAAATGATCGAATAGCCGAATATCAAAGAAACGTCGTAAATATGGTATGCCTCTATCGTCTTCCACATGATAAAAAAATGCTAATCTTTTGGTTAATTCATCAAGTGAAAGAGAAGACATAATAAATAAACCTAAGTGATAGTCTCCTTGCTCTAATAAGGCTTCAACACTATTAGAATTAAGTGATTTGTCTAATTCAATAACATAAGGAATCGCCTCTGCAATAGGGGCATAATCCCCTTGATACAAGGAGGCAAAATTCAACCCCAGTGTTTCTAAATTAAACCAAATTTTAGGTATCAGCGCCGCATCAAATAAACCATAAAATTTTAACGTTTGTTCTGCCATTTTCATTCCTGCTGTAACTGTAATTTTAGACAATCCATACTCATTTCCTGCCCTTCATTTGCAGTAAGTTTTAATGTATTGACCATATCCGGCAATCCGCTTTCCTCAATCAATTCCCCCTCAATATACACATTTCCAATCAACTCAATGCCTTCTCGGTTGATGATGATTGAGCCACCCGAACCGCTGATTTCTACGCTTTCGTAACCCTCTAAGTCAAATTCATCACAGATTTGCTCAAACAGTTCGCCTGCCTGCCAACTGCCGTTTTGGGCTATTTCAATGTTCAGTTCATTACCGACGTGGATAATAGTGTCACCGTGTACATTCACATAGCGGTTGTTATTGACGTTGAGTAGGTCGTCTTTTTCCACTTTAGTGATGCGGTTACGTCCGATATTTTGGGTTTGGTCTCGGTTAATAGTGAGGTCTTCGTCTTGTCCGACGGTTTCCGTGCGGTTGTTGCCGATATGGATAGTTTCGTTTCTTTGAACCTGTTCGGTGCGGTTATTGCCCACTTGGGTGGTCTCGTCATGTTTGACGATATGGTTGAGGTCTTTTTCCGCGTGGATAAAAATCTCTTCTTGGTCTTTTTCGTCTTCAAAACGCAGCTCGTTAAACCCGTTACCCTTGTGGGTTTTGGATTTAATCGTCATTCGGGTTTTATGTTCGGGCAGATTGTAGGGCGGTTCGGTGGTGCTGTGATAGGTGCGTCCGACCACGATAGGTTGGTCGGGGTCACCGTTTAAATATTTGACCAATACCTCGTCGCCGATTCTCGGTATCATCATATTGCCGTATTGTGCACCCGCCCAGCCTTGAATCACCCGTATCCAACAAGAGCTGTATTCATCCGAATTTCCCCATCTGTCCCAGGGGAATTGGAGTTTGCCGTCGGCAATTGTTGATAAATTCTGATTTTAAAAGAACAAAAAAACAACCGCACTTTATAAAAAGTGCGGTCGATATCGTGGTTAATTTAGATCAACTGAATCAGCTTTGATCCACATATTGATTTCTTTTTTTCCTTTGTAGTTGATGAAATACCATTTTTCTCCATGTTCATCAATTTTCTCATCTAGAATAGAAACTTTATCACCCTTTATTAAATATATCTTACTTAAACTTCCAAAATGTTTATATAAGTAAGATTTATTATTCACAATCCCAATTTTATTACAGGTTTCATTATTTACTTTAAAATCATAAATATTACACTCATAGTACCCGAAATCAGCCCATTCTTCTCCATCAGCATTACTCTTAAATAGATAAACAACATTATTTTTTTTAGTAAAAAAGTTAATTTTACTTATAGGTGTCACTAACTTTACCTTCAAACTAGAGTTTGTTTTATTAAAATCATAATCAACAACACCAAATTTAGAATCTAAATCATCAACATAGTTAGAATTTATATCTTCAACCCTAATCCCATTTTTAAAAGAGAGATTATATCCATAATATATATCATACTCAGGAGAATAATTAATTTTATAAATATCTTTTAATCTCCCACTAATTTTATCAAAAATATAGTTCGCTTCAGTTTTAGTATTAAATGACGCATTGTAATTATTTGATACCTGGAAAGTATTATTTGTAAAAGTGAGCGAGCTACTTAACTCTTCACTTATTAGATCATTTCTTATTTCTTTTCCTTCTAAGTAAACTCTATTATCTTTTATTTCATAATCAGCAAATACCAAATCAGAAAACAAAAAAACAACTAAAGATAAAATTAACTTTACAACCATCTTAAACACTCCTCTAATTTAGATGCATACCCTGCTATTGTTAAGGCTTTATCTGTTCCATTGATTATACGTCTAGCATTTAAATAATCCTTATTACTATTAGAAATATAATTAGACATTTTTTTCCCTGT
The DNA here is from genome assembly GCA_001999425.1 of Rodentibacter genomosp. 2. GTDB lineage: Bacteria > Pseudomonadota > Gammaproteobacteria > Enterobacterales > Pasteurellaceae > Rodentibacter. The sequence continues at coordinate 12,369 of MLHP01000008.1, read as the reverse complement.
AAACATCCCTGTTTCCATACCATAAATCATGATCTTTGTTGCATATTTTTGGTCTAAAGCTAACTCCGGGTTATTAACAAGATCTTTTTTTAAATACTCTCCTGATTTTCTATAATTTTTCTTCCAGGTAAGTTGAACATAACCTCTCCCCCTATATTTATATCCATCTCCTTTCTGGGTATTTTCCATATCTATTGCCCTTGCTCTTCTTTCTCGTGTATCAGCCAACACTGGATCATATTTATTAAAATATGACAAACCACCTTTCTCGGTAATCGGCTCAAAAGTATGATCTGTTTCATGCTTTGCAGTCGCAAGCATGTATGCAATTTTTGGTAAAGTACAAATATATGACGAATCAGCTTCAATGTATTCCTCAATACCGGTAAATATATTTTCCAGAGCCTGTTTCTGAGAACTCGTCAACTTCTCAAATAGCTTTTCATACTGGCTAAAAAAGAAATCTCGATCAATTAATTCTTTATTCTTAATCAACCACCCAATCACCCCCAACGGATGCATATAATACGCCTGCTCGCCGCTATTAAATCCGTCCACCTCTAATTTGATAGATAAATCTTCTACCCGTTTTTCTATTCCGGAAGCGGTATCACCCTTCCCTTTACCCCGAAAAGCATCATACACCGGTTTGAAATCGGCAGACTTCGTCTTCTTCCACTCGCTGTCGTGTTTGGCAATAATACCCGTCAACCTTCTTTGTTGTCTCGGATTTAATAATAAATCCTTAAGCTTACCGGCTTCAAATTTTATCGGTGTATCTTTATCCGCTTCTAAATTTAGCTCCGTCATTATCGCCTTAAACATCGGGTCTAATTGGTTTTTCTGCTCAATAGTCAACTCACTTTTAGGGTCGATAATCTGATGTAAAGGGTGCTTGAATATACAAAGCCCGTTACCCGCTTGAGTAAACACATTAACACCCGGGAATAACACACCGTGGGTGACATGGCTGTCATCCACATAAATCCCGCTGTCTTTATTGCTTTGTGGTTGCTGATAAAGATACGGCTGGACATTGTAATAGGTTTTTGTTTGCTTCGGGTTTTGCTTGTCTTTTATGCTTCGCTTTTCCACATCCGCAAGCGGTACCATAATTTCAACTTGATTTTGTTTCAGTTTAAACGCTTTATCGTTCATTATGCTGTAAAGCTGACTGTTCCGTACAACATATAAAAAGTTATCTTGAATCCCTTTCTTTTCTTTATCTTGTTTATATGCCGCTTCCGCTTTTTCTTTAAATTGCTCGATATCGTCATAGGTAAAGATAAGTTTTGGTTTTCAAAGAACAAAAAAATAACCGCACTTTATAAAAAGTGCGGTCGATATCGTGGTTAATTTAGATCAACTGAATCAGCTTTGATCCACATATTGATTTCTTTTTTTCCTTTGTAGTTGATGAAATACCATTTTTCTCCATGTTGATCAATTTTCTCATCTAGAATAGAAACTTTATCACCTTTAATTAAGTACATCCTCGTCTTAACACCAATAGAGGAATATAAATAAGCTTTATTTATAATTGTGTTTGTAGTATATACTTTTTTATTCATAACCCATTCTAAATATTTCTTTTCTTTTATCAATTTTAATTTAGATAATTTATCAAGGATAATAGAGCATTGTTTCTTAGTACTATTTCCATAAGGATAAACTAATAGTAGTTGCTTATAACGTTCAATCCCATTAATGATATTTACATCACCCTCATCAAATATTTTTATAAAATCACCTAGGGAATCTTCAAAAAAAATAACTTAATTCACAATTATTCTTTACATACCCATCTTCTAAATTTGAATTAGGTAACTTATCTTTAAGATCATACATAGAGATATCAAAATCAATCTTGTTAAATCTACATACATATTTTTTAGAGTAATCATCTAAAAAACCACTCACTTCATAATTAATGGTTTTTAGAATCCATTTTTTATTATCATATGCAATATAGTACCTATTAATAACATTTAACTTATCCGTATTGGTTATTATAAGAATAGTATCTTCTTTATTATCTGCTGTTTTCATATCATTAATATTCGCACCTCCATCCTCTTAAAAATTATCCCCTTTAAAAACAATGCGATAGACGCCATCATTTTTTCTTAAAAAACAAAAGTTCATCTCCAAATCCATTTATGCTACTAATAACTTTATCAGTAATACCATCATTATCAATATCTCTACTAAAGAATTTATCACTATTTAAATAATACTTTATGTCTACATTATCGGCACTTACACAACAAGAAATTAGAGATATGGATAGGATAATAATTTTTTTGATCGCTTTCATAATTAAAAATTATCTTTAACTCATTAATATAAGATATTCTCTTCTCAATAGCAAATTGACTATAATTCATCCTGAATGTAACTTAAGCACAATCAAATTAACCACACTTTATCTATAAAATGTGGTCAATAAATTATTTAATTGAGAACAACTGAATCAGCTTTGATCCACATATTAATTTCTTTTTTTCCTTTGTAGTTGATAAAGTACCAAACACTACCTTTTTCATTTCTTTCTTCTAATATATTCACTTTATAACCTTTTACCAAATACATCTTAGTTATATTATTGGGGGAGCTATAAAGATATTGTTTATCTTTATTTATAACACCTAATGATTTGAAATCTAACATACTAACTTTGACATCAGAATTATCTTTCACAAGATGTATTTTTCCATCAAAATAACGTAAATCCAACGAATAATAATATGGAGTTTCATTATTTCCACTTGGATATAAAGTAAAAAATAAAGTTTCATTTTCATTAAGAGAAGTAATTTTTTTCTTAGAACAGAATAGTTCTGAATTATTATTCAGACTAGAATAATAATCGTCTACACTAGTAACAAATGATGAATGTTCTATCTTATAAGTTAATCTATTTGTTTTTAAGAAAAAGTAGTTATCTTGCATTGAGAACCTACTTTTACACCACGTTATATCATTATTATTTATGCTCATCTCTATTTTTGAATAATCTTCATCACACTCATGAGCATATACAGCACTATTCCAAGCAAATAAAAGAATAAGAAATATTATAACTCGCATATATATACCTCTTTAATTAAAGAAAACTTACTATTATCTCTTTTTGCTACATGTCCACTATGGGAATAAGTTGTCGCTTTTTTATTTAAGATACCTAATCTTCTACTTATACAATCAGCCCTCCATCTAGCTGATGCTGTACTTCCTCTTTCCTCTACCACCAATTTAGTAAAGGAATACTGTGTATCAGGAGGGGAGCTTAGGCTCTTGGATTTTATAATATCCTTAACCTTATCAATACTGCCTTGCTGAATAGCTAAGTCCACCAAGGCTGCAAAAGTTTTAAATTCTATTTTTTCCATAACAGAAGGATGAAATCCTCTCATCCAACGGATAATATGTATAGCTGCTTTAATATATTTATCTGCGTGCTCAATCTGTATCTCCTGAAATTCTCTTATTTCAGCTAATTTATTAAAAATATCCTTCCATCTGGAATTATATTTATTTTGCATATTTATAGCCCAATTCATCTGTTCATTAACCCCCTTACTTAGAGCTTTATTTAAACTAGATAAATCTTCATCATTAGAAAAACACCCATTAAATAGAGAACCATTTTTACTTCTCATATCAATCAAAAGCGGATCTAAGGTATTTTGTCCAAAATTAAACTGAACAATACCCCACCCCATGACATCTCCATACGATCAAATCTTGTTAGTAAGCAGTTTCAATGCAATATCGGCTTTAAAAGAACAAAAAATAACCGCACTTTATAAAAAGTGCGGTTGATATCGTGGTTAATTTAGATCAACTGAATCAGCTTTGATCCACATATTGATTTCTTTTTTTCCTTTGTAGTTTATAAAATACTACTCGTCTTTATTATCAATATATCTATTGAATATTTTTACTTTATCTCCTTTAATTAAGTATTTATTACTATATTTACTTGGTTGATTATAAAGCACTGCTTTATCTTTTTTTATAGACACATCATCTGGTAAGATCAGTGTATCCATCTTACAGAAGCCATCATTAGAATTTTCTTTAGTTAAAATGTTTCCTGTAGCTAAATCTAATACTGAACAGTAATACTCTACGTGTTTTTAGGTTTTTCTTCCGGCGTATTTACATAGCCAATTAGATCATAGTTTAAAACAAGGAAGCCATTATTATAATTGTTGTCAAAGGATTTACCCCATGATATAGAACTAAAATCATTACAGTTAACACTTAAGTTAAAACCATAATTAAAAAAAATCAATCGATCTGAAACAGGTATACTTTTTTTATGTTTTTTATCAAGAATGTTTAATTTTTCACAATTATTAATATAACCTAAAGATAATTGATAAATATCATTTTCAAATAAAATTTGTTTATTCTCTAATGAAATGACAGAAGATGAGAATAACAATAAAAATATTACTAGTTTTTTCATATTTATTGTGTAGAGTCCCCAAGTATCTAGGTTATTACTTACATTGGGATTTTTAGAAAAGAAATAGTCTAGCGCTATACCAAAATAATTCCATCATTCTTCTCAAAAAATTGACTACCTACTAAACTCTAAAAATTTAGTATGTAAACTTAAATATTCAATATCATTAGCATTAATCCAGGCGATTATATCTTTTTTACCGTGAAAATAAATTTGATACCATTTTTTCTTTGTTAATGGATCTTGTTTAGCATCAAGTATTAAAACTTTATCACGTTGGACTAGATACATATTGGTTTTACGGTAATTATTATCATAAATATAAGTTTTTTTCTTAACATACCCCATTGATACCAGTTTATTTCCTTTCTCACTTATATCTTGAAACAAACTACGTTTTAACGGTATTAATATATTGGAATCGACTGTAAAATCTTCCGATATATCATCAGGACTATTGGTCTCTAACATATATTCATATTTTGACAAAAACCAATTATGTGCTAAACCATCATATTTATAATAGTATCCGTTATAAATACCTCTAGGACTACATTCAACTCTTAGTTCATTCTTATTTGTAAAATTCATAGAAAAATAACTGCATTCGTTATTATCTTTAACTTGAACAATATTTTTTATTTTTTCTACCTCTTTTCCCGAAATATAGATTATACATTGATAATCTTCATTAAAAGTACTATTACTACACTCAATAGAATCTTTAACACCATCATTATTTACATCTCCTGTATTTGTAATACCAGACATAGTTGACACTGCATAAAGATTATAAGAAAAAAGAATGCATAGAAAAAAACATATTATTCGTCTAATCATCATAGCTTTCAAATTTTTCTTTATGTTTCTTACCATAGCCTTTATTCCTCACGCTACTAGTTGAAAAATTATATTTACCAAGTTCTTTTAATAAATTTAGATTTGGACAATTTTTTATATTATTATTTTTAATAATTTTTTTAGCCCAATTAATTCGGGTTTCAAAATCATTAAAACCTCCATTAACACCTATATTTATCACGTATATATCATCGTTATCTGCTGGAATATTCAAGTCCCCCCAGACACTTCCATATCTCCAATACCAACCAGCTGAATCTACAGCTAAAAATAGCTTTTCTCCAACTAGAGAATGAAAACTGTTTTTTCGATTAGCCATATCTTCAAGTTTAGTTATTGGAGATATTACAGTTTTATAATATTCAGGATCTGATCTAGTATATTTAAAATAGCTAAGATAATTTTTTCTCCAAGTTAATTGCATTAATCCTCTACCTTTATATCGTGGACCATCTCCTACTTCAGTATTTTGATTTTTTATTGCACTAGGATGTTTACCAAGATCATAGTCTGCACCACTAGCAAACTCAACTGTCGTTGTTAAATGTGCTGATTCAAGATAAACCTGAGTTAAAAAATGAATCTTTCTAATACATGTATTAATCTCATATTTCTTAAATGTATTATTTAATATTTCAGTTAATTTTTCATAACTTTTTTCTTTATCCTCTAAAGGACATTTTTTATGAGTAAATAATTTATATGATTTAGAACTGCTTAAAGAAGATACAATATTCTTTACTTCCTCAACCGAAAAATCCCGATGACAAAAACACGTTGAATAAGGCATCAACCACCCAATCACCCCCAACGGATGCATATAATACGCCTGCTTGTCGCTATTAAATCCGTCCGCCTCTAATTTGATAGACAAATCTTCTACCCGTTTTTCTATTCCGGAAGCGGTATCGTCCTTCCCGTTATCCCGATAAACATCACACACTGGTTTGAAGTCGGCAGATTTCGTCTTCTTCCACTCGCTGTCGTGTTTGGCAATAATACCCGTCAATCTTCTTTGTTGTCTCGGATTTAATAATAAATCCTTAAGCTTACCGGCTTCAAATTTTATCGGTGTATCTTTATCCGCTTCTAAATTTAACTCCGTCATTATCGCCTTAAACATCGGGTCTAATTGGTTTTTCTGCTCAATGGTTAACTCACTTTTAGGGTCGATAATCTGATGTAAAGGGTGCTTGAATATACAAAGCCAACCCGGTTGAGTAAACACATTAACACCCGGAAATAACACACCGTGGGTGACATGGCTGTCATCCACATAAATCCCGCCGTCTTTATTGCTTTGTTGTTGCCGATAAAGATACGGCTGTACATTGTAATAGGTTTTTGTCTGCTTCGGGTTTTCCTTGTCTTTTATGCTTCGCTTTTCCACATCCGCAAGCGGTACCATAATTTCAACTTGATTTTGTTTCAGTTTAAACGCTTTATCGTTCATTATGCTGTAAAGCTGACTGTTCCGTGCAACATATAAAAAGTTATCTTGAATCCCTTTCTTTTCTTTATCTTGTTTATATGCCGCTTCCGCTTTTTCTTTAAATTGCTCAATATCGTCATAGGTAAACACTTCTAGATGTAACAGCTTTTCACCGCTCTCTCCCGGTTGGTTATATTCACCCATCAGCCCCAATTCTTCACCCGCTTTAATCGCAATTGGGTTGCTCAGTGCCACTTCTGTGTCAATCAATGTGTCAAGATTATGACGAATCAAGAGCGGTATGCCGCTTATCGGGTGGTCTATGAGGGTTTCATAAGAGCGATGAAAGATTTTCCAGTGTTTACCTGTTTTCGGCTTATGTTCAACACCATTCGCGTCTTTATACCACACGACTTCATCAAACTGAGTTTTGTTATCGGGGTATTTTCTGATTAACAGCTGCAACCCGTCAGGCAACTGTGCCACTCTCTTATTCTCTTCTCTTATCATCACCGGGAATTTATCCGCTGATTTCGTTAATGCCAAAATTTCTTTGCCCGAACTCTGATAATCACTCACTCTTGCCGTATGGCGGTAAAGCGAATAAAACTTCAGGATATTCTCTTTAGGGTAAGCTATCTCATGTTTTAGCAGAAAAAATCCCGTCGAATAGACCGCACTTTGAGACGCCGGTTTAACATCCCTTTTATATTCGCTGTCCACCTTATAGGCAATCAGTTTGCCGTCGGCAATGGCGCAAATTTTATCGTTTTCAAATTCACTACTCGGAAATTTTGAGGCGCGTAAATGAATCCCTTGGTGCCAAAGTCCGCTATTGTTAAACAAAAAACGGGCGCTTTCATCACCGGCAAGTTGATTAAAATATTTCTGAGATAAGTTGGTGGTATTATTTCTGGCTTTTAGCGGATATGCCACCTGAGGAATTTGGGGACTTTCTATTTTAGCCGTTTCCTTCATTTCTTTTTTCTTTTGTTCTGACATAATGGCTATTTCCTTTATCCTTGTTGTAATGATTAACTATGAAATAATTAAATTTTGAATATCAAGCGGCTGCGTACCATTAGGCTGTGTGTCAAATGGTTGAACATCTTCCGCTTCCCCACTCTCCTCAATCAACTCCCCCTCAATATACACATTTCCAATTAGCTCTATGCCCTCTCGGTTGATGATGATTGAGCCGCCCGGTCCGCTGATTTCTACCGTTTCGTAACCCTCTAAGTCAAATTCATCACAGATTTGCTCAAACAGTTCGCCTGCCTGCCAACTGCCGTTTTGGGCGATGTTGATATTCAGTTCATTGCCGACGTGGATAATGGTGTCGCCGTGTACATTGATATAGCGGTTGTTATTGACATTAAGTATGTCGTCTTGTTCCACTTTAGTAATGCGGTTACGTCCGATGTTGTGGGTTTGGTCGCGATTGACGGTGAGGTCTTCGTCTTGAGTGACGGTTTCCGTGCGGTTGTTGCCGATGTGGACGGTTTCGTTTCTTTGAACCTGTTCGGTGCGGTTATTGCCGATTTGGGTGGTTTCATCCTGTTTGACGATATGGTTGAGGTCTTTCTCGGCGTGGATAAAGATTTCTTCTTGTCCCTTTTCGTCTTCAAAACGCAGCTCGTTAAAGCCGTTACCTTTGTGGGTTTTGGATTTAATCGTCATTCGGGTTTTATGTTCGGGCAGATTGTAAGGTGGTTCGGTGGTGCTGTGATAGGTGCGTCCGACCACGATAGGTTGGTCGGGGTCGCCGTTTAAGTATTTGACCAACACTTCGTCGCCAATTCTCGGTATCATCATATTACCGTATTGTGCGCCCGCCCAGCCTTGAATCACCCGTATCCAACAGGAGCTGTATTCATCCGAGTTTCCCCGTCTGTCCCACGGGAATTGCAGTTTGACCCGTCCCCATTCGTCACAGTAGATTTCTTCTCCTTGTGGACCCACCACGTGTGCCACTTGCGTGCCGCGAATAATCGGGCGGGGCTTTGGCGGACTGCGCCAAGGTTTGTGATGAGGAATTAGGAGTAGGTTGTTTTCATAACGGTTGCCTTCATTGGCTGTATCGTTCCCGATTACCTCTTTTTCAACCGTTCCCCGTTCTACTGCCTCTTCCTCTAAAACCCCAATTTGTGTTCCCGTATGCTCCACACGCACCACCAACCAATCTTGATTAAATGCTGCGCCATGATGTCCTTGTAAGCTAAAACCAACACCGGGGATAACACGCATATCATCTCCCGTCGCCAGCGCCGTTTCAGCAAGCGCCAGTTCAGCCTCTAAACGATAAAGACTGAACGGATTGCCTTGTTCGTCCCGTTTGTATCTGCCGGGGTAATCGTATTTTTCATAAATCTTTGGAGAATTGACCGCACTTTGGGACGAAGCAGAATCGGTCGAGGCGGTGGCTTGGTCGGTATGTTGATGTTCTAAATGATAGTTAGGATTTAAAAAGGTGTAATCGCGTAAAGTTTGACGGTTTGTGGTGAGTTTGTGGCGGTATTCAAACTGCCAAAGACAAGCAAAAGGACGGTCGCCTGCGGGGTTGGCATTATAAGTGAGAGACCCCAAAATCGGTGAAGAACGGCTTTGATGACCGAAGCATAATTCGTGGCTGTCTGTATCATGCTTGAAATAATAATACCACCCCTCTTCCGCTGCCAATCGTTCAATAAAAGCGAAATCCGTTTCCCGATACTGCACACAATATTCCCGCTCCCAATCCGACGGCAACGGCTCAAAGGTGACTTTTTCCACCCTGTTTTTCTGTAATAAAGTGCGGATGATTTTTTCACTGTTTTGATGTTGGAAAATACGGCTGTCCGACTGCAACTTCGCCCGCACCAATGCCGGCTCCACCACCATATTATAATGGGTGCGCACAAAGCCTGTTTTGCCCAACCCAAATCCCGTTACAATCCCGTTCACATAGCGCACTGCATTATCCCCCTGCCAAAAGGTGAAAGTGACCGATTTATCTATCAAGGCGGAAAAGGGAATATTGGGGTCAAAACTGGATAAAGTTAATTCTAATTTAAAAGGTTCGGAAAGCCCCTCGGTGAGCTTAAAACTGATGACGTCGAAAGGGTATTTTTCATCGGTATTGAGGGTATAACGATAATCGGATTGGGCTGCCATAAATAGTCCTTTATTTAGTACAAAACGTCGCTAGTATAAGACAAATATGTTTATTTTGCACACAACTACTACATAATATTGAAAAATCAGATTAATTTTAACCTAACTTTTAAATGGTTCAGTCTAAAAGTGCGGTCACAAAATCCAAAGGATTTTGAACTTTGGCTTTGCCAACGGCTCCGTAGGGGCGAATCAATCACTTCAGTGATTTATCAGTCATTTTTCGGTTATTTTTTCGGTTTCTTCGGCAAGCCCGTTTCTAAATCTAACCCGTTATCTACTCGAACACCTGCCTGATTTGCCAGTTTCATCATCAATGCCTCACTCGGTTTGGGTGGAGCGTCGCCCTCGAACCAACGCTGAAAGGCGATTTTGCCGTCCCATTCCGGCAAGGGGGCTGGCGGTAATGGCACGATATCGTCGAGATCGGGAACTTTGGGATGGAGGTAGTCTTTTTCATAAAGGTAATCACCGATAATTTTATAACGACGAGATCGTTCACTATCTTCTTTAAGATTTAAATTATCTAAGTATTTTTCTTCTTTACTATTATTAAACACTCTTGCTAAAACATTACCAGAAAGTTCACTACCATTCTTTACACCTTGATGAAACACATTTAAAGCTTTTTGATATTCTTTATCCAATTGAAATCCAATCCCCAAAGAATCCGAAGCTTTCCCTAACCCTTGTTCAGAGGCACAAGAAAGTAACTGTTCTATCAATTTCAAACGCATTTGCAAGGTTTCTTCATCATTAATCTCACCTAACATATTTGCCACAACATACTGTGCTTCCCGACTGCCTAAATCCGACGCCTTTCTTAAATAAGCATACTTGCCGTCTTTTTCAGTACGTACTCCGTAGCCCACATCTAAATAACCATACAGATTGTAATAAGCAGTTGCCGGTAGCTGTTTTGCTAACTCTTCATTGAGATTATGCACTTCCGTTTGTGGCATATCAGAACTGATTCGCCCACTTTTTAATAAGTATTGCAAGCGAATATTGGCTTTATAATCGCCGTTCATGGCTGCTATGCGGTAATACCTCGCTAATCCGTTCCATACCGCATCGCCCCGTTTACCCGTCCACATATTGTGCAGGTCGTGGTACAACGCATAGTTATACAGTTGTTGGGTTTCTGCCGAGAGTTCGGGTTTATCTTCGTGTTTGCAGACGAACGCTAGACTTGCCTGTAATTGTTCCATTTTTTCCATCTTGGTCTTTCTCGCTTGATATTTATTTATATAATCTTCAATAATATTGGTTGAAGGTGAATGCCCCGCCCCACCCAAATCAATCCCGTTGAAGAAACGATAGCCTGCCCAAACTGCGACAACAATGAGGGCGATTGTGCCAATCACTAGCCATTTTAAAATTCGTACCATTATTCATCACTCCGGAAAATCACAATGAGAAAATCTCATCCGTAAAACACTAAAAACACACGAAAAAACAACCGCACTTTTAAATTGTTCAGCCTAAAAGTGCAGTTAATTTTCCATTATTTTTTCGGTTTCTTCGGTAAACCTGTTTCTAAATCTAACCCGTTATCCACTCGGACGCCTGCCTGATTTGCCAGTTTCATCATTAATGCCTCACTTGGTTTTGGCGGCACTTCTCCTTCAAACCAACGCTGAAAGGCAATTTTGCCGTCCCATTCCGGCAAAGGGGCAGGCGGCAATGGTACAATATCGTCTAAGTCGGGGACTTTGGGGTGGAGATAATTATTATCATCTAAATAGTTAGTGATGATTTCATATCTTCTTGAGCGTTCTTCATCAGGAGAAACATCAAGAAAATTAAGATTATCTGCTTGCATTCCTTTTTCAAAAGCATGAGAAAGGGCTAATGCAGATATAATGTCACCGTTTTTAACGCCTTGATGATAACTCTTTACAGCTTCTATATATTTTTTATTAAATTTAAAGCTCGAACCTAAATTAGATGAAGCATCACCTACTCCCTGTTCAGAGGCGCAAGTCCGCAACTGTTGAACAAGTTTCAAACGATATTTAAAGGCCTCTTGAGTTTCCTCTTTATCTTCTATATCAAATAACATCTCTGCTATGACATATTGTGCCTCCCGACTGCCTAAATCTGCCGCTTGTCTTAAATAAGCATATTGACCGTCTTTTTCGGTACGTACCCCATAGCCGATATCTAAATAGCCGTACAGATTATAATAGGCGGTAGCAGGCAGCTGTTTTGCCAGTTCTTCATTTAGGTTATGCACTTCCGTCTGTGGCATATCGGCACTGATACGTCCGCTTTTGAGTAGATATTGCAAGCGGATATTGGCTTTATAATCACCGTTTAGTGCTGCAATGCGGTAATAACGGGCTAATCCGTTCCATACCGCATCGCCCCGTTTGCCCGTCCACATATTGTGCAGGTCGTGGTACAACGCATAGTTATACAGTTGTTGGGTTTCCGCCGAGAG
>MLHP01000077.1 GCA_001999425.1 Rodentibacter genomosp. 2 | reverse complement strand
TTTTTCAACCGCACTTTCAATGCTTAAACTTTGAGTATATTCACAATAACATTGAGCTAATTCAACATTATTGGTTTTAGGATAAATTTTGGCTAATTTTTCGGCAATATTTACCGCTTTTTTCCACTCTTTTGTTTTTTGATAAATTAACAAAAGTTGTTGTAATGCATTTTCAGCAAATTCGGGTTCATCGACCAATAAAATATAAAGATTTTCTGCACGATCAAGAAAACCGATAGTCATAAAATCACGTGCCAGCTGTTGTTTAGCAAGAAGTTTTTGCTCAAAAGAATAATTAGGACTACGATCAAGAGCTTGATGAATACGTAACGCCCGATCAACTTCTCCTCGAGAACGGAATAAGTTACCAAGGGTTAATTCGGCTTCAAATTGTGAACGACTTTCTATATCATTTTCAGCCTCTTGTTTTTGTAATATATCCAAAAACAAATCTACTGCTTTATCGGTTTGATTAGAAAGCAAAAAATTGACTCCCGTAACATAATCACGGGAGAGTTTATTACTAATACCTTCCTGATCTTTCTTAGCACTACGCTGCCCCATATACCAACCATAAGCAGCAGCAATAGGCAAGAGCAGAAAGAGCAACTCAAGCATTATTCTGCCTTAGCCTTGTCACGGATACTTGTTAATTCATTAATTTGTAAAGTTTGACGTTTAATTTGACGGGTAAGAGACATATTTTTTAGTTTCAATTTTAAGTAGAAGAAACCGGTGATAAGCCATCCTAAAATTAATCCTAAACCAAACAAAACAGCAACAAGCGTTGAAAGTTGGAACTGACTTTCTGCAAAAATATAATTGAACGTAATTATTTGATCATTATTCGCACCAATTGTAACTGCTACAAGCACGATGGCTAAAGTAATTATAAATCCTAAAATGTATTTAATCATACAAAATCCTTTAGAAAACGTTTTCTTTATTATGCCAAAGTTTCTAATGAAAAACGACACCAAAGTGTCGCTATTTCACCTATTTCTAAGAGAATATATCTACACGTTCTCTCAGTTCTTTACCCGCTTTAAAATGGGGTACACATTTAGCATCCAATTTCACAGAATCGCCAGTCTTCGGGTTTCTACCGAGTCGAGGCTGACGATAATGAAGAGAAAAACTTCCAAATCCCCGAATTTCTACGCGATTCGCTTCTTCCAACGACTGTGCAATAAGTTCTAAAATATCTTTTACAATAGCTTCAATTTCTTTTATAGGTAAAGAAGGATGTTTAGCAGATAAATTTTCAATAAGTTCTGATTTGGTCATCATATTTCTCCTTTATTTCTAATTTAGTATGCTTATGACAACAAGTTTTATTGATAATTC
>MLHP01000076.1 GCA_001999425.1 Rodentibacter genomosp. 2 | reverse complement strand
TTGACCGCTCTTTTGCTTGGTAATATTTCGTAGGTAATGAATGCAATCTGAAGATATTGTGTTGGATTATTTTGATCCGGAAAACGCCCTGGGTAGTAAAACAACCAGCCCCCTTTCCTTACCTTTAGAAAAACAATCGCTACGAGTAAAACTATGGCAACCCCCTTTGAATATGCCTGCCCATCACTGGCACGGGCATATTGAAATCAATATTCCCTTTAACGATGACGTAACATATTTCTATAACGGTTCACAAATTACAGTCAAAAAAAATCATATTGCTGTTTTCTGGGCGGCGATTCCGCATAGTTTGGTGGATCGTAAGAACTGTACTGAAATGGCGGTGATTGATATTCCTGTTCATCAGTTTCTTTCTTGGCAATTAACCGATAAGCTGGTGACTCACATCACTCATGGGGTCGTCATTCAATCCCAAAACCCAGCTCTCGCCGGCACGTTTGAAATTATGCGCTGGGAAAACGAGTTGACAAAAGAGGATAAAAATCGCAACCAATTAGTCTATAGTGAAGTGCAATTACTGCTAAAACGCCTAGAACTTGACGGGTGGGAGCTTTTATTAAAGACAAATTATGAAAATCACATGAACGGTAAATCCTCACGCCATACTCAATATTATGTGATTCAAATGCTTAACTATATCGCTAGCCACTTTAATCAAGCCCTCACTGTGTCTCAAGTCGCCGCTGCGGTCGGCTTGAATACCAACTATGCCATGGGACTATTTCAACGTGTAATGCAACTAACGATCAAACAATATATTACGATGATGAGGATTAACCACGCCAAGGCATTACTCACCGATACCGATAAAACCATGCTTGATATTTCACTCACAGCAGGTTTTAATTCTCTAAGCCGCTTTTACGAAAATTTTCAAAAATATACCGGACTTTCCCCTGTGAACTATCGTAAGCAAATGCGTGGAAATCTTCCAATTCATCATCTCATTCGATAAAAAACCATTAAATTTCAACCGCACTTTATA
>MLHP01000075.1 GCA_001999425.1 Rodentibacter genomosp. 2 | reverse complement strand
TACATCACCATTCATCAGCATAAGTGAAATATATTCTTATAGGAGATTCATTATGAATGAGGTAACTTCAAAGCAAGCGCTATTTCATCAATACTATTCGCATTGGATTCATATTTATAAAGAGGGCGCAATTAGAAAAGTGACGATGTCGAAGTATTTACTTACACTGGAATGGCTTAAACGATTGATTCCTAAATTATCATTATGCGATCTTAATCGCATTACTTATCAAAAGTTACTCAATGATTATGCCCGTTACCACGAACGACAAACAACGATGGATTTTCATCATCAATTAAAAGGAGCAATTTTAGATGCTGTTGATGAGGGGTTATTAAGCAGAGATCCCACTCGAAAGGCTATTATTAAAGGTCGCCCACCACGGGTAAAAAAGCCCAAATATTTAAACCAATTTGAATTACATACCCTGATTACAAAGTTAAATTTAACAAAAGAACTTAATTGGGATTGGTTTATTTTATTGATTGCTAAAACGGGAATGCGCTTTTCCGAAGCATTAGCGATTACTCCGAAAGATTTTGATTTTTCACATCAAACATTGTCAATTAATAAAACTTGGAATTATAAAGAGGGAGGCGGCTTTTTACCCACAAAGAACCGTTCCTCTGTGCGTAAAATTCCGCTTGACTGGAAAACTATTATTCAATTTTCTGATTTAATTAAAGGTAAACCTGAAGATCAGCCAATTTTTGTTAAACAAAAGATTTTCAACTCTACCGTGAATGACATTCTGACTCGCCGATGTAAAAAAGCGAACGTTCCGATTATTTCATTACATGGTTTGCGTCATACCCATGCCTCACTGCTATTATTTGCAGGTGTTTCTATCGCAAGTGTTGCCAGACGATTAGGGCATTCAAATATGACAACAACACAAAAAACCTATTTGCATATTATTCAAGAATTGGAAAATAGAGACATTGATCTTGTGATGCGTTCATTGTCAAACTTAAGCTAACTTTACGCTAATATCACTTATGCTGATGAATG
>MLHP01000074.1 GCA_001999425.1 Rodentibacter genomosp. 2 | reverse complement strand
CGGAAAGCGGAGGTAAAGCAAATTTGTGCGCGTTCAATTAATAAACCGAATGCTAAGCCGCAAAACATAGCGAAACCTAATTTTATGGAGTGGGTCATTACATAAAGTGAGGCGATGAGATAGGCAAAGAAAATCACCATACCTATCCAAAAACGGCGGGAAGCTTGCTTGGGATCGGTTTCTTTTAATTTTGCTGCCCCTTTCTTGAGTTCTAGTTTGACACGAAATATTGGGAGTAAGGTGAATTTTACGCCAAAATAAGTGCCAATTGCTGTGGCGATAGTGAAGAACCAAGCATGAACAGAAAATTGAGGAATACCAGTGAAAAGTGAGGCAAGGTTACAGCCCATGGCAAGACGTGCACCAAAGCCGGCTAATGCACCGCCGATTAGGGCTTGAACAATACGGCGTTTATGGGGTTGATTGCGCCATTTTACGTTATTTGCCCATAGCGCAGCGGAAATACAGCCGGCGAACATTCCTAGAATCATCACACCGTCAATACGGCTAAAAATGGTTCCTTCCATTCCGATAATTTTATAATAGCTCCATTCGCTCACATCTACTCCTAGGGCTTGTAAGGCGTGTCCACCCCAGCGAGTGAATTCTCCCGTTACCGCCCAGTAAGTACCTGTTATACCGAAATAATAGGCTGAAAGTAAACCTGCTGCGATCACGGCTGCGACAGGATTCCAATATTTAATAAGATAGTTTTGTTTGAATTGTTGCCAAATCTCTAACATAAGTTCTTAAATCCTTAAGAAAGTTAATGATTTGCAAGCAAAGGTATATGATGAAAAATAGAATTGAGAATACAATCAGATTTGTTCATTTCCTATACACAAACTTGCGATATATGAATGAATATGCTGTTAAAGCGGTCAGAGTATAAACAAAAATATAGTGGAAAACAAAGGGAATTAATATTTTTGTCACGTTCTTGTCATTTTTATCGGTTATTTTTCCATTCAAAATGTAACGATAAAAATAGGGATATTACAATGACTGATAACAATCGTTTTCTTTGTCGAGAAATGAGTTTACTGGCTTTTAACCGTCGGGTTTTAGCACAGGCGCAAGATCCGAATACGCCATTATTGGAACGATTACGTTTTCTTTGTATTGTTTCATCAAATTTAGATGAATTCTTTGAAGTTCGGATTGCAAGTTTAAAACGTGAAAGTAAATTGAGTCCTTATGCACTATTAGACAGTGGTAGAACTGCAGAAGAAGCAATCGCTTTTGCTTCAAAGGAAGCCCGAGATTTAATTAGTGAACAATATGCTTTATTTAATAATGTGCTTGAGCCGGAGTTGGCAAAAGAAGGAATTCATTTTTATCGCCGTTCAAGTTGGACTGAGGCGCAACGTGAATGGGTCAGTCAATACTTTGATCGTGAATTATTACCTATATTAACGCCTATAGGGCTTGACCCCTCCCATCCGTTTCCACGTTTATTGAATAAATCGCTTAATTTTGCGGTAGAACTTGACGGCAATGATGCTTTTGGCAGACCTTCCAGTATGGCAATCGTACAAGCTCCACGAATTTTACCTCGAGTGGTAAAAATGCCGCCGGATATTTGCCAAGGAGAAAATGGTTTTGTTTTTCTTTCTTCTATTTTGCATTTTAACGTACATAAATTATTTTTAGGTATGACGGTTAAAGGCTGTCATCAATTTCGCCTTACCCGAGACAGTGATCTGAGTGTGGAATCGGATAGAGATAGACTGGATAACTTACGCACCGCAATACAAAGTGAGTTACATTATCGCGAATATGGTGACGGTGTACGTTTAGAAGTTGCGGATCTTTGTCCGGCACATATTTATGATTTTCTACTGGCACAATTTAAGCTCGGCACCAATGAACTTTATCGCGTGAAAGGTCCGGTTAATCTTATTCGTTTGAATGCTATTCCCGATTTAGTTGATCGACCTGATTTAAAATTTCCTCCGGTTACTCCTAGCCCTCTATCCAAGAAAACAAAAATTGATTCTATTTTGAATCATGTCAGGCAAGCCTCTATCCTATTGCATCACCCTTATCAGTCGTTTGATCCGGTGGTTCAAATGATTAGCGAAGCCGCAAATGATCCAGCGGTATTGGCAATTAAGATGACGATTTATCGCACAGGTAGCCGTTCAGAACTGGTTAATGCCTTGATGAAAGCCGCACTTTCAGGCAAACAGGTTACCGTTGTTGTTGAATTAATGGCGCGTTTTGATGAGGCTAATAATGTTAACTGGGCACAGCAGCTTGAAAATGCAGGAGCTCATGTTGTTTATGGTGTCTTTGGTTATAAAGTACATGCCAAAATGGTACTAATTATCCGGCGTGAAAAAGGTTTACTTAAACGTTATGCCCATTTAGGCACAGGGAATTACCATCAAGGAACATCCCGTATTTATACGGACTTTGGTTTAATCACCGCCGATGAACAAATCACTGATGACGTTAATACCTTATTTATGGAAATTACAGGATTAGGCCGGCCGGTAAAATTAAACAAACTCTACCAAAGCCCTTTCACTTTACATCAATCGGTTTTGTCTCACATTAAACAAGAAACTCGAAATGCACAAGAGGGCAGAACGGGGCGAATTATTGCAAAAATGAATTCATTGGTCGATACCGGTGTTATCGAAGCTTTATACGAAGCCAGTCAAGCAGGCGTGCAAATTGATTTAATTGTTCGAGGAATGTGTACATTGCGCCCCGGTGTAGAAGGGCTTTCTGAGAATATTCGCGTGCGTTCTATTGTGGGGCGCCAACTTGAACACTCTCGCGTTTATTACTTCTATAACAATGGTGCGGAAAATACTTACATTTCGAGCGCCGATTGGATGGGGCGTAATTTCTTCCGTCGTATTGAAACGGCAACACCGATCGAATCCTCAGAAGTTAAAGCCCGTGTGATTGAAGAAAGTCTCACTATGGCGTTAAAAGATAATACGAAAGCATGGGAAATGCAGCCGGATGGTTGCTACAAGCAAGTTGTTCCGACAGAAAATGAAGCGCCTTTTAGTTTACAAAATGCTTTATGGGAAAAATACGGGCGAACTTTATAACAAGCTCTCTTGATCTTATTAAAGTATAGATAGCGAATAATTTATTTTTCAACCATATTATTACTAATAAATAAAAAAGCATTTTGAACTCAAAATGCTTTTTTTATATTTATTTTGGGGCTGACG
>MLHP01000073.1 GCA_001999425.1 Rodentibacter genomosp. 2 | reverse complement strand
CAGGCACAATCGGATATGGTGTTATCGGCGGAAAATAATTTGACCTTAGGCGTAGCGGAGAACAGCCATTTTGCGACCCAGTGGGAGAAACGTAAAAAATCCGGCTTTGGTGCGAGTTTCTCCGGTGGTGTAGCGGCATTGGGTTATCAACGCAGCACAGAAAACCGCCAAGGACAATATGATAGCGCAACAGTAAACAGTACTGCGTTAATTTCGCACTCGGGCAATATCGAACTATATGCCAAACAGCACTTAAAAGGCGAAGGCGTATTGGCGGATGCCGGAAAAGACATTGTAGTGAACGGTGGCAATGTCGTCTTAGAGGCAGCGTATAACCGCTTATACAGCCAACATCAATCGTCACGTAAGACAAGCGGTATAGGCGTAAGTGCGGTGTATAACCCGGTTAAAGTGGCGAAAGCCAATTATGGCGAACAGGCGGGACAGGGTTCGGCAAGCGGGATTATCGGCAAACTTCTCACGACAGCGGAATCGGTAGATAAAACCGGGCAACAATTAGCGCGCCCGTTTAGTCCTTATATAAAACACCAACAGGAAAAGTCCAACAGTCATCAAGCAAGCCAACAAGCGGTGGTGAGTGAATTGAGTGCAGGCGGCAACTTAACGATTACGGCTGGAGCAGGCAACATTACCACACAGGGCGCCTTGTTATCGGCAAAAGGAGAGGGGGCGTTATGGGCAAAAGAGAACATCGACTTAAATGTGGCGGTCAATCGAGAAAGCCAAGACAATCGTAAACGAAATTGGGGTGTTGGACTGGATTTATCGAAATCGGCAACATCCATGACGACCTCTTATAGCGGAGAAGGTTTAGGCGAAGGGGAACGTTATCAAGAACAGTCGAGTACGCTTTCCTTTGGCGGAAACGGTAGTGTAACGGCACAACAAGGCGATATTCGTTTAGTCGGTACACAATTTGTGAGTGAGGGAGACAGCACTCTTACGGCAGGTAAAGACATTCGTTTAACGACAGCCCAATCCCGTCTTGGACAAAGCGAAAATAATCGTTTCCAAGGTATCGGAGAGGCGGTGATATCGGAGACGGAGCGTTTTGCGGGTTATAACCGTAAACTCAATAGTCAAAACGCGGATTCGGTCAGTCATCAAGGGGCAATGATAGCGAGCCTAAATAAGAATCTTAATATCAATGCTGGTGGCGATTACCATCAAACAGCAGGGCAATTACTGTCGAAACAACAGCTTAATCTTCAAGCGGACAATATCACCTTTGACACGGCAATCAACCGCCAACGAGCGGACAGTCATCAGAGCGATTTAAAAATCGGTCAGTTTGCCCGGGTGAGTTCGCCATTAATCGACTTGATTCAGAGCGTAGAAAGTGCGGTCAAAAATAAAGATGCTTCCGACAGAGTGAAAACAGCACAAGCGTTAGGTTTAGCGGCGAAAGGCTATACGGCTTACACGGACGTAGCGGCTGGTGGTGCCTTAATTCGAGTGGAAAGCGGTTCGGGTTTCTCACATAAACGTGAGACGACGGACGCAATGAGTGAATTCAGTTTAGGTAATAGTGTGAATGCTAAGGATATCCGCATTACGGCGAGAGAAGGGGATATACGGGCGAAGCAAACGGATTTTACCAGCCGAGATAGTGAGGGCAAACGCCAAGCGGACAGCCGCATTCAACTGAATGCTTATAAAGACCTGATATTGGAATCGGGTCAAAGCGTTGAGAAATTTAAAGGAAAACAACAAAGTGCAGGGTTTGAATCGGGCGTGGGTTTTGCGGTTGGTGCACAGACGGGCTTATATATTTACGCCCAAGCGGGATTCACGCAAGGTAAGCAAGAAGAGCGTCATGTTACCCAACATAACAGCCATCTTGATACAGCCCGGTTAAGCCTGACAAGCGGCGGAGACACCACCTTATCCGGTGTGGTAGCGAAAGCGAACCGAATTGATGGCGACATCAAGGGCAACCTTCATATCGAAAGCCGACAAGACGAACACCTGTCAAAAAGCAGCAGCTCGGGCGGCGGCGTACGGGTACAGGGCGGCATAGGCACGGCGTGGGGTGCAAGCGGTTATGCGAATGCCTCAAGCGGCAAGGCGAACAGAAACCAAATGATGGAACAATCGGGCTTATTTGCCGAAGAGGGCGGTTATCATATTAATGCCGATAATGTTCATCTGAAAGGCGCGGCGATTGCCTCAACCAATGCAACTAACAGCGAACTGAAAACGAATAAGCTGACTTTTGAAGATATTCAAAATGAAAGTCAAAGCCGCGCGATAAGCGGCGGCATTAGCGGCAGTGCGAATTTAACCAAGGCGGTGGGCAATGCACCGACAACCAACGCACAAGCCCAAAAACAGTCGGAGTTTGCCAAACTGACCGGTACTCCACAGAGCAATACGCTTTCGCCGACGGTTCCGATGTATGACAGCGAACAAGACAGCAGTGTCACCAAATCGACCTTAACGGAAGGGCGCATCACATTAAACAAAGATAGTACCCCAAGGGAGACGACCGCAGCGGAACTGGGTATTAATACCGACCTCACAGCAGCCAACCGTCAGGTCAGCGCCCCGAAAAACATTCAAAAGGTGCTGAAAGAGCAGCAGACAGTCAGCCAAGCGATAGGCAATATTGCCGAGGCGACAAGCCGGTATAGCGAACAACAAGCCCAACGACTAGAACAAGAAGCGGCAGAGGCGGCACAACAAGGTGATAGTCAAACGGCAAAAAACAAACAAGAGGAAGCAAAAAAATGGCAGACCGGCGGCGAACATAAACGCAAGGTCGAGGCGCTAACTAATGCGATTAGCCTTGCTTTAGCCGGAAAATCTACCGAAGCTATCGCCACAGGTGCGGCATCGCCTTATATCAACGAACAAATCAAAAAAGCCACCGAAACCATGCCCGGACTGAATATTCCGGCGCATATCCTGTGGGGAGCGATTGAAGCAGAGCTTGCAGG
>MLHP01000072.1 GCA_001999425.1 Rodentibacter genomosp. 2 | reverse complement strand
CTTGAAGGAATGTGAATTTCGGTTTAACTTTGGTACACCAAAAGAGCAGTTAAAAACATTGCAAAAATGGTGTGAAATTTAGGGCTAATCTACGTCAGCCCCTAAAATTTTTAAGGTGGTTTTTAATCATGTTACCCAAACTTGGGTGGTAGTATCCGAGTTAAGTCGTACTAAAGGAAAAACGAAGTCATCTACCAATCAGCAAGTATCCATAAAAAAAGTCGCAGGTGTTTCAGCCACATTAGTACTAATGTTAGCCAGTGCTAATGCACTGGCTAAGGTTGCCATTACAAGTACGGATAATAATTCGGTATCAACACATAATAATGTCAGCCATTATAATGGAATTGGTATCGGTCAGGATTTCAATGTAACAGGTATTGCTGCGGTTGGTATAGGTTCTTATGCTCAATCAAGTGGCGTAGCTTCAGTTGCATTTGGGGGGGATGAAACGAGAATTTATCCGGCTGCAAAAGCAACGGGTATAAATTCAATAGCCATTATGGAAGACAGTGTAGCCTCCGTGCATATATATCTCAATAGGTAAAAAAACTGATGCTACAGCTACTAGTGCTGTAGCCTTGGGAAATGAAGCACAGGCTACCCATCAAAACTCTGTTGCACTTGGTTCATCTTCAGCAACATCCGCGAATAACCAGATTTCTGTGGGCAATGCTAGTGTTAAGCGTAAAATTGTAAATGTCGATAATGCAACTTTAAGCAATTCTTCAACAGAAGTGGTAACAGGACAACAGTTATACGCCACAAATACCGCCGTAAGTACGGCACAATCTACCGCAACTGCAGCTTCAAGAGCACAATCAACAGCAATGACTGCTTCTACTGTTGCCTCAACGGCACAAAGTACTGCCAATGTGGCATCAAGTACGGCGACAGCGGCTCAATCAACTGCAAATGCGGCGTCAACTGCTGTCTCTCAAGTATCAACCGCTTTAAATACTAAAGCCGATTCCAGCCGAGTATTTACATTTAATATAGAAAATGGGTCGTCTGATCAAGCTAGTAATTCAGGCCAAGCAGATCAATGGACGTTAGCTAAAAATGATTCGCTTACTTTCGGTGCAACATCGGATCTTACCGTGAGTACTGATAGTTCAGGGAAGATCGTTTACGGTTTTGCCTGCTGAAGAACTTGCCGCAGTAGCAGAATTTGACGCTTCGCTTACCGAAGAGATTGCTGCAGTGGCTGAACTTGAGGCACAGATGCCGTAAATGTGAATCAGCTTAACCAAGTAAAAGGTGAAGTGGAATCGGTTCGCAAAACACTGAGAAAAACGGATAAGAAATTGCGTGGCGGTATAGCCGGAGCAACTGCGATTGCCAATATCCTTTTATTCATAATTCTAAGTTATTGCCTAAAGGGGTAGGGTATTATTATGATCAATTTGATGCTTTCAATGGCGCAAAAGTCTTGTTGGATGTGATTGAAAATCACGATAAACACCATCAGGCGTATGTTGCAAGAGCCAATGAGTATCTTGACTCTCTGTTGCCGACAAACCCAGTTAATGTGTATTTGTATGAAAAAGAGATCAAGCGCTTATTTGAAAGATGATATGGCACTTATTAACATGTAGAAGATCAGATTAA
>MLHP01000071.1 GCA_001999425.1 Rodentibacter genomosp. 2 | reverse complement strand
CCCACCGTCGGGTCGTTGGAAAAGCGCCCTAAGGCGGTGGTGGCGCTGTTGCTTTGCCAGATATAACCGAATATCACCGAGTAGCCCAACATTTTTTGTAAGCCGGCAAGTTGCCCTCTCGGATTGAGTACCCGATAACCCTCTTCGTAGATTTTTAGTGTCGGTGCACCGTCCAAGTGGTAGAACGGGTGCGATTTGGGATTGGGTTTACGGGGAGAAGGATAACGGGCTTTAATGCGAATGTCGCGATTTATTAGTTTGATTTCCGCTTGTTTGGTAAAGGGGTTAATTTCATAAATTCGGTGGATATTTTTGACCGCCCTTACCACTTCGTTTTGTTGGCGTGATTTGGTATATTTTGCCGTTCGGGTATAGAGTTTGTCGGCAATCAACGACACCAGAAAATCAAATTTTACTACTTCAAAATGGCTGGTATCCGCAATACTGACACTACCGGTAATAATCGGATAAACGGACATTGAGAGAACAGGGTGAAGCTGCTCTACCGCCGCTTTATCTAAGGTTTGCGATTCAGGCGATAATTTAAAGTCATCACGATAAATCGCTTCTAATAAAGTGTTGTAACCGTAAGTCGATAAATCAACACCCCAAAGCAAGCCGTGTAGATAAAGACTATAACTGCCGATAATTGCGGCAACGGTCGGGGCGTGTTGGGATGATTGGAGATGATGTCCAGTCTTTTTGTGACAGTATGTGGGCTAAATGGACGCTGACGAGATGCTTAAAATGTTCGCCGTAGAGCGTGGGGAGTTTCGCCATTTTTTCGACGGCATTCATACCACTAGGAAGTGCGGTTAAATTTAGCGTGGTTTTTAAGGTTTCAAAAATGTCTTGATGACTTTGTGCCGTCAAGTGGATGTCTTTTACCTTTAATTCTCGATAAATTTGTGCTGTTTGTTTGACGGTTGGCGTGTACCATGCCGCGTTACCGTTCTCATTGGCCATGTCCCGTTCATTGAGTTGCGCGATACGTTGTTTATGGACTTCCGCCTGAATCAGTTGCGCCGTGCTAATCGCATAGTCGTATTGATGTAAGATGGCTTTGCGTTCTTCATCCAAATAAACGTGATAGGCGGCAAGGTCACGTGCCGTGCCAATTTCATCTGCCAATTCAATAATAAAGGCTTTTCCGTAGTGCCTTTCTAATCGTGCTAATAATTCGGCAAACTCCCGTCGATACCCTATCGGCGTATAGCAGATTAAATTATTTTCATGATTAAGTTGGTTGTCCGGTGTGTTATGGAAATCTTTGACGGCTTCCGCTACTTCAATTAAAGGTGTGCAGCCGGTATCCGGCGCACCAAGCACGACATGGCGCATCCAACGTTTACGCATCGC
>MLHP01000070.1 GCA_001999425.1 Rodentibacter genomosp. 2 | reverse complement strand
CAAAAACCGACCGCTCTTTACTGTTGGAAATGGAAGATCGCATTGCAAAACTAGGCCTTAAAGCAGAGATTGAAACCGATGAAAATGGCGTGTTTAAATTCCGTCATACTTTAACCAACTTAGGGGAAGGTGAATTTACCTTAAACCGCTTCGCTGTTACCTTACCGGTGCCTGAATATGCTGATGAAGTACTCAGTTTCTATGGGCGCTGGTGTCGTGAATTACACGAGAATCGTATTTCACTCAAGCATGGTGCTTTTACCCAAGAAAATCGTCACGGACGTACCTCCCATGAATACGCGCCGAATTTGATTTTGGGAACACCACACTTTAATCAACAGCAGGGAAAAGTATGGGGATTCCATCTTGCTTGGTCGGGAAATCATCGTATTCGCGCCGAGGTATTGAGCGATGGTCGCCGTTTTGCTCAATTGGAAAATCTTTATTTTCCGGGAGAAATTCAGCTTAAACAAGGTGAAAGCCATAGCACGCCTTGGCTCTATGCCGTGTATTCGGATGAAGGGCTAAACGGGATGTCCCACCAATTTCACGATCACGTTCGCCAACATATTTTACATTTTTCTAATCCTGTTCGTCCGGTACATTTGAATATCTGGGAAGGTGTAACTTTTGATCACCATCCAAAACATATTATTGCAATGGCGGAGAAAGCGGCGGAAATGGGCGTGGAGCGTTTCATCATTGATGATGGTTGGTTTATCGGGCGCAATGATGATTTCGGAGGTTTAGGCGATTGGTATTTGGATGAGGAAAAATATCCGAACGGTTTAAACGAGGTGATTAATGCCGTGAAAAAATTGGGGATGCAATTTGGTATTTGGGTAGAACTGGAGATGATCAATAAACCAACCAAATTGTATCAAACTCACCCTGATTGGTTATTACAATTAGAGGGCTATGATCAACCGGAGGAACGCCATCAATATGTACTGGATCTCACTAAACAGGATGTTTTTGATTATTTGCTAGAGCGAATGGATTGGTTACTTGGTAATCATGCGATTGACTATATTAAATGGGATCACAACCGCCGTCTTGTTCAACCGGGAAGCGAAGGTCGAGCCGCGGTGGTGGAGCAAACCAAAGCAGCTTATCGTTTATTTGACGAATTACAAAAACGCTATCCGCACGTTGAAATCGAAAGTTGTTCATCGGGTGGTGCTCGTATCGACTATGAAATTTTAAAACGTTCACAACGTTTTTGGTCATCGGATAATATTGATGCCTACACCCGCCAACAAATTCACCGTGGTATGAGCTATTTTTATCCGCCTGAAGTAATGGGCGCACATATTGGCGGTTCACCTTGCCAAACCACGCATCGCCGTTTTTCCATTGATTATCGTGGTTTAACTGCGTTATTCGGGCATATGGGGGTAGAGCTTGATCCGGTGAAAGAAAGCCAAGAAGAGCGAGCCGGTTTTGCGAAATATATCGCCTTGCATAAGCAGCTTCGTCCGTTACTACATAGTGGTGATGGATTCCGTCTTGATTATCATGATGATAAGACCCTAATTCATGGCGTGGTGGCAAAAGATAAATCACAAGCCGTACTCCTTGTAAGCCAACTTGATATGCCGGATTACAAGCAAATGGGTAAACTTCGCTTGCCATATTTGCAAAATAATGCAACTTATCAAGTGAATGTACTTGCGATTCCTGATTACATCCGTGAAGGGAATGCAGGGCATTTAATGAAAGTTTTCCCACAATGGTTGCGTGATTGTTTTGATGGTAAAACTTTCACGATCCGCAGTGAATGGCTTGCCAATGCTGGTTTAACCATTCCTGTGTTAGATCCACAAAGTGCGATGTTACTTGAATTTAGAAAGGTATAGATAATGAAAAGTGCGGTCAATTTT
>MLHP01000007.1 GCA_001999425.1 Rodentibacter genomosp. 2 | reverse complement strand
TGATTGACCAACTCTTGGGTTTTAAGTTGAATATCATGAGCAGACAGTAAGGTGCCGTTGCCGGCGACATCCCCTTTTTTGACTACCGCATACACTTTAGGTACTAACACTTCTGTTTGACTGCCATCATCCAGTCTGACTTGTTCTTTTTCCAGCCACACAATATCCGTGGTTAATGCCGCCACTTGAGCCGCTGATAATTTCACACCCGGTGTCAGATGAAACGATTTCGCAAAGGTAATACCTGCATCCATTAAACCTTTATATTGGCTTTCAAAATCTTGATAGCCGCCTAAATATTGTCTGCCTGTCAGTAAGTTGATTTGCTCTCGAACCAAGCGTTGCTCATAGTAACCGTCGCCTAAGCGTTTATGTACATTTTCATGATCGTGACGCAGCGCTTTATACATATAATCCGAACTTAGCCATTTTTTATATTGGACAAAATCCGGGTCGGTTTCGATAAGAACATGACTGTCCGCATTCGGATTTATACGGTATAGGCTTTGTGTCGGCAAGCGGGTGTCAACCGGAATACTACGAACTTCAATCCCTTTATCCTTATCAATAGTAGGAATCCGCTCTAATGCTAATTCAGTGACCGACAGTTTGGTTTGGTTCGTGTTATTGTCAAAATTGACCTTATTTTGATCACGATCAACATTGGTCACTGACGAGACATTCAGTTTACCAATATCCGTACTATTGACCCCATTTTGCACCTTAGCAATCTCATTACGGGATTTACCGCTTTGATAGTGTTGATAAGCCGCAGGTTGTGTGTTTTCAAGCTGAACAAAAATGCCCATATCTTTGTGTTGTTCATCAACCCGTTTCAATGCACCGCCTTGAGTGTGTTTGCGCTGATGATAACGACGCCAACCGCCGCGCCATCTGGTATAAGTGTAATCTCGCCATCCTTCTTCAATATTGCGTGTAATGGCGTCTTCATCATCTAAATTTTTTAAAGTACCGCTACCCTCATTGCGAATATCTCGCCCACTAATGACCCAGCTTTTATCATTGAGAAAACGATCACTTTGGTAGGTAATATTTTCTCCGGCTAAAATTTGTGCCGGTAATGAGGCAGTGGTAATATTTTCTTCCACACGTTCACGATTGACAAAAAGCTCCCAAAAACGGTAAAACTCTTCGCCCAATAACGGACTGTTATGTTTATCTATCGCATCGCTGAGTGCTTTTAAATTATCGCCGTATTTCGCCGTCCAACTGATTAACGGCAATAAGGTTTCATAATCTGCTTTATCTTGAACGGCTTTATTATAGGCGGTTAACTCTCGGTTATATTTTGTTCTTGCCCGTTTATAAGCCATGTAACTCCGATAGTCCGCTCTTTTCGGTTCAATCGGCTTTGTCGGCACAACCGGCGCATAAGCCATTTGTGCATCTTGCTGCTCGTCTAACGCATTGATTTCTTCTTCGCTCAAATTCGATGGCGTCAATCTACCGATGCCCTCTTGTTTTTGACGATTCATCGCTTCCGCCATTGCTGGTGTAATGTTTGGCATATCTTCCGTCGGCGCAGTTAAATTAAAATATTGCCAAACCGGATTATCTTTTCCGTAAACGCTTTCCGGCATAATCCGACATTCGCCGTTTACACAATCCGCCGTATTTGGTATGGCAAGCAATTGATCTTTCGTTAATTGGCTACTATCGGTAATGACCTGCAAACGGCTTGGATCATAGCTTCGCACATATTTCCACGCCCGACTGTAATTAACCCGTTTTAAACCTTTGGTATCAATATAAGGTAATTTACCGTTATTGTAAGGTGCATTACCTGTTGCTAAATAATCCGGCAAAATATAGGATTTGGATACCGAAACATTTGAGGTTTCTTGAATAGCGGATTGGTAATGGATATTCGTGTTAGCCACATCTTTGATATTTAATCCAATCTCTTTTCCTGCCTCAATAATGCTGCTGAAGTTTTTCAAACTCAAGGCTTGACCGACGGCATAGTTATTCTCGTCTAAACGATTACCGAAGAAGATACCGCCCTCACTATAAATGAGCGCACCACTTTTTCTGTTCGCATCATAATTTTCGGTTAAGTTGGTAATACGCTGTGCCCCTATATCTAATTGCTTCCTCGCTGCAATCGTCGCTGCATAAACCTTACCGTCGTTACCCCGTTGATCTTTGTTTAATACGCTATCAGCTTGTAACGCAACATAATCGCCGTAAATCCGCCCCGTGCCAATATTATCGATTTGTTTAGCTCGAATCAGCGTAGTGGCGTTTTCCGTTTCATTAAAGCTATTAATCAAGCCTTCGTTATGTAATGTTGAAGCGGAAACCACTTGGGTTTGTGCCGCACTGATTCTTCCACTTTGATGATTGGTTATTTTACCCGCTTGAAGTTGAAGACGATCATTCGCTGATAAACGGTGCTGATTGACTAACTGTCCGGCAGTCGTTAATTTCAAGCTATGATAAGCATTGATATCTCGTTTGGTATTCACATCCGATTGAACATTAATATCAATATGTCCCGCTTCAATATGTCCGTCTTCGCTAAAAGCACGAGCGGTTAAATTCAATTTATTATTTGCCTGTAAAATACCTTGCGTATTATTCACATCCAAACTATTCAGCGAGCCGTTAATATGCAAATCGCCCCAGCTCAGTATTTCGCCTTGATGATTGTTTAATTGCGAATCAAGACGAAAATCCGCCCGACTTAGGCTATAAATGCCGCCCTCTTGGTTATTGAGCTGACGACCGCTTACTATCAACTCTCGGGCAATAATACCCTGTGTCGGATTATCTTGTTGCGCTTTCGTGGCTTGATTATCGATATTAGGCACGTTGAGGCGTAAATGTTGATGAGAAATTACCGCTGATCCCAATGCGCCAACACGAGAGTTGTTCAGACCGGTCGCCGTGATATTTGCATTGCCTGTTGCCTGGATAAATCCGGCTCGGTTATCAATATCTCCGGCGGATAATGCAAGCAAACCGCCACTGAGCAATTTGCCGTTACGGTTATCAAATGCCTCTCCTCGTGCGTTAAATTGAATTGCGCCTTGCTCTGTCGTGATTCGACCTTGAGTATTATTCACACCAAGTGCGGTCAAATTGAGAGATGTTTTTGTATTAATCGTGCCATTAAGGTTTTGTAATGCCTGCGTAATCTTAAGCGTTGCATTGCCTTGTGTCGCTGCAATCATACCGTTTTGATTATCAAGACGGTCAGCAAATAGCGTAACCGCATTACTCGCTTTTATCTCACCTTGCTGATTATCAATACCTTGCGTCGTTGTTAAATGAAGCTGATCGGTCGCTAAAATTTGTCCTTTGCGATTGATCGTTTCCGTCGCAGCCAGCTGACTATCGCCGCCGCTTAGTCGCCCTTGACTATTATCAATGGTTGTTGCTGCTTTAATTTGCTGGGTGGCTTTAGAAGTTACTACGCCTTGTCGATTATCCAACCCGCGAACATTCAGGATCTGATTTCCTCCTGCCGCAATGTATCCCAATCTATTATCTAATTGTTCAGCCCGAACGGATAAATTAGCCAAGCTAATAATGCCAAGCGGTGTAGCGGATGTCGGATGGGTTTGATGATTATCAAGATTGCCTTGTAGCGCCAAATGAATCGCACCTTGGCTTTGAACCAATCCTTGCGTATTAATGAAGTCTTGAGCGGAAATTGAGGTATTCCCCCCTACACTGATTTTTCCCTGTTCGTTACGGATTCCGCCACGCTGCACTTTCATCATCAAATCGCCACGACTGACGATTTGACCTTGTTGGTTATCCAGCTCAGCAGCAGTGATATTGATTAGCCTGTTAGCCACCACATCACTTTGTTTGTGATTGATAAACGAACCGCCTATCGTTAAATCAACCTTACCACCCTCAATTAAACTGTTCTCTTGGCTGGTTAAATCCTTTGCCGTCGATACTGTCAGGGTGTTATCGGCTTTGATTACCCCTTCACTTTGACTTAGCGAAGCCGCTTGAATGGTTGCCTGTTGTGCACGAATGATACCTTGATGATTGGTTAGATTACCGCTGTTCAGCGTTAATGCTGTACCGCTTGATACAATGCCTTTATCATTATTGAGCTCACTTCCGGCAGTTTCAATATTGAGCTGTCCGTCGGCTTGAATATTCCCCTGTGCATTAGATAATGCCGCACTGTTAAGGGTTAAATCACCGCGTATGAATAATTTACCTGCTTGGTTGTTAAATGAATGATTGTGTGTTTCAATGCGGACACCTTGCTCGCCTTGAATTCTACCTTGTTGGTTATCTACTTGCCCGGTATAAAGAGAAAGGGTTTGGTTGGCAAATAATAATCCCGACGAAGAAAGAAATTGCCCCTGGTGGGTATCAACTTCCAGTTTTCCGCCGGCAATTAATTTACCTTTTGTATTATCCACCCGTTGCGTATCAATAAAGAAATGTCCTTGTGTTGAAAATGCTCCACCCGAATTATTAATGGATTGAGCGGACAGTTTAAAATCCTCTGCACCGGTTTGCACCCAAACGCCATTGGCATTGTTAAGTGCGGTCTGTTTTGTCCGAATTTTATTTGCTGTCAAATGACCATTCGGCGTAGAAAGCGTTGTCGGCGTATCTAAAATAAGATTTTGTTGCGCCGTCAACCATGCTTCATTTGCCTGGATATCACCCTGCCGTGCTTGAACGTGAATGTCATAGGCTTGATTGCGGCTGTGGTCTAAATTGACCTCCGTAGCATTAATATTTAATTGCCCAGACGCAAAGTGCTTACCTTGTAAGGTCGCATTGCCACCGGCTTGAATTTGAATAGTTTTGCCTTGTGCTGACGAGGTTTCAAGGGTTCGGGTTTCATTTTCTTCCTGAGTGTGGGTTTGCATACCGGCGGCAATCAGGGCGGATTGCGCCGTATTTACCGTTGCCGCCTCATAGCGAATTGAACCTTTCGCTACCGTTTCGCCTTGTTGCCGAATGGCGTGTTTTGCCTGTTTTTGTATGTTTCCGCTACGAGCGATAACTGAACCGTCCTGTTTAATATCAGCACCGCTTGAAAGGCGAATATCATGTTGGCGGTTTTCAATCTTACCTGTGTTTTCAATACCGTTTGTGCCGGTGAGTTGAATTGATTTATTCGCATTTAACGTACCGCTATTTACAATTCGACCTTGGCTGTCAATCTTGAGCGTTTCAGCATTCGCACCGATATGCCCTGCATTGTGTACACCAACACCTTGTTCAGTACCAATTAAATGGATCTTTCCTGCATACATTCCCCCTAATTGCCCCACATCAATCGCGACTTGCGGCTTAGCTTCTTGAGCTGTCGATTGGTTTGTATGAGTAATTTGCAAATCTTCCGGTTTAGCCGTACGCTTAACCGTATTTTTACCGGTAACAACCTTCATTTCTTTTTTCGACCAAACGCCCGCATTGATTTGGGTTTCTCGGGCAATAATCTCCGTATAATCCACACGACTGTTATCTAAGCCTTTACCGGATACACTGACTTTGCCTTTTTCCACAACAAAGCTTTCAAGATTACCATGTTGAATTTGAGGCTTACCTGTCGTGAACGTAGTACGATCTGAATTAATTACCCCACAACCTTCACAATGAATACCTGACGGGTTCGCAATAATTACATCAGCTTTTTTACCCGCTACTTCAACATAACCTTTAAGTACAGAAGGATCGGATGAATTCACTTCATTTAAAATGACTTTTGCTTCGCCTCGGGCAAGATAAGGGTTACCTTGCACCCATCCCCCCTGCTGTGTTTGAACCTGTGTTCGGCTGTTGTTTAATATTGCCCCTTTGGTATCAACATCAAACTTACTGTATTTATTATGAGATAACCCTTGCTCATTAGGTGTTTGAATATTTACTTGTGGCAAACCGTTTGCCGTTTGTAGCACGATGGGTTGTTGAGTTTTAGGGGCGGATTTATCTGCTTGGATAATCAAATTAGCAGATACTGTGCTAGAAAATGAAACAAATCCTAGCGCACAGAAAAGACTGAAAGTAAGTGGTTGAATTTTCGCAAACAACTGAGGAAAACCGGATGAAGCTCTCTCGGTTGATTTTCCTTCTGTTTTCGCTAATTCCGATGTAACAACCAAACATTGTAAAGTTTTACTAAAAATGACACGGAAACAATTTTTATTCATTTTAACTATCCTTTAATTTTTAATAATACGTTTAATTAGAAGCTATAGCCGACATTAAAACCGGCAACAGTATTTGATGTTCTAAAACCTGTTGGTTTACTGATTGGTTTTCCGACAAAAACATCATAATAAAAACCTCGCCATCCCCCTTTCATCCCTATCGCACTGCCAATAAGATGATGACCTAATTGAGATAGGGTTGACCATCCCATAACTCGTCCTCCGTCAAAAGCAAAATAAAGTTGCTGCCCTTTACCATTCACATTCCAAGCAAGTTCATTACGCCATAACCAGCCTCGTTCACCGGCAAGCGTAAGTTCACCGTCAAAGCCTCTTACCGTATAACGCCCGCCAATACTAAAGCGATCTTGGGCAATTAAAGGGGTTTTATTCCATTGTGCACTCCAAGCGGTTTGATATTGCCAGTATTGTTTACCCAACATAAACGGTTGAGTAAAATTAACGGAAGCAAAAATAATTTCCGGGCGAGAAGTTCCTTCTCCCCAAAGCTCCTCCGGCGCTGATAATGCCCCTCTTGCACCGGTTCCCCGTTTATAGCTAGCGGATAATTCAAGAACAGCATCACCAATATATTCTTTATGAGAAAGCCCAGCCTCCCAGCCCGCCATACGACGTTTTTGCACCTGAATCTCCGAACCATCCACATAATTACTAGACTGACGCGACCAAAAACTACCAAAAGCGGATGTTTTACGTTTACTATCTCGATAAACTAAATAAGATAGCGTTGCCTTTGTGGTATTGCTTTTCCCCGAATAGAGATAGTTATTATTGAAAGCACCAAAAACTTCTTGCCGATAACGGTTATAAGTTTGTGACGCAGATAACGTCCAATAACCGAAAGGGATAGAATAATAAAAGGTTAAATTTTTACTGGCACGGCTACCTTTTTCATCATTATGAGTTTTTAAACTACGTGTAAAAGAGGTATAAAAAAGATCATTAGCAGAAAACATATTATCAAAAGATAATGTTCCACTTGCTTGATACTGCCCTGTTGATTTCGAACCCGAATCATCCAAACTTAAATTAACTCGAAAAGGCAATGCTTGTTGGTAACTAATTTTAATGTCACTAACACCGATATCGTTCTCATTTGGCAATAACTCAATGTTCGCTTCTACTGTTGGTACCCGTTTAAGATTTTCAAGCGACTGCTCTATATCTCTTACATTCAAAAGATCACCTTTTGAAAAGGTGAACCCTGTTAAAGCATGTAAACGGCTAAAACGTGGAACATTACCACTATCCTCGACAATGGTATTCCCTACTTTGCCGGGAATAATCGTTAACACTAAAGAACCAGTTTTCAGATCTTGCTCTTGTGTCACAACACGTGTAGTAACGTACCCTTTTTCAATAATTCGATTTTGAATTTGTTTCATCAAAATCCCTATTCCCTCTCCGCCAAAACAATGCGGGAGAGTAAGTTTTAAATCGTTGTAAGCTTGATTTAACGCCCATTGAAATTGGCTATTAGGAGAGGAGTTTTCAGGTGAATAATCAATCAATGTAATATGATGAATCGGGTAACAAGGCGTTTCTTTATCAGATAAGGTCAATCTTTTGTACTTTGTCGTTTCTAAACGAACATCAGCCTGAGATTGCAGGATTTTCTCTTGTGCCTGTTGATTTTGTTGTTGACGTTGCTGCTGAAGTGCATCCATTTGATTTAGACGGGAGAAATTTTCCGGTTGGTTTAAACGGGAGAAATTTTTTGGTTGGTTAGCAAAAGCAAATAATGGTATGGTCGAAAATAATGTAACGGTATAGAACCTATTAAATACTGTTTTCATACTTTAAACTAAGTGATTGAATCTATGCGCTTGATTATAAAACATACTATAATCTTTGTTAATACCTTGTTAATATTCATACAAAATAAATTAAACTCGTACAGCAATATTTTCATTTCCCTTATTTTCCTTTGATGTGCTGTATAAAAAAATAGCTAATACATTTAAGCCTTTTGACCTTTTCAGATAAGACCTTTCTCTTGGGAAAAGCTACCTTTATTACATTACTGGGAGAAAAATATGATATTCAAAGAGATTGGATATGAGTAGTTTTTTGCTCACAAAATTAACTCAAAGGTTGTGTTGAATTAGAGGTAGGAAAAAGGAATCCTTTAGACCAGGCTAAAGTATATGTACAACCTACAATTAAAAACGCTATCAGAGAACCACTTGAACTAGAGCCTTCTTCAATGCTATTCCCCAAAAGTAATTCTTTCGCTGAGAACTGTTAATCATAAGCGCAAAACACAGCAATACTAACCGTATTCGTTTAGCCTTAGTACATAGCTAAACCCACAACAGAAAAGATAGGCTTTTATAATTGAATTAAGTTTAGAAATAAAGAGTTGGTGGGTCGTGAAGGATTCGAACCTTCGACCAACGGATTAAAAGTCCGCTGCTCTACCGACTGAGCTAACGACCCAAACGTAGGATTTTAAAGAAGTTTTTTACAAAACTAAGATTTTATTAAATGGTGCCCGAAGCCAGACTTGAACTGGCACGCCTCGAAAGGCGAGGGATTTTAAATCCCTTGTGTCTACCGATTCCACCACTCGGGCAAACTAACTTACAGCGTATTATGGAGGCGTGTCCCGGAGTCGAACCGAGCTACATGGATTTGCAATCCAGTGCATAACCGCTTTGCTAACACGCCAGTAATTGGAGCGGGAAACGAGGCTCGAACTCGCGACCCCGACCTTGGCAAGGTCGTGCTCTACCAACTGAGCTATTCCCGCATTCGCTGTTAGTGGTGCGCATTTTACGGAAATTTTAAACGCTGTCAATCACCGATCTTAAAAAAAATCTTAACCGTCTAAAAAAACTGCATATCGTTTAAATTATTAACAACAAATGATGAAAAAATGAAATTTATGGTAATCCATCAATTTCTCCTTTGTATCACTTAGGGCTTTATGCCAAAATGTTTTCGTTCTTTTTTAATAAAAGTGCGGTCGTTTTTTTTAAATTATTTTTGAGGATATTATGACAACACAACAATACAAAATTGATACCCTACTCGCCCAAGCCGGTAATCGTAGCGACGAACGTACCGGTGCGGTTTCTACCCCAATTTTTCTTTCTACTGCATACGGACATCACGGCATTGGTGAAAGCACAGGATTTGATTATACACGTACAAAAAACCCGACTCGTGCCGTGTTAGAAGAAACTATCGCTCAATTAGAAAACGGAGATCGGGGCTTTGCATTTTCATCCGGCATGGCAGCAATCCAAGTATTAATGACCCTTTTTACCGCACCAGATGAGTGGATTGTTTCCAGCGATGTCTATGGCGGAACTTATCGCCTTTTAGATTTTGCGTACAAAAAGAATAATAGTGTCAAACCGGTTTACGTTAATACAGCTTCTCCTGAAGAAATTGAAGCCGCCATTACGTCCAATACCAAAGCAATTTTTATTGAGACACCGTCTAACCCATTAATGGAAGAATGCGATGTAGTAGAAATCGCAAAACTCGCCAAAAAACACCAATTAATGTTGATCGTCGATAATACCTTCTTAACACCCGTACTTTCCCGCCCGCTAGATTTAGGAGCGGATATTGTTATTCATAGCGGTACAAAATATATTGCAGGCCATAATGATGTCCTTGTCGGTTTAATTGTCGCGAAAGGTCAAGAGCTTTGTGAGCGTATTGCTTATATTCAAAATGGTGCTGGTGCAGTACTTTCACCTTTTGATTCGTGGTTAACGATTCGTGGAATGAAAACTCTCTCTCTACGAATGAAACGCCATCAAAAAAATGCTCAGGCGATCGCTGAATTTTTAAAATCCCAACCACAGGTTGAATCGGTTCTTTATCCAAACAAAGGTGGAATGCTTTCTTTTCGTTTGAAAAATGAAAACTGGATCAACACTTTCTTAAAATCTATCAAACTCATCACCTTTGCGGAAAGTCTTGGCGGAACTGAAAGTTTTATTACTTATCCGGCAACCCAAACTCACATGGATATTCCGGAAACAGAACGTATAGCTCGCGGTATCACTAATACCTTATTGCGTTTTTCAGTAGGTATAGAAAATGTAGAAGATATCAAAGCAGATTTACTTCAGGCCTTTTCTCACTTGAAATAATCCTTGGAGACAAAATGAAAATTGCAGTTTACAGTACCAAGAATTATGACCGTAAATACTTTGAATTAATTAATGCAAAATATGGGTTTAATCTTGAATTTTTCGACTTCATGTTAAATGAAAACACAGCCCGTCTAGCAGAACATTGCGAAGTAGTTTGTATTTTTGTCAATGATGACGGAAGCCGAAAAGTACTGGAAAAATTGACCGCACTTGGCGTAAAAGTCATTGCTCTGCGTTGTGCCGGTTTCAATAATGTGGATTTGAAGGCTGCGCAGGATCTTGGACTTCAAGTGGTTCGTGTGCCGGCTTATTCTCCTGAAGCCGTGGCTGAACATACTGTAGGCCTCATGATGACACTTAATCGCCGGATTCATCGTGCTTATCAACGTACCCGTGAAGCCAATTTTTCTTTAGAAGGGCTTATCGGATTTAATATGCACGGACGAACAGTGGGGGTCATCGGTACGGGTAAAATCGGGATTGCTGTTATGCGAATCTTAAAAGGTTTTGGTATGCATATTCTTGCTTATGATCCTTTTAAAAACCCAGTAGCTGAGGAACTCGGTGCAAAATATGTCGAACTTGACGAGCTTTATGAAAAATCTCATGTCATCACTCTACACTGCCCCGCAACTCCGGAAAATTACCATTTACTCAATCGTAACGCTTTTGCAAAGATGAAGGATGGGATCATGATCATAAATACAAGCCGTGGTTCTCTCATTGATACATTGGCTGCAATTGATGCGCTAAAACAACGCAAAATTGGGGCATTAGGGATGGATGTCTATGAAAATGAACGCGATCTATTTTTTGAAGATAAATCTAATGAAGTCATTCAAGATGATGTATTCCGCCGCCTTTCTTCTTGTCATAATGTACTACTTACCGGTCATCAAGCTTTCCTGACGGAAGAAGCATTAACCAGTATTGCGGACGTTACACTGAACAATGTATATAAACTAAAATCGGGCAAACCTTGTGAAAACTTGGTTTACCCCTCTTAGCTTTTAGTAATTAAATTAATAAGTGTATTTTTAAATAACTCGTGCTATTCTGACCGCACTTGTAATTTCGCAAAATGCCCTTACATAAGGGCATTATTCACAGACAAAGGAAATAAAAATGAGCCAAGTATTACACACAACAGATGCAACATTTGAAGCGGATGTATTACGTTCGGATATTCCGGTATTAGTTGATTTTTGGGCGCCATGGTGTGGCCCTTGCAAAATGATTGCACCGGTATTAGACGAGCTTGCACCAGAATTTGCAGGCAAAGTAAAAATCGTAAAAATCAATGTTGATGAAAACCAACTAGTTGCCGGTCAATTCGGCGTGCGCAGTATCCCAACTTTACTTTTAATGAAAAACGGTGAAGTTGTTGCAACTCAGGTAGGCGCATTACCAAAAGGTCAGTTAGCTAACTTTATCAATCAACATATTTAACATCTCTAAATCCTCTTATTAAACTTAAATAAGAGGATTTTTTTAATATCCCTTCTAATTACACATTTTTTTCTGTGATATTACTCACAAATCTCAAAAGCTTTTGTTTACATTTTGTTTAAATAGATTTACCTTCAAAAAATAATCTTGTAACACAATAGAAACAAAGGGTTATCAAATGTCTATTTCACTTTCTAAAACTTATTCTCCCAAACGTCGAATCATTACTGAAAATTATCGTCTTGATGAAAAAATCGCAGTTGACCAACTAATGGCAACGCTTGATTTTACCGAAGAACAAGAAAAACGTATTACAGATCATGCAACCAAACTCATCAATAAACTACGTCACATTAAACAGAAACAGTATGGCGCAGATGCCTTAATGGAAGAGTTTTCTTTAAGTTCTGAAGAAGGTGTGGCATTGATGTGTTTAGCTGAAGCCTTATTGCGTATTCCCGATGACAAAACCCGTGATGATCTCATCTACGAAAAATTGCAAGACGGTAACTGGCAATCCCATCTAGGCAACTCAAAATCGTTTTTCATTAATGCCGCCAGTTATGGTTTGATGTTCGGTAGAAAAATCAGCGAAAATCTCACAGACGCTCAACTCACCAATAATTTAAAAAATATCTTTTCCCGTTTCGCAGCGCCTGTCATGCGTCAGGTTATGGTGAAATCCATGCAGATTATAGGGAAGCAATTTGTCGCAGGCATAAATATACATGAAGCGCTAAAACACATCCAACCCCGCTACAAAAAAGGATTTACTTTCTCATTCGATATGCTGGGTGAAGCGGCAATGACCGCAAGCGATGCAGATCGTTACTTCAATGATTATTTACATGCCATTGAAGAAGTTGGTAAAAATGCCGTTGATCGAAATATTTACAACGGTAATAGTATCTCTGTAAAACTTTCCGCCATTCATCCGAAATATAATCGTGCAAAATATGATCGCACAATGAATGAGCTTTATCCTCGTGTAAAACAACTCTTCCTACTGGCACAAAAATACAATATTAGCGTGAACATTGATGCGGAAGAAGCAAATCGCCTCGAACTCTCTCTTGATCTAGTCGAAAAATTACTTAATGAACCGGAACTCAAAAATTATAAGGGGATTGGTTTTGTTGTACAAAGCTACTCTAAACGCTGTCCTTATGTTTTAGATTATTTGATCAATCTTGCCCGTGAAAAACAACACTATTTGATGATCCGATTAGTAAAAGGTGCTTACTGGGATAGTGAAATCAAATGGGCACAAACCGATGGTTTAGACGATTTCCCGCTTTTCACTCGTAAAAATCATACCGATATAGCCTATGTTGCTTGCGCTAAAAAATTGTTGGAGGCACAGGATGTTATCTATCCACAATTTGCTACCCACAATATTCTGACAATGTGTACTATTTATGAACTCGGACAAGGAAAAAGATTTGAGTTTCAATGCTTGTACGGTATGGGGGAAAGCCTTTACGACAATATCGTAGGTAATGAAAATTTCAGCCAACAAGTACGTGTTTATACTCCAGTAGGGACTCATGAAACCTTGCTTGCTTATCTCGTTCGCCGTTTGCTTGAAAATGGTGCAAATTCGTCCTTTGTTCATCAATTAGTGGACGAGAGTATTCCGGTTTCTCAGTTAGTTACTCCGCCGTGGAAACTGTATAGCAAATCCAATGGCGAACCCAATAAACTGGTACGTAAACCCCTTGAATTATTTCACGATCGTCGTAATTCCGCCGGCTTTGATTTAACCAACGAGCTGGTATTGGAAAAACTTGAACAAGCCTTGAATAATGCTCAAATTGGAAATGCGGAATCTCTTATCCTACTGGACGCCCCAAGCCAACAAGCCGTACAGTATGTGAAAAATCCTGCAAAACTAACAGAAACTGTCGGTGAAATACGTTTCTTAGAAATCGATCAAGCGCAAGCGGTATTTTCAGCCGCCAACAATCAAAACTGGAATATGAAAAGTGCGGTCGAAAAAGCCAATATTTTACGCAAAGCGGCTGATCTCTATGAAGAAAATCACGGTTTATTGATGAAATTAGCAATGCTTGAAGCCGGTAAAACGTTACCGAATGCTATTGCCGAACTTCGCGAGGCGGTTGATTTTCTCCGCTATTATGCAAATCAACTTGAAAGTCTAGCGGCTATCAATAAACTTGGTGAAGCCCGTGGCAAAGTACTTTGTATTTCCCCTTGGAATTTCCCACTGGCAATCTTTACCGGTCAAATTGCCGCTTCCCTCGCTGCCGGTAATGCAGTGATAGCCAAACCTGCAGAACAAACCTCACTCATTGCTTATGCAGCAGTAAAATTACTTCACCAAGCCGGTATTCCGATAGAAACCTTACAATTAGTGCTAGGGGCGGGAGATCTCGGTTCTGCACTTGTTCAACAACCATTCGATGCTGTCGTATTCACTGGCTCAACCGAAGTGGCAAAACTTATCGAAAAACGTTTAGCTGTTGCAGACAATGATCCTATTTTGATTGCAGAAACAGGTGGACAAAACGTACTGGTAGTCGATAGCTCCGCCTTACCGGAACAAGTGGTTGCAGATGTATTAAGCTCCGCTTTTGATTCAGCAGGTCAACGCTGCTCTGCTCTCCGTATTCTATTACTGCAAGAAGAAATCGCCGATCAATACTATCGAATGATTAGCGAGGCAATGAAAGAATTAAGCCTAGGTGATCCGCGTTTACTTGAAACCGATATTGGCCCGGTTATTGACGAAGAAGCAAAACAAAACTTGCTCAACCATCAAGCCAATATGCGTAAAATGGCTGTTACCTATACGGAACTAGCTGTGCCGGAAGACGGGCATTTTATCGCTCCGTCCGTTTATCTGTTGGATAATCTCGATCAGCTACAAAGAGAAGTATTCGGCCCTATTCTTCATATTATTCGCTATCGTAAGGAGGATCTCATCAACGTACTCGACAAAGTCAATGAAAAAGGTTATGCCCTAACCGGAGGTTGCCACAGTCGAATTCGTAAACAAATGAGCTTAGTAGAAAAACACCTTAATTGCGGTAATTTCTATATCAACCGAAATATTGTAGGTGCGGTCGTGGGAGTACAACCATTCGGAGGACATGGTTTATCCGGTACGGGACCTAAAGCAGGCGGAGAATTTTATCTCCAACGCTTAACCCGTACACCAAATTATTACAGCCAATTTGGTGATAAAAACAGCCTTCCGCAATCTAAACCGGTATTGGAAAGTATTACCGGCGAACATAACAGCCTTGCCTATTTACCTTGCGAGGTCGCAATCCTTAATGGCGATTTATTGGCTTCTCAATCTGCAGCAGAAAAACTATTATCGGCAGGTTTCACTGTTTTGGTTGAACCTAGTCATCCGCTTGCCCAAAATCGCCAAACGGGTATTCGGGTCGATACCAAACTCGGACACTGTCAAAAAGGCGTGTATTTGACCGCACTTGATACACAACGTCGCCTATGGTTAGCAGAAAACAGTAAAGCTATCTTTAAATGTTTCGACTGGAGTACAACACAAGATTTATTACCTTTATATGATGAATTCTCTCGTAGCTATAACACAACTGCTGCCGGAGGAAACACATCATTAATGGCAGCGGAAGAACGTTGATTTAAAAGTCTATAAAAAATGACGATCTTTGTTTTCTTTTTATGATTAACAAGCGAGAATATCGCCCTTTGTAAAATTGAATTTATTCAGCCACAATAAGCCGTTATTTAGATGGCTGAATAAATCCCCTACAAAGACAGGAACTTAATAACAGGAGTGAAGCTATGCAGATTTACATTACATTTGGCTTGTATTTATTGGTAATTTTAGGCATTGGGTTGTATGCCTACCGTTCAACTCATAACTTTGACGATTATATTCTCGGTGGGCGAAAAATGGGCAGCTTTGTAACGGCGATGTCCGCCGGCGCTTCCGATATGTCAGGCTGGCTCTTAATGGGCTTACCCGGTGCAATTTACCTCTCCGGCTTATCCGAAGCATGGATTGCTGTCGGACTCACTATCGGTGCTTTTCTGAACTATAAAATTGTCGCCGGACGTTTACGTATTTTTACTGAAAAATATAACAACGCTCTCACTTTACCTGAATTCTTCGCCCAACGATTCCCGCGTCAGAAAAAAGCGTTAAAAATTATTTCTTCCTCCATTATTTTATTTTTCTTCACTATTTACTGTGCTTCTGGTGTGGTCGCTGGGGCAAAATTATTCCAAAGTTTACTTGGATTGGATTATTATACCGCGCTTTGGTTGGGTGCGATTGCCACTATCGCTTATACCTTTATCGGCGGTTATTTGGCAGTCTCTTGGAGTGATACTATTCAAGCCTCTTTAATGATTTTTGCACTCATTCTTGCACCGGTAATGGCATTCGTGAATATCGGATGGGAAGAGATCAACGCTGCGTTAGCCGCCAAGTCCGCCGTAACCAATATTCCATATAGTAACTGGTTACATAATGTATCGGGAATTGGCGTCATTTCCGCTCTTGCTTGGGGTTTAGGCTATTTCGGACAACCGCATATCTTGGCTCGCTTTATGGCAGCAGATTCGGTGTCAGCACTTAATAAAGCGCGAACAATTGGTATTGTGTGGATGTTCCTCTGTCTAGGGGGAGCCGTATCGGTGGGTTACTTTGGTTTGGCTTATTTCACTCACCAAAATATTCCGCTCGAAAACGCAGAATCTATTTTTATTGAACTTTCAAAAGTGATGTTTAATCCGTGGATTGTCGGCATTGTTTTATCAGCAATTTTAGCCGCCGTCATGAGTACGCTATCCGCTCAATTATTAATGTGCTCGGCTGCGATTACTGAAGATTTCTATAAAGGTTTCTTCCGTAAAAATGCGTCAAGCCAAGAATTAGTATGGGTTGGTCGCATAATGGTATTAGCCATTTCCGTTGTGGCCATTGTCATCGCCCAAGATCCGAACTCTAAAGTAATGGGCTTGGTATCTTATGCTTGGGCAGGCTTCGGAGCAGCATTCGGACCTGTGGTCATTCTCTCACTCTTTAACCGTAATATTAGTTCCAAAGCAGCATTATGGGGGATGTTATCGGGTGCTGTAACCGTAGTCGGTTGGAGTCCATTAATGAAATTCTTAGGCTGGAACGATTTATCTCAACTTTACGAAATTATCCCCGGCTTCTTAGTTTGTTCATTTATTACGCTCACATCTTCTGTATTTGCCCCTGTACATCCTCTTGTTGCAGAACAGTTTGACGAAGCATTAGCAGAGTTTGAATCAAAAAATAATTAAAATTAAAAAGTGCGGTTAAAATTAACCGCACTTTTTATACCCTTGACACTATCGTTCAAGTATTTTTCGATTTTCTTCTGTTTCGGGTTCCAGATCGAGTTTTGCCATCAGTAATTGATCGCCATCTTCTTCAGGATTACCGGTAACAAGTAATTTATCACCATAGAAAATAGAATTGGCGCCTGCCATAAAACACATAGCCTGCATTTCTTCTGTCATCCCTTGGCGTCCTGCCGACAAACGTACATAACTTTTTGGCATCGTAATCCGAGCAACGGCAATAGTGCGAACAAATTCTGTCCAGTCTAAATCTTCCGCCTCAACCAAGGGGGTTCCCTCTACTTTAACCAGCTGATTAATGGGAACAGATTCAGGTTGAGGATCTAAATTTGCAAGGCTGGCAATTAAACCGGCACGTTCT
Organism: Rodentibacter genomosp. 2; assembly: GCA_001999425.1. Taxonomy (GTDB): domain Bacteria; phylum Pseudomonadota; class Gammaproteobacteria; order Enterobacterales; family Pasteurellaceae; genus Rodentibacter. The sequence continues at coordinate 68,723 of MLHP01000007.1, read as the reverse complement.
TTACGGGTCTCATTCATCCCTACGATACCGCCGCAACATACTTTTAACCCCGCCTTACGCACTTTACCTAAGGTACTTAAGCGGTCATCAAAGCGACGCGTGCCGATAACTTCATGATAATGTTCCGGTGCGGTATCGAGATTATGGTTATAATAATCCAATCCCGCCTCTTTCAATTCTTCAGCCATTCCGTCTTGTAATAATCCAAACGTACCACAAGTTTCCAAGCCGAGCTCTTTCACAGCCTTAATAATTTGCGTTACTTTCCCCATATCTTTGGGTTTCGGGCCGCGCCACGCCGCTCCCATACAAAATCGCCCCGCACCGCGAGACTTGGCAATTTTGGCTTTAGCAATAATTTCGTCCACATCCAATAATTGCTGATTTTGCACACCGGTTTGATAACGTGCCGATTGCGGGCAGTAACCACAATCTTCCGGACAACCGCCGGTTTTAATTGACATTAATGTTGAAAGTTGAATTGCCTGCGGATTGAAATATTCGCGATGTACTTGTGCAGCACGATAAACCAACTCCAAAAAAGGCGTTTCATACAACGCTTCTACTTTACAAACAGACCAATACTCCACAGAGGGATGAGGAGTTATTTCGGTTAATTGAACAGATTGTACGGTTGACATACTTTTTTTCCTATAAATTTTGTCCTTGATGAATATGAATAATACGATCAATATGCCCTTCTAATTCCTTAGGCTGATGGGTAACAAGCAGTAAGGTTAGCATTTTTTCATCACATAACTGGTCGAGCAACTTTAACATTTCCATACGTAATTGCGGATCAAGTGCGGAGAAAGGTTCATCCAATAATAAAATGGGTTTATCACGTAACAGACAACGTGCCAATGCAACACGTTGTTTTTGTCCACCGGAAAGTGCGGTCGATTTTCTCATTAAAAAATCCTGTAAATTGACCGCTCTTGCGACTTGTTCAATTCGCATTTCCTCTTCCTTTGAAAGGGACAAATTCGGTTTTAAGCCTAATGCGATATTTTCCGCCACGGTTAAGTGGGTGAACAAATTATTTTCTTGAAATAACATGGAAACCGGACGTTCATAAGGGGCACTTCTCGTATGATTTTCACCGTTAAGCCAAATTTTCCCCGCATTGGCATAATCAAAACCGGCGATCAGATTTAATAAAGTGCTTTTCCCCGCACCACTCTCACCGATAATCGCTACTTTTTCTTGCTCACCAATCTGTAAATCAAACATCATCGGCATGGATTGATAATTAAATTTCACTTGTTTTAATTTAATCATGGTTTTCCCTATTGTGTTCAATAAACATAAATAATCCAAGACATAAGCTGAGCAAAATCAATGCCGTAATCGCCGCTTCTTGACTCCGATATTGTCCGATTTGCTGATAAAGCAAGTGCGGTAAAGAAGTAAAATCCGGACTACCAAATAAGGCAATTGCCGTAAAATCCCCTAAAGAGAGTGTTGTCGCCAAAGCAAAGGTATATTTTAGCGGTGTTTTTAATAAGGGATATTCAATTAATTTGAAGCGTTGCCACCCTTTAAGATTTAGCGATAAACACAATTTTTCGTAATACTGCGTAGCTTGCATCATCGGTGTGTTTAAAATTCGAATGACAAAAGGCATTGCCGCCAACGCATTACACAGCACAACAATTAAAAATAAATGAATATTGCTAAAATCCATTTCCTGTAAAAGTAAAAATAGCCCTACCGAGAGAATTAACGTCGGTACGGCTAAAATCATCATACCACCGGTTTGAATGAGGGTTGCAAGCACAGGAAAATGAAGCCATTGTAACTGTCGGGAAAGCAAAAGTAATAAAACAGAAAATACAACCGCTAATATACCTGAAGCGGGAGCCATCGAAAGGGAATAGATTAACGCTTTCCATAATCGAGGATCCTGCCAAAAACTAAACCATTCCGGTGCGCTCAGACCTTCTACAACAATACTCAGCAATGGTATGAAAAGAAATAAACATACGCTAAACAAAACAAAAATATTAAAAATTTTAACCGCACCTGATGATAGTCTTAACCAAATATAGCGTTGGGAAAGGTTGGTTTCCGGCTGCTTAGCAAAAATTTGGGATACCCCAAATAATACAACGCAAAAAACAAATTGAATTAAGGCGAATAAAGCCGCTTTAGGAAAATCAAATTCAAAAAAAATCGCTTGATAAATGGCAACTTCCAAGGTGCTATTTTGTGGCCCGCCACCAAGAGAAAGAACTATGGTGAAACTGGTAAAACACAGCATAAAAATAAGCACAAAAGTCGGTAAAAGCTGGTTTTTAAGATAAGGTATTTCAATTAAACGAAAAAATTGCCAACCTTGAATATTTAATTGTGCGGCTAACTGATGTTGTTCTGAGGGAATAGCTTGCAAGGCTTGCTGTGTGACTCTCGCTGCAAGGGGAATATTAAAAAAGAGGTGCGCAATTAATATACCGTTCAACCCATAAATTGTCGGTTTCCAGTTAATCCCCAGCCACTGCATTAGCCGGCTTAACCAACCCTCTGTGCCATAAATCTCGAGTAAACCAAAGATCGCTAAAAGTGCCGGCAACACAAAAGTAAGGGAAAGTAAACGTTGGATAAGATGTTTTCCCGGGAAAGGTTGATAAAAAAACGCACGTCCAAATAATGCCCCGATCAGCACAGAAAGCAACGCCGATAAAAAGGCTTGCCCGAAACTAAAAAAGATCACTTGATGTAAGTAATCATCCTGCTTAAACGCCTCCCAAGAATAATTTCCACCGACGGAAAATACCGCAGAAAGCGATGTGCTATAAAGCAAAACAATGAAAAAAATAACCGCACTTCCGCCAATATAATGACGAGGACGGAAATGCGGATGAGAAAACAACGATATCATTAGAAACTATTTAGAAAGTGCTTTTTGCCACTGATTAATCCAAGTTTTTAATTGTTCTCCCGTGACTTTTGACGTATCCAGTACCGGCGTATTTTGAGTATGTTTTTTTAGCGCATCAATATGACTTTCGATAGGGATATCAATGACCGGTAACATCACATTATTTTTCGCAATATCGGCTTGTGCTTCCGGTGAAATCAAATAATCAAGAAAGTGATCCGCACAAGCGTTATTACGGTTCGCCACTTTAGCAACAACTTCCACTTGTAATACGCTGCCTTCACTAAATTCCGTAGCCATGTAATTATCTTTTTGCTCAGAAAGAATATGGTAAATTGGCGAAGTGTTTGTGCTTAACACGAGATCCCCTTCCCCCTTTAAGAATGCACCGTAGGCTTCTGTCCAACCTTTTGTAATCGTTACAGTGTGTTCTGACAAAGTTTTCCAGACATTTTGTGCTTCCGACTGCGGATAAAGGGCATTTACCCAAAGTAATAAACCGCGCCCGATACTACTGGTACGCGGATCTTGATATAGCACTTTTAGATCTTTACGAGCAATCAATTCCTTCAAACTTGTTGGTGGGTGAGTTAATTTATTTTTATCGTAAATAAAGGCATATTTTGCAAAATCAAAAGGCAAAAATGTGTGATCATCCCATTTTAGCGGTAATGCCAATTTACCAAGATCCACTTGGTTAGGTTCGAACATTGCTAATTTTTTGGCTTCATCAATTTGATGATTATCTAAACCTAATACCACATCCGCTTTAATTTTTTTTCCTTCTAAACGTACACGGTTAAACAAAGTACCATTATTATCAAAAGCAACATAATTTAACTGACACTGTGGAAATTGTTTTTCAAAGCCGGTTTTGACTTTCGGCCCGGCACTCCAATCGGCACTAAAAGAATCGTAAGTATAAACAGTGAGTGGTTGTGCAGCAGTTTGAGCAAATGCAAAAGCAGCAAAAAGTGCGGTTGAAATGAGGATTATTTTCTTCATTGTACTGTCCTTATAAAAATAGAAATGAAGAAACAGCCTAATGAAAAGAGTTAGTTTCCTACGCCAGCATTATCTGTTTCAGGTTCACGGGTATCTCTCAGCCAAACAATGTTAGCACCCCGACTAAGGACTAAAAGTCTATATAAACTTTTTAAAATATACAAGCACCTTAAAACAAAACTGTTAGTTTGATCACAAAATTTAGACAAAATAAAACCCGCAATAAACGGGTTTTAAGGATGGAAGATTATGCTTCTTGGTGTTTTGCTGCCACTTCACTTAATAAAGTTTGTAACTCACCGCTTTGATACATTTCTAACATGATATCGCACCCTCCAATTAACTCTCCTTCAACCCATAATTGTGGGAAAGTTGGCCAATTTGCGTAAGCGGGTAATTCAGCACGAATATCCGGATGTTGAAGAATGTCCACATAACCAAAGGGCACTTTGCAGTTCATTAATGCCTCTGCTGCACGAGCAGAAAAACCACAAGAAGGCAATTTCGGTGAACCTTTCATATAAATTAAAATCGGGTTTTCGCTGATTTGTTTTTTGATTTTGTCTAACGTTTCCATAATGTTCCCCATAAAAAATGTAGGCGAGCATTCTAACATAAGTTAGAGGTATCACAAATTAGAACTTGAGTGATTATGTCAGGTTTACCAACTTCCGCCGGCACCACCGCCACCAAATCCTCCTCCGCCAAAACCGCCCCCCGATGAGCCGCCACCGCCGAATCCGCCTCCAAATCCTCCGCCAAAACCGGAGCCCCCTCTACGACGACGGGACAATGTTGATTGCCGCACAATTCGATTCAATTGATCACGCTGATTTGGGCTGATATAAATTTCATCTTTATGATATTGATATTCGCCAAACACCACAAAAGCAATAAATACTAACACCATAATAAAAGGAATGAATTTATCAAACTCACTCTCTTCCATCTGATAAGCACCATATTCTCCTTGGCTTGCAGCAATAATATCATTCAGACCATCGTTAATACCTTGTGCATACTGACCTCGCTTAAATTGAGGTAAGATAGCATTGCGAATCACTTGTGATAAAAATGCATCGGGTAATGCGCCTTCTAATCCCTGCCCAGTCGCAATAAACACCTTACGATCATTTTTGGCAATCAGCATCAAGACACCATTGTTCAGTTGCTTACGCCCAATTCCCCATTTATCACCTAAAGTAAAAGTATAATCCGCAATTTCATATTCACCGGTAGTCGGAACAAGCACAACAGCAATTTGTGAGCTGGTCGCATTACTATAAGCTATCAGTTTATTTTCAAGAATTTGCCGTTGCTGCGGGGAAAGCGTATTCGTGTAATCATTCACATAATGGAAAGGATTTGGCGTAGGCGGAAACTGTGCGGCAGCTGCAAAAGTGCCCCAAAAAACGAAGATAAAAATAACCGCACTTTTCAATATTTGTAAAAGTTTAGTCATGAATAATCACCTCGTTTGATAATTCATTTTTGTCATCCAGTTGAATAGGAAAATGCGTTTTTAAAGTATCGGCAATACGATCAATAGCCTCTACAATACCTTTTGTGTAAGACTTTAACTTAAATTGCTCAATCATTAAATCGCATTGCTGCTGCCAATAAGCCTCATTAACGAATTGATGAATCCCTTTATCTCCAATTATCGCACAAAGATGATCTTTATATCCTATATAAATCAACACTGAATTTTGTGCGGAAGTCTTATGCATATCAAGTTCATCAAATACTTGCAAAGCACGTTCTACTGCTGATAAACCTACCGAAGTTTTAGGTAATTTTCGCTCTATATAAACACGTAGCTCCGCCGAACTTTCATTTTCAAGGCGGACAATCGCCGCCTCTATTTGTTTTTTATCGACAGGAATCCTTGAAAAGAATCTCATCATTTCTACCTTAATTAAAACTTACAGTAGGCGCATTTTCAGCACCGGAGGCAGATTTAAAATAAGGTTTTTCTTTAAAGCCAAAAATTAATGCGGCAAATTTTGTCGGGAATTGGCGCACTTTTTGGTTATAAATACGAGCCGCATCGTTAAACTTATTACGAGCAACGTTGATACGGTTTTCAGTTCCTTCTAATTGTGCTTGTAAATTCATAAATCCTTCATGGGCTTTTAACTGTGGATATTGTTCAACAGTAACAAGCAATCTGGATAATGCCGAGCCTACTTGATTTTGATCCTGTTGGAATTGTGCAAGTTGTTCTTCCGTCATATTGGCGGGATCAATTTTAGTTTGTGTGGCTTTTGCTCGTGCTTCGATCACATTGGTTAAAGTCTGTTGTTCAAAGTTTGCTTGACCTTTCACAGTATTCACTAAATTAGGAATGAGATCCGCACGGCGTTGATAAGAGGATTCAACATTCGCCCATACAGAATCAATTTCTTCTTCCGCTTTAACTAATCCGTTATAACTTGACATTAAAGTAAATCCTGCCACAACAGCAATAAGGATAATAACAAGCCATTTTTTCATGATAGTGTTCCTATTAATAAAATTTTAAAAAATTCTTCTTGTTAAAAGAAAAGACCTAAACAGAAGTTTAGGTCTTTTTCTATTTAATCATAACTAAATAAAATTATTTAGAACCATTAACTGCGATTTCAACACGACGGTCCGGTGCTAAGCAAGCGATAAGTGCTTTACGACCTTTAACAGCGTCACAAGTTGCACCGGTAACAGGATTAGCTTCACCGTAACCAGTTGCAGTGATGTCTTGCGCTGCAACACCTTTAGCCACTAAGTAGTTAGCAACAGTGTCTGCACGACGTTGTGATAATTTTAAGTTTGCTGCATCTTTACCGATACGGTCTGTGTAACCAGCAACAGCTACTTTAGCATTGCTTACTTGTGCGATTTCACCATAGATACCGTCTAAAGTTGCTTGTGCTTGTGGTTTTAAGTTTGCTTTACCGAAAGCGAAAGTAACATCAGAACTTAAGTTGAAAGTTTTGCTTACAACTTCAGGCGCAACAACCGGAGCACCTTGACCGAAACGGTAAGATAAACCAGCAGTTACAGAACCGATCCACGGAGTATAGTCTGCACTTTCTACAATCTTGTTATCTTTACCAACAGAAGTTAACCATTGGTATTCAACACGTAATGCTAATTCTGGTAGTGAAGGTAACGCGTACTCAACACCTGCCGCAAATACCGGAGATACTTTTAAGCTATGAGCACGAGTACCCCAAACGCTATCTTCCTCTGCAACACCTTTAGCATTTTTATAGTCTGAACGAACTAATGCCGCACCAGCACGACCATAAAGATCTAAGCCTTCTAACACTTCATAGCTTCCTTTTAAGCTTAAGTGTGCACCGTGGTTAGTGTGTTTTGAAACAACTTTTTCGCCTTTAGAGAATTTAGCACGACCAAAATCATCGTAACCTAATTCTACCGCTAAACCTAAGTTGTCACGGTTTAAAACTTGGTAACCACCAAAAACACCGTAAGTTACAGAGTTACGGTTAACACCGAAATCGTTTCCATATTTAGAGTCGAATTGTTTTAAACCATCATGGAAAGATGCCCAACCTGCTTTAGCACCAACATAGAAAGTATTTTCTTGTGGAGCTGCCTGAGCTACTGAAGTTGCTGCTAAACCAGCTACTACTAATGCGATTGCAGTTTTTTTCATTTTGATGTCCTCTATTTAGTCATCGATTGATAAAATAAGAAAAGTTTCCTTGTCTATCGTGAACTTTATAAAATAAGTAACACTCTAAACATTTGCTTAACTAGGGTTTTGAATTTGCCCTATATCCATCCTTTTGACAAATTCAATTCCTTTGTATCGCCAAAGGAACGTTCAAAAGTAGGATCATTATCCTATAAAAAACTCAAAGATCAAACTTTTTTTGTCATTTTTGTTTATTTATTAAACGATCAATGCAATAAATGAATCTTCGTTCAGTAATAATCTAGTCTATTTTACCTTGCTTTTCCCCTTTTTATACTAGGTTCCTGCTGTAAAAATCGACATTCTTTTTTACATCATATATCATCACTCTACTCTTTTTTCCTATTTTACGAATGATACTATGCTACCTCGTCTTTCTAACACGCCACAACTTGATGAAAGCGTTCAACGCTACCTTATAGAGCTAAAAAAACAACATTTTGAAGGGGACATTGCGACAAATTATGCCGATAGATTAAGCCTTGCCACAGATAACAGTGTATATCAATATCTACCGCAAGCTATATTATTCCCGAAAACAGTGGCGGATGTCGTGCGTATCACAAAATTGGCGAATCTCTCCGACTTTCAATCGCTCACTTTTACCCCTCGTGGTGGGGGAACAGGCACTAACGGGCAAGCACTCAATCACAATATTATTGTGGATATGTCCCGTTACATGACCGCTATTTTAGAGCTGAATGTCGAAGAACGTTGGGTACGGGTACAAGCCGGTGTGGTAAAAGATCAGCTCAATCAATTTTTAAAACCGCACGGCTTATTTTTTGCCCCTGAACTTTCTACCAGCAACCGTGCTACTTTGGGCGGAATGATTAATACTGACGCTTCCGGGCAAGGTTCACTGCAATATGGAAAAACGTCCACTCACGTATTAGCGCTACGCAGCGTTTTAATGAATGGCGAAATTCTTGATACAAGTGCGGTCAAATCTCAGGCTGTTTTCGACCATATTGATACCCTTGGTTTCAATAAAACCGCCAAAACACTTCATCAAACTATCGCTCAACGTTGTAAAGAAAAACGTAATACTATCGTTAAAGATTTGCCACAACTTAATCGTTTTTTGACCGGTTATGATTTAAAAAATGTCTTTAATGACGATGAAACCGAATTTAATCTCACCCGCTTGCTTACCGGTTCCGAAGGCTCTCTTGCCTTTATTTGCGAAGCCAAACTTAATTTATTGCCGATCCCACAATATCGCACCCTGATTAATATAAAATATAGCTCGTTTGACGCGGCATTACGCAATGCGCCTTTTATGGTGAAGGCGAATGCCCTTTCTGTCGAGACAGTGGATTCCAAAGTACTGAATCTAGCCAAACAAGACATCATTTGGCACTCGGTAAGCGAGCTCTTAACGGAAGAAGAAAACAATCCGATTCTTGGCTTAAATATCGTGGAATATGCCGGCAATAATAAAGAAAAAATTCATCGCCAAGTGACCGCACTTTGCCAAGTATTAGATGAAAAAATCGCCAATCAAAAAGATGACATCATAGGCTATCAAGTCTGTACCGACTTAGCGTCCATTGAACGTATTTATGCAATGCGCAAAAAAGCTGTAGGTTTACTTGGCAATGCTAAAGGCAGCGCAAAACCGATTCCTTTTGTGGAAGATACCTGTGTACCACCAGAACATCTTGCCGATTACATCACGGAATTTCGTGCTTTGTTAGATCGTCACAATTTACAATATGGAATGTTTGGGCATGTGGATGCCGGCGTATTACACGTTCGTCCGGCATTGGATTTATGCGACAAAGAACAAGTGAAACTGTTTAAACAAATTTCCGATGAAGTGGCAGAACTCACCGTTAAATATGGCGGTTTATTATGGGGTGAACACGGCAAAGGCGTACGTTCACATTATGGCGAAAAATTCTTCACGCCAGAACTCTGGAATGAACTCCGCTATATAAAATCCCTCTTTGATCCCCATAATCGTCTAAACCCCGGTAAAATCTGCACGCCTTTAGGTTATGAAGATGAACTTTATGCTATTTTATCCCCTATGCGTGCCGACAATGATCGGCAGATCCCAATCCAAATACGGGATGAATTTAAAGGGGCAATGAACTGCAACGGCAATGGTTTGTGCTTTAATTTTGATGAACACAGCATTATGTGCCCTTCTATGAAAGTGAGTAAAAATCGTGTTTTTTCCCCAAAAGGCCGTGCCGCAATAGTACGCGAATGGCTACGTTTACTCGCCAATGAAAATATCACGCCGGATAAGTTAGATTTCAAAAAAACCGAAATAAAACTGACCGCACTTGTAGCCCGTCTGCGCCATAGCATACAAAAATGGTGGGGAAATTATGATTTTTCCCACGAAGTAAAAGCGGCGATGGATACCTGCCTCGCCTGTAAAGCCTGTGCTAGCCAATGCCCGATTAAAATTGACGTGCCAAGTTTCCGTGCAAAATTTTTCCATTTTTACCACAGCCGCTATTTACGCCCCATAAAAGATCATCTTGTTGCAAATTTAGAATTTGCCGCGCCCTACATGGCTAAACAAGCGAAGTTCTTCAATTATTTTACAAAATTAAAGCCCACTCAACGATTAGCAGAGAAAATGATTGGAATGACAAATTTGCCGCTGCTTTCCGAACCGAATTTACAACAGCAACTGGTGGAAATTAACTATCAAGGCAAATCCTTAGAAGAATTGGAAAGTTTAAGCACGATAGAAAAAGAAAAAATGTTATTCATTGTGCAAGATCCTTATACGTCTTATTACGATGCTAAAGTCGTACGGGATTTTGTGGCACTCACACAAAAGTTAGGCTTTAAACCGATCCTACTGCCCTTCAAACCGAACGGCAAAGCACTACACGTAAAAGGCTTCCTAAACCGTTTTGCCAAAACCGCCAAAAATCAGGCAGAATTTCTTAATCGCATTGCTAAACTGGGCGCACCATTGGTAGGAGTTGATCCGGCGATTGTGCTTTCCTACCGCGATGAATATAGAGAAGCATTACAGGAAAAACGTGGTGATTTTCATGTACTCAGTGTGCACGAATGGTTAAAAATACAACTCCATTCTGCGGATTTAAATCCCCAATTAGAAAATATGCCAACTTTTGACCGCTCTTTCCTCTGGCATTTCTTTCCTCATTGTACGGAATCCACATTTATGCCGAACAGCCCAAAAGAATGGCAACAAATTTTTGAAAAATTCGGGCAACAATTAACCGTAGAAAAAGTGGGATGTTGCGGTATGGCGGGCGTATTTGGTCACGAACGACAAAACCAAACCATGAGCCGTGAAATTTACGATATTTCATGGGGTAAAAAACTCCACGGAAAAGATCCGCACTTTTGCTTAGCAACCGGCTATTCCTGCCGCAGTCAGGTAAAACGCTATGAGAATGTGGCCTTAAAACATCCGGTACAAGCATTATTGGAAGTATTAAGCGGGCAAAAATAGCGTCAATTTCTTATCCCTCTTTACGACAAAAGGGATTTTACATTAAGGACAATAAATGATCTGGAAAAAACCATTTACGCTTTCACAACTCAACGAAATGGGTAAAAACTGTGCCATTGAACATCTTGGGATTGAAATTTCTGCTTTTGGTGAGAATTGGCTTGAAGCAACAATGCCGGTGGATCACCGCACAACACAGCCTTTTGGTCTATTACACGGGGGGATTTCTGTTGCGCTAGCAGAAACTGTCGGCTCGCTTGCCGGATTGCTTTGTGTAGAGGAAGGTAAAGCCGCTGTGGGACTGGATATTAGCTCAAATCACCTTCGTCCGATACGTCAAGGTAAAGTGACAGCAAAGGCTACACCTATCAATTTAAGTAAAAATATCCATGTTTGGCAAATTGACATCCGCAATGATCAGGATAAACTTTGCCACGTTTCACGATTAACCCTTTCTATTATAGATTTATGACAAAAACAAAAAAAATTGGTGTCATTCTTGCCAATTTAGGCACGCCTGATGAACCCACACCTTCGGCAATTTCCCGTTATTTATGGGAATTTTTAAGCGATCCCCGCGTGGTCGATTTGCCCTCTTGGAAATGGTTACCTTTACTCAAAACCGTAATTCTTCCTTTACGTTCCAAACGTATTGCTAAAAATTACCAAGCGATTTGGACAGAACAAGGCTCACCTTTGCTAACCATCACAATGCAGCAACAAACCGCATTGCAAGCCTATTTAAAGGCTCAAAACATTCATGCACAAATAGAAATTGCGATGACTTACGGCAATCCTTCCATACCAAATGCAGTGAAGAAATTACTTGAAAATCAAGTAGAAAAAATCATTGTATTGCCGCTTTATCCGCAATATTCCAGTACAACCACAGGCGCATTATTTGATGCTTTCGCCAAGGCGATGAAAAAAGAACGCGGTATGGTTCCGTTTGAATTTATCCACGCTTATCATTTAGATGAAAACTACATTAATGCGCTGGTGGACTCCATCAAAGTGCGGTTAAAACCTGACGAGTTTCTATTATTTTCGTATCACGGCATTCCACTCCGTTATGAAGAAATGGGCGATTATTATCGGAAACATTGCAAGCAAACCAGCATTGCCGTGGCGGATAAACTCGGTTTAACGGAAAATCAGTGGGGTATAACATTCCAATCCCGTTTTGGTCGCGAAGAATGGTTGCAACCTTACACGGATGCATTTTTGGAAAATGCCGCAACACAAGGCATTAATAAAGTGGCGGTGGTTTGTCCGGGCTTTTCGGTAGATTGTTTAGAAACCCTTGAAGAAATTGATGAAGAAAACCGTGAAAATTTCTTAAATAACGGCGGGGAATCTTATCAATACATTCCCGCATTAAATGCCGCACCGGCGCATATCGAAATGATGGGAAAATTGATTTTAGAAAAGATTGCATAATAAAAGCGTGGACTGAGATCCACGCTTTTGTTTTAACGAATTTTCACGAATATCTCGCTTTCCGTTTCTCGTGCTTTCAGTACACCGACTTCGTAAATATCAATGCCTGCACGCTGTGCAATATTTAGCATTTCCGTTTCACTTTCCGGTTTCACCGCAACCAACAAACCGCCAGAGGTTTGCGGATCACACAAGACAGCTTTTTGATAATCGCTTAATACGCCTACTTTATGCCCGTAACTATCGAAATTACGCGTTGTGCCGCCCGGTACGCAGCCTTCCGAAATATACTCCGATACCCCCTCAAGAGTAGGGATTTTATCGAAAAACAGCTCGGCATTTAGCTTTGAGCCTTCACAAATTTCAAGTAGATGTCCGAGTAAACCAAACCCCGTTACGTCCGTCATTGCGGTGACACCGTCCACTTCAGAAAATTGACTACCGATAATATTCATCTGGCACATTGCTGCGGTTGCCACCCCTTGATGTTCGGGTCTTAATCTGCCTTTTTTCTCCGCCGTAGTCAGTACCCCAATCCCCAAAGGTTTGGTTAAATACAGTTTACAACCTGCTTCGGCAGAAGCATTTCGTTTCACTTTTTCAGTATTAATCACACCGGTTACCGCTAAACCAAAAATCGGTTCCGGCGCATCAATGGAATGACCGCCGGCAAGGGAAATACCGGCTTGGTGGCAAGCGAATCGCCCCCCCTCCACAATTTTTTGTGCAATTTCTGCCGGCAGTTTATTAATCGGAAAACCTAAGATCGCAATCGCCATAATAGGTTTACCGCCCATGGCAAAAATATCACTGATCGCATTGGTTGCCGCGATACGACCAAAATCAAAGGCATCATCCACAATAGGCATAAAGAAATCCGTAGTACTGATAATCGCAGTACCATTTCCCAAATCATACACCGCTGCATCATCTGCCGTATCATTGCCGACCAATAAATGCGGATCGACAAAATGTTCAAGTTGCGTTTGTAAAATTGTCCCTAACACCTTAGGCGAAATTTTGCAGCCTCAACCTGCGCCGTGACTGTATTGTGTTAAACGAATTTCGTCCACTATAGCCTTTCCTTATAATAAATTGATGACAAATTATACCTTTTTTCACACAAAAGTGCGGTCAAAAAATCAAATGTTTTTGCTATACTTTCGCAACACATTATTCAATCCGACTTTTAATGAAACATAAACGCCCCACTTTACAAGATATTGCGGCTCACCTCGGTATCACCAAAATGACGGTAAGCCGTTATCTGCGTAACCCTAATTCCGTCGCACAAGAAACCCAAACCCGAATTGCGGCGGCGATTGAGCAATTTGGTTATATTCCCAACCGAGCCCCGGAAATTCTCTCAAATGCCAAGAGTAAAGCCATTGGCGTATTGCTTCCTTCGCTAACCAACCATGTTTTTGCCGACGTACTAAAAGGAATTGAGCTCGTCCTCGACCAAGCCGGTTACCAAACTATGTTGGCACATTATGGTTATAGTGTTAAAAAGGAGGAAGAACGTATCGAAAGTTTACTTTCGTATAATGTGGACGGATTGATTTTGTCGGAAAATTACCATTCTTTACGCACCCTCAAAATGATTGAAGTAGCCAATATTCCGGTGATTGAAATTATGGATAGCACACAACCCGGTATTCAACAAGTGATTGGATTTGATAATGTTGCTGCGGCACAAGCCATGGTGGAAACCATGATTAAACGTGGGCATAACCATGTCGTCTATTTCACTGCCCGAATGGATAAACGTACCCAGCTAAAAATGCAGGGCTATGAGCAAGCCATGAAAAAATATGGACTTGAACCCTATAGTTTAATCACCGAAGAACCTTCGTCTTTCACCTTAGGCGGAAAACAGCTTCGTCAAATTCTCGAAAAACGCCCGGAAACCAATGGTATCTTTTGTACAAATGATGATTTGGCCATTGGTGCATTATTTGAATGCCAACGCTTAGGTATTAATATTCCTACGCAAATTGCCATTGCAGGGTTTCACGGACATGATGTGGGCTTTTCCGTTAGCCCCCAACTGGCGACGGTCATCACACCGCGTTTGGAAATTGGTAAAACGGCAGCCCAAGAACTCTTAGCCCGATTGAATAATGAAGCGCTCACAGAAAAAATGATTGATCTTGGATTTCATATTCATGTTGGTGAGAGTATGTAAAAGTGCGGTCAATTTTAACCGCACTTTCATCGTCAAAATAACGGCTTCAGTGCGTGAATACAGCGCTGTACGACTTCCTCAAAGCTACCATCAATATCAATGTGAATCACATCTGGCTCATCTTCTCCGGGAACTTCAAGGGTGTCAAATTGGCTTTTTAGCATCGCCGTTTTCATATAATGTCCTTTGCGTTGCTTCATACGCTCAAGCACTAAATCAAAAGAGCCTTGCAAAAATAAAAATTTTACGCCTTCATTACCTTCACGAATCAAATCCCGATACTTTTTCTTCAATGCAGAACAAACAATGATACCGACCTCACTTTTGTGTTCAAGGCTAAATGCAGCATCGCGCACACGCTCAAGCCAAGGGGCACGATCATTATCATCAAGTGGATACCCGTTCCCCATTTTAATAATATTCGCTCGTGGATGAAGATCATCACCGTCAATCAATTTAATCCCTAAACGCTGTGCAATTTCCGTTCCAACAGAAGTTTTACCGGTACTCGAAACGCCCATAAGAATAAAACTTTTACCCGCTTGTCCTTTTTTGTTCATAACATTCTCCTAAAAATTTTTTGCCACCATACCTAAATTCTGACAAGAATGTTACCAGTAACATTCAATTCTGTGATCAAGGTCACAAAATAAATTTATTTAACAAAACTAAGTTCTGCTAAAAAGTAAAAATAATGTGAACAAGATCACAAATTAGTAAACTCATCATTTACTGATTTTAGAAAAGGAAGTATGTTACCCGTAACAATTTGCTTAGAGGAAAATTTATGCTTATCGCAATCATGATTACAGCAATTTTATTGCTGCTTTTGCTTATTATAAAATTTAAAGTCCACGCATTTGTTGCGTTGATCATTGTCAGTTTGCTCACGGCACTGGCTGCCGGCATTCCGGTGGAAAAAATTCTCCCTACCTTGCTTGGCGGGTTTGGTAACACGCTGGCATCCGTTGCGCTACTTGTCGGATTAGGCGCAATGATTGGACGTTTATTGGAAATCACCGGTGGTGCGAAAGTACTTGCGGATACCTTGATTAATAAATTTGGCGAGAAAAAAGCCCCCTTTGCGTTAGGTGTTGCTTCATTATTATTCGGTTTCCCTATTTTCTTTGACGCCGGTTTAGTCGTAATGCTCCCCATCGTGTTTAGTGTGGCAAAACGTTTCGGCGGTTCAGTATTACGCTATGCCTTTCCTACTGCCGGTGCATTTGCCGTAATGCACGCTTTCCTTCCGCCTCATCCCGGCCCTGTTGCGTCCGGCGATTTGCTGGGGGTAAATATTGGTTTATTAATGATCGTCGGTTTAATTTGTGCTATCCCGACTTGGTATATCGGTACTTATTTATTCAGTATGTTTATTAGTAAAAAAGTGCATGTTGATTTGCCAAAAGCATTTTTAAACGCCGTGGCAATTAGCGATACCTCAGTACAGAACCCGCCTAGTTTTGCCCGTGTGATGACCGTTTTATTACTGCCAATTATCCTTATTTTATTTGATACTGGGTTGAATACATTAAGTGTGGCAAAAGTGATTGATGGTTCGCAAACTTGGGTGGCATCGCTCCGTTTAATTGGTAAAACGCCTATTGCGTTATTAATCACATTGATCGTGGCAATTTTATTGCTTAAAGATCAACGTAGTTATGAACAAATCGAAAAAATCTGTGACAATGCCCTAGGTCCTATCTGCTCAATCGTGCTGGTTACCGGTGCGGGCGGAATGTTTGGCAGCGTGCTACGAGCCAGCGGTATCGGTGATGTATTATCCGCGATGCTATCGGATACTGGTATGCCAATCATTGTTGCCGCTTTCGTTATTGCAATGGTGATGCGTGTTGCACAAGGTTCGGCGACCGTTGCGCTTACCACGGCGGCAGCACTTATTTCCCCAAGCGTTGCAGCGGCAACCGATTTAAGTCAATTTGATCTTTGCTTTATCGTCATCGCTATTGCGTCGGGTGCAACCGTCTTATCCCACGTAAACGATTCCGGTTTCTGGCTTATGAGCCGTTTCTTGGAAATGGATACCAAAACGACCTTAAAAACCTGGACCCTACTTGAAACCTCTATCGGGGTAGTCGGTTTCATCATAGCCCTTATCGGTAGCATTATTTTATAGCCTAAAAGTGCGGTCAATTTTCAAAACATTTCTAAAATTGACCGCACTTTGCTAAAATCAGCCATTATTTTTCCCGAACAAGGATGAACAATGGCTGATTTTCCTTTTGTTATTGAGATTACTGAACAAAATCTCACTGAAATTCTTCAACAGTCTCTTGAAAAACCACTTGTAGTGAATTTCTACGCGCCGAGCCACAAAGAATCGGCGGATTTTTTAGCGTTATTGGAAGGTTTGGCAGAGCAATATCAAGGGCAATTTATACTCGGTAAAGTGAATTGTGAAACAGAGCAAATGATCGCCGCACAATTCCGTATTCAAGCCTTACCCACCACTTATTTATTCAAAGAAGCGCAAGCCTTGGACGCCTTCCCCGGTGCGTTGGATCATCCATCGCTGTTACAACGCCTCAGCGTGATTTTACCGAAAGAAGAAGATTTAAAATTCCAACAGGCATTAGATTTCTTACAAGTTGAAAATTATGATGCCGCATTACCGCTATTAAAAGAGGCGTGGGAACTCTCCGATAAGAAAAGCAGTGATATTGCCCTACTCTATACAGAAACCTACATTGCAATGAAAAAAACCGAACCGGCACAAGACATCTTAAATCAGATCCCATTGCAGGATCGTGATAGCCGTTGGCAAGGGTTACAAGCACAGATTGAATTACTGATTCAAGCTGCCGACACACCGGAAATTCAGCAACTTCAAGCGGATTACGCAAAAAATCCGACCGCAGAAATTGCGATCAAACTTGCCGTGCAACTTCACCAAGCCGGACGTAATGAGGAAGCCTTAACCCTCCTTTTTGGTATTTTAAAAACGGATTTAAATACGCAAAATGGCGAAGTAAAACAGCAATTTCTCTCTATTTTGAGTGCGATGGGCAACGCTGATCCATTAACCAACAAGTTTCGTCGCTTGCTTTATTCCCTACTCTACTAAATAAAGAAACGGATAATCCGTTGGGCAAATTGAGTTAATTTATCTCCCAAATCATAAAAATTAAGGATACTTTATGTCAGATATTAAACATGCAAAACTTTTAATTTTAGGTTCCGGCCCTGCCGGCTACACCGCGGCAATCTATGCTGCACGGGCAAATTTAAAACCGGTACTGGTCACGGGTTTACAACAAGGCGGTCAGCTGACCACTACCGATGAAATTGAAAACTGGCCGGGTGATTTTGAAATGACGACCGGCTCAGGCTTAATGCAACGTATGTTACAACACGCGGAAAAATTTGATACGGAAATTGTCTTTGATCACATTAATCGTGTGGACTTATCTTCTCGCCCGTTCAAACTGTATGGTGATGTGCAAACATTCACCTGCGACGCCTTAATCATCGCAACCGGTGCATCCGCACGTTATATCGGTTTACCTTCGGAAGAAAATTATAAAGGCCGTGGTGTTTCTGCCTGTGCGACCTGTGACGGTTTCTTTTACCGTAACAAACCCGTTGCCGTCATTGGAGGCGGTAATACTGCGGTGGAAGAAGCGCTGTACTTAGCCAATATTGCAAGCTGTGTTCATTTAATCCACCGTCGTGATAGTTTCCGCGCAGAAAAAATCCTCATCGACCGTCTCTACAAAAAAGTGGAGGAAGGAAAAATTGTGCTTCATACCGACCGCACTTTAGACGAAGTATTAGGTGATAATATGGGGGTGACAGGTTTACGCCTGCAAAATACCAAAACCGGCGAGAAAGAAGAATTGAACCTTGACGGCTTATTTGTGGCAATCGGTCATTCACCAAATACCGAGATTTTCCAAGGACAGCTCGAACTCAATAACGGCTACATCGTAGTAAAATCCGGTCTTGAAGGCAACGCGACCGCCACTTCCGTGGAAGGGGTCTTTGCAGCAGGCGATGTCATGGATCACAATTATCGTCAAGCCATTACCTCTGCCGGTACAGGCTGTATGGCGGCACTGGATGCCGAACGTTATCTGGATGCGCAAGAGTAATTAAGACAGCTGGGTGTGTGAAACAAAGTTTCATGCACCTATTATCGCGCTCATGCGTGGATTTTTCAAAATCCATGCACCTTGTTCCTCTCTTATAATCAACAAAATCTATGGACAAACTTCGCCAAAAACACTTGCAGAAATGGCTTCGCGCACAACAAGCACCAATTCAGAAATTAATGCGCACTAATATTGCCCTTGCAACGCTTTCTGCACTCATTTTGGTGGCGCAAACTTATTTTCTTGCCATGCTACTTGATAAGCTCATTATGCAAAACGTGCCACGTAACGAATTAATTCCTTATTTTCTTGGACTGATTATTTGCTTTACCTTACGTGCCGTGATTTTATGGGCAAGGGAAAAAATCGGTTTTGAAGCCGGCCGCCAATTACGCAATCATATTCGCCAAAAAATTCTAGATAAAATTCACCTTGTCGGACCGGCAATCATCAATCAAAAACCGGCCGGAAGCTGGGCAAGTATTATGTTGGAACAGGTAGAAAATTTACATAATTTTTATGCCCGTTTCTTACCTCAACAAAGCCTTTCCGTCATTGTCCCGATAGTCATTTTGATCGCAGTCTTTCCGCTTAATTGGGCAGCAGCGTTAATTCTAATGGTTACGGCTCCCTTAATACCGCTCTTTATGATTCTTGTGGGAATTGCTGCGGCAGACAGTAGCCAAAAGAATATGGATACCCTCGCCCGGTTAAGCGCACAATTTTTGGATCGCTTGCGTGGGCTTGGAACTTTACGGCTTTTTAACCGCTCTTTTGAACAAACCCAACACATTGAAAAAACAACGGAACATTTCCGTGAAACCACAATGGACGTGCTAAAACTCGCCTTTTTATCCTCAGCCGTGTTGGAGTTTTTTACCTCTATTTCTATTGCATTAATGGCAGTCTATTTTGGTTTCAGTTATTTAGGACAAATAGAATTTGGCACTTACAGCACTCCGCTTACCCTTTTTATTGGTTTCTTTTGTTTAATTCTTGCACCGGAATTTTATCAACCGCTACGCGATCTAGGTGCTTATTATCACGATCGTGCCGCCGGTATCGGGGCGGCTGATGCGATTGTCGATTTCTTGGAAACCGATTACCTCACCACTCAACAAAATGAGCGTACAATTTCCCTTGAAAGTGCGGTTGAAATTCGGGCTGAAAATTTAGTCGTCCTTTCTCCCCAAGGCGTGCCACTTACCCAACCGCTCAATTTTCATATTCCGAGCAATCACAATGTAGCGTTAGTCGGGCAAAGCGGCGCAGGAAAAACCTCCCTCATCAATGCGATTTTAGGTTTTCTACCCTATCAAGGATCGCTCAAAATTAACGGTCAAGAATTGAGCGAAAGTAATTTGGCTGAGTGGCGAAAGCATATCGCATGGGTGGGGCAAAATCCGTTACTCCTGCAAGGAACGATCAAAGAAAATTTGTTACTTGGCAATATTCAAGCAAATGATGAAGAAATTGACCGCGCTTTAACGCGATCTCAAGCGAAAGAATTTACCGATAAACTTGGCTTAAACTACGAAATCAAAGACGGCGGTATGGGTATTTCCGTAGGACAGGCGCAACGTCTTGCCATTGCCCGTGCGTTGTTACGTAAAGGGAATTTGCTACTGCTTGATGAACCCACCGCAAGCCTTGATGCCCAATCGGAAAATCTTGTTCTTCAAGCACTAAATGAAATGAGTTGTTATCAAACCACATTGATGATCACGCATCGCATTGAAGATCTAAAACAATGCGATCATATTTTTGTAATGCGTCAAGGTGAAATTATACAATGTGGCGAATTTGCCCAATTACAACGGGAAGAAGGCTTCTTTGCGGAACTTCTCACTCAACGACAACAGGATATTCAATAATGCGTGCATTACTGCCTTTTATACGTTTATTTGGTTTTGCCAAATTGCCATTGATTTTAGGCTTAGTGCTGATGATTTTGGGTTTGGGATCCAGTATGGGATTACTCACTCTATCAGGGTGGTTCTTAGCTGCGACCGCCATTGCCGGACTTGGTACACTATTTAACTTTTTTTATCCCTCTGCCAGCGTACGAGGATTGGCGATTGGGCGCACGGTGATGCGTTATTTTGAAAAAATTGTCACCCATGATGCCACTTTCCGCATTTTGTCAAAATTGCGTGTTCAAGTATTCAAGAAAATTATCCCTTTAAGCCCGGCAGTGTTAAATCGCTATCGCAACAGCGATTTATTAAATCGTTTGGTCTCCGATGTGGATACACTGGATAGCCTATATTTACGCTTACTTGCCCCATTTTTTACGGCGCTATTTGTAATTGTAGCGATGAGCATTGGATTAAGTTTTATCCATGCCCCACTTGCGCTTGGTTTAGGGGCATTTTTATTGATTTTATTAATCACCATTCCAACCCTTTTTTATCGTTTGGGACAAAAATTCGGTGCACGTTTAGTACAAGCCCGTGCCACTTACCGTACGCAATTTTTAGAATTTATCCAAGCACAAGCGGAGCTACTCTTGTTTAACGCAGAAGATAAATTAAAAGAAAAAATGGCGACAACAGAAAAAATATGGCAAGCGGATCAAGCACAAGAAGCCAAATTAAGCGGATTTTCCACCGCACTTGTCCTCTTCCTAAATGGTCTGCTCATTTGCGCAATGTTGTGGTTTAGTAGCCAAGCGGATTTTGGTACAGGTGAATATCGCGCTGCCTTTATTGCCCTTTTCACCTTTGCGGCTTTGGCTGCTTTTGAAATTATTATGCCATTGGGTACGGCATTTTTGCATATCGGTCAAGTCATCGCCGCAGCAGAACGGGTAACCGATATTATTGAGCAACAACCCTTAGTTGAATTTCAGGGCAACGCCGAATTTGAACCTCAAGTACAGTTAATTTCGGCTAAGAATTTGAGTTTCACCTATCCGGAGAGAGAAAATCTTGCCCTGGATAATCTCACGCTTGATTTGGAACAAGGGCAAAAAATTGCAATCCTGGGTAAAACGGGCAGCGGTAAATCAACATTACTTCAATTATTAGTACGCAACTATGATGCCAATCAGGGGGAGCTTTTACTTGCCGGTAAACCTATTCCCCTTTATTCCGAACAAACGCTACGTGAGCAATTTTGCTTTTTAACTCAGCGGGTACACGTGTTTAGCGATAGTCTGCGTCAAAATTTACAGTTTGCCGCCCACGAAAAAATTTCCGATGAAAAGATGATCGAGATACTCAATCAAGTGGGATTGGGCAAATTATTAGATCAAGCACAGGGTTTAAATATATGGCTTGGTGATGGCGGTCGCCCTCTCTCCGGTGGCGAACAGCGCCGCTTGGGAATCGCTCGTATTTTATTAAATAATGCGCCGATTTTATTGTTAGACGAACCCACAGAGGGACTTGATCGCGATACGGAACGCCAAATTTTACATTTAATTTTACAGCATGCAAAGAACAAAACTCTGATTATGGTTACCCACCGTTTAACGGCAATTGAACAATTCGACACAATTTGCCTAATAGATGAAGGGAAACTTATTGAAAAAGGCGATTATGAAAGTCTAATCCAAAAAGAAAACGGATTTTTCAAGCGGTTAGTAGAACGGATATGAGAAAAAAAGAAGTTGGGCGGAAACCTTCCCAGCTTCTTCTCGGCACACAGCACTTCCGACTTTGGCTGCTTTCTTCCGAACCTGACCAGGTAAACCGGACACCGTTGCGAGAGACCGAGAAGGTTTCCATTGATATCGCAATGCGATTGCGCGCTATTATGCAAAAATTGATGAGTAATTGCAAAGGTTAATTCCCCCAAATTGCAAGAATACGGTGAATTTGACGAGAATTTAGACCGCACTTTCAGGAATTTAATGAAATGAACTATCTTCAATACTACCCAACGGATGTCATTAACGGTGAAGGCACACGCTGCACACTTTTTGTCAGCGGTTGTACCCATGGATGCAAGGGTTGCTACAACCAAAAAAGCTGGTCGTTCAGTGCCGGCATACTATTTGACGAAGCAATGGAACAGCAGATTATCAATGATTTAAAAGATACCCGTATCAAACGTCAAGGTTTAACTTTGTCCGGTGGCGACCCATTACATCCTCGCAACGTAGAAACGCTTTTGCCTTTCGTACAACGGGTAAAACGTGAATGTCCCGACAAAGATATTTGGGTATGGACAGGTTACAAATTAGATGAGTTGGATAAAAATCAGCGTGCCATGCTACCCTATATTGATGTCCTCATTGACGGAAAATTTGAACAAGAAAAAGCCGATCCAAGCCTAGTTTGGCGGGGATCGGCAAATCAGGTGATTCACCGTTTTAAAAACATTTAGGGCAGAAATAATTTTCTGCCCTAAATATTACGAAATTAAATATCTCTATTTTTCCAATAATCTAAAGCATGGTTTATATAGAACTCAATATCATCATCACTATAACCAAGTAATTTCCCGATTTTTCTTTCTAAATCAGGATCAAACTTATCGTAACTTTTCAACAAAACCGAGCTTAATTCCTCTGCTTTTTCTATATGTTCCGGTCGGTATATTAAGTAATAGGAAAAATCACCCAGTGATGTTTTTAAATTAATCGTTTTTAGTTCAAAGGTCTTATTCTCTAAATAAGGGAAAAAATCCTCCGGCACCTCAGCATCGGTGTAAAATAAAGCAATCTCTTTTTGATGATTTAACATCAACTCTAATTCTCTCCCTTCATGCGGTCCTAAAACACCCATCTTATTATCTCCCAAATAATTTATTACTATTACACCAAATCACCTCTTTTATTTGATCGGATTCCTCATTCCTTAGCTCACATAAGGAATGAAATACCTGAATAATCCGCTCTGGGCGATTTGGCTGTCCCTGAAAACCAAACACCGGCATATCGGGGGAATCCGTTTCCAACACCAAGGCATCCAAAGGCAATTTTGCAATGGCTTGGCGGGTTTTATTCGCCCGTTGATAAGTAATGGTGCCACCGACACCGATTTTATAACCGAGATCCACAAACCGTTTGGCTTGATCATAACTACCTGCAAAACCATGTATCACACCATATTTAGGCAATGAAATACGTTTTAAAAAAGTAAACACTTGATCATGAGATTTTCGACTATGAATATTTACGGGTAAGGCAAATTGTTTCGCTAAATAAAGCTGACTTTCAAAAAAATGACATTGTTTTTGCCAAAGTTTGTCCGTCAATAAATCGGAAATCGCCCGTTCCAAACCAATTTCCGCCAGCGCCGTACCATTTTTATCACGCTGCCCTAACGCTTGTTCCAACAGGGATAAATCCTTTTCCGAATGTTCTTTAATATAAAGCGGGTGCAAACCCAGCCCGTAATATAAGTTTTCCGGATAAAGTGCGGTCATTTTTTGGATGGTTTTGAAATCCCGTTCAAGCACCGCAACAATCAAAATCTTCTCTACACCGGCTTGCTTGGCTTTTTCCATTAATTGTGAAAGGGATTCGCCGGTAAACTGCTGCAAATAATCAAGGTGGGTATGAGTATCAAAAAATGCCATAATAAACCAAATAATTAAAAAGTAAGAAATACGAAGTTTTTATAAACGGTCTAAAAAGACACGTTCTAAGATAACTATGTAAACTTAAAGCCATTCTAGCAAATAATTTAGGTTCATTTTGTTTATTTTTCTGCACATTAAAATAGTAAATTTACAATTTTGTGAACTAGATCTCAGACAGCGAAGAACAATCTTTGCAATAATGTAACTGACATATGTCATATATGTTAATTTTTTTGTTTAACTTTAAATATTGTTTAAATTAAGAAGGATCTTAAAAATGATTATAGGTTGTCCAAAAGAAGTCAAAGTTCAAGAATACCGCGTTGGTTTAACCCCTGCAAATGTTCAATCTTACGTTGAAAACGGACATAAAGTTTACATTGAAGCAGGAGCAGGCACAGAAATTGGTTTTAGTGACGAAGCCTATCAACGAGCAGGAGCTGAAATTACCGATAAAGCGACCCTATTTGCTAAGAGTGAAATGATTATTAAGGTAAAAGAACCCATTGAATCCGAATATCATTATTTCCGTGAAAATCAAATTTTATATACCTACCTCCACCTAGCTGCTGATAAACCCCTTACCGAAATGTTACTCTCCCGCAAAATTCAAGCCGTTGCCTATGAAACCATTAAAACCCCAACAGGCTTGCCGTGTCTTGCCCCAATGAGTGCGATAGCAGGGCGTTTAGCGACTCTTGAATCGGCGAAATTTATCCAGAAAACCTTTGGCGGTGCGGGCGTGCTATTAAGCGGCACGGCTGGTACACCGAAAGCGAAAGTGGTTATTTTGGGAGGGGGTGTTGTAGGCTTAAATGCAGCACAAATCGCAATGGGGATTGGCGCTGATGTAACGATTTTAGACATCAACGCCGAGCGTTTGGCATATATCGATCAAATTTTCGGTATGCAGATCCAAACCTTAACTAGCTCACGCGGTAACATTTTAAACCTACTGCCAGAAGCCGACGTCGTCATCGGGGCTGTATTAATTCCAGGGGCAAAACCACCACATTTGGTTCGCCGAGGAGATTTAAAATTGATGAAAAAAGGCTCAATTTTGGTTGATGTCGCAATCGATCAAGGCGGTTGTTTTGAAACTTCAACCCCAACTACGCATAACGATCCAATTTTTGAGATTGATGGTGTCATTCATTACTGTGTCGCCAATATGCCGGGTTGTGTGGCTCGAACCTCAACTCTCGGTTTAACCGATTCAACCTTGCAATACGGCTTAAAAATTGCCGCACTTGGTGTAAGACAAGCCTGTCTTTCTGATCCTTCCTTGTTACAAGGGTTGAACACTTACAACGGACTTTGCACGTTCAAAGGGGTAAGCGATGCCTTCGGCTTACCTTATACCGAAGCGAAAATCGCCCTCGCCTAAACTGGCTTTTCTTACGCAAACGTACCGAACAAGCGGTGCGTTTTCTCCTATTTTTTGCAAAATTTAAGGTGATAATATGACAGCACCAACATCACGACAATCTTGGTCTAGCCGCCTAACGTATGTTTTGACTGTGGCGGGAGCGACCATTGGCTTTGGCGCAACCTGGCGTTTCCCCTATCTCGTGGGCGAAAATGGCGGCGGGGCTTATGTTTTTCTTTTCTGCGTAGCGATGATCATAATCGGTATCCCGATGATCTTAGTTGAAAATGTGATCGGCAGACGCATTCAAAAAAATTCCATTGACGCCTTTTCCGGCGTGGCAAACGGCAAAAAAATCCATTCAGGGTGGAAAATTCTCGGTTATATGGGCTTACTCGGTTCATTTGGGATTCTAGCCTACTATATGGTTCTAGGCGGTTGGGTGCTGAATTATATTGGCAGTCTTATTTCTGGGCAGCTCGATCTCTCCCAACCCGTTACCATTAAAACCACCAGCACGTTTTTTCACGATCATATCCACAATAACCCGATTGCGATCCTGATGTATACCGGCTTATTCGTCCTGGTTAATTACATCATTTTAGCCAAAGGGATTATGGAGGGCATCGAACGCTCTGTAAAATTTTTAATGCCGCTACTGTTCGTTTTCCTACTCGTGATGATCGTGCGAAATGTTACCCTACCGGGTGCAATGGAAGGGATAAAATTCTACCTCGTGCCTGATTTTTCCAAAATTACCAAAGAGCTGTTTGTCTTTGTATTAGGACAAGTCTTTTTTGCATTAAGCCTTGGCTTTGGCGTGTTGATTACCCTTTCAAGCTATCTTAATAAAAAAGAAGATCTGATTAAAACTGCCACGATTACAGGCGTGATTAACACTCTAATTGCCCTTGCTGCAGGCTTTATGATTTTCCCTTCACTGTTTAGCTTCAACGTAGCCCCTAATTCCGGGCCAACGCTGGTTTTCCAAAGTTTGCCGATTGTGTTCTCGCATATGTGGGCAGGTTCGGTGTTTGCCACCATTTTCTTTAGCCTATTGGTCATCGCCGCTTTAACCACCTCGATTACCATTTATGAAGTGCTAATTACCGCTTTGCAGGAGAAAACAAGGCTCACGCGTAAACAAGCCATCACTGCCACACTCAGCGGAATTTTCTTACTCGGCAATGTACCGTCAGTTTTGAGCGACAATGTGTGGAAAGAGATTACCATCGCAGGACGCAGTATTTTCGATACCTTTGATTATGTGAGTGGAAATATTCTGTTTATTTTGACCGCACTTGGGAGTTCAATTTTCGTAGGATTTGTTTTAAAAGATGAAGCCAAAAAAGAGTTGGGTGCAAATGAAAAATTTACAACCATTTGGTTTAACTATGTGAAATACGTCATCCCAATCATTATTCTAGTAATTTTTATTAATTCTCTCTAAAAAATTTAGGCTCACTGAGCTTAATAAAACAAAGTGAGCCTAGTCTATCCAGCAAAAACCTGAGGCGATGCTCAGGTTTATTTCATTATTCTACGCTAACAGAATTAATCACCACATCTTCTTTCGGTACATCTTGGTGAAACCCTTTATTACCGGTTTTCACACCCTTGATTTTATCCACAACATCCATGCCTTCAACCACTTCACCGAACACGGCATAACCCCATTCTTGTACCACTTCTTTGCCAAACATTTCTTTTGAACGGTAATCTAAGAAATTGTTATCCGCTACATTGATAAAGAATTGTGAGCTTGCAGAATGGGGATCGGATGTACGCGCCATGGCGATTGTGCCACGTTTATTGCTTAAACGATTGTTGGCTTCGTTTTTGATCGGTGCTTTGGTCGCTTTTTCACGCATACCGCTTTCCATACCACCGCCTTGAATCATAAAGCCATCAATTACACGGTGAAAAATTGTGTTATCATAAAAGCCCTCTTTACAGTAATTTAAGAAATTTTCTGCCGTAACCGGGGCTTTATCAAAATCTAATTTAATTTTAATATCGCCAAAGTTTGTGTGTAACGTAACCATTTTGTTTTCCTTGTGAAAAATTAAGGGCTACATTATTCCACAATCAAGCTAAAAGTGCTATAAAGTGCGGTCAGTTTTTACCATATTCTACGAGCTTAACCATGCTAAAAATCTTCAATACCCTAACCCGAGAAAAAGAAATTTTTAAACCTATTCACGAAAATAACGTAGGAATGTATGTGTGTGGTGTCACCGTCTATGACCTATGCCATATCGGTCATGGACGAACTTTTGTTTCCTTTGATGTGATTGCCCGTTATTTACGTTATTTAGGCTACAATTTAACCTATGTACGCAATATTACCGATGTGGATGACAAAATCATCAAGCGAGCATTAGAAAATAAAGAAACCTGCGAACAATTAGTTGATCGTATGGTAACTGAAATGTACAAAGATTTTGATGCCTTGAATATTTTACGCCCTGATTTTGAACCGCGTGCCACCCATCATATTCCTGAAATTATTGCAATCGTTGAGACATTGATTCAGCGGGGACACGCTTATGTCGCACAAAACGGAGATGTGATGTTTGATGTGGAAAGCTTCAAAGAATACGGTCAATTATCCCGTCAAGATTTAGACCAATTACAAGCCGGCGCACGGGTTGATGTATCCGATGTGAAGAAGAATCCGATGGATTTCGTGCTATGGAAAATGTCAAAAGAGAACGAACCGAGTTGGGCTTCACCTTGGGGAGCCGGTCGCCCGGGCTGGCATATTGAATGCTCAGCGATGAACAGTAAACAACTTGGTAATCATTTTGATATTCACGGCGGCGGTTCAGATTTAATGTTTCCACACCATGAAAACGAAATTGCCCAATCATACTGTGCTCACGACGGAAAATATGTCAATTATTGGATTCATTCCGGCATGATTATGGTAGATAAAGAAAAAATGTCGAAATCTCTCGGCAATTTCTTCACCATTCGTGATGTACTAAGTCATTACGATGCCGAAAGTGTACGTTATTTTCTGTTATCCGCCCATTATCGTAGCCAGTTAAATTATAGTGAGGAAAACTTAAATCTCGCCCACAGTGCGTTAGAGCGATTATATACTGCATTGCGGGGAACGGATCAAAGTGCGGTCGCTTTTGGCGGAGAAAATTTTGTGGCGGCGTTCCGTGATGCGATGAATGATGATTTCAACACGCCTAATGCGATTTCCGTTTTATTTGAAATGGCAAGAGAAATCAATAAATTAAAATCAGAAAATCAAGCTTTGGCGGACGGTTTGGCAGCCCGCTTACGTGAATTGGCAAATATTCTCGGATTACTTGAACAAGATCCCGAACAATTCTTACAGTCGGGTTCCAATAATGAAGAAATCGCTAAGATAGAAAATTTGATTAAGCAACGTAATGATGCCAGAGTAGCCAAGGATTGGTCTGCCGCTGACGCTGCCCGCAACGAACTCAATGCAATAGGCATTATTTTGGAAGACGGACCAAGCGGTACAATTTGGCGTAAACAATAATTGCTAAAAACTACGGTATTATGTAGCAAATACACAAAGAAAAAATTGATACAAAATATAGGGGAGTACTGCGTGTGTTCTAGTTGATAAGCAATTGAAATTATTGACATTGGACACACGTAGCATGTCTCTATCACTCACATTGAAATGTCAGTTTTGTAAAACTGTTACATAATATCAAAAAACTAAAAAAGTGCGGTTAATTTAACCGCACTTTTCTATATTACTTTTTCGATTTCTTAATAAATTTCATCAAGCGTTTGCGTTTGCGCAACTGATTCGGCGTTAGTTTATTTTTACGTCCGACAAACGGGTTGTCGCCCTCTTGGAAAATCAGACGAATCGGCGAGCCGATAATTTTCAAACTTTTACGATAATAATTTGATAAATAACGCTTATAGGAATCCGGTAATTTTTCCATTTGATTACCATGTACTACGATAATCGGCGGGTTATAACCGCCCGGATGGGCATATTTTAATTTAATACGACGCCCCCCGATCATTGGCGGTTGATGTTCATCTGTCGCCATTTGCAAAATGCGGGTAAGCATTGAGGTCGTCATTTTTTGTGTGGCACAAGCGTAGGCTTCTTTAATGGAATCAAACAAATTACCAACACCACTGCCGTGTAACGCAGAAATAAAATGCACACGGGCAAAATCAATAAAATCTAAACGGCGGTCAAGTTCCGATTTCACACGATCTTTGATTTCTTGATCCAAACCGTCCCATTTATTCACCACAATGACAAGAGAACGGCCTGCATTCAAAATGAAACCAAGCAAAGACAAATCTTGGTCTGAAATATTTTCACGTGCATCAATGGTAAGCAACACCACATTCGCATCTTGAATAGCTTGCAGGGTTTTTATCACGGAGAACTTCTCGACTGCAAGATGTACTTTCCCCCGCTTACGCACCCCTGCTGTATCAATCAACGTATAATGCTGTCCGTCACGTTCCATTGGAATATAAACGCTATCCCGTGTGGTTCCCGGCATATCGTAAACCACCACCCGGTCTTCACCTAAAATACGGTTGGTTAACGTAGATTTACCGACATTAGGACGACCGACTATCGCAATTTTGATATGTTTATCTTGTTCGCTATCAATTTCCTCTTCCAGACTTTCATCAAGTAATGCGGTATCTTCTTCCGAATCAAAATCAAACCCTTGCGCCCATTCATCCTGCTCTTCATCAGAAGTGCGATCGGTTTCTTCTACGTTTTCTATTTGTTCGGCAAAAGGCGCAAGCACTTGTTCCATTAACTGGGTAACGCCACGCCCTTGCGACGCGGCAATTTGTTCGATATTGCCCAAGCCTAATTGATAAAATTCCGCACAGTGAGAATCAGCATCAATGCCATCGGTTTTATTTGCAACCACAACCGTGATTTTATTCTCCCGTTGGCGCAAATAATTTGCAATGCCGATATCTGCGGCTGTCAGCCCCGCACGGGCATCGACGAGAAAAAGCACAATATCCGCTTCTTCAATAGCAAGCAATGATTGCTCTGCCATTTTTTCTTCTACGCCTTCTTCCGTACCATCAATACCACCGGTATCAATCACAATAAATTCATGTCCAGCAATATGTGCATGACCGTATTTACGATCACGGGTTAAACCGGGAAAATCTGCTACCAAGGCATCACGGGTGCGTGTTAGGCGGTTAAACAGCGTTGATTTTCCTACATTTGGACGCCCAACAAGGGCTACAACAGGAGTTGCCATAAAAAATCTCTTATCTTGTCAAAAATGGGGGCATTATAGCGGAAGTTAGGGTGTTGGTAAAAAATCATTTGAAAACAAATAAAAAAAGCACCCATAGGTGCTATTTTTTGTTAAAAAATTGGCGGAATGGACGGGACTCGAACCCGCGACCCCCTGCGTGACAGGCAGGTATTCTAACCAGCTGAACTACCACTCCGCAACTTAACATCATCGTTATTGTTCACTTTCGTAAACACATCAATAAGGAGTAAATGAAAATTGGCGGAATGGACGGGACTCGAACCCGCGACCCCCTGCGTGACAGGCAGGTATTCTAACCAGCTGAACTACCACTCCGCTAAGTGGAGCGTATAATAATGATCCGCTCTTATCTCGTCAATCTTTTTTTTATAATTTCACTCCTATTCGTTCATTTAATGCACGGATTTATTATTTGCACGTAAATCCCACAGGCATTTTCCATTACTCTTTTTATTGATCATTTTCAATAAGTCCAAATGGGCTTGTAATTCTTCTTCGTTCGGCTGTAAACGTTTTAAATTATTAGAAAAAGTAACCGCACTTTCTATTGATTCGGCAGTACTCCTTTCTATTGTAGCCACCATAGGGATTTCCTCTTCCCCCTCCTCAAACAAGCTGGTTTGCCCGCCAGTCATGGAAAGATAAACGTCAGCTAAAATTTCCGCATCCAGTAATGCTCCGTGCAACGTTCTCTTACTATTATCAATGCCTAATCGATCACACAATGCATCCAAACTATTACGTTTGCCCGGATACATTTGACGTGCCATTTGCAGGGTATCCGTTACCACGCAAATATCCGTTGTTTTTACATCCAATCCTAATTTACGAAATTCATAATCCATGAATCCCACATCAAAGGGCGCATTGTGAATTAAAAGCTCCGCGCCCTTAATATAATCTAAAAATTCTTGGGCTACTGTCTTAAATTCCGGTTTATCGGCAAGCATCTCATCGGTGATACCATGAACTTTAATTGCCTCCGGATCGACCGGTCGGTTAGGATTAATATAAATATGGAAATTATTTCCCGTATAACGGCGATTCACCAATTCAACCGCACCAATTTCAATAATACCATGTCCTTCATAATGCGCACCTAGTTGGTTCATCCCCGTTGTTTCCGTATCCAGTACAATTTGGCGATTTGGATTAATCATTTGTTCAACCTATTTCTTTCCTTTAGAATGACCGGTATTTTACACAACAACGATTTTGTTATGCAAAAACAGATTGAAATTTTTACTGATGGTTCGTGCCTCGGCAATCCCGGTACGGGGGGAATTGGTATTCTATTACGCTATAAAGAGCATGAAAAACAACTTTCCAGAGGTTATTTCAACACCACAAATAATCGCATGGAATTACGTGCGGTAATTGAAGCGCTCAATACATTAAAAGAACCTTGCCAAGTGACTCTTTACAGTGATAGCCAATATATGAAAAACGGTATCACTAAGTGGATAACAAATTGGAAGAAAAATAATTGGAAAACCAGCAACGGCAAGCCGGTAAAAAACCAAGATTTATGGTTGGCGCTTGATGATGCTATTCAACCTCACAAAATTGAATGGCAATGGGTAAAAGGCCATGTAGGACACCGTGAAAATGAAATTTGTGATGTTTTGGCAAAAAAAGGGGCAGAAAATCCTACTTTTGAGGATAAGGGCTACTCTCTAGAACAAAATGATGATTAAATTTTTCTGTTTTATAAGCAAAAATTGTTTAAATTTTGAACTTATCACATTTAAAAATGTGATCTTGATCTGATATTTAAAATTTTACAGCCATTTTCCATTGACAGAAAAATTGCTTTTTGTAAAGATCCGAACCGCCTATTTAGGCGATTGACATTTTAAATAATGAAAAGTTCAGTCTTGGTCATTAACATACCAATAAGGAATAACAATTATGAAAAAAACACTAGCAGCATTAATCGTCGGTGCATTTGCAGCTTCAGCAGCGAATGCCACAGTGATTTATGACAACGAAGGAACTAAATTTGAAGTAAACGGTTCACTTCGTCTTATGTTGGAAAAATCTAACCAAGGTGGTGGTAAAGTAGCCAACAAAAAACATTCTCACACTGGTTTAAGAAATGCAGGTTCTCGTGTTGAATTTAAAGTAAAACACGATTTAAGTGACGGTTTCTACGCTTTAGGTCGCACAGAGTTCCGTTTTGATGGAAAAGATGAGCAAGGCGGAAAATCAGCTAAAGAGGATGGATTTGGTTCAGTTAGAGCTCACCGTGCCTATGTTGGTCTTGGTAAAAAAGAATTAGGTCAAGTAACCTTTGGTCGCCAAGTAACTATCGGCGATGATGTCGGTATTGCAGAAGACTACGACTATGGTATTTTACCGGATTATGTACCAACATCTGGTCGCTCTGTAATCCGTTATGACTACTATGGTGTTGAAGGTTTACAATTAGGTGCAAGCTATCAATTTGCTGAAGACCGTACTAACAATGAAGTTAACCACGGCTCATTATCAAATGGTGTTCAAGCAGGTTTCTTATATGAAAACAATGGGTTAATCCTTGAAGGGGTTTACGGCCGCACTAACTATAAATCAGAACTTAATTCAAATGCTAAACGCAATGTCGATGGTTTGATGTTGAGTGCAGGCTACGATTTCAAAAGTTTCTTAGTATCAGTTGATGCAGGTTACCAAAAAGATAAAACTGATAGTAATGAATCTACTAAATCTTTCTTCGTTTCTCCAGGTTTCCAAGTTCCTGTAATTGCTGATGTCAGTAAGGTATATGGTAACTACTTATATGAGCAATCTAAATCTGGTGATGATAAGACCAAAACTCATGGTTTCTTGTTAGGTGTTGATTATAAACTTCATAAACAAGTTATCACTTATCTAGAAGGTAAGTATGTTCAGTCTAAAGACTATACTAACGGCAATTATGACGAAAATTCAAAAGTCAAAGACAAAGCTATTGGTGTAGGTCTGCGTGTATTCTTCTAATTATTAAACTAGAAAACTCACAAGAAAGGCGAATCTTAAGATTCGCCTTTTTACTTTTAACCACCAAAGTGCTGTCATAAAAACCAATGTTTTTTGAACATTGTTTTTTCAACTTCCTGATTATTTTTGACTACATACCGCAATAAAATGCAATTTATGTTTAGGATCGTTAAAGGTTTTAAACATACGTTTAAATTGCTCACGGTTTTCTGTTTTCATCGCATTTTTAACGATCTTTAGCGTGCCTAAAACGCCCTCGTCATAAATCATTCCTTTTGGTGAAAGTAATGTCATTTCGCCTGAAAATGTATCCACATTACGGAATCCGCTTTCTTGGAAAAGCCCTTTCCAACCTTCTTTAGTTAAAGGGGTTACCGTTACATTAATCGCCTTACGCATATTATCAAGAATAATTTGATGATCTTCGCCCACCAACATCACATCATGAGTGAGCAAAAAACCACTCGGTTTTAACACCCGAAAATATTCCGCAATGGCTTTTTTCTTCGCATCTACCGGCAACATCGTCAACATCGCCTCATTGATCACAATGTCAAAAGTCTCATCTTCAAAAGGTAATTTCATTGCATTGGCACGTTGAACATGAATTTTATCTTGTAAGTTATTAGCGGCGATATTGGCTTTCGCCTTTTCTAACGCCTCCTCATCTAAATCAACGCCCTCAATCTGACAACCGAATTGTTTCGCCAAATCAATCGCTGTTGTCCCCATATTGCACGCCACTTCCAATACTTTTTTATTCTGAGTAAAATCACCGTTACCAATCAACCAATCCGTTGCTTTTTTACCGCCAGGACGTAAACGTGTTTTTCCTAAACGGGCCAAAAAATTATGTCCGACTTCTTCTTTCGCCATTTTAATCTCCTACTGTTAAACTAAGTTTTTACATTATAGATAAAAATTATTCTTATTAAAGCAATAAAGAAAAAAATCCATACCGTGGCTACAATATGGATTTTTCTTATTTTTTATTCAATCTATTTTTTATGATGACAAATTAGGTTTCCATTCCCCATTCACCACCGTGCCAATCACCTCATAATTTGATGTAAACACGGCAAGATTTGCCACTTTACCTTTTTCTACCGAACCTAAACGATCATCCACGCCAATAGCTCGTGCCGGATAGAGGTTACTCATACGAATCGCTTCTGCAAGAGGAATTTCTACATATTCCACCGCATTTCTGATGGATTCCATCATCGTGATCGAAGCTCCCGCAATAGTACCGTTAGCATCATAACAACGGCCTTCTTTTACATAAATGGTTTTGCCTTCAAAGGTGAAACTTTCTAATTCAGGTCCTGCACCCGCTGCCGCAATAGAATCGGTCACAATGCACAATTTATCACCTTTAATCTTCTTGTCGATTCTGACGTTACCATAGTCAACATGCACGCCATCTATAATAATAGCGGTGTAAATATCGGAATCCAACACCGCACCGACAACCCCCATAGCCCGACCGGAGCTGATTGGCGACATGGCATTATGTAGATGTGTTGCAAAGGTTGCGCCTTTACGGAATGCCGCTTTAGCGGTTTCATAAGTCGCATTAGAATGCCCAATGGAAACAACAATACCGCTTTTTACGAAATCGGGAATATATTGTGAGGTTGGATTTTCTGCGGCAATCGTGATCTTAGTAATCACATCGCCGTTCTCACACAGAAAATCTTTCATTTCAGGCGAGATTTCACGGATATATTCAGGACGGTGTACGCCTTTTTTCTCCACACTAATGTAAGGTCCTTCAATGTGTAAACCGAGTGCTTGGTTTTTATGCTTAGTTAAATATTCCCGCATAATTTTAACCGCACTTCTAATGCCTTCGTCCGGTGCGGTAATAAAGGTTGGTAAGAAACTGGTACAGCCTGATTTTAAATTGGTGGCTTGCATAATTTCCAAGGTTTCCACCGTGGTTTGATCGTTAAACATTACTCCGCCACAGCCATTGAGTTGGAGATCAATAAAACCGGCAGTTAAATTATTACCTTGTAAATCAATAGTTTTAATGCCTGCCTCAAGTTCATTTTGTGGAATAACGGCTTCAATAATGTCCCCGTTAATCACCACCACAAAATCGCGTAGCACATTGTATTTTGTATAAATTACAGCATTAATTAATGCATATCTCATTTTATCTTCCTAAAAAATAATAAAAAATGACCGCACTTTTATACGGTATTATAAAGTTATAACACGCTATGGATAGCACGTTTTTCTAACTCATTGAAATATTTTACCGTTTTTACTTTTAATTCTTGCTGTGCCGGCTCATCACACACCAAAATAAAATGGCGATGCAACTGCAATGCTGTCACTGTCCATAGATGGTTAACGCCCCCCTCCACTGCGGCTTGTACGGCAAGGGCTTTTTGATGTCCGGTAGCAAGAATCATCACTTCTTCCGCGTCTAATAAAGTGGCAACCCCAATAGTTAGGGCATATTTCGGCACTTTATTCACATCATGATCAAAGAAACGGGAATTAGCAATTAAGGTATCTTGTGTCAATGTCTTTATACGGGTACGGGAACTTAAGGATGATGCCGGTTCATTAAAGGCAATATGCCCGTCATTTCCTACTCCACCCATAAATAAATTAATTTTTCCGTAAGATTTAATTTTCTCTTCATAACGGCGACATTCTTCATCATGATCTTCCGTATTACCATTCAAAATATTAATATTTTGCGGTTGAATATCTATATGATTAAAGAAGTTTTTATACATAAAGCTATGATAACTTTCAGGATGATCTTGCGGTAAATCCACGTATTCATCCATATTAAAGGTAACAACATGCTTGAAACTCACTTCACCGGATTGATAAAGTTTAATCAATTCCTGATAGGTTTTAAGCGGTGTACTACCGGTAGGTAAACCAAGTATAAATGGGCGTTCTGCCGTCGGTTTGAAATGGTTAATTCGATCCGCAATATGACGAGCAGCCCAACGGCTCACCTGATCATTTGTTTGTAAAGGGATAAGACGCATAATAAAACTTCCTTTAATTTAACCGCACTTATCCCATCATATCTCACGGAAAACTTAGTATGAATGTCTAGTTCCTCCCCCTTTCTATAAATAAAAAGAAAGGTTTACTCAACAAGTGCGGTCAAATTTTCTGAATTTATAAATATTTCTGTTTTAATTCTTTTGCT
Organism: Rodentibacter genomosp. 2; assembly: GCA_001999425.1. Lineage (GTDB taxonomy): Bacteria > Pseudomonadota > Gammaproteobacteria > Enterobacterales > Pasteurellaceae > Rodentibacter. Next base: position 31,588 of record MLHP01000007.1, on the reverse strand, counting down.
TTTGCAAGCTGTTCCGGTGTGGCTTTTGCCGTCATCGGTTCACGACAATACCCCGCTTCTACCCCTTCTAACTTAAGCAATTCTTTGATGGTTAAATATAAACCGTTGGCTAAAATACCTTCAATCAAATCGTTAGTTACATGCTGAACAGCTAGGGCTTCTTGAAGTTTACCCGCTTTGGTTAATTCGAAGATTTGTCGAGCTCGCACACCATTCACATTGAATGTCGAACCAATCGCACCGTCCACCCCTAAAGAGGCTGCCGGTAACATCATTTCATCGAACCCAGCCCAAATGAGGTGATTTGGATACGCCTTTTTCAAACGTTCTAAGAGATAGAAATCACCTGCAGTAAATTTCACACCAAGCACTTTTGGATTTTTATAGAGTTCGCCGAATTGCTCTACTCCCATGTTAACACCGGTTAAAAACGGAATGGAATAGACAATCATATTGTTGCCGGTTTTCTCAATGATGGTATCGTAATAATGTTTGATTTCAGGAAAACTGAATTTATAGTAGAAAGGAGTAACTGCCGATAAACAGTCATAGCCTAATTCAGTTGCATATTGACCTAATTCAACGGCTTCCTGCAAATTGACGCTACCTACTTGGGCGATAAGCGCTACTTGATCTTTTACTTCATCTTTTGCAATACGGAAAATTTCTTTTTTCTCTGCGGTAGAAAGCATAAAGTTTTCACCGGTAGAACCACCGACATATAAACCGTCCACCTTCATTCTATCAATGTTATAACGAATAATTTGGCGCAATCCTTTTTCATTGATTGACCCATCTTCGTTGAATGACACTAATAACGCACTGAAAATACCCTTTAAATCACGCATACTTTTCTCCTATTTTATACGTTGCTCGAGAATCACATCGAGCGTTTTTTGCTTTATCTCTATCGCTTTATCTTGCTCACTTTGCACTAATAAAGCGTAAATCAAATCTAATACAAAAAGCTGGGCGATTTTGGTTCCAATGGAATCGCCCTGCAATTTACCCTGTTTATTACCGTTTACTAAGACAAAATCCGCAGAGCTTGTAACCGGCGAACGCAGGCTATGAGTGATTGCTACTGTCGTTGCCCCATTTTGCTTGGCAATTTTTAACGTATGTGCGGTTTCTTGCGAATACCCTGAATGACTTATCCCAATAGCAACATCCCGCGGTTTGAGTAATGCCGCCTGCATATACATAAAATGGTTATTTCCGGTTGCATCTACTTGAAACCCTATACGCATTAATTTATTTTTTGCCTCTTCCGCCGTTATCCCCGATGAACCCACACCAAATAAAAAAACACGATTCGCACGACGTATCGCATTAACGGTTTCTTCTAACTGATTAAAATCAAGTAAATTAATAGTTTCATCTATTACGCTAGTAATAGAGGTTTGTAATTTTTGTGCAATATGGCGTGAGCTATCGGTAGGTTCAATATCGTTTTCTAACAATGGGTGGGAATGATTGTCTTTTGTTGCCAATTCAATGGAAAGCTCCAATTTAAAATCACTAAAACCTTTAAAGCCCACCGAGCGACAAAAACGGACGAAAGTAGCTTCTCCTACGCCTAAACTCTCGGCAATTTCGGAAAGCGGATACCCCACAACAAGATCCGGAGAGGTTAAAACGGTATCGGCAATCTTTTTCTCGGTTTTCGTCAGGCTTTGATAAAGCGAACTTATGGTATTTAAAATATTCCCATTTTTAGTCATAGCCTCCTCCTTGCAACGGTGCGAATAAGAAATCTTTTACCCAATAGGCAGCCCCTACTAAACCGGCGTCTTGCCCAAATTGAGCCGGAATAAGATCACAATGATAAACTTCCGGCATTTCATTCAAAAACTGTTGTATCAAAGGTAAATAACCTTCAGCCAATCCAACACTTCCACCAATGGCAATTTTTTGCATATCCATCGAAATTTTCAAATCAGCGACTAAATTAGCAATAGCAAGGGCTGAACGTGCTACAAGTGCGGTCGCTTTTTCATCATTTTTTCTAAAGCGTTCAAAGACTTCTTTCGGCGAGCAAGGATCATTCCAAGTGGAAGATACTGCTTCAATGGCTCGTCCGGCTGCGATAGCCTCCACACAACCACGCCGTCCACAGCCGCATAAGGGACCGTTAGGATCAGCCAATGTATGACCGATATGTCCTGAGATGCCGTTTGGTTCAGTGAGTAATTGATGATTGACAATTAATCCGCCGCCAACCCCGGTTGAAACAGTAATAAAAGCAAAATTGGCTAATTTATCCCGCCCCTGTAATTGGTATTCCGCATAGGCAGCAGCTTGTACGTCATTTAGTAACCCAATCGGTTTATCCGTGTGCCGGGCAATGCTTGCTTTAAGCGGAAATTCCGCTAATCCCCCTAAATTTTTAGGATTAAGTGCGGTCAAAATTCCCTGATTTATAATGCCGGTAGAAGCAACCGCAACATAATCAAATTGTTCTACATACTCTGTTAATAATAGGGCGATACTTTGATGTAATGCTTCTGCCGCATTATTTTGAGGGGTAGAAATTTGTTGGCGTTGAGCAACTTCGCCCCTTTCAACAATTGCAGCGGCAATTTTAGTTCCACCAATATCTAAAGCTAAACAACGCATCGTGAATTCCTTCCTATCTTATTTTGCCGATTTCACAGCTTCGGCAAACCAACCGACAATATGTTCGAGACGAGTCAATGCGGAACCAACCGTCACAAAATCTGCCCCGATTTCTATTGCAGTTTTAGCCAATTCAGGAGAATTGTAACGCCCTTCCGCCATCACCCGACAACCAGCGGCTTTTAAATCTTTCACTAATTGATAATCCGGTTCTTCCGGCACAGCTCCGCCGGTATAACCCGACATAGTACTACCAACAATATCAAATCCTAATGTTTGGCAGTGTAATCCTTCTTCCAAATTGGAACAATCAGCCATCGCAAGACAACCCAATTCATGGATTTTTTTAACCGCACTTTCCAAATCAACCGGACGAGGGCGATGAGTACCGTCCACTGCAATAATATCTGCCCCTGCATTTGCAAGATCTTCAACGTCATTCAGAAACGGGGTAATACGAACCGGACTATCGGGTAGATCACGCTTTACGATGCCGATAATCGGAACATTTACCGTTGGACGGGTTGCTTTTAAATTTTCCACGCCTTCAATACGAAGACCGGCAGCGCCGCCTACTACTGAAGCTTGAGCCATTGCCGCCACAATTTCCGGTTTATCCATCGGACCATCATCCACCGGCTGACAAGAGGCGATTAAACCATTTTGAATACGCTGAAAAATCTGTTCGTGTGTAAGTCTAGACATAAAAACCCTCATTTCATCTTTGGATAAACCGAGATCATTAAAATCTCAATTTCCGCTACTTTTTCTCATTATATAGAAATAAAACTTCATTTTAAATTTATTTTTGAAGTATATTTTCTTAAATGTGATCAATGTCTCAATTTTGAAATAAAACTCCATAGGGCTATTTAAAAACTGTTTTTTTACTCTTAGAATAAAAATCGAAGAATTGTTTTGGGTACTGTTTTACCCAAATTCTTATGCTAGTACTACCAACTCTGATAGTTTCCACATTAGGAGCCACATTATGAAATTTACTAAACTTTTTCTTACAGCTACCATGACAGCCGGTCTGTCTTCCGCCGTTTTCGCTGCAGACTATGATTTAAAATTCGGTATGAATGCCGGAACATCGTCTAATGAATATAAAGCTGCAGAAATGTTCGCTAAAGAAGTAAAAGAAAAATCAGGCGGCAAAATTGAAGTATCGCTCTATCCTAGCTCACAACTAGGCGACGATCGTGCTATGCTAAAACAGCTAAAAGATGGTTCCCTTGATTTCACTTTTGCTGAATCGGCACGTTTCCAATTGTTCTATCCTGAAGTTGCCGTATTCGCCCTTCCTTATGTGATCACTGATTACAATGTAGCACAGAAAGCCTTGTATGAAACCGCGTTCGGTAAAGATTTAATTCAAAAAATGAATAAAGATCTCGGGGTAACTTTACTTTCTCAAGCCTATAACGGAACACGCCAAACGACCTCAAATCGTGCCATTAACAATATTGAAGATATGAAGGGTTTGAAACTCCGTGTACCTAATGCGGCAACCAACTTGGCATACGCAAAATATGTAGGAGCCTCTCCAACACCAATGGCATTTTCTGAGGTATATCTTGCGCTTCAAACCAACTCGGTTGACGGTCAGGAAAATCCGTTAGCGGCCGTACAAGCACAAAAATTCTATGAAGTACAAAAATTCTTAGCCATGACAAACCACATTCTGAACGATCAACTATATTTGGTGAGCAATGAAACCTACCAAGATCTACCGGAAGATTTACAAAAAGTGGTGAAAGAAGCAGCTGAAACTGCCGCAAAATATCACACCCAATTATTTTCCGATGGTGAAAAAGATTTGATTTCTTTCTTTGAAAAGCAAGGTGTCACAGTAACCAAACCTGATCTTGCCCCGTTCAAAGCCTCAATGAAACCTTTCTATGATGAGTTTGTAAAACAAACCGGTAGCAAAGGTGAAGAAGCTTTAAAAGAAATTCAAGCAATCAAATAATTAACCTTGAATGCACCTACTCCGGTGCATTCAATTTTGTCCTTTTCGTCTTCGTGCATGGAGTAAAGCATGAAAATTTTTAATAAATTAGAGGAATGGATTGGCGGCGCTCTATTTCTCGTCATTTTCTGCATTCTTATCGCGCAAATTCTTTCCAGACAGGTATTTCAATCTCCCCTAATTTGGAGTGAAGAACTTGCTAAACTACTTTTTGTGTATGTAGGTATGCTCGGTATTAGCGTTGCTATCAGAAAACAAGATCATGTTTACATTGATTTCTTAACCAATTTAATGCCGGCTAAAGTGAGAAAGCTATCAAATACTTTTGTACAACTCATTATTTTTGCCTGTATCTTCTTTTTTATCCATTTCGGTATTCGAACTTTTACTAATGCATCTTTCCCGATTGATGCGTTGGGCGGTATTTCGGAAAAGTGGATTTTTGCCGCTTTACCCGTTGTTGCTACCTTAATGATGATTCGCTTTTTTCAAGCTCAAGCACAAAATTTCAAGGAAGATAAAAGCTATTTACCAGCCACTTTCTTTATTGTAAGTGCGGTTATTTTATTGGCTATTTTATTTTTTGCGCCGGACTGGTTTAAAGTTTTACGTATTACAAACTACATAAAACTGGGTTCTAGTGCTGTTTATGTCGCCTTGCTTGTATGGCTTGTCATTATGTTCTTAGGCGTGCCCGTGGGTTGGTCACTTTTCATTGCTACCCTTCTCTATTTCACAATGACTCGGTGGAATGTAGTGAATGCGGCATCGGACAAATTGATATATAGCCTGAATAGTTTCCCATTACTTGCCGTACCGTTCTACATCTTAACCGGTATTTTGATGAATACGGGCGGAATCACGGAACGTATCTTCAACTTTGCAAAAGCCTTACTCGGCCACTACACCGGCGGAATGGGGCATGTAAATATTGGTGCAAGTTTACTATTTTCAGGAATGTCTGGCTCAGCCCTTGCTGATGCAGGCGGTTTAGGACAATTAGAAATTAAAGCAATGCGCGATGCAGGGTATGATGATGACATTTGTGGTGGAATTACCGCAGCCTCTTGCATTATCGGACCTTTAGTACCACCAAGTATTGCAATGATCATTTATGGTGTTATTGCTAACGAATCTATTGCTAAGCTCTTTATTGCAGGCTTTGTACCCGGTGTATTAGTAACTATCGCTCTCATGGCAATGAACTATTACGTTTCTAAAAAACGCGGCTACCCAAGAACGCCAAAAGCCACTCGTGCAGAACTATGCGATTCATTCAAGCGTGCTTTCTGGGCAATTTTAACACCAATATTGATTATTGGAGGTATCTTCTCCGGTCTATTCAGCCCGACAGAATCTGCCGTAGTTGCAGCGGCTTACTCCGTCATTATTGGTAAGTTTGTCTATAAAGAACTCACCTTAAAAATGCTCTTTAATAGCTGTGTGGAAGCCATGGCGATTACCGGTGTCGTCGCATTAATGATTATGACAGTTACCTTCTTCGGAGATATGATCGCCCGTGAACAAGTAGCAATGCGTATTGCCGATGTCTTTGTTGCCGTTGCAGATTCACCATTAATGGTACTCGTGATGATCAACGCTTTGTTGCTCTTCCTCGGTATGTTTATTGACGCTCTGGCACTACAATTCTTAGTTCTGCCGATGCTGATTCCAATTGCCATGCAGTTTAATATCGATCTTGTCTTTTTCGGTGTGATGACGACACTGAATATGATGATCGGAATTTTAACGCCGCCAATGGGAATGGCTCTCTTTGTCGTAGCACGTGTTGGCAATATGTCGGTATCCACTGTAACAAAAGGTGTACTGCCGTTCTTAATTCCAATTTTTGCTATGTTGGTTTTAATTACTGTCTTCCCACAAATCATTACCTTTATACCGAATCTCTTGATTCCATAGCCAAAGTGCGGTTAAAAATCATCACATTTTTGACCGCACTTTAAATAACACTCTATTCAATGCCGTTTTATGAATAGCAAACCATAACATTACTCAAATGAGGTTTATTATGACATTAACAAAAACAGCATTATGCACCACACTTTTCACTACCCTAGCATTTTCCGCAAACATTCAAGCCTATCCTGATCTTCCCGTAGGTATTAAAAGCGGTGCAGGTGCGTTAATCGGCGATACCGTATATGTAGGATTAGGTTCCGGCGGAAACAAATTCTACTCCCTCAATTTAAAAGAGCCGACTGCACAATGGGAAGAGATTGCCGCTTTCCCGGGGGGCGAACGTAATCAACCCGTTGCAGCTGCCGTAGATGGAAAACTTTATGTATTTGGTGGCTTGCAAAAAAATGAAAAAGGCGAGCTGCAACTTATCAATGATGCCTATCAATATAATCCGACAGATAATACTTGGACGAAATTGCCAACTCGTTCTCCACGCAGTTTAGTAGGCTCATCCGGTGCATCACAGGGTGATAAAGTTTATATTATAGGCGGATCCAATCTGTCTATCTTTAACGGTTTCTTTCAAGATACAGTGGCTGCCGGTGAAGATAAAATGAAAAAGGATGAAATAACGGCTGCCTATTTCAACCAACGTCCGGAAGATTACTTCTTTACTACGGAATTATTAAGTTATGAACCTTCTACGAATAAATGGCGTAATGAAGGTCGAGTACCTTTCTCCGGTCTTGCGGGCGCGGCATTTACCATTCAAGGCAATAATTTAATAGTCGTGAATGGGGAAATAAAACCCGGACTTCGTACCGCAGAAACCCATCAAGGTAAATTTACCACCAAAGGAGTTCAATGGAAAAACTTACCGGATTTGCCTGCTCCAAAAGGTAAAAGCCAAGACGGTTTAGCCGGCGCTATGGCGGGTTATAGCCATGGTCATTATTTAGTGACCGGAGGGGCAAACTTCCCCGGCTCCGTTAAACAATTTAAAGAAGGTATGCTACACGCTCACAAAGGTTTAACCAAAGCATGGCACAAGGAAATTTATACGTTAAATAATGGAAAATGGCGTATTATTGGCGAGTTACCAATGAATATCGGCTATGGATTATCCGTTTCTTATGATAATAAAATGCTATTAATTGGTGGTGAAACCGATGGCGGAAAAGCCTTAACCTCCGTGAAGACATTAAGCTACGATGGTAAAAAATTGACGATAGAATAATTGTCAATAAAACAAAAAGCACTGCTTGTGAACACTCTATTTGTTCACAAGCATTTTAGTGAAACCTAAGGAGTATTTATGAGTATTCTCAGTTACGCACAAAAAATTGGTCAAGCCTTAATGGTCCCCGTAGCAGCATTACCGGCAGCGGCATTATTAATGGGAATCGGTTATTGGATCGATCCTGACGGATGGGGAGCCAACAGCCAATTAGCGGCATTATTAATCAAATCCGGAGCGGCAATTATTGATAATATGGGCTTATTATTCGCCGTGGGGGTTGCTTTCGGTTTATCAAGAGATAAACACGGTTCGGCCGCACTTTCCGGTCTGGTCGGGTTCTACGTGGTCACTACCCTTCTTTCTCCAGCCGGGGTTGCACAGCTACAACATATTTCACCGGATCAAGTTCCGGCAGCATTTAATAAAATCAATAACCAATTCATTGGGATTTTAATAGGCGTGATTTCGGCAGAACTTTATAATCGGTTCTATCAAGTAGAATTACCAAAAGCGCTTTCCTTCTTTAGTGGAAAACGTCTCGTACCTATTGTGGTCGCTTTTGTCATGATCGCCATTTCTTTTGTTCTCCTCTATGTTTGGCCGCATATTTTTAATGCGCTTGTCTCTTTTGGTGAGTCAATTAAAGATTTAGGTGCAGTAGGTGCAGGAATTTACGGCTTCTTTAACCGCTTACTGATTTCGGTGGGCTTACACCACGCATTAAATTCTGTTTTTTGGTTTGATGTAGCTGGCATTAACGATATTCCGAACTTCCTTGGCGGGGCGAAATCTCTTGCTGAAGGCACCGCAACTGTAGGGGTCACGGGAATGTATCAAGCAGGTTTCTTCCCCGTTATGATGTTTGGCTTACCCGGTGCGGCATTCGCTATTTATCACAGTGCAAAACCGAGTCAAAAAGTAAAAGTAGCCTCTATTATGCTTGCCGGTGCATTTGCTTCTTTCTTTACAGGAATTACCGAACCACTTGAATTTTCATTTATGTTCGTGGCGCCAATTCTTTATGTTATCCATGCATTTTTAACAGGGATTTCGGTATTTATTGCCGCAAGTATGCATTGGATCGCCGGTTTTGGTTTCAGTGCCGGTTTAGTTGATATGGTACTTTCCTCACGCAATCCACTTGCCGTAGATTGGTATATGTTAATCTTACAAGGCATTGTTTTCTTTGTGATTTACTATGTCATTTTCCGTGTGGCAATCAAAGCGTTTAACCTTAAAACAATTGGTCGTGAGGAACAAGAAGAATCTCTTGAAGCTCCCCTAGCAGCAACAACCTCTTCTCGCGAAGAAAGAGCAATTAAATTTATTGATGCGTTGGGTGGAAAAAATAACCTCAAGAATATTGATGCTTGTATTACCCGCTTACGACTAACATTGATCGATCACAATAATATTAATGAAGAACAACTCAAATCATTAGGTTCAAAAGGTACAGTAAAAATTGGTAATGATGGTTTACAAGTTATCTTAGGCCCAGAAGCGGAATTAGTTGCTGACGCAATTAAACGCCAGCTCTATTAACCAACGCTTTTAATTAACGCCCCTCCCCAGTACCATAGGGGCGTTTCTAAAAATTCCGCCTCCTTGAATCCAAATTTTACCTCGTTGAAAGCTTTCATTGCTTATCCTTAACTTCACGTTTCTTTTGATACTTCACATACTTTCATATCATTTCTGCATTGATACCTACTCTGTCCACCAGCAACCCCTTGCTCAAAAGTGAATCTTATATCATTTAGCTTCTTTAAATACGGAAACTTATTCACAACCTTATGGTGATTCTATCTTTTCAATAGTGGTTTTTAGTTAGCAATAAAAAATCCGCCTTACGATAAGACGGATTTAAAATAAGCTCAAAATCAACCGCACTTTATTTTAATTCGCTACCTTTTAGTTCCGGAATGAGGAAAACGGTGGCAATCATATCAATGAGGTAAATAATCGCTAAGAATGCAATGGCAAGGCTAAATGAGTAGGTAGAAACAATCGCGCCGACTACAACAGGCCCAAAACCACCGACTGCCCGTCCTAAGTTGAATAAAACATTTTGTGCAGTAGCTCGCGCTTCCGTAGGGTAAGCCTCCGCCATTAGCGCACCGTATCCTCCCATCATACCGTTCACAAACATCCCGAGAAACACACCGGCAATAAGCATTACAGTAGGATCGGTAAGTTGAGAATAGGCAATAATACTGGCAACCGCACCGAATTGGAACAATAAGAAACTTGGTTTGCGTCCTAATTTATCAGCAAGGCGACCAAAAACCCAGATACCTAACATCATTCCACATACTGTTACTGCTGTCCAAATACCTGATTTTGTTAGGCTAAAACCAAGTTGTTTAGCCAAGAAGTTCGGCATCCAGATCATAATGCCGTAGTAGCCAAAATTTTGTACGGATGTCAGCACGACAACCCCTAAACTCACTTTAGCCGTCGCTTTATCTTTCACTAAAAGTTTAAAAGATTCCAATTTTGATGTTTTTTGTGCTGAAAGTGCGGTCTGTTTTTGAGTGAAAATTTCAGGTTCGTGTAATCTGGCTCGTAAATACCACGCCACAAATGCAGGGAAAATACCAAGAATAAACATACCACGCCAACCAATATACGGTAGTAATACCGGCGTTAATAATGCTGCACCTAACACGCCGACTTGCCAGCCCAAGGCCACATAAGAAGCAGCTTTAGCACGATGGCGTGCCGGCCAAGCTTCAATCGCAAGTGCCATACCGATGCCAAACTCACCGCCCAAACCGATACCGGCGATAGTACGGTAAATAAGCAAATCCCAGTAACCTTGGGCTAATGCACATAAACCGGTGAAAATGGCAAATAATACGATTGTCCAAGTCAGTACACGTACACGACCGTATTTATCACTCAATGCACCAAATACAATGCCACCGAATACGGCACCGATTAGCGTCCAAGTAACAAGTGATCCTGACTGAGCCGGTGTAAGATTAAGATCGGCAGAAATAGCGCTGAGCATAAAACCAAGAATAAGTAAATCGAAACCGTCCATTGCATAGCCGACGGCAGAGCCAATAAGGGCTTTCCAGCCATATTGATTGACTTTAGTTGTCATGTTGATGTCCTTTTACTACTCACAGGTAGTGTTTAAAGTGGAGAAAGGTTATGTAATGAACGGTGAAACTATCCACGCTCAAAATCGGGACGTAGTTTAAAGAATCTTGTTATGTTAAGCAAATAAAAAAGCACGAAAATTATATTTCGTGCTTTTAAAACAGTGATTAAATCAACCACAATTTATTCAACGGTTACCGCTTTTGCAAGATTACGCGGTTGATCCACATCCGTACCTTTGATTAAAGCCACGTGATATGCCAATAATTGCATCGGTATCGTATAAAAAATTGGCGCAATAATTTCATTCACTTTTGGCATAGTGATAATTTTCATACCTTCCATTTCACTAAAACCGGCCTCTTTATCCGCAAAGACGTATAATTGACCGCCACGAGCCCGCACTTCTTCAATATTTGATTTCACTTTTTCTAATAAATCATTGGTTGGTGCCACCACGATCACCGGCATATCTGCATCAATTAATGCTAACGGACCATGTTTTAGTTCACCCGCAGCATAGGCTTCTGCATGAATGTAAGAAATTTCTTTTAATTTCAAAGAAGCTTCCATGGCAATCGGATAATATTCGCCACGACCTAAGAACAAAGCATGATTTTTTTCAGCAAAATCTTCTGCAAGAAGTTCAATATCTTTATCAAAAGCTAAACTTTTTTCAATATCTGCCGGGAGAGAATGCAATGCTTTCACAATTTCTTTCTCTTTTTCATCGGAAATATTACCATTGAGTTTACCGATTGCAGTCACTAACATGAGCATTGCGGCTAATTGGGTAGTAAAAGCTTTTGTTGAAGCTACGCCAATTTCCACCCCTGCACGAGTCATAAACGCAAGATCAGATTCACGCACAAGAGAAGATCCTGCGACGTTACAAATTGTCATTGCCGCCATGTAACCTTTTTCTTTTGCTAAACGGAGAGCAGCTAGTGTATCAGCGGTTTCACCGGATTGAGAAAGGGTAAGCAACAAACTATTTGGACGGGTAACAAATTTACGATAACGAAACTCAGAGGCAATTTCCACATCACAGCTCACACCAGCAAGGGCTTCAAACCAATAACGAGCCACCATACCGGCATTGTAAGATGTACCACAGGCGACAATTTGGATATGTTGTACGTTCTCTAAAATATCTTTCGCACCATTGCCAATAGACTCTGCAATCACACTATTGTGATTAATACGCCCTTCCATTGTATTGATAAGTGCGGTCGATTGTTCAAAAATTTCTTTCTGCATAAAATGGCGGAATTTGCCTTTCTCAGCGGCATCATTCTCAAGATTGGATTCATGCACTTCACGCTCAATCTTGTTACCCCGTACATCATAAATATCTACAGTACGACGGGTGATTTCCGCAATATCCCCTTCTTCCAAGAAAATGAAACGACGAGTCACACTTAATAATGCCAGTTGATCTGAGGCTAGGAAATTTTCACCAATGCCTAAACCGATGACTAACGGACTGCCTGAGCGTGCTGCCACCAAGCGTTCCGGTTGCAGGCGATCCATCACCACCATACCGTAAGCACCAGTAAGCTGTTTCACGACTTTTTGTACCGCTTCAAGTAAAGAATCCGTGCTACGCATTTCCCATTCCACAAGATGCGCGATCACTTCGGTATCCGTTTGAGAAAGAAATTCGTAACCACGGGATTTTAATAATTCACGTAATTCTTCGTGATTTTCAATAATGCCATTATGTACAACGGCAAAGTTACCGGAAACGTGCGGATGCGCATTGGCTTCCGAAGGCTCACCATGGGTTGCCCAACGTGTATGCGCAATACCCGTCCCACCAACTAACGGTTTAACGGCAACGGCTTCATCCAATGCTTTTACTTTACCTAAACAACGTACACGCTGTAATTCATTCTGTTCATTGACCACTGCCACACCGGCAGAGTCATAACCACGATACTCTAAACGATGTAATCCGTTAATTAAGATTTCTGCAACATCACGCTGCGCCACTGCGCCAACAATACCACACATAAGCTTTCCTTTATTTATTGATTAATTTAAAAATAATTGCCATTTTGACCGCACTTTCACACACAGATGACTTCCACACCTTGTGCCAAAATTGCTTGTTTGTCTTGTTCTGACAGTCCGTTATCGGTAATCAATACGTCAATTTGCTGCCAAGTTAATTCTAAATTAGGCATTTTTCTGCCAATTTTTTGAGATTCCACCATCACAATCACTTCACGAGAAACCTCTGCCATCACTTGACTTAGCCCGACTAACTCATTGAATGTTGTCGTGCCACGATCTAAATCAATACCGTCCGCCCCAATAAAGAGCTGATCAAAATCATAGGATCGTAATACTTGTTCCGCTACTTTGCCTTGGAAAGATTCAGAGCGTGTATCCCAAGTTCCCCCAGTTATCAATAACGTAGGTTCATTTTCCAAAGCTCTTAGTTCCGTTGCCACAGAAAGGGAATTTGTCATCACAATCAAACCTTGCTTGCGGTTGAGTTGCTTAATCAAAGCCGCCGTAGTGCTACCACTATCTACAATAATACGATTATGATCGCGAATACGCTCTGCTGCTGCCTTGGCTATGACAATCTTTCGTTTCGAAAGTTCTTCGTTTTCGCTTTCGTCAATAATTTCTTTTGGCATTAAGATCGCACCGCCATATTTACGCAATAAAAAACCGCTGCTCTCCAACGCGGTTAAATCTTTACGAATGGTGACTTCAGAGGTGTCAAATAGCCTAACTAACTGCTCCACACCAACTTCACCTTGTTGCTGTAAAAGCTGCATTATCTTGTGGCGACGTTGCTGTGTATTACGGGGTTGATTATTTCGTTTCATCTTAAAATGCAAAATAACTTTCGAATAAAATTTCGGTTCAAAATATTATAGAAATAGAACTATTTTGTAAAGGAAATTTCAAGCAACAAAAAACCCTGCTTAAGGCAGGGTTTACAACAATTTATGCAATTAATTATTTGATTGCTTCTTTTAATGCTTTGCCAGACACAAATGCAGGCACTTTAGATGCAGCAATTTTAATTTCCGCACCGGTTTGTGGGTTACGACCTGTACGTGCCGCACGTTGGTTTACTTTAAATGTACCGAAACCAATCAATTGTACTGGCTCACCTTTTTTAAGGCTTGCAGCGATTGCTTCTAAAGTTGCTTCCAATGCTGCTTTAGCTTGTTTTTTATTTAGCTCTGCAGCACTTGCGATTGCATCAATTAAATCTGTTTTGTTCATAGACTTTACCTTTCGTTAAATTTAATTTGTTTCTTTAATAAAGCGCGCCACCAAGCATTCAGCCCAGGCAACAACGGCTATGTAAAGCATAATCTAACTTTCAATGAAATAAAAGTAAGATTTTTTAAATTTGTGATAAATCTCACGTTATTGGTTAAATTCTATACCGATATTGGATATACCCTCAGTTCTAATTTCATTTTTTAGATCTAAAATCAGTGCAACATCTCGTTTTTCACATTCTTTTAACAAACGATAGATTTGCCACTGCACATCCAACTCAGCTTGAATATCTTCATTTTCTTTGAGTTCAGTTTCAGAAAAATGACGACTGTTTTCCGTCTCCAATAATGCTGTAACTGTCCCCAAAGAAATGTGGCTAATTTTAACCGCTCTTTCTAAGGTTTCTCCTGCAATAATAGCATGTAAAATCTCAGCTAAGGCTTCACAAGCATCAAGGGCGGGTACAACACCAAAATTGTCATAGTTATTCACATCGGGAATAATGGCTTCCAATTTTTCCAACTGATTCTCAAAATTAATTTTACAATCTTTTACCGTTAAATATTCCCACACTAAGTTGAGAATATTTTGATAAATTTTGCCTTCGGTTTCCTGATTATTCATTTGGCAGAACAATTTAAAATTCGGCATCATACGCTCGCATAATGCCGCCATAAAAGTTAAATGCTGCCAGCTTTCAAGGTTTTCCAAACGTTTATGGATAGGATTTCGCATATTATTTTTTATTTATGATAGATTTTGGAATATTCGTGAACCGCATCAACAAACACTTTTGGTGCATTTTCCGGCACATCTTGATGGATACCGTGTCCGAGATTAAATACATGGCCACTACCTTCGCCAAAATCCGCCAAAATTGACCGCACTTCTTGCTCAATTCGTTCTGCCGGCGCGTAAAGCACACTTGGATCCATGTTGCCTTGCAAAGCGACTTTATGTCCGACACGTGCTTTTGCCTCAGCCAAATTCACCGTCCAGTCTAAACCGATGGCATCACAACCGGTATTCGCTATCGCCTCAAGCCATAATCCGCCACCTTTAGTAAAGAGTGTGACCGGTACGCGATGTCCGTCATTTTCACGAATTAAGCCATCCACAATTTTATGCATATATTGAAGGGAAAAATCCAAATATTCTCGATGACCCAATACGCCGCCCCAAGTATCAAAAACCATCACAGATTGCGCACCGGCTTTGATTTGTGCATTCAAATAAAGCGTCACGGATTCCGCCAGTTTATCCAGCAATAAATGTAAGGTTTGCGGTTCGGCATACATCATTTTTTTGATTTTGCTGAAAGTTTTGCTGGAACCGCCTTCCACCATGTAGGTTGCCAAAGTCCATGGACTACCGGAAAAACCAATTAACGGCACAGAACCGTTTAGTTCACGGCGAATAGTGCGTACCGCATTCATCACATATTGAAGTTCTTGTTCCGGATCAGGAATCGGCAGATTTTCCACCGCACTTTTGCTTTCAATCGGTTTGGCAAATTTTGGACCTTCACCGGCACCAAAGCTCAATCCCAAGCCCATGGCATCCGGAATCGTCAAAATATCCGAAAATAAAATTGCCGCATCCAAATCATAACGACGGAGCGGCTGAATGGTGACTTCGCAAGCCAAATCCGCATTGCGGCAAAGGGACATAAAATCGCCGGCTTGTGCACGCGTTGCTTTATATTCCGGCAAATAACGCCCAGCTTGGCGCATCATCCATACCGGTGTGTAATCAACGGGTTGGCGTAATAAGGCGTTAAGATAACGATCGTTTTTCAATTCAGACATGAGGCTTCCTTCTATTGATTTTCCGCTTGACAAAGCGCAAGCGTAGCATGAATTAGTTTTCGTGCGATAGTACCTGTTGGGGGTAATTCTGGCAAGGGGTTATCGCAAGAAAACCATTGCGCATCATGAATTTCCGTTTCCTGTAAAGAAATTTCACCACTCTCGTAGTCTGCCAAAAATCCTACCATTTGTGAGTTCGGAAACGCCCAAGGCTGACTACCGAAATAACGAATATTTTTAATCCGAATACCGGTTTCTTCAAAAACTTCACGCTGAACCGTTTGTTCAAAAGTTTCCCCCACTTCGACAAAACCGGCAAGTGTCGTGTATATTCCTCCACCGTTTGGTTGATAATGGCGTTTGTGATTCGCTAACAAAATCGCTTTACCACGACGCACCGCCACAATAATAGAAGGGCAAATCACCGGATAAGTACGGTAGCCGCAATGCGTACATTGCACGGCGAATTCTTCTTGCGTTTGTTCCGTTTTATGACCGCACTTTCCACAAAATTGATGCGTTTTTAAGAAGTGATTCATTTCCACACCACGGCTTAATAAATGGAATTGTTCTTCGGGCAAAGAAAGTTGATCACGCAAGCTAAAATATTCCCGCTCATCTTGTTGTTCCGCCACCAACCACAACGGCTCCCCTTCCCATTCGCCAATCACCATACCTTTCGCACCGGTAATCGCAAATCTTTCCGCCGTGCCGAAAGGCAATTTACCGTTCACCAAATGCAAAGACGAACCTTGCGTCAGTAACCAATACCCCGAATCTGTCGATTGAATCTGTTTCATAAAAAATTCCTTAAAAAATAACCGCATTTTTACCCATAATGATGTAGGTTTTGTTGCAATATTATAGAGGGGACGATATTGCTTGCCAACGCCCGCATATTCCGCGCTTTTGGCATTCCGTATGAGGTAAAACAAAAAAGTGCGGTCATAAATTCTTTCGAAAATATGACCGCACTTTTAGTGCTAAATTCATCGTGAAAAACGATTTATTTAAGCAATGATAGGCATTTGTGAGGTTAGCATTTTAGTCTAAGCGACCAAATTTTCCCGCCTGTACATCATTAAAAGCTTCAACAATTTGCTCGCGGGTATTCATCACAAACGGGCCGTAACCGACAATCGGCTCATTGAGCGGTTCGCCGGTAAGAATTAACAATTTCGCTTCATTGTTAGATTCAATTAATACATCTGCGCCGCCACGCTCGAAAGTGACTAACTCTCCACGCCGTGCGATGGCCTCTCCACCAACTTGGATTGTTCCCTCTAATACAAGGATAACCACATTATGGCTTTCTGGCACACTGAAAGTGTGTGTGGAATTGGCATTCATGGTCGTGTCCCACATATTAATCGGGCTAAAAGTACTGGCAGACCCCGTTGTTCCTAACAATTCACCGGCAATCACTCGTACTTGACCGGCATCGTTAGGCAATTTTACTACCGGAATATCCGCCGATTTAATCGCTTGATATTTCGGTGCGGTCATTTTGTCTTTCGCCGGAAGATTGACCCAAAGTTGCACCATTTCAAACAAACCGCCTTCTTTGGCGAATTTTTCAGAATGCATTTCTTCGTGCATCACACCGGAACCAGCCGTCATCCATTGCACATCACCGGTGCCAATCGTACCGCCGCCACCGTGAGAATCGCGGTGAGAAACTTCGCCTTGATAAGCAATAGTTACTGTTTCAAAACCACGGTGCGGATGCTCTTCTACACCTCGCAAAGCAAATTCAGAATTATCACGACGTCCACCTTGGAAGAATTTTGGCGGGTTGTAATCCATTAAAAGAAACGGGTCAAGATTTTTATCTTTATCGTTGTAACTAAACATTGACGCGACATGGAAACCATTACCTACCCAGTGTTTTTCCGGTGCAGTAAAAACATTTGCTACTTTTTTCATATAAAACTCCTTCATTTCTTGTTAGAACCGATTGTTCTGTTGATGGAGCGCATTATATAATTTCAAAAAATTAAATAAATAAACAATAAGTTAAAATATAATTTACTAAAAAGAAATAATCTTGATTATATAAATAAATTTCAGTAAATTTTGACAAATCACATCACTAGCCAACCACACTTCCAATGCTCAATAAAATAAAAAAGTGCGGTTAAAATTCATCAAGATTTTTAACCGCACTTTTTATGCTTAAAAATTAGGCTGACTTTTTATGATTTTCGTAAGCTGCTTTTACAAAACCCGCGAATAATGGGTGCCCATCACGTGGCGTGGAAGTAAATTCCGGATGGAATTGGCACGCAACAAACCAAGGATGATTTGGCACTTCAATGATTTCCACTAATTTTTTGTCTGCGGATAAACCTGTTACTTTTAAGCCGGCTTTTTCAATTTGCGGAAGTAATACGTTATTCACTTCGTAACGATGGCGATGACGTTCTTCAATCGTTTCGGCACCGTATAATTCACGAGCTCGGCTGCCCTCTACCAAATGACATTGTTGTGCCCCTAAACGCATTGTACCGCCAAGATCGGATTTGTCGGAACGCACTTCCGTATTGCCTTCGGAATCTTGCCATTCGGTGATTAATGCTATTACCGGCTGTTCGCAATCACGATCAAATTCTGAAGAATTTGCCTTGGTTAGCCCCGCCACATTACGTGCGTATTCAATCAGTGCAATTTGCATCCCTAAACAAATACCGAGGTAAGGAATGTTGTTCTCACGTGCGTATTGCGCCGTACGAATTTTCCCCTCTACGCCACGATAGCCAAAGCCACCCGGAACCAAAATCCCATCGATACCTTTAAGTATTTCTACGCCTTTCGTTTCCACATCTTGCGAATCAATATATTTAATGTTCACCGATAAGCGATTGGTCAAGCCCGCGTGTTTTAAGGCTTCATTCACCGATTTATAGGCATCCGGCAATTCTGTATATTTACCCACCATACCAATCGTCACTTCACCTACCGGATTAGCTTGTTTATAAAGTACTTGTTCCCATTCGGAAAGATCCGCTTCCGGACAATTTAAACGGAAACGATCACAGACAAAGCTATCCAAACCTTGCGATTTCAGTAATGCCGGAATTTGATAGATCGAATTCACGTCTTTTAACGAAATCACCGCACGTTCCGGTACATTACAAAATAACGCAATTTTCGCCCGTTCATTTGGCGGAATCATACGATCGGAGCGGCAAATTAATACATCCGGCTGAATCCCGATAGACAATAATTCTTTTACTGAATGCTGGGTTGGTTTGGTTTTTACCTCACCGGCGGTCGGGATATAAGGAACAAGGGTTAAATGCATAAATAACGTATGCTCACGCCCCACTTGTACGGCAAGTTGGCGTAACGCCTCCAAAAATGGTAAGGATTCAATGTCCCCGACTGTTCCGCCCACTTCCACGATAACCACATCATGCCCTTGTGCGCCGGCAATCACGCGATCTTTAATTTCATTGGTAATATGCGGAATCACTTGAATGGTCGCACCGAGATAATCACCACGGCGTTCTTTACGCAACACTTCCGAATAAATTTTACCGGTGGTGAAATTATTGCGTTTTGTCATTTTTGTGCGGATAAAACGCTCATAATGACCTAAATCCAAATCCGTTTCCGCACCGTCTTGTGTCACAAACACTTCCCCGTGTTGGGTCGGGCTCATCGTTCCCGGATCCACGTTAATATAGGGATCAAGTTTCATAATCGTAACGTTTAAACCACGTGCTTCTAAAATTGCCGCCAATGATGCCGCCGCAATGCCTTTACCTAACGATGACACAACACCGCCGGTGACGAAAATATAATTTGTAGCCATAGGGAACCTAATTCTTTGTTGGGATATAAATGATTATAGCTAATCATCTTGCTAGACATTTCACAAAAGTGCGGTCAGAAATTGAAGAAGATTAGCTATCAAAGACGGGACGATAGTTTACCCGATTTATTGATCTAACTCAACGGGAATACCTTAATTAAACACAAGGCTTATCCACCAAACTTACGATATTATGTAGCAAATGCACAAAAACAGAAATTTCAACGACATGTAGGGACACACTGCGTGTGTCCGTTATAAAATCAAATGATTTCAATACGTTAAAATTCGGACACACGCAGTGTGTCCCTACAAGCCAACCCAAAAACAGATTTGTGTAACGGCTACATAATACCCCAAACTTATAAAAAATGACCGCACTTTAAGTGCGGTCAAATTTACGATTAGCTAAGAATTTTCCAAGATCTAAATCCGTAGATAGCAATTACGACAAAGCAGACAAGCGGTAGAATAAAGGAGAAGTTCACTGCAGGTAGTCCCATGACTTCACCTTGGTCGATAATCATGCCTTGCAGTGGCGGCATTAATGCACCACCGACAATCGCCATCACTAAGCCTGCGGCACCGATTGTAGATTCTTCTTTTAAGCCATTTAGCGCAATACCATAAATGGTCGGGAACATCAATGACATAAAACCGGAAGTTAAAATTAAGCAATACAATCCCCCTATCCCATCAATGAAAATCACGCCAAGAATGCTAAAGAAACCACCGATAGCAAAGAGCATTAACATAAATTCGGATCTGAGATATTTCATTAAACTGGTACTAATGAAACGACTGGCAATAAAAATCCCCATCGCAATAATATTGAAATTTTGACCTTCTGCCTTAGTAAAGCCTAAACGTTCCGCATATTGGACAATAAACGTCCAACACATAATTTGTACACCAACATAAAAGACTTGTGCAATAACGCCCTCACGATATTTTGCTTTTTGTACCAAGCGACTAACGGCTTCTTTAAAGGTAATACGACAATTACCTTCTTCAACTCTTACTTTCGGCATTTTATAGAGGCTGATAATAACGAGTACTGCAATCACCACAAAACCCAATACAATATAGGGGTCACGAATTTCAGCCAAATCATGTGTACGGATAGTCATTTTTTCCGCTTCAGATAAAGTGTGGAAAATCAAGCTACCCACCGCATCACGTTTATCGGACTCAAGATTTGTTAAGACAAGTTGAGAAGCCACAAACATACCAGTGATTGAGCCTAACGGATTAAAAGATTGAGCAAAATTCAAACGACGAGTCGCAGTTTGTGGATCACCCATTGCGAGAATATAAGGGTTTGCCGTCGTTTCCAAGAAAGCCAGACCAAAGGTTAAAATATAAAGTGAGATCAAGAAAAAATTAAACTCTTCATATTTTGCCGCCGGCCAGAATAAAAAAGCACCGATAGCATAGAGAATAAGCCCTAACATAATCCCTGCTTTGTAGCTATAACGACTGGCGAATATCGCAGCAGGAATCGCCATTGTGCCGTAACCGCCATAGAAAGCGAACTGTACTAAAGCCGCTTCTGAAGCCGGAATTTCCATCACGGTTTGAAATACCGCTACCATGGGATTGGTAATATCATTCGCAAATCCCCATAATGCAAATAAGCTCGTAATTAAAATAAACGGGATAACAAATTTCTTTTCTAATACTTTGGCACTCATAATACCTTCCTTATATTAATTAGTAGAGAGGAGTAAAGAACTGCTATTCTTCAATGCGTAATCCATACGTATGGAATTTTCCTAATACCACCTGCATTTGCTCACGGCTCAAAAGTGGAATCTCTAACCCGGTTGCAAGTAATTTCAAATACCAAGAAGCCAATACCTCCACTTCTTGTGCAAGCCACAACGCTTTGTCAAGATTTTCACCACAAGCAATTAAGCCATGGTGAGCCAACAAAATTGCCTTACTTTTTTTGATTCCCTCCGACACGTAAGAGGCAAGTTCCTGCGTACCAAATGTTGCATAAGGTACGCAAGGAATATGATCGGTTCCCCCTACTGCAACCATATAGTGAATAGCCGGAATCGGTTTCTGGAGAATGGACAATCCGGCGCAATGAAGAGAATGATTATGTACGACCGCATTCGCTTCGGCGCGTACTTGATAGACGGCTAAATGAAATTGCCATTCGCTGGAAGGCAGTTTTCCCTCCTCGTGTGTACCGTTGTTATCAACATACACGATGTTTTCCGGTGTGATTAAATGATATGGCATACCGGTGGGAGTAATCAGCATACCGTCTTTATAGCGTACGCTTACATTCCCTGCGGTACCTTGGTTTAAACCTAATCGGGTCATCTCAAGGCAGGTGTCGATAATTTTTTGCGAAAGTTCTTTTCTATTCATTTTTAAGTACCTCTAACTTGTTATAAAACGGGCGTAACCCCTTTTTTGATAATAATGTTGCCGTATTTGGCGGTTTCTCCGGTGATAACGATGGCATAGGCTTGTTTTGCACGCTGATAGAAATCAAAGCGATCAATACGGGTGAGATTAGGCACAAAACCGACCGCACTTTGAATCGCATTGAGATAGCGTTTTTCAACTTCGGGATCGAGCATATCGCCTTGCACCGCTTGCATCATTACCAATGGTGCTTCGACATAAGTGTCAAATTCAAATAATGGCGAGATGCCTGCTAATAGCGTTTCGATAGAAATGCCGTCTGCCCGAACCACGTTTTGATGCAACGAATGCGCCGGAAAATGTGCGTCAGCAAGTACGAGTTCATCGCCATGCCCCATTTCGGCAAGAATTTTGAGTAACGCGGGGGAAATTGCCGGATGAATACCTTTTAACATGAGATTGCTCCTATTCGTTTGCAAAATTAAACTGAGGATAAATACGTTTGCGTTGTGGCTGCATGGCTTTTTGAGCGGCTTCCGGACTATCGTAAATACCAACTCCCGCAAAGGTAAACATCGCTGCGCCTAGCACTGTGCTTTCCGCAACATCAACCACATCAATGGGTAAACCCAAAACATCAGCACGGATTTGGTTCCAAAGCGGATTTTTAGAACCGCCCCCGACACAGATCAAACTCTCGGCTTTGAAATGACTGACTTGCTGTAATACGTTCAATCCCTGTTTGAGTTGATTTGCCATGTAGTGGAGTGCGGCACGATAGATTTCGCCACGCGTCGCAAACATGGAAAGTCCTGCAATGTTGCCTTTACCGGATTGGCTAAAAACGCCTTGAAAATCGACCGCACTTTTGATGTCGTTTTCACCTGCCTCGTAACCTTCTTGAATCATCGTGGCGTAATATTGGTCGGAGCCATACACATCAGCGAACAATAACTTACCCAACCACTCCATAATGCCCGAACCGACCCATTGCACGGCGGGATTAAATTTTTGTGCCTGTGCATCAAATTCAGTGGTTAATCCTTGTGATACAAAATCAAATTGAGGCGCGGCTTGTTCTGTACGAGCCATTAAAATTTCCCAAGTACCGGAACTCAGCACAGGTTGATTTAATCCTGCTCCTGAACCGAATACGGCAAACTGAGTATCATGCCCGCAAGCAATCACCGGAATGCAATTTAACCCCCAACGGGTAGCAAGTGCGGTGGTGAGTTCGCCTACTTTTTCACCGGCATGGCGGATTGGTGGAAAATGATTTGAGGTTAACCCAAGCAACTGCAAAATGCCTTCATCCCAATCACCGGTAGCAAGATTCGTCATCATAGAGGTGCCTGCCATAGTGTGATCGGTTGTCCATTCGCCGGTTAAACGTTGGTTTATCATGGAAGAAATGAATACAAACTTATCCATTTTTTGGAAAATTTCTGGTTCATGTTCTTTCAACCAAAGTAGCTTAAATAAAGTGTTGAAGCTGTATTGACCAATACCATTACGTTGGTAAAAGGCTTTGATGTCTAATAAGTTAGCAATGTTTTCTATCACCGGAATTGTGCGAGGGCATTTCCAAGAAATAATCGGATAAAGCTGTTGCCCATGATGATCAAATGGTGCGCCATCCACACCAAATGTTGTAACAGAAATGCCAACAATATCTTTTAGATCAATATATTGTTGTTTTAATTGGTTAATCGTGTGAGCGGCACAATCGGATAATTTTTGCCAGATTTCTTCAAAGTCCCAAATATGATAATCAGCGAATTTGACATCAGGTTGGGTATTGTTCGCAATATGATGGGATGCCAAAATTTCGCCTTTATCACTCATCGCAATAGTACGTAAATTGGTCGCACCACAATCAAAAATCAGTACGATAGGCATAAGCCCTCCCTAAAATTGAGAAAAAGGTGCGGTTGAAAAAATAAATGAATTTTTGACCGCACTTCAATGTGGGTTTTGATGGAATGGCGGCACGCGTTGCAAAGCACGTGCCAATCATCACTTATTTATAAAGCGGCCCGAAGTTTTCACAAGCGCGATAATCCTGACCTTCTTTATCTTGGCCAAAACCATTCCAAGCACTTGGACGGAATATATTGCGTTCATCAACGTTATGCATACAAACCGGAATGCGTAACATTGAGGCAAGGGTGATGAGATCTGAACCAATATGTCCATAAGTGGCGACACAATGGTTCGCTCCCCAATTTGCCATGACAGAATACACATCGGTGAATGCGCCTTTGCCTGTTAGGCGAGGAACAAACCACGTCGTCGGCCAAGTTTCATTCGTGCGTTTGTTGAGGATATCGTGGACTTGTTCCGGTAAATCAATTGACCAACCTTCGGCAATTTGTAATACCGGCCCTAATCCTTTGATCAGGTTAATACGATGCATGGTGAACGGCATACCGCCTTTAGTTAAAAATTGGGAAGATAAACCGCCACCACGGAAATATTCATGTACCGCCGGACACCAACGGGTATGATCCAAACAACGTTTGCCATCTTCTTCGGTTACTTCCCAGGCCGGTTTAATCGTGGGTTTGCCATTCTCATCTTGATGCTGCCCCGTACCGTCAAGCGCTGCGGAACCGGAGTTAATTAAATGAATAAAGCCGCTTTCCGGTTTCCAACCGGTTACACGTTCAACGGATTCAGGGCTCCAATAAGTACGCACATCAGCAAAAACTTGAGCCTGACCGGTCAATTGATGTCCGAACAGCATACATACCGCATTCAAACTGTCATTTTCAGTGGCAAGAATATAGGGAGGACGAACGCCATTCCAATCATAAGTAGAGTTCAACATTGCTTCCATAAAATCACCGTTTGGCAAATGATCCGTCCAATGACGTTGACCTTGGAAACCGGCTGCAATGGCGTTATGACCTAGTGCTTCTTCCGCATAATTTAATTTCGCTAATTTCGGATTCCCTACCATCAAATCACGAGTAATGATGGTCATTTTCACCACATTTTCCCAAAGCTCGGCGCGTTCTTCTGCACTGCGTTGATTTTCAAGGCTATTTACATCAACGCCCTCTTTGCAATATTGTTTTACCCAAGAAAGTGCTAAGTCCACTTCTTCTTGATCATAAATTTTGCGATCTAAACGACGTTTGATTTCTGTCATATCAACATATTCATTACGCATACCGAGGTATTCTTGGAAAAATTGCTGGTTCACAATGGATCCGGCGATCCCCATAGAGACAGAACCAATAGACAAATAAGATTTACCACGAATGGTTGCTACGGTGAGACCGGCACGAGCAAAACGTAAGAGTTTTTCTTTTACATCCTCCGGAATTTCTGTATCATCAGCTTCCTGAACTTCTGTACCATAAATTGAGAATGCCGGTAAACCTAATTGGGAATGACCTGCAAGTGCAGCAGCAAGATAAACCGCCCCCGGGCGTTCAGTGCCATTAAATCCCCAAATGGCTTTTGGCATATGCGGATCCATATCAATAGTCTCAGAACCGTAGCACCAGCAAGGGGTTACAGTAATGGTTAATCCCACATTTTCACGTTTAAATTTATCCGCACAAGCCGCGGCTTCAGCAACGCCACCGATACAAGTATCGGCAATCACACAACTAACAAAAGAACCATCTGTATGGCGAATATGTGTTTGTAACAAGTCTGCAACAGATGTTGCCATACGCATGGTTTGATCTTCTAATGATTCACGTACGCCCATACGACGACCGTCAATGGTTGGACGAATACCGATTTTAATACGATTGGTTTGGGTAAAAGATGTCATAATAGAGTCTCTCCTATCATTTTTAACATTCATATTGAAATCTCGGATAAGCGGTTTATCTGCTTAACTTGAAATTATTTTTGAATAAAAAAATGAAAGAAAATAGGAGAAACATGAAGTTGATTTCAAATTTGTGAAAGGGATCACAATAATCGGGTATTTTTTCGGGAAAATAATGACCGATTATTGCTTATATTTTTAACAAACGGTAAATTCGGTCATTATTTATTATGAAACGGTCAAAATATCGTGTTTTTCGCAATATGCCTGAAGTGTTTCAGATAAATCGGAATCAGTAAAAATAGTATTAATTTCACTCAATTCAGTTAATTGTATAAGGCTTTTTTTCTCAAATTTGGAATGATCCGCCAAAAGATAAGCATGCTCTGATGCTTCCATCATTTTACGCTTTAAAGACGCATTTAACTCGTTGGATTCCCAAATGTTTCCTTGATTATCAATACCGGAACAAGAAAAAATAGAAAAGTTTATATGGAGGCGTTGTAATAAGTATTCTGATAATGGCCCATAAAATGCTTCATATTTTGATGAATAGACCCCACCGGTAACAATGGTTTTTATATTAGGTTTATTAACCAATGCGTTGATATTAAGCATAGAATTAGTCACCACAGTGCAAGGAATATCCGGCATTAAATGCGCAAAATACCAACTGGTAGAGCTTGCATCTAATCCAATCACCGCATTTTCATAAAGTAATTCAAGCGCATTTTTAGCAATATATCGTTTTGCCGTTGCATTAATATATCGCCGAGTCTGAAAAAAAGAGCCAAGATCAGTCGTTTTATTACTTATCGCCCCACCATGGGTACGATAAAGTAATCCTCGTTTTTCAAGTCGATTCAGATCACGTCGGATGGTTTCAACAGATATTTCACACTTTTCAGCCAGTTCAGTCACACTGGCTTTTCCTTGTTGGTTAATCCATTGCAAAATCATGTCATCTCTATTACGCATATTCACCCCGAATCGCTCAAAAATTGTCTCATTATAGAGTTTTTTAGAAAAAATAAACAACTTATCATCTTTTCCTTTCTACGCTAAAATGTTTCGACTTTTTGATCACAAGAGAGAATTTATGATGAACAAAACATTAAGTGCGGTCATTTTGGCGGCAGGAAAAGGGACACGTATGTACTCGGATTTGCCAAAGGTACTGCATACGGTAGCAGGTAAGCCGATGGTGAAACATGTGATTGATACGGCAAATTCTTTAGGGGCCGAAAACGTACATTTAATTTACGGACATGGCGGTGAATTAATGCGTGAACGCCTTGCCAATGAAAAGGTTAATTGGGTTCTGCAAACGGAACAACTTGGCACAGCACACGCAGTGCAACAGGCCGCACCGTTTTTTAAAGACGATGAAAATATTGTGGTGCTTTACGGTGATGCACCGCTTATTACCAAAGAAACCCTAGAAAAACTGATCGCAGCAAAACCGGAAAACGGCATTGCCTTATTGACTGTGCAGCTCGACAATCCAACCGGCTATGGGCGTATTATTCGTGAAAATGGCCGTGTCGTTGCCATTGTGGAACAAAAAGATGCGAATGCAGAACAATTAAAAGTTCAGGAAGTGAATACCGGTGTCATGGTATCCGATGGAGCAAGCCTCAAAAAATGGCTTGCACGTGTCGGCAATAATAATGCACAAGGCGAATACTATTTAACGGATTTAATTGCACTCGCAAACCAAGACGGTTATCAAGTTGTTGCCGTTCAAGCGATGGATAGAATGGAAGTAGAAGGGGCGAATAACCGTTTACAGCTAGCCGCACTTGAACGTTACTATCAACATAAACAAGCTGAACGCTTATTGTTAGAAGGTGTGATGTTATTTGATCCGACCCGTTTCGATTTGCGAGGATCGCTAGAACACGGTAAAGACGTGGAAATTGATGTAAATGTGATTATTGAAGGCAAAGTGCGGTTAGGAAATCGGGTAAAAATTGGTGCCGGTTGTCTATTAAAAAATGTGGTGATCGGAGATGATGTGGAAGTGAAACCTTATTCCGTATTGGAAGATGCAACCATTGGCGAAAAAGCGGCGATTGGGCCGTTCTCCCGTTTACGCCCGGGTGCAGAGCTTGCCGCTGAAACTCATGTCGGCAACTTTGTGGAAATTAAAAAATCCCTTGTTGGTAAAGGTTCAAAAGTGAACCATTTAACCTATATAGGAGACAGTGAAATCGGCTCAAATTGTAATATTGGCGCCGGTGTGATCACCTGCAATTATGACGGTGCCAATAAATTTAAAACCATTATCGGTGATAATGTCTTCGTGGGGTCAGATACACAATTAGTGGCGCCTGTTACGGTTGAAGATGGCGCAACAATTGGGGCAGGCTCAACCATCACACGTAATGTCGCAAAAGATGAGTTAGTAATTACACGTGTGCCACAACGTCATATTCAAGGCTGGCAACGTCCTATGAAGAAAAAATAAGAGCCAATGTCATAATAATAAAAAAGCAGAGTCAAACTCTGCTTTTTTATTACTGCAAACTAAATCGAACCGGGACAGTGACTCTACTTTCAAATCCATTTGGTTTAGGTCCAATCGGTCTTGCTCTTTTTACTGCTTTTAATGCAGCTCTATCCAAGCTTTCATCGCCAGAGGATTTCATTACATTTTCACCGCTTAATGAACCGTCATTGCCAACATTAAATGAAATATGGACAATGCCCTGCTTACGCATCATTTTAGCGCGAGTTGGGTACTCTTTCCGACGCTCTATTTCACGATGAAGTGCGGCTCTATAAGCAGCAATTTCATTTGTATTTGAACCGCTCCCTACCATATTGGCATTGGTATTTACTGTACTGGTAGTTGTTGCTTTTGAATTTATCGTCGATGTAGAATTGACATTACGATCGCCTACCGGCAAATGTTGCGGCAGTTTCTGTGCTTTCTCCGGTTGTTTTACCTCTTTCTTAGGTTTTTCTTTGGGCGGTTTTGGTTTTTCCTGTTTATTCTCGGGTTGTTTTTTCTTTTCAGGTTCCGGTTTTTTTGTCGGATCCGCCACTATCTCTTCCTTTGGCGGTTCAGGCTCACTCTCTTGAGATTCTGGCTCAGGTTCGGGTTCTTCAATGCGCATTCCCTGCACCATTTCCACCGAGATTGTCGTCGCCAGCTCACCGGCATGATTATTTGCACTATCATTAGATTCGTACCAATTCCATAATAACGCTCCCACTACAGCGCTATGAACCAGAAGAGAAATTAGCAAAGCTAGAGATAAACGTTTAGCTTGTTGCATAACTTTTCCTATTTTCCGGCAGGTTTTGAATTACCATTTGTATCTTTCATTGATACCAGTGCCACATTTTTGATCTCATTTTTGGCAAGTAAGTCGGTAATAGTTACAAAATCCTGAAAACTCGCTTCCGCATCAATTTTTAACGTTACTTTTTGCCCCTTATTCCATTGGCCAATCTCCACCTCTAAGGCTTCTTGTGAAATAGGTTTATCGTTGAAGTAGAGCTCTCCTTTCGCGGTAACTGTTAGTAATTTAGCCAAATCATCAGACTTAAAAGCGACCGTTGTACTTGCTTTTGGCACATTGACTTGAATTTTTCCCTGCGAAATAAAAGACGCAGTAATCAAAACAATGGCTAACAGCACCAACATAATGTCAATGAAAGGAATAATATTGATTTCATCAAATTTTTTCACAATTATTCCTTATCTTTCTGTGAATTTAACACTTTCCATTTTAATCGGTTTACTTCAATTTTACGGTTTAAACCGCTATAAAACACCATAGCAGGAATAGCCACCAAAATCCCAAGTGCGGTTGCTTTTAGTGCCAAAGAAAGATGCAGCATAATTTTACCGGCATCCACATCGCCACCACCCTGACCAATTTGATAGAAAGTTAATAAAATACCGATAACCGTACCTAATAGCCCTACATAGGGAGCATTCGCACCAACAGTTGAAATCGTGGTCATATTACGATTCAAATCAATATCCAATGCATGAATATTAGAATATTTGCCTACATTAATCCTGCTTAGGAACATAAAGCGCTCAATAACCATTGCAAGCATAATCACGCTCATAACAAATAAAAGTCCGATAATAATGTAATCACTGTATTGTTGTAAAAATTCAAAAAGTTGAGGCATTTTTTTATCCTTAAAGCATAAAAGGTAATTGAGAATTAGTTTCAATTAGAATTCAGATTCTAACAAAAGGAAATGAGCTCGTAAATATTAATTGAGGGAAAAACGCCGAAATTATGTAACAGCTGTGCAAAGCTGAAATTATGATTACGGAGCCTGTTGAAAGATGAGTAATTTCAGCTCTCTTGCAATACCATAAAAGTTGATTGATATGACACTACGTAGGCTTTTACCCCTACGCAATTTTTTTGCAAATTATCCGTAAAATTAACCACTTGATAGCAAAACATCTTACTTTTTTCAAAGTAGCCACGGGAATGTATAGCCACGTCCAGCATATTTCAGGCTTGGCAAATTTCCAATTCATCAGGATTCACCCGACGCACGGAATAGCCCAAGGTGTAAGTGCGGTAAAAATGCAGCCATTTTTCGAGAAGTCTCATCGCTTATCCTTTAAAGTTAAATGCGGTTTGATTTGAATGTTTTCGATATTCACTGCCCTGATAAGTGGGGATTGACACACTCATTGATAAATAATTAATGTCGCCGTAACTAAATTGTACCGGAGTCGGGAAATAATATTGTTTTGCCCGTAAATAACCGGTAAGTTGTTGCGGCGGAATCATTATTTTGGCGACGCCTTCCCTTTCAAAAACGACCTGACAGCGCAATGTATTTCCTTCAACCCGATATTCATTATAGGGTTGATCATAAATAGTTTTTGGGGTTGCCGGACAACGCACCGTGATCGGGCTTTCAATCCTAATTTTATCCGCATCCGCTTGACTATAAATGCCTTTATAGTTCACGAAAAAGAGAAATTGATTGTCATCATGTACTTCAATTTCACTAGAAAAGTTAAAGTAACGTTGCATTTCAATTTGATAAAACTTATATGCCTCTTCTGTGTATGTATTTTGAGAAGAATTAAATACACTTTGATTTAATTGAGTTCTAAATTTTTCAGGACGTTTTAAGTCTCCCCACTCATAAGCCCTAATCTTTTTCCCCCCAATAAAACTCACTTCCGTCCCAAAATCCATTATCCACCCAAGTGACAATATCCGGTTGTTTGAAAAAGTCGGTGATGATACCCGCCACTAAAATCACTGAACCGGCGCCAGCCCCACATAACCAAATCTGACCAGCCATTGCATATTGGTGGTGGCTTTGGCGACACCGATTAAACCGATTGAGGTACTGGACAGTAAAGTACCCGAACCCCGCATAATTGCGGCATACATGCCCACGGTATCCCCTTTGTAATAGGCTTCGTAGCCGTAACCGATTTCAATCACTACGGCTAACCCCGCCAATGCCGTGTTCATACTGATAAAGGCGGCTTTTAAATGGCTGAGAAAATGCGGTTTGGTTTCGGCGAGTAATAATTTTCCCACTCTTGAGAAGGTGGCTTCTTGTTGGATTTCATTGGCGGCCCGTTCAATGGTTTTTTCTAAATAACTTTTCGGTGCGTTTAAGCCGGCAAACAGGGTCAGCATTCCCACCGTCGGGTCGTTGG
>MLHP01000069.1 GCA_001999425.1 Rodentibacter genomosp. 2 | reverse complement strand
ATCTACGTCAGCCCCAAATTTTATTCATAATTGATACCATCCTTAGATAAATTCAAAATATAGAACAGAAACCGGCAGGACAATCTCCTCTGCCTAAATTTCGAGCGAATACTATACGAATTTGCTCTTTAAAACAAACAAAATTTTGCTGTTTTGCCGTTAAATCAAAACGTTATGAAATATTAATGAAAAAAACCGCTAGAAGCTTTTCTTTTCATTAGGGTATAGAATCCGTGAATATTTGATTTATCTTGTATAAGACACTGACCTAGCGCCTCACATTTAATTGAAATAACCGTATTTGTGCATTTACTACATAATGTTGTTTTTTATTATTATGCTTGTATCAGTGATTTTAACTTGTTAATCGCTTCTTTATTAAAGAAATAATGGGTACCGCAGCATTCACATTGCATATCAATACTGCCTTTGTGTTCTTCCAAAATCTCATCAATTTCTTCATCGGGGATCAATAATAATGCAGCACCGGAACGTTCTGCGGAGCAACCACAAAAGAATTGGATAGCTTGTGGTTCATAGACTTCCACCGTTTCTTCGTGATAAAGCCGATAAAGCATTTCTTCTGCCGGCAAACCAAATAATTCTTCATTTTTTGCCGTCGCCGCTAATGTCGCAAGATGTTCAAAATCTTCCGGTGAGCCTTCACCATCCGGCATAATTTGTAGCAACATCCCTGCCGCCACCGGTTTACCCTCATATTCTCCGGCGCGGATAATTAATTGGGTTTGAAGCTGTTCGGAGCGGGCAAAATAGTCTTCTAAACATTCGGTAATGGTTGGTTTATCTAGCCCAATGACGCCTTGATAACGCTCACCTTCTTTCGGTGCAATGGTAATCACCAATACGCCTTTACCGATCATCTCATGCAAGCTCATTTCAGGCGAAATTTCTCCCTCCACACGGGCTAAAGCACGGATTTGTTGCTGATCATTACCATTTACCAGTGCAAGGCGAAGTGCGCCGTCCCCCTGAATTTGCACGGTAATATTGCCTTCAAATTTTAACGTTGCCGTCAGCAATGCAGTTGCCACCATCATTTCACCCAGTAAATTTTGCACCGATTGGGGATAATGATGCGTGTTTAAAGTATCAACAAAACTTTGGTTTAAACGTATCCATTCGCCACGTACTGCACGGTTTTGAAAAAGATAGCGGTAAAGTTTGTCATTGTCTTGTAAGTTGTTCATTTTTTAGTCCTATCTATTTTGAAGTAAAAAGTGCGGTCAAAAACCACCGCACTTTTCGTTTCCCTATTAATGGGGGCAATTTAGGTAATTACAAGCAAATAACAAAAAGCGAGCCGTAGGTTGCTCGCTTTTAATCTTTAAAATTTCATTACCAATATGCACGTAAACCAACAACGGCGGCATAATCACGTTGTTTTACATCTTGTTCATTAGCAAGATTTCTTACGCGAACCACTTTCCCTTCAACGAACGGTTTTAATTTTAAGCTCCCGTTTTTATAAACGTAATATTCGGTGCCAAGCATTACTTCGTTCCGTTTTTCTGTCGCAGCCGGTGAGGAAGTCTCTTTTAATTTGTTATGACGATAAGCATACATCGCATAAGTATTCCAATCTTCATTTAATTCTTGGAAAACAAGCGCACGCGCTTCATATTGAGCTCGTTTTGCCCCGTTTCCAAAATTTGTTGAAAGATTTGTAGTATTACGATGTTCTAAATCTAAACCTAGTGTGGTGTGATCAAAGCGGTATGCGTTACCAAATGAATAGGCGGTAACTTGTCGGCCGTTTGCAAAGGTCTCACGAGAGAAACCGGCAGCCGTTGTCCAATCTTGTAAATCATCAATATTATGTTTATAAATAGCACCGCCACCCCAAACGTGATTACGATGCGGATCAATATCTAGCCCTTGCGTGCCACGCGGGCTTGTTGCACCATAATATGCCCCAAATTTTAAGTTAGGAAGAAAACCGCCACGGTTTGTATATTGAACAACGCGACGGGCATTATTATTCAATAAACCATCACTTAAACTGTAAGTATTCGGTAAATCGGTTTGTTTAATTTCATCCGTGAAGGTTGTCATATTACCGTAAACTAATTCACCATAGGTTTTGTGACCAAAACCGGCATAAAGTTGACGCGTATAGATATGACCAAAATTGTTATGACGATTACTCGCCAAGTTAGGTTCGTCCGCTGAACCACGATGTCCGGTATTATCACGGAAACGCCATTCGACACGACCAACTGCATAAAAATCATTACCTAGCTGTTGTTTAAGCTTGAAGCCAAAACGAGAGCCGTTATTATCAATATCACCATGAGAAATATTTTTCGTGGTGGTCGCCCCTTCTGTTTTACGATTAATGTTTTCCCATTTCAAACGGAGAGAACCGTTGAAGTCAATTTCAGTACCTGTTTCTTCAATGTTGAATTGATAGGCTTGAGCTGAGCTTGCGGCACATGCCGTAACCATTAAAGCAAGAAGTGTCTTTTTCATTGTGCTTTCCTTTTCGTTCTAAATAAAAATAAAATAAAAAAATTGGATTTTTGGAGTTTATACACTCCAAATTGGATATTCAATGCAAGGTTATACCAATATTGTAAAAAAGAAACTGTTTTTTGATAAAAATCAATCAAAAAATAAACCTTCTTTTTTCACTGATCGCCATTTAATAGAGGTTCAAGCCTTGAAAATACTTGTTCGGCTGAGATTTCAGCCATACTTGAGGCAAATAAATATTGCTGATTTTTACCATAACAACCGATTAAGGTCGGATCTGTTGCACCATAAAGGGTAATATTCGGTTTATCTAAAGCCGCAGTTAAATGCGACAAGCCCGTATCCACAGAGACTACCGCAGTCGCATTCGCAATTTGCTTTGCCAATTCGGTGAGCGTTAGTTTTGGCAGTACTTGAACATTCGGATAATTTTTTGCCAAGCGTTCCGCCCGCTCTTTTTCTTTTTTATTCCCCCAAGGTAAACGGATTTGCACGGAAAGTGCGGTCATTTTTTCAATTAAATTTTCCCATTCCGATTCAAGCCAATGTTTATCATCTCGGGTAGTGGCATGAAAAAAAATCACATAAGGCTCAATGGAGGCGGCAGTAAAATGTTGCGCGATACCGTAATCACCTTGCGAATACGGCAATTCATAATTAAGGCTTAGTGCGAATAACTGCCGAATACGTTCAACGGCATGTTGCTGATAAGAAATTGCGTATTTTTTATCATAAAAAAAAGAAGCAATCGGCTCTCGAATGCTATGGCAATCATAGCCATGCGTTGTGCCGTTAGCGAGACGGGTAGCAAAAAATGCACTTTTAAATAATCCTTGAGCGTCAATAACTGCATCATAACGTTCTTTTTGGAGTAAAGTGCGGTAAATTTTCCACTCATTTTTTGTTTGTGAGGAAAAAGGGGATTTACGCCAACGGCGTAAGGCAATGGGTATCACTTTATGAAGTGCCGAATGCCATTGGGGAATTTCGGCAAAATTTTCTTCTACCACCCAATCCACGGCTAAATTTGGGAGCATTTGTTGGGCATCGGTTAATGCGGGCAATGTGTGGATCACATCACCCATAGAGGAAGTTTTAATTAAACAAATTTTCATGATTTTGCTAATAATACGTTTAATTTTTTCATCACCATTTTTGGCGTAATATCAATGAGACTTTGGTGATACCCTTCTGCACTATCCTTGCTTTTACGTACTTTGATTAAATCACCCTCAATTAACCGAATAATCACCGCTTTATCGGAAAGTGGCGGCGTATAAGTCGGGCTGGTCGGGCCGTAAAGGGCGACTAACGGACGATTTGTTGCGGCGGCAATGTGCATTAATCCGCTGTCGTTGCTCACCACTGCCGTACAATTTGCGATAAGATCGACGGCTTGATTTAAATTCGTTTGCCCCGCTAAATTTACACAAAAGCGTTGCTGTTCTTGAGGCAAGGCATGACGGATTTGCTCACCCGCTTCAATATCTTTCGGCGAACCGAAAATTTCCACCGCGTAACCTTGCTCAATCAGCATTCCCGCCAACTCAGCATAATGATAATGGGGCCAACGTTTCGCCGGCCCGAATTCTGCCCCCGGACAAAAACCGATAATCGGGCGTTCACCTAAAAGTGCGGTCTGTTTTGAGAATGTTTTTAACGTTTCTTGTTGATTGCCTGATTCAATGGCAAGATAAGGTTTTAACAGCGGGATTGCTTGCGCGTTCGGCACGACGTTTTTCTCAAAAGCTAATGCCACATAACGCTGCACCATCATTGGATAATCCCGCTTGTTGTTGCGTAAATCATTCAATAAAAAATAACGGCTTTCGCCCTTCCAACCACGTCGTACGGCAATTTTCGCAAAGAGCGGAATCAGTGCGGATTTCAATGAATTCGGCAACACAATCGCCATCTCATACTGCCCACGCAATGCTTTTCCTAAACGATAACGTTCACCAAGAGCAAAAGTACCGTGCCCTAAAGGCATTTCAATGGCATTGCGTACTTCCGGCATGCGTGCCAATAAAGGTTTACACCAGTTCGGTGCCATCACATCAATTTGGCAGTGAGGATACTGAATTTTGAGTTGTTGATACAAACTGTGCGACATCATCATATCGCCAACCCAAGACGGGCCAATAACGAGAATATTCATATTTCACCTTGTAGAAAAGTGCGGTTAAAAAACAAATGAATTTTTGACCGCACTTTGCTTTTAACTATCTCAGAAAACGCAATTACTTTTTATTGAGCCACGCCATATAGGCTGCCGTACCTTCGGCAACAGATTTAAATTCGCCTGTGTAACCGGCTGCGCGTAATGCCGTTAAATCTGCTTGGGTAAAGGTTTGATAACGGGATTTCAGATGTTCAGGGAAAGGTATCGTTTCAATTTGCCCTTTGCCATGGAATTTAATCACGGCTTCCGCCACAGATTGGAAGGATTCCGCATTGCCCGTACCAAGATTATAAATGCCGGAAATACGAT
The DNA here is from genome assembly GCA_001999425.1 of Rodentibacter genomosp. 2. Lineage (GTDB taxonomy): Bacteria > Pseudomonadota > Gammaproteobacteria > Enterobacterales > Pasteurellaceae > Rodentibacter. The sequence continues at coordinate 3,304 of MLHP01000069.1, read as the reverse complement.
TTTGCCAAGCCCAAATATTGACTTTCGCGACATCTTCTACATAAACAAAATCACGGAGAAAAGTTTCTGAACCGGCAAATAATTTTGGATTTTCTCCTTTCAGCATTTGGTTATTTAAATGGAATGCCACACTTGCCATCGAGCCTTTGTGTTGTTCTCTCGGGCCATAAACATTGAAATATTTGAAACCGCAAACCGGTGATTCTGCCACCGGTAAAATTTTTCTCACATATTCATCAAATAAGAATTTTGAGTAGCCATAGGCGTTGAGTGGACTTTCAAATTCCCGTTTTTCAATAAAATTATCGGTACGTCCGCCGTAAGTCGCTGCACTTGAAGCGTAGAAAAATGGAATTCGGCGATCTAAGCAGTAATGCAACAATTCTTTGGAATATTCATAATTGTTCTGCATTAAATATTTGCCATCCCATTCTGTGGTGGCAGAACACGCCCCTTCGTGGAATACGGCATCAATATCGCCAAAATCATCACCGGCAATAATGGAAGCGATAAAATCTTCTTTGTCACAATAATCGGCAATATCTAAATCCACCAAATTAATAAATTTAGTTCCATCTTTTAAGTTATCGACGACTAAAATATCTTTACGTCCTATTTCATTTAATGCTTTGACAATGTTGCTGCCAATCATACCAGCGCCACCGGTTACAATAATCATAATGCTGTCCTTTATCATCGTATAAAATTGTTGCCATTGTAATTGATTTTCAAGTGAAGGTAAAAGCAACCATCTTTTAACCTAAAAACTCGGTGAAAAACAACCGCACTTTTAACCCCCAGTAACTTGTCCATCCTGTGGTAGCAAGATCCATTTTTCCTTTATTCAAAATAATGATCGTTGGCGTGACATTGGCTTGCCATTTTTGTGCGATCTCCCCTTGAGGATCATTGACTGTGGTGAAAATATAATTGTGTTCGCTTAAATACGCTTTCACCTCACTTGCATTCCCTGAACGTAAGGCAATAGAAATCACCGGATAACCTTCTTTTGCTAAATCATTAATTGCCGGGGAGGTATATTGACAATAACTGCACCAAGTTCCCCAAAAATAAATCAATGTAGGCTTATCTTGAGCAATTTGTGGGAGAAAGAAGGCATTACCCTGCAAATCATATAAGGCTGTGGTATTAATTTCCGGTGGAATCTCAGGCTTACGGATAAAATCCAAAATACTACTGACGATAATGAACGTAAGCACAAGGGAAATGCTATTTTTGAGTAATTTTGCTAATTTCATAAAATGTTCAATAAAAAAGAATGGCGATAATTTATCATAAAAGTGCGCTCAAATTTCACAATATTTTGCTATCATAGCCAGGCAAATTTTTACTGTATAAAGGAGAACCAAAATGGACAACAAAACCCTTGCAAAATATATTGATCATACCGCGCTTACCGCTGATAAAAATGAGCAGGATATTTTAATGCTCTGTGATGAAGCGGTGAAATACGGTTTTTACTCTGTTTGTATCAATTCGGGTTATATCCCCTTAGCAAAAGAGAAATTAGCCGAATCTGATGTGAAAATTTGTACCGTTGTCGGTTTTCCGCTTGGCGCTAATTTAACATCAGTGAAAGCCTTTGAAACGCAAGAAGCCATCAAAGCCGGTGCAAATGAAATTGATATGGTCATCAATGTGGGTTGGATTAAATCCAATAAATGGCAAGCGGTAAAAGACGATATTCAAGCTGTACTAAATGCCTGTAATGGAGTACCGCTGAAAGTGATTTTAGAAACCTGTTTATTATCTAAAGAAGAAATCATTAAAGCCTGTGAAATTTGTCTGGAATTAGGTGTGGCGTTCGTCAAAACTTCTACCGGATTCAGCAAAGGCGGCGCTACCGTTGAAGATGTCGCATTAATGAAAAAAATCGTGGGTAATATTGGTGTAAAAGCCTCAGGCGGAGTACGCGATACGAAAACGGCATTAGCAATGATTGAAGCCGGTGCAACACGTATTGGCGCCAGTGCAGGCATTGCGATTATCAGTAATAGTAGCGATCCACAAAGTACCTATTAATAACAGAAAAGGTAGAAGGATCACCTTCTACCTTTATAATCATTTTTCCTCTTCTTTTACTTCGTGCCATAAAAAATCCATTTCAATTAAAGAGAGATCCTCTAATTTAGTATTTCTTTCCTTAGCTTTCTGTTCAACTTTGCGGAAACGTTGCTCAAATTTGTGATTTGCCTTACGAAGGCTTTCCTCTGCGCCGCATTTTAAGTGCCGTGCCAAATTTACCGTAGCAAAAAACAAATCGCCAATTTCTTCTTCAATCTTTGCTCTATCTTGAAGCTGACGATCAAATTCATCGCGAACTTCTTGTAGCTCTTCTTCTACTTTTGCAAAAACAGGCTCAATTTCAGTCCAATCAAATCCAACTTTTGAGCATTGCTTCTGCAACTTCTGTGCTCTCATCAATGCGGGAAAAGCAGAAGGAATATTATCTAAAATAGATTGAGTTTGTTTTTCAGATTTTTCTAATGCTTTAATGCTATTCCAACGGGCAAGCGCTTCCTCTTCATTTTCTGCCGTGGCATTTGCAAATACATGTGGGTGCCGACGAATAATTTTTTCAGCAACATCATTAAGCACATCATCAAAAGTAAAATAGTTATCTTCAGTTGCAAGTTGGCTAAAAAACACAACTTGTAATAATAAATCACCCAATTCTTCTCTTAAATTTGCTATATCTTTCTTTTGAATTGCCTCAATGACTTCATAAGTTTCCTCTGTTAAACAGGGGATCATTGAATCATAGGTTTGTTTAAGATCCCAGGGACAACCTTTATCCGGATGACGAAGTTGAGCAATTAATTCGATAAAGTCTTGAATTGAATGTGACATAAATAAACCTCTAAATAAAAATGGGCTCAGTATAAAGTTTATTTATGAAAAAATGAAATTTATTTAGATGGCAGGGGCGGAGAGGCTCGAACTCCCAACACCCGGTTTTGGAGACCGGTGCTCTACCAATTGAACTACGCCCCTATTGGTATGAAAAGATTGGCGGAATGGACGGGACTCGAACCCGCGACCCCCTGCGTGACAGGCAGGTATTCTAACCAGCTGAACTACCACTCCGCAGATATTTGGTGTATTTGGCAGTGACCTACTCTCACATGGGGAAACCCCACACTACCATCGGCGTAATAATGTTTCACTTCTGAGTTCGGGATGGATTCAGGTGGGACCACTACACCATTGCTGCCAAAAATTATTTTGTTAATTTACTCAAAAATAAACTAATAAAATAATTAAAAAACCCGGCAGTGCCCTA
>MLHP01000068.1 GCA_001999425.1 Rodentibacter genomosp. 2 | reverse complement strand
TTCAACCAATGTTATTGAAGATTATATGAATAAATATCAAGCGAGAAAAATCAAGATGGAAAAAATGGCGCAGCTACAAGCAAATCTGGAATTTGTCTGTAAACACGAAGAAAAACCTGAACTCTCGGCGGAAACCCAACAACTGTATAACTATGCGTTGTACCACGACCTGCACAATATGTGGACGGGCAAACGGGGCGATGCGGTATGGAATGGCTTGGCACGTTATTATCGTATTGCAGCACTAAACGGCGATTATAAAGCCAATATCCGCTTGCAATATCTACTCAAAAGCGGGCGTATCAGTTCCGATATGCCACAAACGGAAGTGCATAATCTCAATGAAGAGTTAGCAAAACAGCTACCGGCAACAGCGTATTATAATCTGTACGGTTATTTAGATGTGGGGTATGGTGTGCGCACGGAAAAAGACGGTCAATATGCTTACTTAAGAAAGGCGGCGGATTTAGGCAGTCGGGAAGCACAGTATGTCATAGCGGAAATGTTGGCGGATATAGAAGATAAAGAGGAAACAAAAGAAGCCTTTCAATATCGTTTAAAACTTGTGGAGCAATTTAGGGCATGTGCATCAGAGCAAGGATTAGGCGATGCATCCAGTAATTTGGGAATATCGTTTCAGCTGGATAAAAAATATGCGGAAGCGCTAAAGGCTTTCCATCAAGGTGTAAAAAACGGTGCTTCAATTTCAGCTGGTATGCTTAGAGATGGATTTAGCAAAAATATAACTAAAGAAAGTTTTGATTTTCTTGATGTAGTTCCTGATGAAGAACGTTCAAGAAGATATGAAATTATTCGGAAGTACCTATCACGTTATGACTACCTCCAACCCAAAGTCCCTGATCTTGATGATATTGTGCCGTTACCCCCTGCCCCTTTGCCGGAATGGGACGGCAAAATTGCTTTTCAACGTTGGTATGAAGGTGACGCCCCGCCCAAACCGAGTGAGGCATTAATGATGAAACTGGCAAATCAGGCAGGGGTTCGGGTGGATAACGGATTAGATTTAGAAACAGGTTTACCGAAGAAACCGAAAAAATAACGGAAAAATGACTGATAAATCACTGAAGTGATTTATTCGCGCCTACGGAGCCATTGGCAAAGCCAAGATTCAAAATCCTACGGATTTTGTGACCGCACTTTTAGGCTGAATGATTAAAAGTGCGGTCGTTTT
>MLHP01000067.1 GCA_001999425.1 Rodentibacter genomosp. 2 | reverse complement strand
CAGCTGCTTTTTCAAATTCCAAATCTTGAGCAAATTTGTACATTTGCTGTTCCAGTTTTTTGACCTGTTGCTGATATTCTTTGGCATTTTTCGGTGCGTTATAAAGTGCGGTCGGTTCTGCCACCGTTTTTCCACGTGATTTACCTTTCCCTCTATTCGTTACACCTTGACCAATATCCAGTAATTCGCCCACTTTTTTGTTTAAGGCTTGAGGAACAATACCGTGATCTTCATTGTACTTCATTTGTTTTTCACGGCGGCGGTTGGTTTCCGTGATGGCTTTTTCCATGGATTTAGTAATGCTATCAGCATATAAAATTGCTTTTCCTTTCAGATTACGTGCAGCACGGCCAATGGTTTGAATAAGCGAACGTTCAGAACGCAAGAAACCTTCTTTATCTGCGTCTAAAATTGCCACCAGTGAGACTTCCGGAATATCTAAGCCCTCACGTAATAAGTTAATACCGACCAGTACATCAAATTCACCTAAACGTAAATCACGGATGATTTCCACCCGTTCAACAGTGTCAATATCCGAATGGAGATAACGTACCCGAATACCGTGTTCATCCAGATAATCCGTGAGATCTTCCGCCATTTTTTTGGTAAGGGTAGTCACTAAAACACGCTCATTTCTGCCCGCTCTTTGGCGTGCTTCGGAAAGTAAGTCGTCCACCTGAATAGCAACGGGACGAATTTCAATTTCCGGATCAAGCAAGCCTGTCGGACGCACCACTTGATCGATAATTTCATCGCCGGATTTTTCTAATTCATAAGGTCCCGGTGTAGCGGAAACATAAATAGTTTGCGGCGCAAGGCGTTCAAATTCTTCAAAACGCAACGGGCGGTTATCTAAGGCGGAAGGCAAACGGAAACCATACTCTACCAACGTTTCTTTGCGTGAACGATCGCCACGATACATTCCGCCGATTTGTGGGACGGTCACGTGGGATTCATCAATAATCAAAATGGCATCAGAGGGCATATAATCGAACAATGTCGGTGGCGGTTCACCCTCATTCCGACCGGAAAGATAGCGCGAGTAATTTTCAATGCCGGAGCAATAGCCCAATTCATTCATCATTTCAATGTCGAACATTGTTCGCTGGCTAATGCGCTGTTCTTCCAACAATTTATTCTCTTTGATGAAATATTCACGGCGTTGTACCAACTCTGCTTTGATTTTTTCGATGGCATCTAAAATGCGTTCACGCGGCGTAACATAGTGGGTTTTCGGATACACCGTATAGCGTGGCACCGCACCTAAATGATGACCCGTCAGCGGATCAAACAAACTTAATCGTTCAATTTCATCATCAAATAATTCAATACGGACGGCAATATCGTCAGATTCTGCAGGAAAAATATCAATAATTTCACCACGCACACGAAATGTTCCACGCTGGAAGGCTTGATCGTTACGCGTGTATTGCAATTCTGCCAATTTGGCAAGAATTTGTCGTTGGTCAATGATCGCCCCCTGTTGCAAATGCAACATCATTTTTAAATAACTATCCGGATCACCCAAACCGTAAATAGCAGAAACCGAAGCCACCACAATCGTATCACGGCGCTCCAAAAAGGATTTGGTTGCGGAAAGACGCATTTGTTCAATTTGATCATTAATGGAGGCATCTTTTTCAATAAAAGTGTCACTACTTGGCACATAGGCTTCAGGTTGATAATAATCATAGTAAGAAACGAAATATTCCACCGCATTTTCAGGGAAAAAAGCCTTCATTTCTGCATAAAGCTGGGCGGCAAGAGTTTTATTTGGTGCAAGTAACATCGCCGGACGATTCAGTTTTGCGATCACATTGGCGATAGTAAAAGTTTTACCCGATCCCGTTACCCCAAGAAGGGTTTGGTGGGCAAGCCCGTCATCTAAATTTTCAGCGAGTTTTTCAATGGCTTGAGGCTGATCGCCGGAAGGGTTGAAATCGGAATGAAGAATAAAAGGTTTACTGTTAATTTTTTCTGCCATAAAAGTGCGGTTAAAA
>MLHP01000066.1 GCA_001999425.1 Rodentibacter genomosp. 2 | reverse complement strand
ATCTACGTCAGCCCCTTAACTTTATTTCAGCGTATCCAAAAATGCTACAAAGGCTTGTTTTTGAAAAGACATTTTAATTTTGAGGTTGAGGGCGAACCGGATTCGCCCATAAAAAGGAAGGGAAGGAAACGTTTTTACGATTCAATTTCACCACAGAATCGATAACCTTCACCATGAATTGTCGCAATAATTTCAGGGGTCTCGGGATGATCTTCAAAATGCTTACGAATACGGCGAATTGTTACATCCACGGTACGATCTTGGGGTTTCAATTCACGTCCGGTCATTTTTCTTAATAGTTCTTCACGGGTTTGTAATTTACCCGGGTTTTCACAGAAGTGTAACATCGCACGGAATTCACTACGTGGTAATTTAAATGTTTCTCCTTCCGGGTTGATAAGATTGTGACCGTTTAAATCTAATGTCCAACCGTTGAAACGATAAAACTCACGCTCACTGTTATTCTCTTTTTCATGCTGTAACATCACACGATGTAATAAATTGCGGGCGCGAATAGTTAATTCTCGAGGATTAAAAGGTTTCGTGAGGTAATCATCTGCACCAATTTCTAATCCTAAAATTTTATCTACTTCATTATCCCGCCCAGTTAAGAATATAAGAGGCAGATTAGCATATTCACGTAATTCTCTTGCTAATAACAGACCATTTTTACCCGGTAGATTAATGTCCATCACAACTAAATTTACTCTGCTGTTTTTTAAGATGTCATGCATTTGCACGCCATCTTGCGCTTCAAGAACGGTATAACCTTCTGCTTCAAAAATGCCTTTTAACGTATTACGAGTAACGACTTCATCTTCAACAATGAGAATTTGTGGTATCGCCATATTCGTCCTCTCTTTACTTACTTTTGAGTGATGCCCTATTTTAGCTTTGTAACATTGTTGTAACAACGGGAAAGTGCGGTTATTTTTATGATCTTTTTATTTTTATGATCTAAATCATGCTTTTTTAGTTTTTGGAATCTCTTTATGCTAAAATTTTTCTCTTCTCAATTTATGTTTTCACCTATGAAAAAATACTTTCTTTTGTTTACGTTACTTTTTACCGTGTTTGCAAGTCAAGCCGGGTTATTCAATAATAAAGCGTCTTTTTTAAATGTTGATGACGCGTTTCCTCTTTCAGTTCAGATTTCACAAGATAAAAAACAACTCTCTATTCGTTGGGATATCGCAGAAGGCTATTACCTTTACCAAGATAAAATCAGCGCAAAAGTAGGCTCTGAGCCTCAATCCCTTTCAATGAATTTCAACCAAAATGCAGAAATACACGAAGATCCTTATTTTGGAAGAGTCGCCGTTTTTACTAAGCCTTTAGTGGCTTATGTTTCCGGCGAAACCTTTGGGGATAATCAGAATATTGAGATTTCCTATCAGGGGTGTACAGAAGGATTTTGCTATCCGCCGGAAGTCAAAATCTTGAAAGTGGGGGATTTACCCATTGTTTCTGTGGAAGAAAAAACACCGCAAAATTCAACCGCACTTTTAGCGGAACAAGATCGTTTAGCGGCGGGGCTATTTCAAAGTAAGTATGCGATGTTCGGCTTTTTTTTACTTGGATTGGGATTGGCTTTTACACCCTGTGTATTACCTATGTTGCCTTTGCTTTCCTCTATTGTCATTGGTCAGCAACAACGCCCAAATATGCTACGGGCTTTTTCTCTTAGTTTTCTTTATGTGCAAGGTATGGCGCTCACTTATACCTTGCTTGGGCTTGCCGTGGCTGCAATCGGACTACCGTTCCAAATTGCTTTGCAACATCCTTATGTGATGATTGGGCTTTCCGTGCTGTTTACGCTGCTTGCATTATCCATGTTTGGCGTATTTACGTTGCAGTTACCAAGTTCTCTACAAACCAAACTCAATACCTTGAGCCAAAAACAAACATCGGGGGCTTTTGGCGGTGCGTTTTTAATGGGAATGATCGCGGGGCTGGTTGCTTCACCTTGTACTTCCGCACCGCTTTCCGGTGCTTTACTTTATGTGGCGCAAAGCGGCGATCTTGTTAGGGGGGCGATCACGCTCTATTTGTTGGCGTTGGGTATGGGCATACCGTTAATGCTCATCACCTTATTCGGTAATAAAATCTTGCCAAAATCAGGCGAATGGATGAATACGGTTAAACACAGTTTTGGTTTTGTGATGCTCGCCTTGCCGGTATTTCTGCTTTCCCGTATTTTGCCTGAGGCGTGGGAACCACGTTTATGGGCGTTATTAGCAAGTTCTTTCTTTGTTTGGTTTGCTTTGCAAATGCCTAGAAATGGTCTGGGTTATGCTGTGAAGGTACTTTCATTCGTTTGTGCCATGATGGCAGTACAGCCTTTGCAAAATCTCATCTGGCAAGAGCAATCAGGTCTACAAAGTGCGGTCAGTAATCCGGAAATTTCTCATATAAAATTTCAACGTATTCAAAATTTACAAGAATTAGATGAGGCATTAGCGAAAAATCCCCATAACATGGCCTTGCTGGATTTATATGCGGATTGGTGCGTAGCTTGTAAAGAGTTTGAACGTTATACCTTTAGCGATAAAAGGGTGCAGAATGCTTTTGAAAAAATTTTGTTACTGCAAGTAGATATGACAAAAAACAGTGCTGAAAATAAAGCTATTATGGAACGCTATCAGGTATTAGGTTTACCCACAATTTTATTTTTGGACCGTTCAGGGAAGGAAATTTCAGGTAGCCGCATAACCGGTTTTATGGATGCGGAGCACTTTTTGAATTGGATAAATCAAGTAGGGAATTAAGTTATTTTTAACCTAAAGTAAAAAGTCTTTTTCAAACTTTGCGCTTGTTTGATAAAACCTTAGTCGTTATGATTTGCGCACTTTTTCATTTATTTTTAAACAAGGAAACTTTATGAACAATCTTGAAAAATTTCGTCCTTATGCTTTGGCGTTATTACGTGTTGTTGCCGCTTATATGTTTATTTTGCATGGCACTGCTAAATTTTGGGAATTTCCTATTTCGATGACAGGTGGTAATGGTGCGGTTGCCGACCCACTAATGATTGTCGGAGGGGTGATTGAAATTGTCGGCGGTATTTTAGTGTTGTTAGGTCTATTTACCCGCCCAGCAGCCTTTATTTTATCGGGGCAAATGGCGTATGCTTACTTCTTTATGCATGCGGCGAAAGGGGGATTATTTTTCCCACTCGCAAATGGTGGAGAACTGGCATTGCTTTATTCTGTTGTTTTCTTCTATTTTGTTTTTGCAGGTGCCGGAGCATTGGCATTAGACAATAAATTTAAGAAAAACTCATAGTTAGATTTTATCGTTTTATTCCTCAGATTGCCCACGTTATGTGGGCTTTTCTCTAAAATGCTTTCTGTTTTGACCGCACTTTCTCTTTCAACTGATTTTCTTTAATCTTTTCTATATTTACGCAACCGTTTGCGTTATAATCTGCGCGCTTATTTTTTTAACCTATTTATGAAAGGAAAATGTAATGACAGATCGTCCTATTCGTCAGGCTTTATTAAGTGTTTCAGATAAAACCGGTATCGTGGAATTTGCCCAAGGGCTTGTACAACGTGGCGTAAAATTGCTTTCTACCGGCGGTACGGCAAAACTCTTAGAACAAAATGGTTTGCCTGTGACGGAGGTCTCTGACTATACGGGATTTCCTGAGATGATGGATGGTCGTGTGAAAACCTTACATCCGAAAGTACATGGTGGAATTTTGGGGCGTCGTGGAACGGATGATGTCGTCATGCAACAGCATGGTATTGAAGGCATTGATATGGTGGTGGTCAATTTATATCCCTTTGCACAAACCGTTGCAAAGCCGGATTGCACACTGGAAGATGCGGTGGAAAATATTGATATCGGCGGGCCTACTATGGTGCGTTCTGCTGCGAAAAACCACAAAGATGTTGCTATTGTTGTGAATAATAAGGATTTTAATGCAATCCTATCGGAAATGGATCAACATCAAAATAGCCTTACATTGGAAACCCGCTTTGATCTTGCTATCAAAGCCTTTGAGCATACTGCGCAATACGATTCAATGATTGCAAACTATTTTGGTCAGCTTGTTAAACCTTATCATGTGGCGGCGGAAGAAGATGCTAATGCTAAGTGCGGTCAATTTCCTCGCACATTAAATCTGAATTTTGTGCGAAAACAAACCATGCGTTATGGTGAAAATGCTCATCAAAATGCGGCGTTTTATGTGGATCTTAACGTAAAAGAAGCGAGCGTAGCAACGGCGACACAATTACAAGGTAAAGCCCTTTCTTATAACAATATTGCTGACACAGATGCCGCCCTTGAATGTGTGAAAGAATTTGATGAGCCCGCTTGTGTTATCGTGAAACACGCTAATCCGTGTGGCGTGGCATTAGGAAAAGATATTTTGGAAGCCTACAACCGTGCTTATCAAACCGATCCGACTTCCGCTTTTGGTGGAATCATCGCCTTTAACCGTGAACTGGACGAAAAAACCGCGACTGAAATTGTAGAACGCCAATTTGTGGAAGTGATTATTGCACCGAAAGTATCAGCAGAAGCTGTCGAGGTGGTAAAACGCAAGAAAAATGTTCGATTGCTTGAATGCGGAGAATGGCAAGAACGTACTCAGCGTTTAGACTTCGAACGTGTAAATGGCGGTTTATTGGTACAAAATGCGGATTTAGGCATGGTCGGTTTGGACGATTTAAAAGTAGTGAGCAAACGTCAACCGACGGAACAGGAACTCAAAGATTTATTATTCTGTTGGAAAGTGGCGAAGTTCGTGAAATCCAATGCGATCGTTTACGCCAAAAATAACCAAACCATCGGCATTGGCGCTGGCCAAATGAGCCGTGTTTATTCCGCTAAAATTGCCGGTATTAAAGCGCAAGACGAAGGGTTAGAGGTTTCAGGCTGTGTAATGGCATCCGATGCGTTCTTTCCATTCCGTGACGGCATTGATGCCGCAGCGAAAGTGGGAATCCAATGCGTGATCCATCCGGGTGGCTCGATGCGTGATCAAGAAGTGATTGATGCGGCGGATGAGCATGGAATGGTGATGGTGTTGACGGGGATGAGGCATTTTAGACACTAAATATGATGGTGTTTTGCTCTTAGCTAATTGAAATCGGATTTCTCCCGATGGGCGACTTACTTTTCTTTGCTTGTGCAAAGCAAAGTAAGCAAAAGAAACACACCCCCAGTTAAATCGCTATTCTTTGCTTGGTTTCAATTTTCTTAACGGCAATTTTCTGAACTCGCAACTATGTTGCTCAAACAGACGAAAATTGCCTAAAAATTGAAAGTCGCAAAGGCGATTTATATGGGGACTAAATTTGTCAGTGCATTTAATGTAAAAGTGCGGTTAATTTTAGAATGGTTTTATTCCATGGAAAATATAACGAATTCTGACCGCACTTTGAAGGTTTATAGAAGGAACGAGTCGGGTTCCCTTCTTTTCCGCCTTTGTGGAGTTGAATTTGTAAGAAATTCAATGAAACAAAGGAAATAAGGAAAAGCAGGGTTGCCTTTCTTTTTGCTTACTTTTTCTTTGGCAAAGCAAAGAAAAAGTAAGTCGCCATTGGCGAAACCCGAATAAAATCAAAAAACACTTTTGACAACCACAACATAAACATTATAAGGATCATCATGAATATTTTAATCATCGGAAACGGCGGTCGTGAACATGCGCTTGCTTGGAAAGCGGCTCAATCTCCATTAGCCAAAAAAGTTTTTGTCGCACCCGGCAACGCAGGAACGGCACTGGAAAGCAACATTGAAAACGTTAATATTGCAGTTACTGATATTCCGGCACTTGTTAAATTCGCGCAAGATAATCAAATCGGCTTAACCATTGTTGGGCCTGAAGCTCCGTTAGTTATCGGTGTGGTGGATGCATTCCGTGCCGCCGGATTAAAGATTTTCGGGCCAACACAAGCGGCGGCACAATTAGAAGGTTCGAAAGCGTTTACTAAAGATTTCTTAGCCCGCCACAAAATCCCAACAGCAGAATATCAAAATTTCACAGAGGTAGAACCGGCATTAGCATATTTGCGGGAAAAAGGCGCGCCAATTGTTGTGAAAGCAGATGGTTTGGCTGCCGGTAAAGGCGTGATTGTAGCGATGACACTGCAGGAAGCGGAAGAGGCGGTACGTGATATGTTATCGGGCAACGCCTTTGGTGAGGCGGGTAGCCGAGTAGTGATCGAAGAGTTTTTAGCGGGTGAAGAAGCCAGTTTTATTGTGATGGTGGATGGCAAAAATGTCGAGCCGATGGCAACCAGTCAAGATCATAAACGCGTGGGTGAGAACGATACTGGGTTGAATACAGGTGGAATGGGCGCTTATTCACCTGCGCCGGTGGTTACACCTGAGATTCACGATCGTATTATGCAGGAAGTCATTTATCCGACTGTAAACGGCATGGCGGCGGAAGGGAATGTTTACACCGGTTTCTTATATGCTGGTTTAATGATTATGCCGAACGGTCAACCGAAAGTGATCGAATTTAACTGCCGTTTTGGTGATCCGGAAACCCAACCAATTATGTTGCGTTTAGAGTCAGATCTGGTTGAACTTTGTCTTAAAGCCTGTGAGGGTAAGTTAGATGAAATTCAATCCCAATGGAATCCAAAGGCTTCATTGGGCATTGTATTAGCGGCGGAAGGCTATCCGGGTGATTATCGCAAAGGCGATGAAATTATCGGTTTGCCGCAAAGTTCGGTTGAAAATGAAAAAGTTTTCTTAGCGGGTGTGGAAGCCAAAGACGGGAAATTGCTTACCAATGGCGGCCGCGTATTATGTGCTACTGCCTTAGGCGACAGCGTATTTGAAGCACAACAAAAATCGCTGAAACTGGCAGAACAAATCCGATGGAACGGTCGTTTTTATCGTCGTGATATTGGTTATCGTGCGGTTGCTCGTGAAACACAAAAATAATGGAAAAATAACCGCACTTGGAGTTAATTTTTTTCATTCACCTAAATAGGAAAATGACATGGATTACAAGAACAAATCACTCTGTCGCATTCGTACCATTAGTTTTTTCTTAACATTACGTAAGGATAAAACACAATGGGAAGCCGCACTCCGTTCAGTGAAATATGAAGTCGATTTGTTGTTGCCGGAGATACAAAAATCCGGTTATGTTTTGCAATCCATTCGGATTATTACCAATCCTTTCGGTGAATATTTAGATTTAACTGATGTGAACAATGCAAAAGCGGATTTACAGTATTTAACGGGGTTACTCAATAAATTAAATGAAAGTGGCGTACGTATCCGATTTGCGATTGGCGCCGCAAGCAATGTACACGAAATTGCATTGCTGCCTGAACTTATTGCTGATTATGGTGATTTATGTAATGCTTGCGTAAATGTACCGTTAGATGAAAATGGTATTCTAGATAATCATTTAATTGAGCAATCCGTTAGTGCGGTGCAACGTATTGCTCAAATAACCCCACGTGCTGAAGGTAATTTCAACTTTACTGTAAATTTTAACTGCAAACCCTTTATTCCCTATTTTCCCGCCGGTTATCATTTGAGCCATTTGCCGAATAGTTTTGTTATTGGTTTGGAAACACCGGATTTGTTGGTAACTGCGTTAAAATCAGTTTCAAAGTCCTCTCATAATCAATTTTATGCCGATTGTTATCAGTCTATGCTGAAAGCACTACAACATCATGTAGATGAAATTCTTACCACGTTAAGTGCGGTTAAATTATCTGGCAATTTTGAATTTGTCGGTATTGATAGCTCGGCGGCACCATCGAAAAACTGTGCTTCTATAACGGAATTGTATGAGCTTATGGGGGTACCATATTTGGGGGCAGCCGGTACGATTGAAGTATCGGCATTACTAACCAAAGTATTTAAATCTGTGCAAAACGTGCCGTTGGTAGGATTCTCAGGTCTAATGTTGGCAGTAACGGAAGATCTCGGTTTAGCACAAGGTACACAACAGGAACAGTTTGATATTCGCTCATTGCTCACTTATAGTGCTGTATGCGGTATAGGCTTAGATACGGTACCTGTGGCTGGTAACGCTAGTGCAGCAAGTATTGCTTCGATTATGCGTGATACAGGGACGATGGCATTTCGTTTAAATAAGCCATTGACCGTGCGTTTATTCCCTATTCCGAACAAAATTGCCGGTGAAATATCTGAGTTTGAAAGCGATGATCTTTGTAATTGTCGCATTCTGGGCATTCCATACTAAGAGTAGAAAATATTGAGAAAATGACTGCACTTTTCCTATGAATCTTTTTCATTCCTTAGATGAAAAAATATGTACTAAATTTTAATTAAGTTTAAATCAATAAGCGGTTACACTATATATCGCAATCACATAACAGGAGAATACAATGTTTACTAAAAATATGAATATCGCTGATTACGATCCGGTACTATGGCAAGCGATTTTAGATGAAAATCGCCGTCAAGAAGAACATATCGAATTAATCGCTTCTGAAAACTATGCCAGCCCGCGTGTCATGGAGGCTCAGGGGTGTCAATTTACCAATAAATATGCGGAAGGCTATCCGGGTAAGCGTTACTACGGTGGTTGTGAGTATGCAGACATTGTGGAACAACTTGCTATTGATCGTGCAAAAGAATTATTTGGTGCAGATTATGTCAATGTGCAACCTCACTCAGGCTCACAAGCGAATGCCGCCGTTTATGGTGCATTAATTAACGCAGGCGATACCATTCTCGGAATGGACTTGGCACATGGTGGTCATTTAACACATGGTGCAAAAGTGAGCTTCTCCGGTAAAATTTATAATTCGGTGCTTTATGGTATCACTGCGGATGGTTTAATTGATTACGAAGATGTGCGTCAAAAAGCATTGGAAGCTAAACCCAAAATGATTGTTGCCGGTTTCTCAGCATACTCTCAAGTTGTTGATTGGGCAAAAATGCGTGAAATTGCTGATGAGGTGGGCGCATATTTATTCGTGGATATGGCACACGTTGCGGGGTTAATTGCAGCAGGATTATATCCAAACCCATTACCACATGCACATGTTGTGACCACAACCACCCATAAAACCTTAGGCGGTCCACGTGGCGGTTTAATTCTTTCTTCTTGTGGTGATGAAGAAATCTACAAAAAATTACAATCTTCTGTGTTCCCGGCTAATCAAGGTGGCCCATTAGTTCATATTATCGCGGCAAAAGCGGTATGTTTTAAAGAAGCACTAGAGCCAGAATATAAAGTGTATCAAGCTAACGTATTGAAAAACGCGAAGGCGATGGTCGAAGTATTCAAACAACGTGGTTATGATGTCGTATCAAATGGCACAGAAAATCATTTGTTCTTGGTGAGTTTTATCAAACAAGGTTTAACCGGTAAAGCGGCTGATGCGGCATTAGGCAAAGCGAATATTACCGTGAATAAAAACTCGGTGCCAAATGATCCGCAAAAACCATTTGTGACTTCTGGTATTCGAGTAGGTACTCCATCAGTAACCCGTCGTGGCTTTAATGAGCAAGATTGTCGTGATTTAGCCGGTTGGATGTGTGATATTTTGGATGTACTTGGCAAAGAAAATGAAGAACAAGTAATTGAATTAACCAAAGAAAAAGTATTAGCAATTTGTAAACGTCTGCCTGTTTATCCTGCCTAATATTTTGGAGATGGAGGATGTGTTAGCGGCGGTAAATATCGCCGCTTCTTTTTTATATAAAAAGAAGAAATTCATACTGGAATTTATACTTTGGAAAATATTTTTCTTGTAATTATTCTTTTAGAAATAAGAAAAGGCAGGGGAAACTGCCTTTGGGTTTGAAAAAAGAAAAAGTGCGGTTAATTTTGACCGCACTTTGAACTGATTAAGGGAGCTCATCCACTTCTTTATCTACTTTTGGCGGAATCATATGTTCACGTCTCAAGCCAACATCATAGGCAATGGCAATAGCGATAAAGATGGAGGAATAAGTACCGAACCCAATCCCGACGAGTAATGCGAGAGAGAAGTTATGAATAGACGGACCACCGAAGAAGAACAAGGCGATAACCACAATTAAAGTTGTTGCGGAAGTCATGATTGTTCTTGATAAGGTTTGGGTCAGGGAAACATCGATAATATCAATGGTATCCAATCGTCTGATTTTTCGGAAATTTTCACGAACCCGGTCAAACACAACGATACTATCATTGATGGAATACCCCACCACGGAAAGGATGGCTGCCACGAAGGTTAAATCCATTTCCACTTGTAAGGCTGAAAATACGCCAAGAGTAATTACAACATCGTGGGCGAGCGAGGCGATACCGCCTAAGCCCAAACGCCATTCAAAACGTGAACCGATATAGATTAGCATCATTGCTAGTGTGGCTAAAGTGGCATAAACCGCGCCTTGTGCTAATTCTTCGCCTACGTTAGGTCCAACGAATTCGATACTTTTAATTTGAATGTCAGAATCAAGTTTTACCAACATCGATTTGACCCGATCTCCGATACCTGAATCGTTATCAGAAGCCGGTAAACGAATCATTACATCTTGAACGGAGCCCGTAGTTTGCACAATAGGGCTTTCTATACCCTGTTCTTTCAGTTTGTCACGAATCTGCTCAAGATTTGCCGTTTGAGAAAAGTGGGTATCAAATACTACACCACCGGTAAAATCTAATCCCCAGTTAAAGCCTTTTGTGACGATAAAAAACATTGAAATCGCCATAAAAAGTGCTGAAACGATGTAGCCCCATTTACGTACTTTCATAAATTCGGTCAATGGGAACGGGAGTTTAATTCCGTTAATTTCTTTGATGAGATGTCCGTTTTTATCTCTTGCAAAAAGTGCCATAGTCACCTCAATTAAATAGAAAGTTTTTCAACACGTTTGCCACCATAAATTGAGTTCACAAGAGCACGCGTTCCGGTAATGGCAGTAAACATGGAAATTGCAACACCTAATGAAAGGGTAATTGCGAAGCCTTGAATCGGACCGGTTCCCACCGCGTAAAGAATAATTGCCGTGAGAATCGTAGTTAAATTCGCATCAAAAATAGAGGTAAATGCACCGTTATAACCTTCATTAATGGCTTGTTGAACCGGACGACCGTTGCGAATTTCTTCTTTAATACGTTCAAAGATCAGTACGTTGGCATCCACAGACATTCCCAATGTGAGAACGATACCGGCAATCCCCGGCATAGACAATGTTGCCCCCGGAAGAATAGACATTAAACCGACTAACAAGACAATATTAATAACCATTGCAAGGCTTGCGATAATACCGAAAAGCTTATAGTAGATAAGCATAAATACGATAACGGAGATTAATCCCCAAAAGCTGGCGTTCATACCTTGCTCAACATTTTGCGCACCAAGTGATGGACCGATCGTACGTTCTTCCACAATTTGTACAGGAGCGATTAACGCACCTGATTTTAATAAAGTGGAAAGATTATTGGCTTCTGCCATACTGCCTACACCGGTAATTTGAAAGTTTGCGCCAAAGCGAGCCTGAATCGTGGCTACGTTGATAACTTCTTCGCTTTTCTCAAGAATGGTTTTACCGTTCTCATCTTTCTTGCCGTTGTCTTTATATTCAACATAAAGGGTAGCCATTGGTTTTTTATAGTATTTTTTGGTGAGTTGAAGCATTTGCTCCCCACCTTCACTATCTAGAGTGACACTTACCTGTGGCGTTCCGGATTGATGATCGAGTGCGGCACTTGAGTTGATGATATGTTCACCGCCTAAAGACGGGCGTTTTAACAAGACAACGGGACGACCTTCGCGGTTATATTTCACTTCTGAATCAGACGGAATAATACCGCGAGCTGCCGCTTCCGCATTTACCGTAGAGTTCACCATTCGGAATTCAAGGGTTGCTGTTGCACCAAGAATCTCTTTCGCGCGTGCAGTATCCTGTACCCCAGGCAATTCAATAACGATACGTTCTGCACCTTGGCGCTGTATTACCGCTTCTGCTACGCCTAATTCCGAAACACGTTTACGCAAAATTGTTAAGTTTTGCTCAATCGCTAAATCGCGTGCTTCATTAAGTGCGGTCGTAGATAGAGATAAATTTAGCGTATCGTTGCCTGAATCGCTCACTTCTAAGGTTGGGTGCGCTTGGCGAATAATACGGGTCGCTTTTGAGAGTTGTTCGGGATTGGCAAGCGTAATGGTTGTACCGAAATGATCGGCATTCTTAATCCCCGTGTATTGAATTTTTTCTTTACGAAGATCGTTACGCAATGTGTCCTGTAATTGCTCTTGACGTTTTGCCAGTGCGGAGTTCATATCCACCTCCATCAAGAAACGTACCCCACCGCGTAGATCTAAGCCCCATTTCATTGGGTTTGCCCCGATACTGCTTAACCAAGTAGGGGTTGCCGGTGCAAGGTTTAAAGCCGTGCTATAGTTCGTACCGAGTTTTCCGGCAATTTTATCCTTAGCAAGTAACTGATCGTCCGTATTATTGAAACGGGCTAAAATAGAGCCTTGTTCAAGAACAATCGATTTTATTGGAAGATTATTGGCTTTTAACACCTCTTGAACTTGTCCTAATGTAGTCGTATTGGCTTGTTGCCCGCGAGTACCTGAAATTTGCACAGCGGGATCTTCACCATAAATATTTGGAAGAGAGTATAAAACACCAATGGCGACCACGAGGATCACCATTAGATTCTTCCATAATGGGTAACGATTTAACATAGTTGTCCCTTTATGAATGGAGGATTAAAGAGTCTTTACAGAACCTTTTGGAAGAATAGTCACAATATAGTTACGGTTGATTGTGATTTCCGTTGTTTCATTTAATGCAATCACCACACTGTTATTGTCTTCAATCACTTTGGTGATTTTGCCCATCATACCGCCAGCAGTGAGTACTTCAGTGCCTTTGGCTAATTCAGACATTAATTTTTTGTGTTCTTTGTTACGCTTCGCTTGAGGGCGATAAATCATAAAGTAAAAAATTAAACCGAAAATCACGAAAATAACTAACGTGGACATTGGGCTTTGAGCTTCCATTTGATGTTTTCCTTATTAAATTTAAGTTGAAAATTGGGCGATAAAATACCATAAATTGCACAAAATGTGAAAAGCATATTGATTGATCGCAGAATTTATTGTCAGCCAAGTTTCTCGACTGCTTTATTTATAATGTCTATATCAGAAAGGGTTAAGTTCTTATTAGATCAAATCGGACAAATTACCTCATGAATTTTTAAAGGTACAAGGCTATCCATTTAACAATACGTGCTCATTAGCCACTTCAGAAAATCACAGGGCAAAAATAGAAAATATTCCCATAAAACCCCCTAAAAAACGACCGCACTT
>MLHP01000065.1 GCA_001999425.1 Rodentibacter genomosp. 2 | reverse complement strand
TGTAGAAGATCAGATTAAATCTGACAAATCACAATAAAAAGTGAGCGTTTCCCGTTTAGAATATGAGTGTCAAATTCAATCTAAACAAAAAAGGAAACGCTCATGTTTTATTCTAACAACCCTCTCATTAAACACAAGACCGGTTTACTCAATTTAGCTGAAGAACTCGGTAATATATCCCAAGCCTGTAAAATCATGGGAATGAGCCGAGATACCTTCTATCGTTATCAACAAGCGGTTGAAGAAGGTGGTGTAGATGCGCTGCTTAATCAAAATCGACGAGTCCCTAACATTAAAAATCGAGTAGATGAAAAAGTCGAAAAAGCCGTGGTGCAATTTGCTTTGGATAATCCCGCATTCGGACAGGTTCGGGTTAGCAATGAACTGCGAAAACAGGGTATTTTTGTTTCCGCAGGGGGTGTCCGGTCGATTTGGTTAAGGCATCATCTTGCTAATTTCAAACAAAGATTGACAGCACTTGAGAAATTAGTTGCTGAGCAAGGCATTATTCTCAATGAATCCCAAGTGCAAGCCTTGGAGCGCAACAAGGAAGATGAGCTTGCTTATGGTGAAATTGAAACCGCTCACCCCGGCTATTTGGGCGCACAAGATACCTTCTATGTTGGCAATCTTAAAGGCGTTGGTCGCATTTATCAGCAAACCTTTATTGATACGTACAGCAAAGTTGCGTTTGTCAAGCTTTACACCATGAAAACGGCCATTACGGCAGCAGATATACTCAACGATAACCTGTTGCCTTACTTTGAAAGCCAAGATTTACCGATATTACGCATTCTTACCGACAGAGGGCGTGAATGAATATTGTGGTAAGGTAGAAAATCACGATGATGAGCTTTATTTGGCAATCAATGATATTGACCAGACAAAAACGAAAGTAAAACACCCGCAGACAAATGGTATCTGTGAGCGTTTTCACAAAACCATTTTACAGGAGTTTTACCAAGTGGCCTTTAGGAAGAAAATTTATATGGATTTGAGTACATTACAAGCTGATTGAGATGAATGGTTGCTGTATTATAACCATCACCGAACCCATCAAGGAAAAATGTGCTGTGGAAGAACGCCAATGGAAACATTAGTTGATGGAAAACGAATTTGGGCAGAAAAAAATTTAAGCTCAAATTAATCTGACAGACACACATCGTTTTAAACGGGGACTGTCAGATTGGGTTTGATCTTCTACA
>MLHP01000064.1 GCA_001999425.1 Rodentibacter genomosp. 2 | reverse complement strand
TTGCCGATATTTAACACTTCATCCTTTTCAATCTTAGTCATGCGGTTGCGATTGATTTTATTGGATTGGTCGCGTCCGATGGTTAAGGATTCGTCTTGTCCGACGGTTTCGGTGCGGTTATTGCCGATGGTGATGGTTTCGTCGTTTCCCACTTGTTCACTGCGATCGTGTCCGATTTGGGTGGTTTCATCGTTTTTTACCACATTGTTTTGATCCCGCTCGGCATGGATAAAGACTTCTTCTTTGCCGTTTTCATCTTCAAAGCGTAGTTCGTTAAAGCCATTGCCTTTGTGGGTTTTGGATTTAATCGTCATTCGGGTTTTATGCTCCGGTAAGGCATAAGGCGGCTCTGTCGTACTGTGATAGGTGCGCCCCGTAATAATTGGTTGATCCGGATCACCCTCTAAGAAATCCACCATCACTTCATGACCGATACGCGGAATGGCGATATGACCGAACTGTGCTCCCGCCCAACCTTGGCTGACCCGAATCCAGCAAGAGCTGTGTTCGTTGTTTTGACCTTCACGATCCCATGGGAATTGGACTTTTACCCGTCCCCATTCGTCGCAATAAATTTCTTCATCGGCAGGGCCGACCACATGTGCCATTTGCGAACCCTCCACTACGGGGCGGGGTTGGGGTTCCGGTCGCCATTGAGTGGTGTTTGGAATGAGTTTAATGCGGTTTTCGTAACGGTTTCCCTCTTCGCCGGCCTCTTCTTCCAATACACCAGGCTGCCAACCATAATGCTCAACGCCCACAATTAACCAATCCCGATTAAAGGCTTCACGTTGATGACCGGTCAATCCGAATACATAGCCGGGCTGTACGCGTAAATCATCACTTTGGGCAATGGCGAGTTCAGCCTCACGACGTTCATATTCCAAGCGATATTGGGTGAAAGGTTTACCTTGCGCATTACGTTTATAGCGTCCCGGATAATCATAACGTTCATAGATACCGTGATGGTTTTCGCTGAGTTCGCCTTGACGGATTTCGCCTAAGGCATTAGAGCCTTGCAAGGCGGCTTGGTGTTCTTGGTTATAGCGTGGATTGGTGAAGGTGTAATCCCGTAGTGTTTGAAGGGTAGGGCTGAGTTTTTCTTGATAAGCCCAATGCCATACAGCCGCTTCAGGGCGTTGTCCGGCAGGCATGGCGTTATAGACCAAATTGCCTTTTTTCTCAGAAAGTGCGGTGTTGTTGGAGAAATGAATCGTGTGATT
>MLHP01000063.1 GCA_001999425.1 Rodentibacter genomosp. 2 | reverse complement strand
ATGACCGCACTTTTTTAAATAGTGAGAAAGAACGATTATGTCATCACAATTTGTTTATACCATGCACCGTGTTGGGAAGGTAGTTCCACCTAAACGGCATATTTTAAAAGATATTTCCCTAAGTTTTTTTCCCGGAGCGAAAATTGGGGTTCTTGGCTTAAACGGGGCGGGTAAATCCACTCTACTCCGCATTATGGCCGGGATTGATAAGGAGATCGAAGGAGAAGCACGTCCACAACCGGGTATTAAAATTGGCTACCTTCCACAAGAACCGAAATTAGAACCGCAGCAAACCGTGCGTGAAGCTGTGGAAGAGGCTGTATCTGAAGTTAAAAATGCGCTTACTCGTCTTGATGAAGTTTATGCCCTTTATGCCGATCCTGATGTGGATTTTGATAAACTCGCAGCAGAACAAGCCGAGTTGGAAGCAGTCATTCAAGCACAAGACGGACATAATTTAGATAATCAGCTAGAACGTGCCGCCGATGCATTACGCTTGCCTGATTGGGACGCAAAAATTGAACATTTGTCGGGTGGTGAACGCCGCCGTGTCGCACTTTGCCGCCTGTTGCTTGAAAAGCCGGATATGTTATTGCTAGACGAGCCGACCAACCACTTAGATGCAGAATCCGTAGCCTGGTTGGAGCGTTTCTTACACGACTATGAAGGTACGGTAGTAGCAATTACCCACGACCGTTATTTCTTAGACAATGTTGCCGGCTGGATTCTAGAGCTTGACCGTGGTGAGGGAATTCCTTGGGAAGGTAACTACTCCTCTTGGTTGGAACAAAAAGAAAAACGCCTAGCCCAAGAGCAGGCAGCGGAATCTGCTCGTCAAAAATCTATTGAGAAAGAATTGGAATGGGTTCGCCAAAATCCGAAAGGTCGCCAAGCGAAAAGCAAAGCCCGTATGGCACGTTTTGAGGAACTCAATTCAGGTGAATATCAAAAACGCAATGAGACCAATGAACTCTTTATTCCACCGGGTCCGCGCTTAGGTGATAAAGTGATCGAAGTACAAAATCTCACTAAATCTTATGGCGATCGTACCTTAATTGATGACCTTTCTTTCTCCATTCCGAAAGGTGCGATTGTAGGGATTATCGGGGCTAACGGGGCTGGTAAATCTACTCTATTCCGTATGCTTTCAGGTCAGGAAAAACCTGATAGCGGCTCTATTACGATGGGTGAAACTGTTGTTCTCGCCTCCGTAGATCAATTCCGTGATGCCATGGACGATAAGAAAACCGTGTGGGAAGAAGTATCAAACGGACAAGATATTCTCACCATCGGTAATTTTGAAATTCCAAGCCGCGCTTATGTCGGACGCTTCAATTTCAAAGGGGTTGATCAGCAAAAACGGGTTGGTGAACTCTCTGGCGGTGAGCGTGGGCGTTTACATTTAGCTAAATTATTGCAAGCCGGCGGCAACGTACTCTTACTGGACGAGCCGACTAATGATCTTGATG
>MLHP01000062.1 GCA_001999425.1 Rodentibacter genomosp. 2 | reverse complement strand
TGCGGTTAAATTTTTAAATGTTTTCTTCATAGTTTGTTCCTCTCGGTTCATAGTTTAAGATGTTTAAAAATGTTTTCGCCCGATCCGTGGTAGGGTTGGTGAAAAAATCTTCCGGCTTGGCTTGCTCAATGATTTGCCCTTTATCCATAAAAACAATACGATTTGCCACTTGCCGGGCAAACCCCATTTCATGGGTGACAATCAACATTGTCATGCCTTCTTTGGCAAGCCCTAATATCACATCAAGTACCTCGCGTACCATTTCGGGATCGAGGGCGGCGGTGACTTCGTCAAACAACATAATTTCAGGATTCATACAAAGTGCACGTACAATAGCGATTCGCTGTTTCTGCCCACCGGAAAGCTCACGTGGGTAGGCGTTTTTTCGATCAAATAATCCCACACGTTTTAATAATTCATCTGCTTGTTTTTCGGCTTCTGCCCGATCACGTTTCTGAACCTTTAAAGGTCCGAGTAAAATATTGTCGATCACTGATAAATGGGCAAATAATTCATAGCTTTGAAATACCATTCCAATTTGTTGCCGAGCATTGATCCAACTTATCTCTTTGCCAAGTTCGCCGGCATTTTGGAGCAATAATTGACCGCTCTTTATGGGCTCTAGGCCGTTTAATGTACGAAGTAATGTGCTTTTGCCGCAGCCGGACGGGCCTAAAATCACCACGACTTCGCCTTTTTCGACGGAAAGATTAATCCCTTTTAGTGCTTCAACCTCGCCATAGTTTTTAACAAGATTTTTTATTTCTAGTAATGCCATATATATTCCTTTAGCTTTCCCAACGGGTTTCTAAATAACGGGAAAATAATGAGAGCGGATAACAGATTACAAAGTAAAGAAAGAAAATGACCCCGTATATCCAGAGTGCCGCTGATTGATTGCTAAAAAGTGAGTGTTCAATAATTTGTTGACCCACTTTAATCACCTCTATTACACCGATTAACATCGCTAAAGAGCTGGTTTTCACCATTCGGGTGAAAAGATTGATGGCACTTGGGGTGACACGTTTTAGACTTTGGGGGATCAAAATATAAATAAAGGTTTGAAAAGGCGTTAGTCCTAAAGCATAAGCGGATTCAACCTGATGTTTTTCGATGGAGGTTAACGCGCCGCGCACAAGATCGCCCATTTCTGCGGTTCCCCAAAAAATAAATACCCAAATGCAGACGGTGATAGCGTCTAAATGTATTCCAAACCATTTTGCTAATCCAAAGTAGGTGATAAACAGTAGAACAAGCAAAGGGATGATGCGGACAAATTCTAAATAAACTTGGCAAATCACTTTAATTACGGCATTTTTGCTTGTCATTACCACCCCTAAAATTACTCCAAAAAGACAGGCAAAAAAGACGGAAACGAAGGCAATTTCAGCCGTCACCCAAAGACCGCTTAGCAGTCTGGTGAGATTATTGCCTTGGAATAATAATTCAAACCCCATATTTTGCTCTCCGTGTACGTTGTTCTACATAA
The DNA here is from genome assembly GCA_001999425.1 of Rodentibacter genomosp. 2. Classification (GTDB taxonomy): domain Bacteria; phylum Pseudomonadota; class Gammaproteobacteria; order Enterobacterales; family Pasteurellaceae; genus Rodentibacter. Next base: position 1,664 of record MLHP01000062.1, on the reverse strand, counting down.
CGAATAAAAATTGAAATAGGTAGCAAAATGACTAAATAAAACACCACTAATAAAAACAAGGCTTCGTTGGTTTTATAATCCATTCCGATAATTTCTTTTGCCATAAACATGAGTTCTGCTACCGCAACAGCACTAATGACAGAGGTTTCTTTCATTAAAAACAGACAATTCGCACCTATTGCGGGGAGAGAAATCGCTAATGCCTGCGGAAAAATAACATAGCGAAAAGCTTGAAATGGTGTTAAACCAATGCTGAGTGCAGACTCAATTTGACCTTTGGAAACCGCTTCTAAACCACCACGAATCGCTTCTGCCATGTAGCTTCCGCCCAAAAAAGCTAAGCCGATTACCCCGCAAGTAAAACCGTCTAATTTGATGCCGATTTTTGAAAGCCCGAAGTAAAGGAAGAAAACTTGAATCAATAATGGGGTATTGCGTGAAAGTTCAATATAACTTTTTACCAACCAATTTAATGCTTTAAAGTTATAACTATTGATGACTGCACAGATCGTGCCAATAATAAATGAGAATAAAATCCCCCAAAACGAGAGGGCAAGGGTTATCAATGTTGCATCAACAAAGCGTGGTAACACGCTGATAATGTAGTCCCAATTCATTGTTTCTTTTATGACATAAGCGTTTTCGTAGGCATTATAGTAGAGAAGATTTTTCTCATCGGGAAAGAATTGAAATGAATTAGTTATAATGGAATGGAATAAATGAATTCTTGATATTGAGATTAAATATTAGATATGGTGAATAAAAAAAAGCCTATTTGTGGGGAAATAGGCGGGAATGTGGAGTGATTATCATGACGCTGTATCTAACTGGAGATACAACCATTTGTTGTTAGAATGAGTACATGATAATTGTTCTCAATAAGTCTGTCAATAAATAAATGCAAATAATTCTCAAAATTTTATTATTTCATATAAGGCACGGATTCAGTTAATGAAAGTGCGGTAGGAATTCCCTCTAAAATTTCAAATTTACCGGCGTAAGCATAAGCCTCTACACCTTGTTCTATTGCCTCTTTTAATAATCGATCGTAGTCAGGATCGATATATTCGGCAATTTTAAAACGATCAAACCCATTGTGCAGACCGGCAAACAATACCACGGCACGATGTCCTTGTTTTTTCATGGTCAATAATTCTCGCACGTGTTTTTGCCCTCGTGTTGTGACGGCATCAGGGAACATGCCGAGATTGCCTTTTACCAAGGTGATCGATTTCACTTCCACATAGCAATCGGGAAGTCCTTCACCTTTTAGTAAAAAATCAATACGGCTATTTTCTTCACCGTACTTGACTTCAGGATAGATGTCATCATACATCGCCAATTCTTTAATTTGCTTGTTTTTTAATGCTTCAAATACAAGCTGATTGGAGCGGTGAGTGTTAATACAGCAAAGTTGTCCGTTAGCAAGTTGGGTCAATTCCCATGAGTGGGGGTATTTCCTTGTTTGGCTATCGGAATGGGAATACCAGACGGTATCGCCTTTTTCTCCGCAGCCTGTCATCGCACCGGTGTTGGCACAGTGAATAGTCATTATTTCACCGTTAGTTAATTCAATATCGGCGAGAAAACGTTTGTAGCGGCGAATCAGTTTTGCAGATTGGAGAGCGGGAAGTTTCATAATATTCCTTATAAAGTGCGGTTGA
>MLHP01000061.1 GCA_001999425.1 Rodentibacter genomosp. 2 | reverse complement strand
TTTTAACCGCTCTTTTTATTTTCTGAGTTTGACTAATTCCACTGCGTGAGCCGCACCTTTTGTCAAAATGAGGTTTGCCCGTTCGCGGGTTGGCAAAATATTTTCTCGTAGATTTGAACCGTTAATACTTTCCCAAATTTGGGAAGCGATGGTAATCGCCTCTTCTTCTGACAGTGTAGCGTAGTGTTTAAAGTAGGAATCGGGATTACTAAAGGCACTTTGGCGGAATTTTAAGAAGCGCTTAATATACCATTCTTTTAGTAAATTTTCTTCTGCATCCACATAAATTGAAAAATCCACAAAATCAGAAACGAAAATTTGATTACTTTTGTTTCCACCCGTTTGTAGTACATTCAATCCTTCTAAAATTAAAATGTCGGGCTGATTCACTTCGTTAAATTCATCAGGAATAATATCGTATGTGAGATGTGAATAGATCGGTGCTTTAACATTTTTATTACCGGATTTAATTTCAGCTAAAAAATGAATGAGCTTTGCCGTGTCATAAGAAACGGGAAATCCTTTTTTTTGCAGTAGATTATCCTGTTTCAGTTTTTCAAGCGGGTAGAGGAATCCGTCAGTCGTAATAAGATCAACTTTTCTTTCGTTCGGCCAATGAGAAAGGAGTGATTGTAGAATTCGCGCAGAGGTACTTTTTCCCACCGCAACGCTACCTGCAATACTAATAATATAAGGGACTTTAGGACTTTGTCCGCCTAAAAAGCGATTGAGTACAGTCTGGCGACGGAGGTTTTCGTCAATATAATAGTTAATTAAACGAGCGAGTGGTAAATAAATAGTGCTCACTTCATCAAGGGAAAGCTCTTCATTAAAGCCAAGTAGCGGTTTAAGATCTTGTTCAGTGAGTTTTAATGGTACCGATTTTCTCAAGTTTGCCCATTGTTCCCGGCTAAAACTCAAAAATGGCGTGAGTTGGTTTGAAATTTCCACTATATAACGATAATGTTGTTGAAATATTGCTGAAAAATATACCCTATAACGCCTTGTTATGCATTGTTTTTCTCTCACTTGATGAAAATGACATCAAAATACGGGTGGTTTTGCTTGCAAATTAAACGAACAAGTAAAAAAATAAACTTTTTTAGAAAAAAGACTTGTCAGGCAAACTTTTTTCCATATAATACGCCTCACTTGCTTACGACACGCCGACTTAGCTCAGTAGGTAGAGCAACTGACTTGTAATCAGTAGGTCATCAGTTCGATTCCGATAGTCGGCACCATTCTTTCGTAAACAAGCATTCATTTAGCGTGGAGGGGTTCCCGAGCGGCCAAAGGGGGCAGACTGTAAATCTGTTGGCTCAGCCTTCGAAGGTTCGAATCCTTCTCCCTCCACCATCTTTTAGATGAATTCTGATGGGACAGATGAATTTAGGACTTGCGGGCATCGTATAATGGCTATTACCTTAGCCTTCCAAGCTAATGATGCGGGTTCGATTCCCGCTGCCCGCTCCAAACGCTGATATAGCTCAGTTGGTAGAGCGCACCCTTGGTAAGGGTGAGGTCGGCGGTTCAAATCCGCCTATCAGCACCAGCCTTAAAATTCTCTTCCTTTAAATTAAATAGTAAACAATTTTATTGGTTAATGTGGTTTATTTACCCATCGATAACCGTGTCTATTTAGAGGGACTCTTTAAATGTCTAAAGAAAAATTT
>MLHP01000060.1 GCA_001999425.1 Rodentibacter genomosp. 2 | reverse complement strand
GTTGGGTTTCCGCCGAGAGCTCGGGTTTTTCTTCATGTTTGCAGACAAATTCCAGACTTGCCTGTAATTGTTCCATTTTTTCCATTTTGTTTTTTTCCGCTTGATATTTATTCATATAGTCTTCAATAAAATTGCTTGAAGGTGAATGCCCCGCACCACCTAAATCAATCCCGTTGAAGAAACGATTGCCTGCCCAAATCACGATTACAATTAAGGCAATTACGCTAACCACTAACCATTTAAAAATACGTGCCATCATTAATCACTCCGACTAACCGTTGGATCCGCCCGATAAAATTCCCGTAATGCACATTCCGGAGAAGTTCCATCTTTTTGCGATCTCTTATTTCTTTCAATTAATTCTCCCCATTGATAAAATGCTTTCACCGCCACCGCATAATCATGCAGATTATCCGGATTTGCCGCCCCGTTTTTATTGGTGTGCAAATCCCATAAGCGTTTGCGTAACCCTTCCGCTACTTCGCCACATTCCATAATAATACCTAGCTCGGTATCCACCTGCATACTCCTTGTGTTGAGATTTGCCGAGCTGATAACGGTAAATACATCGTCCATAATAGTGACCTTGGAATGTACATAAACTTCTGCGAGTGCCTCGTTGCCTTTCCTGTCTTTGTAACTATGTACGTAGTTGCCCTGTTCATCTTTCGGCATTAAGGTGCAAATATGCGCTTTAATGCCCGGCGTATCGCTGATTTCATAGCCTAGTTCTTTGGTGAGATTACTCTCTTCTTGGCTTAATTCTTGATTTTCAATCGTTTGAGCATTTTCTTTATGCTTTGCTTTCTGTTCCGCTTGTTTTTTCTCGGCTTCACGCTGTTTGGCTTTGAAATCGGCAAGCTCTTTTTCAAGACGTTGAATTGCTTGTTCGTTGGCTTGATACTCCGCCTCCGCCGCCGCTTTTCCCTCCTGGGTAGGCATTTGCCTTGCCTTATTGTATAACACCGCTTGAACGACTTTGCGATTACCTAATTCCAGCTCCAGCTCTTGACGTTTAATCGCTCTCGCTACCCCCGGCATCACCTCTTGTTTGCCCAATAATTTAAACATTTCATTGGTGGTGTACGTGCCTTTGCCAATGCCTTCATCGGAAGAATTCGTTACGGTAAACCAGTGTATCGGTCCTTCAGCCCGTCCGCCGCTTTTCAGTTTTTCCCAGTGGGCGATAAATTCCCGTACCAACGGTGGAAAACGAAAATACTGATTTTCGGTGTAAAGATAACTGGTGGTCTGTTTAATATTTTTTAAATAGACTTTCATAATGTCTTCGACATCCGGTTGGTCATAGGTACGCAGGATTTGCGCCATCAACAGTTTACTGTCTTCAACCAGTGATGGATTAGGCGGATAATCTTCTCGGGTCAATCCATTACGCTGTGCCGTTAAATTGCTCTCAACAGCATCCCCACCCCATTGCATATTATTTTTTCTATCCCAAGATTGACAAAAATTGTGGTTAATATCCCACAGCACTTGACCTGTCACAATGCTGGAGACATCTTGAAGTGGTGTTGGGCTGTTTTTACCTTGATTCGGCGCAGTTGTTTTTAGCGAATGTTCACCGGTATCCCAATAGTTATCTACCATGTTATGTTCTAACACAAAACCTACGGCAACGTCAGGTTTGTCATAATCAATTAACACTGTTTTTTGATGGTGGGAAGGCGCATATTTGAGTGCAACTTCAGCACCTCCCGGTAAGGTTGTATCTTTATAATGATTATTCTGCGTTGCAACCTGACGGTTTTTATACACCAAATTTGTTCTTTTCGCCGACTGGGTAAATTCAACCAGTTTTTTATGCTTTTCTATTTCGTGAGCTTCCCATACATGGATAACCCCATCCGTTTTTGCCGTCGTAATGGCATTACCCAAACGTCCTCGAATCGCGTCAAACCACCAATGGTCATAGTCAGTCTGCTCGTCCGTCACGCCTTCAACTTTATTTTTAAAAGGGACCTGCGGTTTATTACCGAGATTAGCCTCTGACCATGTTTGCACATGACCTGCCATACTCCACACCAAAATCCGCACTTTCACCCCTTCAAGGGCTTTTTGAATCAATAAATCACCAATACAAGGCGAGTGACCGTCCCGTTTAAAATGCATAGACGGCTGAAAGCCCCAAATCGCAATATCAATAGAGGATTTGGCATTTTCAATTCTGTTATGCAACTCTTCAAAGGCTTCTTTGCCGTTGACTAAAGCTTTAAAGGTTGCCGGCACCGGTTGGCTACGGGTTCCATTGTCAAATTTTTCTGCATTCTCTAAAAACCAACTAAAATTGATGGTCGAACACAATTTATATTTCGTTGTGGGGACACGAATGATTTTACCGTTATCTGACATATTCTTTCCTTACTTGATTAGTCCTTTTACCAACGCATCATAAACTTTTGCAATATCTAAAACAGATTGGTGGTTGGTCTCGTCATATTGATAGAATCCCTCATTCATTAGTTCATCATTATTGCTCTCTTTTTCAAATGACTCAATCATGGGAATTTCATAATTCAAACCGTTAACAAATCGAATTTCATATTTTTCAATATGCTCTTCATGAACAATTTCGATTTCCCCTTTATCATCTGTCACGCCTCGACCTAACTCCCGACCGTCTGCATAAAGCGTGTAAGGCATGCCAATCAGCGGACGTTTAGTATGCGGCGATTGGAAAAACGTCAATCGCATTGGCGGTAATGTGGCTGAATTCACTTCCGTATTAAAACGCGTCACATTTTCCAACTCGGTACTTTCCTGACAAAGCTCCCCCTCAATATACACATTCCCTATCAACTCAATTCCCTCCCGGTTGATAACTATCGAGCCGCCCGGGCCGCTGATTTCTACGGTTTCGTAACCCTCCAAGTCAAACTGTTCGCAGATTTGTTCAAACAGTTCGCCCGCCTGCCAACTGCCGTGTTGGGCAATGTCGATGTTGAGTTCATTGCCGACGTGGATGATAGTGTCGCCGTGCACATTGATATAGCGGTTGTTATTGATGTTGAGGAGGTCGTCTTGTTCCACTTTGGTAATGCGGTTGCGTCCAATGGTTTGGATTTGGTCGCGGTTGACGGTTAAGTCTTCGTCTTGATTGACCGTTTCCGTGCGGTTGTTGCCGATGTGGACGGTTTCGTTTCGGTTCACTTGTTCGGTGCGGTTATGCCCCACTTGGGTGGTTTCGTCGTGTTTGACGAGGTGGTTAAGGTCTTTTTCGGCGTGAAGAAAAACTTCTTCTTGTCCGTTTTCGTCTTCAAAACGCAGTTCGTTAAAGCCGTTACCTTTGTGGCTTTTGGATTTTATTGTGGTGCGGGTTTTATGTTCCGGTAGTTTATAGGGCGGTTCGGTGGTGCTGTGATAGGTGCGCCCCACTACAATCGGCTGGTCGGGGTCGCCGTTGAGGTATTTGACCAGCACTTCATCGCCGATTCGCGGTATCATCATGT
>MLHP01000006.1 GCA_001999425.1 Rodentibacter genomosp. 2 | reverse complement strand
CTTGAAGGAATGTGAATTTCGGTTTAACTTTGGTACACCAAAAGAGCAGTTAAAAACATTGCAAAAATGGTGTGAAATTTAGGGCTAATCTACGTCAGCCCCAATTATTAAAAAAATAACCCCATAATGAACTTCTTATCTTCCTTAAGGGAGTGAAGTTCTGTGGAAAATATAGTGTACTTGATTTTTTCAGCAATCTTTTTCAAATGAGGAAAGGATAGTTACTTAAAAGAGCGGTAGAAATGAAAAAAAAATTATTGATTCCTCTTGTTCTCTTTTTAGCAGTGGTTGTTGCCTTTTTAGTGCAACTTAACCGTAATGCTCAAGGTGAAGATATTAAGGTCTTGGAATCAGCGTTGGTTGGAAAACCCATCCCGATGAAAAACTTAACGGAACTCTTTGAAAATAAGGTTTATGACAATGAACTATTCCGTCAAGGTAAACCAGTTTTGCTAAACGTATGGGCGACTTGGTGCCCAACTTGTTATGCAGAACATCAATACTTAAATAAGCTGGCGCAAAAAGGTGTGAATATTATTGGGTTGAATTATAAAGATGAATCGGCAAAGGCAAGAAAGTGGTTAAAAGATTTGGGTAACCCTTATCAACTTGTGTTAAAGGACGAAAATGGATCTTTTGGCTTAGACTTGGGAGTGTATGGGGCGCCGGAGACTTTCATTGTGGATGGTAAAGGTGTGATTCATTATCGTTTGGCTGGGGATGTAAACGAAAAAGTATGGCTGGAAACGTTGAAACCGATTTATGACAAACTTGCGGAGCAGGTACAATGAAAAAACTAGGGCTTTTTTTAACCGCACTTTTATGCAGCACCGTAGCATTTTCCGCTATTGATGCACTGAATTTTAGCTCTCAACAGCAAGAAAACGATTATCACCGACTTACGCAATCTTTGCGTTGCCCGCAATGTCAGAATAATAATATTGCAGACTCCAATGCAACGATCGCGGTAGATATGCGTAACAAAGTCTTTGAGTTGTTACAAGAGGGAAAATCGAAAAATGATGTCGTGGAATACATGGTGGCACGTTATGGTAATTTTGTGACCTATGATCCTCCGATGACAGCGAGTACCTTAATTTTATGGTTTGCTCCATTATTTCTCATATTATTCGGCGTTTTTTTCCTAATGAAGCCTAAATCTAAAAAACAAAGTGCGGTCAAAACTGACAATGTTTTAACGGAAGAAGAAAATGCACGTTTAGCTGAATTATTGAATCAAAAGGATAAATAGATGAGTTTTGCATTGAGTTTGGTCGCAATCACTTTACTGGTGGCGTTAATTTGTTTTTATCCTTTGTTATGCCGGTTTAAAACACAAAATGAACAAAAACGTGATGAATTGAATAAGGCACTCTATTTCTCACGCTTGCAAGAAATCGAAAGGGATGATGCGCAAGGGCTAGTGGAAAATGTAGAAGTACTTAAACAAGAATTACAGAAAACGTTATTGGATGATGTCCCTTATCAGGAAGAAAAAACAATCCAAAATGAAAAATCTTATGGAAAAATTTGGTTTGCTTCAGGTTTGCTTGCTATGGGGATTATTGCAGGAGCAAGCTACTTTATGATTGGATCTTGGCAGGCTGAATCCATGCTAGAACAAACTTATGCAAAATTGCCTTATTTTTACGACAGAATGAAAGAAGAGGAGACAAATCCTCTTTCGGATAGTGAAATGCAGCAATTTTCAATCGCACTTCGTATTGATTTACAGAAAAATCCACAGGATGCCCAAAAGTGGTGGTGGCTGGGGCAGATTGGTATGAATTTAGGTGATGCCCGTTTGGCTTTTGATAGCTACCAAAAAGCAAATAAACTTGAGCCTGATAATTTACAATATAAACTAGGCTATGCACGTGTATTAATGTTTTCAGAAGATATGAGGGATAAACTAAAAGGCAGTGATTTATTACGTGAAGTTATCCGTAAGGATCATAGCAATATTGAAGCATTAAGTTTATTGGCATTTCGTTATTTTGAAACGGAAGATTATAAAATGGCGGCAGTGACTTGGGCGATGATGTTACGGTTAATGCCAAAAGATGATGAACGAGTAGCGTTAATTGAAAAAAGTATTCGTGCTGCACGCGATGCGTTGGAGGTTCAAGAACAGGAAAAATCAAAAAGTATTACACCAGAGAAAAATTAGTCATGCTTGAAATTGAAGGAATTCATCACGTTGCTATCATTGTTTCGGATTACCTACGTTCTAAGCGATTTTATACAGAAATTTTAGGTGCAAAGGTGATAGCCGAAACTTATCGGGGAGAACGCGATAGTTACAAATTAGATTTAGAATTTTCTGATGGTAGTAAAATTGAGCTTTTCTCTTTCCCGAATCCACCTAAAAGGTTAGATTATCCCGAGGCTTGTGGTTTACGACATCTAGCATTTAAAGTTAAAGATATGGAATCCTGTATTTCTTATTTGGCTAATAAGGGGGGCTCCTGTGAATCCGTTAGGGTCGATGAATTAACTAAAATGAAGTATACTTTCTGCACAGATCCGGGCGGTTTACCTGTAGAATTCTATCAAACTTATTAATAATATAAGGATGAACATGAAATATTATACTTCTCTCTTATGTTTTTCTATATTATCTCTTTTGCCTTTATCGGCTTCTGTTAATGCAAAAACGATTGTTGTTAAAATATCAGAAGATACTCAGAATTTGACGCGTTATATTGATAGTAAAGAACAACGAATTTTAGATCCGAGTAGTTCAGTCCTGGATGCAAAAAATTTAGCTAACAGTGTTGAGTTTGAAGTGTATATGGTGAATGAGAATTTCTCTTCTAAAAGTGTTTTTGTATCCGGCGAGGGGGTATGCAATGGCTTTGCGGGAGATAATGGAGTAGATTTTACAAATTCTACGAATAATTACATATACCCTAGTGATGATAGTCAATATTATGGTGGAATTATGGGGGCCTCGCTTTATCGGCAAGATGAGCCTAGAAATGTGCAGTATGTACCTGTTTATGTTATTGATAATCCGCAGTTAGAGAAAGAGATTCGTGATCGGGAAAAGGGACAAACAAAGCAAATTATTAAAGATAAAGTGGATAGCAATAAACAACTTTTGGATAAAATGGTTTGTAAGAAGGGGGAGAAATGAAAAGATTATTAATTATATGTCCGATATTATTTCTTGTTGCTTGTAGCTCACAACAAGTAGTGCAGCAAGATATGGGCATCTATGATATGAAAACGGTGCAAGAGTATCAAGCTCGCGTAGCTAGTGGTAATACGGTAACTGCTGAACAAAAAGCAAGAGCAGCAAAAGACATTTCAGATCCGATTAAAATGAATGCGAGTGATAGTCGCCAGAAAGTTATTTACCAACGTACACCTGTTATTGTACCGAGTATTGGGTTTGGTTATTACAGAGGTTATCATCATTGGTAGTGGAAAATAGCTGAGTTTAGCAACTTTTTGGTTTCAAATTAAAATAATAAACCGCACCTAAAAAAGTGCGGTTTATTTTTTCGATATTATATGCAGTTGAACAAAATTGATATTTTAAGGTGGTGTTCAATCTCAAAAATTTTAACTTATGGACTAGGGCATACGCAGTATGCCCTACATTTTGTATAAATTTTATTTTGTGTATTTGCTACATACTATTTTTTCTTCGCGTATTTTAATGAGTCGATCGCAACAGCTAAAATAATAATGCTACCTTTGATGATGTATTGCCAATAAGGGTTTACCCCAATATAGGTTAAGCCGTAGTTGATTACGGTAAAGATGATAACACCGGTAACTACACCAATTACAGTACCAACACCACCGGCGAATGATACTCCACCAACTACGCAGGCTGCAATAGCATCCAATTCATACATAAACCCTAGATTGTTAGTTGCAGAACCGATTCGACCGGCTTCTAACATACCACCGAAAGCATAGAACATTCCCGCAATGATATAAATCATAACAAGATTACGAGCAACGTTTACACCGGATACTCTTGCAGCTTCCGGATTTCCACCAATAGCAAAGATGTTTTTACCAAAACGGGTTTTATTCCACATTATCCACACTAAAAATGATGCAATAGCTGCGTAAATCGTAATATATGAAAGTTTAAAGGTTCCGATTCGGAAGAATCCTTGTGCGAATGTAGAAAAGTTTTCATTAAAACCAGCGATAGGTGAGCCACCTACTGCATCATAATAAAGGGAGTTGAAACCATAAACGATGATCATTGTTCCCATAGTGGCAATAAACGGCGTGACATTTAGATAGGCAATGACTAAGCCATTAACTAAGCCGATAACAGCGCCTACGGCACAAACGGCTAGGATTACAACAGGAATTGGGATTTCACCTAAATCAGGGAAAACACGGTTCATATTTTCCATAGACTGCAACATAGTTGCAGAAATTACAGCGGCCAAACCAACCTGACGACCGGCAGAGAGGTCTGTACCTTGTGTTACCAATAACCCTGCCACACCTAAGGCGATAATCAAACGCACGGAGGATTGGGTGAGGATATTACTAAAATTGATAAGGTTTAAGAAAGTTGGATCTTGTGCAATGATAATACCGAGTAAAATTAGTAGCACAAAATAGATCGCATTTTGTTTTAAAAGATCAAAGGATTTATTTTTTTCTAAGGCACTCATAATTCGTTCCTTTTGTTGTTATAAATATTTCGCTGCCAACTGCAAAATTTCTTCTTGGGAAGTTTTTGCCGTCTCCACAATGCCAGCAACCCGACCGTTACTCATCACGAGAATTCGGTCAGTTGTCCCTAATAACTCAGGCATCTCAGAGGAAATCATAATGATACCTTTGTCTTTTTTGGCAAGCTCTTGAATGAGCTGGTAAATTTCAAATTTAGCACCAATATCAATACCACGGGTCGGCTCATCAAGCATCAAAATCTCCGGTTGGGTAAGCAACCAGCGACCAATGATAACTTTTTGTTGATTACCGCCGGAAAGAGATCCAATTGTGGTTTTATGTGAAGGGGTTTTCACATTCATAGAATCAATGACCCATTGGGTATCACTACGCATTTTCTTATTGCTAAGTAATTTCCAAGGCGTAAGGTAAGATTTCATATTTGAAATCAAAGAATTGAATTCAATGCTTAGATTGGAGTAGATTCCAGTGGTGCGACGTTCTTCGGTGACAAGCGCAAAACCGTTATTAATCGCTTCAAGTGCGGTTCGATTTTTGACAATTTTATCGTGTAGCTTAATTGTGCCACTTTTGAGTTCACGCACGCCGAAAATAGCTTCGACAATATCTGTACGTTTTGCACCGACTAAACCCGCAATACCGAGAATTTCACCCTTACGCAATTCAAAAGAGACATCTTGAATAGAGGGCTGATTCACGGCAGTTAAATGTTCGACTTTAAGTACAACTTCTTTTGGGATATTTGTTTTTTCAGGGAAACGTTGAGTCAGTTCGCGTCCTACCATCATTGAAACAATTTGTTCCATACTGGAGGTTTTTACCGGTACGGTATTGATCCACTTCCCATCACGTAAAATAGTAATTTCGTCACAAATTTTGAAAATTTCATCCATTTTGTGAGAAATGTAAATAATGCCGCAGCCGCGATCTTTTAATTTTTGAATAATTTTAAACAGATGTTCAACTTCTTTTTCAGAAAGTGAGGATGTCGGTTCATCCATAATGACGATTTTAGCATCATAAGAGAATGCTTTTGCAATCTCGATCATCTGCATTTGAGAAACAGAAAGTTTGGCGACTTTTTCTTTTGGGTCAACATCAATCTCTAATTCATCAAAAATCGCTTTGGTATCACGATACATTTTAGCGTGATCGACAAATGGCCCCTTAAGCGGATAACGTCCAAGCCAAAGATTGTCCATGACACTGGTCTGGCGTACGAGATTGAGTTCTTGGTGCACCATAGAAATACCATTTTCTAGGGCTTCTTTTGATGTTTTAAAATTAACAGGTTTACCTAAGAAAAAAATCTCACCTTCATCTTTGGCATAAATACCGAACAAACATTTTAATAATGTAGATTTTCCCGCTCCATTTTCTCCCATTAAGGCATGAACAGAATGAGAACATACGGTTAAGTTTGCACTATCTAAGGCTTTTACGCCCGGAAAGGATTTGCTGACATTGGTCATAGTAAGCAGCACTTGACTGCCTTGACTTAAATCTTGAGTTGTCATATCCAACCTCATTTGAAATAGGGGAAGTAGAAATACTCCCCCTAAAGGTTACATCACTGATATTAGTTTTATTTTAAGAATTCAGCTAAATTATCTTTATCCACACCTACATAAGGGATACGTACAACGCGATCTTTTAATTCCCATTTGGTGCCTTCGGTAGCTGCCTTGCCTTGGGCGAGGTTATTAGCTAATTGAACAACGGCTTTACCTTGATTTACACCGTCATTTAATACAGTACCTGCCAATTCCCCTTTCTTAATAAGCTGTAGGGCTTCAGGTAACGCATCGACACCGAAAATCGGTAATTTTTTACCATGAGCTTTTGTCGCTTCTAATGCACCTAATGCCATACCATCATTATTAGAAATGATCACTTCAATATTATTAGCTTTAGAACTGGATAACCAAGCATCTACTTTGTCTTTTGCCATTGCGGCATCCCACATACCGGTATCAATAAATAATTGCTCCGTTTGAATACCCTGTTTATTTAATTCATCTATAACATATTTTGTACGGGCTTCAGCATCAGGATGTCCAGGTTCACCTTTTAGTAATACAAATTGGATTTTCCCGTCTTTGTTTAAATCAAATTCAGGTGTTGCTTTCCATTGTTTTGCAATTAAGTTACCTTGAATAACACCTGATTCTTTTGGATCGGTACCGACATAGTAGGCTTGTTCATAGCGACCAATGGCTTTGGCACCAGGATCTTTATTAAAGAATACCACCGGAATATTGTCCGGCTTTGCTTTACCGATAATGGTTGGAGCGGCAGCAGGATCCACTAAGTTGATTGCAAGCGCTTTCACACCTTTAGAAAGTAACACATCAACTTGGTCATTTTGGATAGATTGGGCATTTTGAGAGTCATTCATTAATAACTCAATGCCTTGTAATGTTTTCGCTTCTTTATCAATTTCTTTACGCATTAATGACATAAAGTTGTCATCATATTTATAAATGGTGACCCCAATACGGTTATCAGCTGCGTAGCTTGCCGTAACCGAGCCTAAACCTACTGCTAAAGCGATTGCGCTTAATACTGTTGTTTTTTTCATAAAACACTCCTGGTTGGAAGGTTGATGTGAACAAAGAAGACACTGTACGTTATTATGACAGTTGTCATAACTGTGTTGGCATAATACTGAGCAAATTCCTGTAAGTCTGTGATCAAACTCACATAAATGAAAACGATTACAAAGGAATATTAAAATTTGTGATCTTTATCACATTTTAATTCGCCGGCTGCACAGAAAAACGACGAACCAATGTTGGGTTAAATTGAATCGTTGAAGGCGTTGCAATGTTTTCATCAACTAAACTTAATGCTAAATTGGCTGCATAAGTTGCCATTAAATCAATGGGATAGCGAATTGTCGTGAGTTTTGGGATTAAATAACGTGCAATCGGCATATCATCAAATCCGATAATGGAAAACTGACTTGGCACCTTGATATTGTTTTCATTTAGCACCGAAATTGCCCCGGCAGCCATAGAATCATTATAGGCAACGACAGCGGTCAAATCTTTGTTGTAACTGAGTAAATCAATCATTGCCTGTTCTCCTCCCTCAAAATCCGGAGAGTTATGCACGATTGCGTGTTTAACAATAGGGTAATTGTGCATTTTTAACGCTTCCAGATAGCCGGTCCGACGCTCAATTTCATCAAAAATAGCATGATTGGAACCGATATAAGCAATCTTTTTATGCCCGCACTGAATGAGCATTTCCGTTGCAATATAAGTCCCTTTTTGATTATCCAGACTTATGCAACGATTTTCATAGCCTTTAATGACTCGGTTAATCACCACCATTCCTTTCACTTTATCAAGATAATCTTTAAGTTCTTCATCTGAAAGTGCTTTAGAATGGACAACCAAGCAGCTACAACGTTTACGTAATAACGTATTAATCGCCTCGCGTTCTTTTTCCGCATGATGATAACCAATGCCGATTAAAATCGTTTTATTATGGGATTCTGCCACTTTATCCACCGCTTTCACTAAAATAGCAAAAAAAGAATCCGTGACATCTGTCACCACAACACCAATCGTATCGGTATTTTGTACAGCAAGTGCCTGTGCATTGGCATTAGGCTGATAACTTAATTGTGAAATCGCATTTTGTACGGAAAGACGGGTTTTTTTACTAACTGACGGATGATTATTTAACACACGAGATACTGTTGCAACGGAAACTTTAGCGAGCTTTGCAACATCATGAATTGTACTCATAATATGCCCTCTTTCTTCTTAATTTGTAATTAATCATCATAATAACTTAGTATAGGATTGAAAACGGTTACTTTTTAATTTTGTAATATAGATCACAAAAATCACCCTTAAAATTCTAATTTTGTGATATGGATCACGGTTTATTATTAAGAAGTTAGGTATCTTACAAAGTAATTAAATGTAACCGATTACAAATAAAGGTACTATATATGAGTAATAGATTATTTGAACCGACGGAGCATCCGCATCGCCGTTATAATCCGTTAATTAATCAATGGGTCTTGGTTTCACCGCATAGAGCCAAACGCCCATGGCAGGGACAGCAGGAAAAGGTTATAGAAGAACGGAAACCAAGCCATGATCCGAATTGCTATCTTTGCCCGCGTAATAAACGTATTACGGGGGAGTTAAACCCTGATTATGATAAACCTTATGTATTTAAAAATGATTTTTCTGCCCTTCTAGAGGATACACCCACACCGGAAAAATCGAATGATCCACTTTTTCAGAGCTCACAAGCTCGTGGGGAAAGTCGGGTAATTTGCTTTTCACCGGATCACAGTAAAACTTTACCGTTATTGACCGCACTTGAAATTGAAGAAGTGATTAAAGTTTGGCAAATGCAACTTCGTGAGCTTGGAGAAAAATATCAATGGGTGCAAATTTTTGAAAATAAAGGGGCGGCGATGGGCTGTTCTAACCCTCATCCTCATGGTCAAATTTGGGCAAGCAGTTTCTTGCCGAATGAGGTGGATCGCGAAGATCAAAGCCAACGCCATTATTGGCAAAAACACGGTTCTGTGATGTTGCTGGATTATGTAAAGCGTGAGCTTGAATTAAAAGAGCGGGTTGTTGTGGAAACCGAGCATTGGGTCGCGGTTGTCCCTTACTGGGCTGTGTGGCCTTTTGAAACCTTACTGTTACCCAAAACACATATCAAGCGTTTAACGGATCTTAGCGAAGCACAAGCGAAAGATTTAGCACTCATTCTGAAAAAACTAACCACAAAATACGATAATTTATTTGAAACTTCTTTTCCTTATTCTATGGGATTTCACGCTGCGCCGTTTAATGGCGAAGAAAATGAACACTGGCAACTCCACGCGCACTTTTATCCACCGCTGTTACGATCTGCCACAGTACGAAAATTTATGGTGGGGTATGAAATGCTTGGTGAAAGTCAACGTGATTTAACCGCAGAGCAAGCAGCGGAGAGATTGAGAGCATTGAGTGAAATTCATTATACAGAGATATGATCAATTTTCTCTCCTCCTCTTTTATGAAATAGGGGAGTGGTTCCGAAAACAAATTCAGATATGAAGGATAAAAATATGACTCCAATCAAAACAGCACAACACATCTTCACCCAAAAATTTCATACCATACCCGAATTAACCATTTACGCTCCCGGTCGTGTAAATATCATTGGGGAACATACGGATTACAATGAAGGCTTTGTGATGCCTTGTGCGATTAATTTTGGCACTGCGGTGAGCGGTAAGAAACGCGACGATCATATTTGGCGTGTTTATGCGGCTGATTTGGATAAAATCGATGAATTTTCTCTTAAAGAAACAATCGAACAAAGCCCGCATAAATGGGCGAATTATGTCCGTGGCGTGGTGAAATTTATACAAGAACGTTACCCTTATTTTAACCAAGGCTCGGATCTTGTCATTTCAGGTAACGTACCGCTTTCTTCCGGTTTAAGTTCATCGGCAGCACTTGAAGTTGCTGTGGGGAAATTCTGCCAACAATTAGCTGATTTACCCATTTCTCATATTGATATTGCACTCAATGGTCAAAAAGCCGAAAATCAATTTGTTGGTGCGAATTGTGGCAATATGGACCAGCTTATTTCTGCCCTTGGGCAAAAAGATCATCTTTTGATGATTGACTGTCGAAGCCTTGAAACAACCCCAACTCCGGTGCCGGATGACATTGCAGTGATTATTGTTAATTCTAATGTACCGCACGATTTAGTGACGGGCGAATACAACACTCGTCGTCAGCAATGTGAAAAAGCGGCGGCATTTTTTGGTGTGAAAGCATTACGTGATGTGTCGGTATCTCAATTTAAAGAAAAAGAAGCAGAATTGACCGCACTTGATCCGATTGTGGCAAAACGTGCCCGCCATGTTGTGACGGAAAATCAGCGGGTATTGGATGCTGTGGCGGCGCTAACAGGTAACGATTTGACCCGATTAGGCGAATTAATGGCGCAATCTCATGATTCAATGCGTGACGATTTTGAAATTACCGTGCCGCAAATTGATTATTTGGTAGAATTAGCCCAATTAGTTCTTGGTAAACAAGGTGGGGTAAGAATGACAGGAGGCGGTTTTGGCGGTTGTATCGTTGCCCTTGCGCCTCTGGATAAAGTCGATGCCGTCCGTAAAATTATTGCCGAGAATTATGAAAAAACAACCGGATTAAAAGAAACCTTTTATGTGTGCCATGCTTCACAAGGCGTACGAGTGATTTAAGGAAAATCAATGCTGGAAAAAACAATGTTTAATGCCCCTGACGGTAACCCTTATCAGCTCATTTCTATACAAAATGAAAAAGGAATGTGTATCAAATTGATGGATTGGGGGGCGACTTGGTTATCTTGTCAAGTGCCGGTAAATGGTGAATTGCGAGAAGTATTATTGGGTTGCAAAGTGGAAGATTACCCGAATCAACAGGCTTATTTGGGGGCAAGTGTAGGGCGTTATGCCAATCGTATTGCAAACGCACAGTTTGAATTAAACGGTGAAACTATCCAGCTGGTCGCCAATCAAGGCAAGCACCAACTTCACGGTGGGAAAGGTTTTGATCAGCGCCGTTGGGGGATTGAAAAGTGCGGTGATAATTTCGTTTGTTTTTCATTAAATTCTGTCGATGGCGATCAAGGTTTTCCAGGAAATGTGAAGGTCACTGCGACTTACACGCTTACGGAAGATAATTCCGTCAAAATTGAATATGAAGGTTTGAGTGATAAAGACACGGCATTGAATCTCACCAACCATGTCTATTTTAATTTAGAAAATGCCGAACAAGGAGCGGATATACGCGAACATAGCTTACGCTTGAATGCGGATTTTTATTTACCGGTAAATCATGAAGGTATTCCGAATTCCCCACTTAAACATGTGGTCGGAACAAGTTTTGATTTTCGTCTGATCAAACCGATTAAACAGGATTTTCTACAAGGTGATCAGCAAGCGACCAAAGGTTATGATCACGCTTTTATCGTCAATAAGGCTTGGCAAAAACCTTGTGTCTTGCTGGTTTCCCCGAATGAGGATTTAAGACTTGAAGTACGCACATCTCAAGCTGCATTGCAGGTTTACACGGGAAATTATCTTGCCGGTGTGCCGACCCGTAGTGGGGGAGAGTACGGCGATTTTGCCGGTATTGCGTTGGAAACCCAGTGTTTGCCGGATACACCGAATCACCCTGAATGGCAAAATTATGGCGGGATTCAAAAAGCCAATGAACGATATTACCAGTGGACGGAGTTTAAGTTTTTATAAGATTAAGTGCGGTAAAAAATGGATAGATTTTTTACTGCACTTTACTTTTCTATGCTTTCACTTTGCGAACTTGGTCAAAATATGATACTTTTCTGCAGCGAATTTAGTATAGTCAAATAAAATGATATGAGCGACGAACAGCAAAATTTAATTCAATCGGAAAACACTAAAAAATCTTTTTTCCAATCTTTATTCGGTCGGTTTTTTCAAGGTGAGTTGAAAAATCGTGAAGAACTGGTGGAAGTGATTCGTGACTCCGAGCAAAACGATTTAATTGATCAAAATACCCGTGAAATGATAGAGGGTGTGATGGAAATCGCCGAGCTTCGGGTGCGTGATATTATGATTCCGCGTTCACAAATTATTTTCATAGAAAGCGAACAGGATTTAAATTCTTGCTTAAATATTATTATTGAATCAGCTCACTCACGCTTTCCGGTCATTGCCGATGCGGATGATCGAGATAATATCGCAGGGATCTTACATGCAAAAGATTTTCTGAAATTTTTGCGTACCGATGCGGAAGAATTTGATATGTCGAAACTTTTACGTCCGGCAGTGATCGTACCAGAAAGTAAACGTGTGGATAGAATGTTAAAAGATTTCCGTTCCGAACGTTTTCATATGGCGATTGTGGTAGATGAGTTTGGCGCGGTCTCGGGTTTGATTACTATTGAAGATATTTTGGAACAAATTGTAGGCGATATTGAAGATGAATTTGATGAAGAAGATATTGCCGATATTCGCCAGCTTTCCCGTCATACTTATGCGGTCCGCGCCCTGACGGACATTGATGATTTCAATGAACAATTTAATACGCGTTTTGATGATGAAGAAGTCGATACCATTGGTGGTTTAGTGATGCAGGCATTTGGTTATTTACCGAAACGTGGTGAAGAAATTACCTTGGAAAATCTGCAATTTAAAGTTACTTCTGCAGATAGTCGCCGTTTGATCCAGTTACGCGTTACCGTGCCGGACGAACATTTATCGGATATGAAAAACCTAGAAAACGAATAGGTTAGCTTTCTCTGATTAAATTTCTCCCCTCATTTTATGGGGAGAATCTTTTTGTAATATTGAAATTAGATGAAAAATTTATTTATTTATTTTGTTGCTTTTTTTTCCGGCTTACTTGGTGTTTTTGCTTTTTCGCCTTTTGATTATTGGGGATTGGCATATGTTTCTTTGTTGGGTTTAATTTATGTTGCTAAAACCCCGAAAAAATCCACCGCACTTTTGGGCACGTTTTTATGGTCAATGGGATTTTTTTGTTTTGGGGTAAGCTGGCTGAATGTCAGCATTCATCAATTCGGTGGCGCTTCTCTTGGCGTAAGCTACCTTCTAGTCGGTTTGCTTTCTGCTTATCTTGCTCTTTACCCTATGTTATTCACCTATTTCGTACAGCGTTTTCAGGTAAAAAGTGCGGTTATTTTTGCGGTAATTTGGACGTTTACGGAATTTCTTCGCGGTTGGGTATTTACCGGTTTTCCTTGGTTACAATTCGGTTATACGCAAATTGACAGCCCATTTTCCGGAATTGCCCCTATCTTTGGCGTGAGCGGGTTAACCTTCTTTACCGTGTGGGCAAGTGCGGTCATTTTTAACAGTGTTTTTGTTTTATTTAAACAAAAAAATGTCAAATTGTTCGCGGCGAATGTTTTACTACTTGCCACTGTCTGTGGTTTGTCCGGTTATGCTCAAAAAATAACTTTTGTGAAATCAGTGGAAGATAAATCTCTGAAAGTTACGCTTGTGCAAGGCAATATTGAGCAAAATCTAAAGTGGGATCCTGAGTATCTCTACTCAACCTTAGAGATTTACCAAAAATTAATTGCAGAAAATTTAGGGAAAAGTGATTTGATTATTTTGCCTGAATCGGCACTGCCTACCTTAGAAAATTCGATTGTTCCTTTTTTTGACACGCTTGATCGTGTCGCACAGGAAAACAATACGGAAATTATGATTGGTACGGTGTATCAGGATGAGCAATCAGGTAAATTGTTGAATTCTATTGTGACTGCGGGTAACTCTGATTTTCCTTATAGATTAGATACGACAAATCGTTACAATAAACATCATCTGGTACCATTTGGTGAATATGTTCCGTTGGAAAATTTATTGCGTCCGTTAAATTCTGTGTTTAATTTACCGATGTCTGCTTTCCAAAGCGGTGAGGCGGTACAGCCTTCTTTTATGGCGAAAAAACGTGCTTTCTCACCTGCGATTTGTTATGAAATTATCTTTGGCGAACAAGTACGAGAAAATTTGAAAAAAGAGACGGATTATTTGCTCACTATTTCTAATGATGCTTGGTTTGGTGATTCTATCGGGCCTTGGCAGCATTTACAAATGGCAAGAATGCGGGCATTGGAATTAGGCAAACCTTTAATTCGTGCGACTAATACGGGAATTTCGGTGTTTATTAGTTCAATGGGGGAGATTCTGGCACAAGCGCCACAATTTGTTGAAACAACGTTGACCCATAACATTGCACCGACTGAGGGCAAAACGCCTTATTCTGTATTAGGCAATCTGCCGCTTTATGGGCTATCATTGTTGTTTTTATTGTTACATGGGATGATGGCGTTTGTTCGTCAACGCATGAACCTTTCACAAAAACAATAGTCAAAACGACCGCACTTTACTGATGAACTTATTCATCATGAAATTAAATATAATCGGTGATTTGAAAAATCACCCTACTACAATGAGATTTGAATGGAGCAAAATCTAATCGAAGTCAAAAACCTCACCTTTAAGCGGGGTGAGCGTGTGATTTACGATAACTTGAATTTGAAAGTTCGAAAAGGAAAAATTACGGCAATTATGGGGCCTTCGGGCATCGGAAAAACCACACTGTTGAAATTGATTGGCGGACAGTTATACCCGGAACAGGGTGAAATTTGGTTTGATGATAAAGATATTTGTCGTCTTTCTAATCGTGAACTTTATGAAGTACGCAAGCGTATGGGGATGTTGTTTCAATCCGGTGCGCTTTTTACCGATATTTCCACTTTTGATAATGTGGCGTTTCCGATTCGGGAGCATACCCGTTTACCGGAAAGCTTAATTCGTCAAATTGTATTGATGAAATTGGAAGCGGTCGGTTTACGCGGTGCGGCACAACTGATGCCGTCCGAGCTTTCCGGCGGTATGGCACGCCGTGCCGCACTTGCCCGTGCGATTGCCTTGGATCCCGATTTAATTATGTTTGACGAACCTTTCACAGGACAAGATCCCATTAGTATGGGGGTTATTGTGAGTTTAATTAAGCGTTTCAACGAAGCATTGAATTTAACTTCTATTGTGGTTTCGCATGATGTTCAAGAAGTATTAAGTATTGCCGATTACGCTTATATTATTGCCGATAAACGAGTGATTGCAGAAGGGACAGCTGAACAATTACTGGCGAGCCAAGATCCGCAAGTATTGCAATTTTTAAAAGGGGAAGCAGACGGACCGGTGAAATTCCATTATCCGGCAGAAAATTATATTGGGGAGTTATTTCAATGATTGAGATGATTTCTTCTTTTGGGCGCCGTGTCATTCGTTTTTTCCGTGCACTAGGGCGGGCCGGTTTCATGTTGTTTGGGGCTTTGGTGGGGAAACCACAAATTCGCCAACATTTTCCGTTATTGATTAAACAACTGCACGTTTTAGGTGTGCAATCGTTGTTAATCGTGATGCTATCCGGCTTATTTATCGGTATGGTCTTGGGGTTACAGGGCTATGTGGTATTAGTGGATTTTTCTGCTGAAACCAGTCTTGGTCAGCTTGTGGCATTATCGCTTTTGCGAGAACTGGGACCGGTAGTGACCGCACTTTTATTTGCCGGACGGGCGGGCTCGGCATTGACGGCGGAAATAGGTTTAATGAAAGCCACCGAGCAGCTTTCCAGTCTCGAAATGATGGCTGTCGACCCGCTTCGCCGTGTTATTGCTCCGCGTTTTTGGGCGGGAGTTATTGCGATGCCGATTCTTTCCATTATTTTTATTGCCATTGGGATATGGGGCGGTTCACTGGTTGGTGTGGATTGGAAAGGGGTTGATGCCGGTAGTTTCTGGTCTGTCATGCAAAATGCGGTAAGTTGGAGCTATGATGTTCTCAATGGATTTATTAAGAGCCTGTTCTTTGCCATTGCAGTGGTATGGATTGCATTATTTAATGGTTATGATTGCATACCAACTTCAGAAGGTATCAGTCAAGCCACGACTCGAACCGTAGTTCATGCGTCATTAGTGGTCCTTGGGTTAGATTTTATCTTAACTGCCATCATGTTTGGGGCAGGCTAAAAGGGTGTTTTATGCGACAAACAATTAAATATGAATTTTGGGTAGGATTATTTTTATTACTCGGTATTGGGGCGTTGGTGTTCTTGGGTTTACGTGTAGCAAATGTGCAGGGTTTCGGTGAGAATAAATCTTATACCGTTACTGCAACTTTTGATAATATCGGCGGACTAAAAGTCCGTGCGCCGTTAAAAGTTGGCGGTGTGGTAATAGGACGGGTCAGCAGTATTGGCTTGGATGAGAAAACTTATTTACCAAAAGTAAATATCGCGATTAACGAAGAATATAATGAAATTCCGGAAAATAGTTCGTTATCGATCAAAACATCGGGATTATTGGGAGAGCAATATATCGCATTAACAATGGGGTTTGATGACGGCGAAACCGCAATGTTAAAAAACGGTAGCCAAATTCAAGATACAAAATCAGCTATGGTATTGGAAGATCTCATTGGTCAATTCCTCTATGGCGATAAAAAATCTGACGGAAATGCGGAAAACGCGGAACCGACAGTAAAATAATAACAATATTTAGTTAGGAGATTTATGATGAAAATCACTCAGTTGAAGAAATGGTTTGCAGTTTTAGCTTTTGCAATGACCGCACTTTTTATGGCTCGCACGGCAATGGCGGAAACCAGCCCTTATGTTTTAATGCAACAAGCTTCTGATAAATTATTTTCAGACATTAAAAACAGCCAAGCCAAAATTAAACAAAACCCAAATTATTTGCGTACTATCGTACGTAACGATTTATTACCTTATGTACAAGTGAATTATGCCGGTTCTTTAGTGTTGGGATCGCATTTTAAATCCACTACACCAGAACAACGTGAGAAATTCTTCAAAGCATTTAGCGATTTTATTGAACAAGCCTATGCGCAGGTTTTAACGGCATATAGCAACCAAAATATTCAAATTGAACCGGCTAAGGATATTGCAGGTAAAAATTTAGTGAGTATTCGCGTTAATATTATTCAAAATGGTGGTGCTGCGCCGATTAAACTGGATTTTAAATGGCGTAAAAACAGTAAGACTGGTGAATGGCAAGCCTATGATATGGTCGCTGAAGGAGTGAGTATGGTGGTGACCAAACAAAACGAATGGAGCGGTATTTTACGTCAGCAAGGTATTGAAGCATTAACGGTTCAAATTCAAAAATCAGCCACTAAACCTGTAACATTAAGCAAATAATCTCATGACAAGATTAAATTGGGATTTGATTCGAAATAATGATAAGATAGCGCTCCGATTTTCTGGGGAGCTATCTCGTAACACGTTGTTAGCCTTATGGCAACAACGTGCTTCTTTTTTGTCTGAGGCTAAATTAAATCAATCAATCATTGAATGGGATTTAACGGAGATCACAAAAATTGATTCCGCAGGTTTTGCACTACTTTGCGATTTTCTGTATGACAGCAAACAATTGCCTAACAAAACGGTGCGTTTAGTTAATCCTCCTCAACAATTATTAACGCTTGCGGATTTAGTCAATCTCTCTGATTGGATCGCAACTTTTATTGACCATCATTAAAATGGGAATCCGAATGGAACTGCAAGAAATTGAACGAATTTTAAAAGAAACTTTAAATGTTGATGAAGTGTATGCTCAGGGTGAAAATGCGCATTTTGGTGTGATAGTCGTGAGTGATGAAATTGCAGCCTTGTCAAAGGTCAAACAACAACAAACTATTTATGCCCCATTAATGTCTTATTTCATAACAGGTGAAATTCATGCATTAACCATCAAGACCTATACCACTGAAAAGTGGAAAATGGATCGTCTTTTACATCAATCCAGTTAAATTAGGATTTCTACCATGGAAAAATTTCGTGTTTATGGTGGTTCTTCCCGTTTAAGCGGTACGGTAACCATCTCCGGCGCTAAAAATGCCGCCCTTCCGATTCTATTTGCCTCAATTTTAGCTACCGAACCGGTAAAATTGACGAATGTACCGGAACTCAAAGATATTGAAACTACCCTTAAAATTTTACGCAAACTTGGCGTTGTGGCAGAACGTGATGAAAGTGGTGCCGTACTACTTGATGCATCAAAAATTGATCATTTCATTGCACCTTATGATTTAGTGAAAACCATGCGAGCTTCAATTTGGGCGCTTGCACCGTTGGTTGCCCGTTTTTGCCGAGGGCAGGTTTCATTGCCCGGTGGGTGTTCGATTGGCGCACGTCCGGTAGATTTGCATATTAGCGGTCTTGAAAAAATGGGGGCAAATATTGCGCTTGAAGAAGGCTATGTAAAAGCACAGGTTACGGATCGTTTAATCGGTACGCGTATTGTAATGGAAAAAGTCAGCGTAGGCGCAACGTTGTCTATTATGATGGCAGCAACCCTTGCAAAAGGGAAAACCGTGATTGAAAATGCGGCGCGTGAGCCGGAGATCGTTGATACGGCGGACTTCCTTAATAAAATGGGCGCAAAAATCAGTGGAGCAGGTTCGGATCATATCACGATTGAAGGTGTGGAGCGTTTAACCGGTTGTGAACACAGCATTGTGCCGGATCGTATCGAAACGGGAACATTTTTAATTGCCGGTGCGATTTCCGGCGGACGGGTAGTGTGTAAAAACACCAAAGCCGATACGATGGATGCCGTTATTGATAAATTACGTGAAGCAGGTGCACAGGTTGATATTACCGAAAATACAATTACTTTGGATATGTTTGGTTATCGTCCAAAAGCAGTGAATATTCGCACCGCACCGCATCCGGGATTCCCTACGGATATGCAGGCTCAGTTTACTTTATTAAATATGGTGGCACAGGGAACGAGTATTATCACAGAAACTATTTTTGAAAATCGTTTTATGCATATCCCTGAATTAATCCGTATGGGTGGAAAAGCGGAAATTGAAGGTAACACAGCGATATGCCACGGTGTACCGCAGCTTTCCGGGGCGGAAGTCATGGCAACGGATTTGCGTGCTTCAATTAGCTTGGTTCTAGCCGGATGTATTGCAACCGGCGAAACGATCGTTGATCGTATTTATCATATTGACCGGGGTTATGAACATATTGAAGAAAAGCTTCGTTGTTTAGGTGCGAGAATTGAACGTTTTTCAGACTCAGATTAGTTAAAAAGTGCGGTCAAAATTGACCGCACTTTTTACTTCTTAATATAGGATTTTAATGTTTGTTCCACCTCATAAATCCAATCCAGTTCATGTTGGGTAAAACCTGCTTGAATCCGCGCATCGGTATTAATCACCCCTTTAAAAATGACAATGCGATATTTATGCAATAATTCAGTGAAACATTTCATCGCATCTAATCCACGTTTCGCAGAAAGCGCGTGATACCAATGATTACCGATATAAACATGACCGATTTCATCCCGCAAAATAATATCTAAAATATCAACGGCAGCAAAATCTCTACGTTGGGCAATTTTTTCTTGTAAAACAGGCGTTGCATCCAATCCTCTCGCTTCTAATACTCGTGGGACAAGCGCCATTCTTTCCCAAATATCATGGGCGGTGGCTTGTGCCATTTCCCATAAACCGGCATGCGCTTCAAAATCACCATATTGATAACCTAACGTTTTTAAATGGTTATTTATTAAAGTAAAATGCGCACTTTCTTCTCGTGCTACCCGTAACCAATCTTTTACAAAAGCCAACCCTTCTCCCAACTCTTCTTGTGCATTTCGTCCGAATCGCCATGCCGCATCCAGACCTAAATTAATCGCATTAAACTCAATATGCGCAATGGCGTGTAAGGTCGCGGCATAGCCTTCTTCTGTTGCAAATGCGCGTTTAGGTACATCTTTAGGCGCGACAAGGTTAGGTTTTGGAGGGAAACCCGCCATATTTTGTTCAACGCTGATTTGGGGGAAATCACTGATTTTTGTGAGTGAGATTGTCGGTAAAATCTCATCATAGAGCTTATCCACAAGCACACATTTTATATTCGGATCCTTTTCCTGTAAGGCTTCGGTGACTTTGTGCCAAAATTCTATTTTCATTATTTGCCTCAAGTGCGGTTATTTTTGATAACGAATTAAGCCTTCTTGTTGTGTGGTCGCGATTAATTTTCCATCTTGTGAGAAAATTTGTCCGCGTGCTAATCCACGCCCGCCAAAAGCATTATTACTTTCAATCGCATGGAGATGCCAATTATTTAAATCAAATGGGCGATGAAACCAAATACTGTGATCAATAGTGGCAACTTTCATACCTTGTTGTAAAAAGCCTTTTTCATGAGGATGAAGTGCGGTCAAAAGACAGTGAAAATCGGAAAAATAGGCAAGCAAACATTGTTGTATGGCAAGGTTATGCGGTGCTTTACCCTGAGTTTTAAACCATGAGTATTGTTCTGGCGGCAATTTTACACCGTTGAAAGGATTATTGAGATATTTTGTCCGTATCTCAAAAGGGCGCTCGGCCATAAATTTTTCTTTTAATGGCTCAGGTAAGCCGGATGCCATTTTTTGTATCATTGCGTTTTCATCAATAAAACTTTCAGGCTGTTCGACATTTGGCATTGCACTTTGGTGATCAAAGCCTTCTTCATCGATTTGAAAAGAAGCCGTAATGTGGAAAATCGGTTGGTTATGCTGAATCGCTTTCACTCGCAATGCAGAAAAATTTCTTCCCTCACGTAGCGTCTCTACATCGTAAATAATAGGGTATTGGCTATCCCCCGGTGCGAGAAAATAGGCGTGGCACGAATGTAACAGGCGATCTTTCGGTGCGACCTGCATTGCAGCCGACAGTGCCTGCGCGACAACTTGCCCGCCAAAAACTTGACGAAGCCCTAAATCTTGGCTTTCTCCACGAAAGATTAAATCGTCGATTTGTTCAAGCTTAAGTAGATGAATTAAATGATTAAGCGCCTCTGACATTTTGCTTTCCTCATTACAAATAAAAGTGCGGTTATTTTAACGAAGATTTTAGGGAATGCCAAAAAAGTGATTGTGGAAGTCATCAAGAAAATATTGGTGAACAGCGAGTTATGAGTTTATGGGGAATTTATAAATTTACCCGTAAAACCAACCGCACTTTTCCAATTTTCTTTTCAATCTGTATAATGGTACGCTTTTCGAAATTTAGAGGGGGAAGATAATTTGAAGTCAATGATTGTAAAGCCGGAAACATTGCCGCAATTTATTCGTAAGAAAGTTGCCGATAATGATGCCTTTGGATTGATGGAAGGATTTTGTCGGCTTTTGCGTGAAAGCCGTGAAGAGCAGGTTGTTCCTCATCTGCGTTTGATTAAACGTATTTTAAAGCAGGATCATGAACTTGCCTGTTCGGTGGCGACCTTATTGTGTGATTGGTTATGTCGTTTGCGTTTGTATCCGATTTTTATTAGTAGCGGAATTCTACCGCGTGAAGGGTTTGGTCGCGAGATGAAAAAACGTCTTTATGAACGATTCAGCCCTTCTTTTAAAGATGTGAATGATTTACGCGATATTTTTTATTTACTTTTTAATGATAAAGACGATGCTCGTTGGATTGATGCCGTCCCATTGAGAGAATGGCGGGCAATATTTGGCGTATTGGCACGTAAAACGACGGAAAAGGATCGTGAACGCTTACGTGTGCATTTTCAAAATGAAGGGCTATTTGCTATCGAAATGCTTTCTATCTGGATTGCCGCAGAGGAGATGGAACCTGAATTAATGCGTATGGAACCGTCATTATTGAATGCTGATTCACCTTTTGTTGCATTACATCGAGAAGCCGTTGATTGGTTAGTAGCTCGTCGTCAAGATGAAACTTTTGATGATAGTCATTTACAGGTGATGTTTGATCAATGTCAGCAACTGATTGAGCGTTTGCAAAAAAGGGGGGCGGTAGTCGGTTCGTCTCTTCACGTTGCGTATTTGTTGGAGCGACTTTCACAAACTCTTGAACGCCTAGAAAAATTGATGGCAATTTTTGTATCAAATCGTTATTTGCCACGACGTATTTTATTACTGACGGCTTGTTTTGCCCGTGCTGCGGCAGAGCAGCATAGTGTTTACCGTCTATGGAAGCAAAGCTCAAAACTGATTGCACGAAGCATTACACAGAACGCAGGTGATCATGGCGAGCATTATATTACACGGGACAAAAAAGAATATTTTGCTATGTTTTATTCTGCCGCCGGTGGTGGGGTATTGATCGCATTAATGGCATTATTGAAAACCTATTTGGGTAGTATGATTGATGATAAAGTCTGGAAAGGCATTGCAGAAGGGCTTAATTACGGTTTAGGGTTTACGTTGATTTTTATGTTGCATTTTACTGTGGCAACGAAACAGCCTGCAATGACGGCAGCCCGTTTTGCTGAAGCGGTTGAGAAGAATCCTCAAGGTAAAAGCCTAAATGTAAAATTGGCACAATTATTAGTGGATGTATTTCGCTCTCAAAGTGTTGCTGTTCTCGGTAATGTGATCGTCGCGATGAGCTTGGCGATGCTTATTGCTTTTGCCTACCGGTATCAAACCGGTGAAGAGCTGATGAATCAGGCACAGATTGACTATCAGCTACACAGTATCGATCCTTTTGCCGGCACATTATGGTTTGCGGCAATCGCAGGAGTATGGCTATTCTGTTCAGGTATTATTTCAGGCTATTTTGATAACCGCAGTAATTACTTAAATATACGAATGCGTTTGCGCCAGCATCCATTATTGAAAAAAATGCTACCCCTGAAACAGCGTGAAAAACTAGCGGATTATATGCACGAAAATTATGGTTCCATCATTGGAAATCTTTGTTTTGGTTTATTGCTCGGTTTAACCGGTGTAGTAGGGTATTTAACCGGTTTACCGTTAGATATTCGCCATGTGGCATTTTCTTCTGCTAATGTCGGTTATATTGCCGTGAGCGGACATTTCGATTTTGCATTTTTATTACAATGTGTCGTTTTTGTTTTGTTAATCGGTTTAGTGAACTTGGTGGTGAGTTTTTCTTTAACCCTTTGGCTGGCGTTACGTTCTTTAAATGCGGAAATCACCAATTGGTGGGCGATTTGGCGTGAAGTTGCAGAGATTATCAAACAGCGTCCACTGAGTTTATTTTTGCCTGTTCAACTGGAAAAATAAAAAGTGCGGTTAAAGAATTTAGTATTATGCAACAGTTGTACAAAGCTGATTTTAAAGAAGGGCGACTTTTAGTCGCCTTTCTTTTTATCCGATATGAATAGTAGTGGAAGGATAGCGAACTTTACTATGCATAGGCAAAGCAATGACGTAGGCAATGGTTAAAGGACCGAGACGACCAATAAACATCATAAACATAATAACTATTTCCCCAAGAGGGGATAAATCACCCGTTAAACCACGGGAAAGACCAACCGTACCAAGGGCTGAAATTACTTCGAAAATAACATCTAAAAAGGCATGTTTACGTTCGATCATCAGTAAAATCACGAGGCTAACGAAAATCAAACACAAACTAATACAAAACAATGCGATTGCACGCTGGATTTGATCTGAACTAATGGTGTAGTGGAAAATAGTAACGGAATCTTTGCGTTTTATGTAAGAAATGGTCGCCGTAATAAGCACTATCAATGTGCCAATCTTGATCCCACTGGCAGTGGAAAGAGAACCGCCACCGATGAGCATTAAAAACATCATTACCATGGTGTCGGCATCCGTCATTTGACTAATGTCGATAGAATTGAAACCTGCCGTTCGAGCCGTTACTGCTTGAAATAAGGACGAGAGCAGTTGTTCTTGTAAGCTAACGTTTTCTAATGTTGTTGGATTGTGGGTTTCCATAATGAAGAAAACAAGAAATGCGCCCACATTCAATACTAAGGTAGCAATTAAAATTAGCCGGGTATTTAGATTAAATTTGCTCCAATGACGGTTTTTGGTGATATCAATTAATACCGTAAATCCTAGCCCACCCAGAATAATCAATGCCATGATAGTGAAATTCACGGTGATGTCATCGGCAAAAGGCGTTAAGCTATTTGAGTTTAAGGCAAATCCTGCATTATTGAATGCTGAGATCGCATAAAATATGGATTCATATAATGCGTGTTGAAAACCTAAATCGCCTACCCAATGTAGCGTTAGCACAACCACCGCAATCAATTCAAAGGATAAAGCAAAAAGAATAACCAAACGTACCGTACTACCAATCAAATGCAATGGAACAATCCCCAGTGCCTCATAGGCTATTTGTTGATTGCCTAAACTGATACGAACGCCAATACTCATCATCGCAGCGATTGCCAAGGTCATAAAACCTAATCCGCCGGTTTGGATTAAAATCATAATGACACTTTGCCCGAACGTCGTGTAATTTGCAGTATCGGTTACCGCAAGCCCTGTTACTGTGACGGCAGAAGTTGAGGTAAAAAATGCACTAAGCCAAGACAGATCACCATTATAGGCAAAGGGCAATTCTAACAAACAGGCTCCGATGAAGATCAAACTTAGAAAGCCAAAAACCAACAAGCGTAATGGTCGGGTTGAAGAATGATAAACTTTCATTGTGCTTTAAACTCTAATGCTAAGGCTCTCAAACTTTCAACTTCTCCCATGACCATTAATCGATCATCTTCCATAAATTGAAAATCAACGTCTAATTCTGAAATCAATTGCCCATTACGCATGACACCGACAAACTTATCGTTAGGATATTTATCTTGTAATGCCGTAAGACTATGTTCAGTAGAGGTCACTACGATTTTAATTAAAAAATAGTTATCTCCCAGTGGCATATATTGGGTCACCATGGGATAATTCATCGCTTGCGCTATTCGAATCCCCATATCTTGTTCCGGCTCAATGACTTTCACAATATCAAGAGCTTTTAATACCATGGCATGTGCCTGATTTTTTGCCTTAACCCAAATGTTTTTTACATTTAAATTTTGTAGATTTAATACTGTTAGCAAACTGGCTTCTAAATCCGCTCCAATTGCTACTAGTACCGCATCATAATCTGCTATGTTTAGCTCTTGTAACGCAGATATATCGGTAGAATCTGCAATTACTGCATAATGCAAACGATCACCAATCTTCTCAATTAATTTTTCATCATGATCGATAGTCGTTACCGTATTATCTAGTCCTTGAAGCTCTAATGCCGCAGCTAGCCCAAATTTACCCAATCCAATTACTGCAAATTGCATCGTTATGTCCTTACAAAATACGAGGATACTATAAAAGTGCGTATCATAACTTATTTAGGTTTTTCCAACAAATATTCGTAAGGAGTTTTCCATTTACAGCCAAATTCCGAATCTATTTCAAATTCTGTGTAAACGTTTATTTTCAAACGGCGGTGATTGTCTAAATAATCAATAGAGAGCTGACCAATAGCTCATAGACTTTAATTTTCCTTGTTTTTCGGTATTATACTGTTCATTCATTTTTAATATTTTATGAATTACTCTCATGAAACCAACCTTTCTGGAATTTCGACATCTTAAAACTTTACTGGCGTTAAAAGAAACCGGTAGTGTTTCTTTGGCGGCTAAGCGGGTTTATCTCACTCAATCCGCACTTTCTCATCAAATTAAACTGATTGAAGATCACTTTGATTTACCCTTGTTTGAGCGCAAAAGTAGCCCATTACGTTTTACAGCGGCAGGAGAACGTTTAATTCGTCTAGCCAATGAAGTTATGCCGAAAGTTATTGATGCGGAGCGTGATTTAACCCGAGTAAAACATGGTGATGCTGGGCAGTTACGCATAGCGGTGGAATGCCATACTTGTTTTGATTGGTTAATGCCGGCGATGGACGAATTTCGTCAGCATTGGGGCTTGGTGGAATTGGATATTGTATCCGGTTTTCATACGGATCCTGTTGGTTTATTACTTTCCCATCGGGCGGATTGGGCAATTGTATCTGAGATTGAAACAAATGATGAGGTGGTTTTTAAACCGCTCTTTTCTTATGAGATGGTAGGAATTTGCTCAAAAGATCATCCGTTGGCAGCGAAAGACATTTGGCAAGCGGAAGATTTTGTTGATGAAACTTGGGTCACTTATCCCGTACCGGACGATATGTTAGACTTATTGCGTAAAGTATTAAAACCGAAAGGGATCAATCCTACACGCCGCACCACTGAACTTACCATCGCAATGATTCAATTAGTGGCAAGCCGTCGAGGTATTGCTACCGTACCTTATTGGGCGGCGTTACCTTATCTTGAAAAAGGTTATGTAGTGGCACGCAAAATTACGCAAGAGGGCCTATATAGCAATTTATATGCCGCCATTCGTAAAGAAGATGAAAGTCTTGCGTATATGGAGGATTTTTATCAAACCGTTAAATCTCAAAGTTTTTCTACTTTACCGGGATTGTCCGTTTTAGAATTAGCGAGGTAATAAATGGATTTTTCTAAAACACATCCTATCCGTGCTGCAGCCAAATCGGCATTGCCCTACAGTGCGCCTATGATCGCAGGATTTTTGTTTCTTAGCATAGCATATGGCGTTTATATGAAAGCACTGGGTTTTAGCGTTTGGTATCCCACCTTGATGGCATTATTAATTTATGCCGGTTCGGTAGAGTTCATTGCAGCCAGTGCTTTAGTGTTGCCTTTTTCACCGTTAAGTGTGTTATTAGTGACACTGATGGTGAGTGGCAGACAAATTTTCTATGGCATTTCTATGTTGGAAAAATATGGAGCACATCTTGGTAAAAAACGCTGGTATCTAATTAGTTCTTTGGTGGACGAATCTTTTTCATTGAATTATATGGCAAAAATTCCACCGCACTTAGACAAAGGCTGGTATATGTTCTTTGTGAGTTTATATCTGCACATTTATTGGGTATTGGGGGCTACGATAGGAAATCTGTTTGGTGAGATTTTACCCGTTGATTTAAAAGGGGTTGAGTTTGCTATGACCGCACTTTTTTTGGTGATTTTTGCAGAAAATTGGATGAAAGAAAAATCCCACGAAAGTTCTTTGCTCGGTTTAGGAATCGCCTTGGTTTCTTTGCTTATCGTAGGGAAACAACATTTTTTAATCCCGACTTTAATCGGAATTTGGTTAATCTTGACATTACGTCGCCCTAAAATGGAATGTAAATTGGAGTCACTAAAATGACCTTAACAGAACAGGTTATTACCATTGGTATTTGTGTGCTGACGGTGCAATTTACCCGACTTTTACCTTTTTGGATTTTTCCGGCAAATCGTCCGATCCCTGAATATATTCGCTATCTTGGTAAAGTGCTACCTGCAGCGATGTTTGGTATGTTGGTTGTTTATTGCTATAAAAATATTGATATATTGAGTGGCTATCGAGGCATCCCGGACTTTCTTGCTGGCGCATTAGTTTTAGCGCTACATTTTTGGAAGAAAAATATGTTTTTATCCATTGCGGCAGGGACAATTTTTTATATGGCTTTGGTTCAAGCTATCTTTATTTAATCTAGGGTCTAAAAGTATTTTGGCGAAATAAAAAATTCTTTACCGTGCAATCGATTGCTTTTATTTCGCTCTCTTGCCCTCTCTTTCAAAATCTTCTAGTATGCGATAGCTCATTTTTAGAGGATAGTTTTATGGAACTTAATTCTGTCGAATTATTAGGTTATATGGCGACGTTTTTTGTTGCGACCTCATTCTTGTTCAAATCTATTGTCCGCTTACGCATTGTAAACACAGTTGGTGATGTCTTATTTGTTATTTACGGGATAATTATTGGGGCGTATCCGGTTGCCTTGTTAAATACTTTTCTTGTTTGCGTGAACCTTTATCAGCTTTATTGTTTGAAAAAAGATCGGACAGGTTCAAAAATACCGGAATAATTAACCGCACTTTTGGCTTGGATCACCATGGTTGATAAAGTGCTATTACAAGTGGCATAGTAAACACGCAAAGAAAGGTTGTCACACCATAAATTGCACTGGATTCTTGTGCATTATTAATTACCAAAAATCGATGCTGTTTTTGTTACTGTGGCAGCAGAAGGGGTAGTAGTGGCTAGGAAGCTAATCTATCCATAGGGTGTTTAATCACGCCAAGAAAAATATTGAGCTATTAAATTACAGATGATGTGAAAGGGCAAAATAATTCGTCCTAAATACAACCCCCACAGCTGCCACAACGCCAATCTTCTTTATTTACGGCTTGGTAAAAAGCCCGTATTGTGTTTTCTTCTAGCGGAATATTGTGTTCAATAAATACATCGGACAGCCATTCAATGTTCTCGACAATCCAATCATCTTCTCCTAATCCTTCTCGATAAAGTTCGTCTTCAGGATCCATAAAATTATAAATATTTTCTGTACCCATATCTTGATCACGGCGTTCGCGAGGCAGAATAATGGGTAAATCAAGATAAGAAATATCCCAATGTCCCAAGCAGAGGGTATTACCCGGCATAGACCAACGGGCTTTAAATGGATTGTTACTCATGTTGAAATTTTATAAGAAAAATTGAATGTAGGTGCAGTATAAAATTGATGGGGAAGAAAGCCCATACTAAAAATCGGGTACGGGTTTGATCGAGATCAATATTAGAAAGAAAAAGTGCGGCTAAAAAATACATAATTTTTTAGCCGCACTTTATTTTTGATCTTAACGTTTAAACATACCGCCTAAACCGCCCAAGCCTCCGCCCATTAGACCTTGCATACCTCGCATCATTTTCGACATTCCGCCTTTACGCATTTTTTTCATCATACGTTGCATTTCATCAAATTGTTTGAGCAATTTGTTCACATCCTGCACTTGCGTGCCGGAACCTAATGCAATGCGGCGACGGCGGGAACCTTTGATAATGTCAGGATTGGCACGTTCTTTTAGTGTCATAGAGTTAATAATGGCTTCCATTTTGATGAACATTTTATCGTCCACTTGGTTTTTGACGTGATCCGGTAAATTTTTTGCACCAGGGAGCTTTTCCAACATCGACATCATTCCGCCCATTTTTTTCATTTCGATCAACTGCTCGCGGAAATCATCAAGGGTAAAGGTATCGCCTTTCTTGAATTTTTGTGCCATTTTTTCCGCTTTTTCGCGATCTACCGAACGTTCAAGATCTTCAATCAGAGAAAGTACATCACCCATGCCTAAAATACGAGAGGCGACACGATCAGGATGGAACGGCTCAAGAGCCTCGGTTTTTTCCCCTACACCGAGGAATTTGATCGGTTTACCGGTGATCTGACGAATTGATAATGCCGCGCCACCACGAGCATCGCCATCTACTTTAGTAAGAATGACACCGGTAAGCGGCAATGCCTCATTAAAGGCTTTTGCGGTATTTGCCGCATCTTGACCGGTCATCGCATCAACGGTAAAGAGCGTTTCAATAGGATTTAATGCACTGTGGATTTGTTTGATTTCATCCATCATTTCGCTATCCACGTGCAAGCGACCTGCGGTATCCACGATGAGTACATCGTAGAATTTGAGTTTTGCCTCCGCAAGGGCTGCTTTGGCAATATCTATCGGATTTTGTTTGACATCAGAAGGATAGAAATCTGCACCAACGGATTGTGCCAAGGTTTCCAACTGCTTAATTGCCGCAGGACGATATACATCGGCAGAGACAACCAATACTTTCTTCTTATGGCGTTCGCGCAAAAATTTTGCCAGTTTTCCGACGCTGGTGGTTTTCCCCGCCCCTTGTAAACCCGCCATTAAAATCACCGCTGGTGGTTGGGTCGCCAGATTCAAACTCTCATTTGATTCGCCCATGGCTTTTTCAAGCTCTCGTTGAACGATTTTTAAGAATTCTTGCCCCGGTGTTAAACTTTTATTAACTTCTTCTCCAACAGCACTTTCTTTCACTTTAGCGATAAATTCACGAACGACAGGCAATGCTACATCTGCTTCCAGTAATGCCATACGTACTTCACGTAGAGTATCTTTAATATTATCTTCCGTTAAACGACCTTTTCCCGTGATATTGCGTAGGGTTTTAGAGAGGCGATCAGATAAATTCTCAAACATTCTTAATCCTGTTTTTTATCAAAAATTGTCGTGATTATACCGAAATCTAGGCGTTTTTCATCATTTCAAATAAATTTATAGCGAATTCGGAATCAGAACGCTAAAATAATAACAATTCCTAACAAGAGACAACAATTATGTGGTTTGCCGTTTTTTCGATTTTGTTTTATTTAATTAGCGCACTGATGATTGCGCCATTGCTTAATTCTTCGGATAACGAAAAACGTCGTCCGAAAAAAACATTATTCTTTTTGACCGCACTTTTAGCTGTGGTGTTTCATTTAGTGAGCCTTTATCCTGCATTACAGGAATTAGCTATAGAACGTAAGTTCAGCCTAGTCGAAATTAGCTCGTTAATGAGCGTAAACATTGCAATTTTGGCAATATTGGCAATGTTGGTGGTAAATTCCATGTGGTTTTTATTGCCGATCGTGTTTTCCTTTTCGATTTTTAATGTAGTTTTGGCGACATTTATACCGAGTTATATGATTCAGCTATTGAATCAGGATTTGGCAATGCTATTTCATATTGGTTTATCTATTTTTACTTATGCGGTGTGTTTTATTGCCATGTTATACGCCATTCAAATAGCTTGGATTGATCGTACTTTGAAAGCGAAGAAAACGGCATTTTCACCGGTGATGCCTTCTTTGATTACCGTTGAACGGCATTTTTTCCGTTTGTTTGCAGCAGCTGAATTCTTACTGACGCTGACATTAATTTCCGGCACTTACCATTCTATTAATGCTTTAACTGCCGAAAATATTCACAAAGGTGTTTTATCATTATTTGCGTGGATCGTTTTTGGTGTGGCGCTTTTCGGGCATTGGCGTTTAGGTTGGCGTGGAAAAAGGATGATTATTTATGCTATTTCAGGTATTATTTTGCTCACGATTGCCTACTTTGGTAGTCGGTTAATTTAAAAATAGGGCGAACAGGGATTCGCCTTTATTATTGAGCCGTAGGTTTGTGAAATGAAGTGTGAGTAAAATTTTACGCACAAAAATATTTGCAACTCCACAGATCTTGCAGATTTATACAACTTACGGATGATGATTAACGAACAAAAAGGATTAACCCTTGGACAGTATTCCCCTTAGTACTTTATTTATCACTCTCATTATCTGTTTAGTCTTATCTGCGTATTTTTCCGGTTCTGAAACCGGCTTGCTTTCGCTGAATAAATATCGCTTACGTTTTCTTGCCGCACAAAATAATAAAGGGGCGAAAAAAGCTGAAAAATTGCTTAAGAAGCCCGATACCTTGTTAAGCTTTATTCTTATTTTCAATAATCTTGTCAATATTAGTGCCTCAGCTATTGCGACAATGATTGGGATGCGTTTATATGGCGATGCCGGTGTGGCGATAGCAACAGGGTTATTAACCTTTGTTATGCTGGTCTTTTCTGAAATTTTTCCAAAAACCGTTGCAGCGATGTATCCTGAAAAAGTGGGGTTATTTTCGAGTCACATTTTATCTTTTCTTTTGAAAGTCTTTTATCCGTTAGTTTGGTTGATGAATATTTTTACTAAATCATTAATGCGATTAGTAGGGCTAAAACCGGATATGCAAAAACAAGTGATTAGCCACGAAGAATTAAGAAGTATTGTGACCGAAGCCGGGGAAGCAACACCTGATGAACAGCATCCGCAAATGTTACTTTCTATTCTTGATATGGGTACTGTAACGGTGGATGACATTATGGTTCCCCGCAATGAAATTGGCGGTATCGATATTGATGATGAATGGAAAGCGATCATGCGCCAGCTTAACCATGCGGCACATAATCGCGTGGTATTGTATAAAGGCAGTTTAGATAAAAATGTATTGGGTATTTTGCGTGTGCGTGAGGGTTATCGTTTATTACTTGAGAAAAATGAATTCACCAAAGAAACTTTAATTCGCGCAGCTGATGAAGTGTATTTCATTCCGGAAGGCACACCATTAAAAACGCAATTAATGAACTTCCGTGCGAATAAAGAACGTATTGGCTTGGTTGTGGATGAATATGGCGATATTAAAGGCTTAGTTACCTTAGAAGATATTTTAGAAGAAATTGTCGGTGATTTTACCACTTCTACCGCCCCGACTATTGATGAAGAAGTGATACAACAATCAGATGGTTCAATGCTTATTGACGGTTCGGCGAATCTGCGGGATCTGAATAAAATGTTTGGATGGGAATTGGATACTGAGGACGCCCGCACCTTCAACGGTTTGATTCTTGAATATTTAGAAGAAATTCCGGATGAAGGCACGGTTTGTGAAATCGAAGGCTTACAAATCACTATTCTTGAGGTGGCAGATAATATGATTAAGAAGGCTAAAGTCATTAAACTCTAAAATTAAATAAAACTAACAAAAACCTGACCGCACTTTTGATTTGGATCATAAGTGCGGTTTATTTTTGCAGCGTTTTTTGTCAAGCTATCTATAATTTATCTAATTAATTTTAGGTATGGTGATGATGATGGAACAAGCGTATCAACGGGGCGTGACGCGTGCTTGTGTGCAAACAGCATTATTATTGTTACAACATGGGGCGGAAAGTACGGTTGTAGTACAAATGGCACAACGTTTAGGAATCGCTCTCGGGGTGGAAAGTGTAGAATGCGCTCTTACGGCAAATGCTATTGTGATTACAACTCTTTCAAACCAACATTGTATTACCACAGCACGAAAAAATACCGATAAAGGCATCAATATGCAAATGGTGACGGAGGTACAGCGTATTGTGATTGCGGTAGAGCATAAATTATACAATTTGGATTTGGCACAAAAGAAACTGGATAGTTTAAACCCTTTAAAATATCATCGTGGTTTAGTCGTGTTTATGATTGGGTTATCTTGTGCTTCTTTTGCGCATTTGTCAGGGGGAGATTGGCTGATCTGTCTGATTACTTTTTGGGCTTCCGCCGTAGCGATGTTTGTCCGGCAAGAATTATCCAAACATCATTATAATCCGATTATTGTTTTCGCGATTACGGCGTTTGTGGCTTCGCTTATATCAGGCATCAGTTTGAAATATCAATGGGGAAATGATCCACAAATCGCCTTAGCTTCCAGCGTGTTGTTGCTTGTACCGGGATTCCCCTTAATTAATTCGTTGGCAGATATTTTAAAAGGTTATGTCAATATGGGGTTAGGGCGTTGGACCATTGCGACTGTTCTGACTTTTGGTGCTTGTCTTGGTATTGTGTTAGCACTGAGTGTGTTACATATCACGACATGGGGGCATTAATGATGATGTTCCTATTGAGTTTGCTTGATGATATGGTTTTTGCAACCATTCCGGCGGTGGGGTTTGCTTTAGCATTTAATGTGCCGCTTAAGGCATTAAAGTATTGTGCGATTTTAGGGGCATTAGGGCATGTAACACGCACATTACTTTTACACATTAATGTGCCTATTGTTTTTGCAACCTTTTTTGCCTCTTGTGTTATCGGCTTTATCGGCGTGCATTTATCACACCGCTACT
The DNA here is from genome assembly GCA_001999425.1 of Rodentibacter genomosp. 2. Classification (GTDB taxonomy): domain Bacteria; phylum Pseudomonadota; class Gammaproteobacteria; order Enterobacterales; family Pasteurellaceae; genus Rodentibacter. The sequence goes on along the minus strand of MLHP01000006.1, from coordinate 13,735 downwards.
TGGCACATCCAAAGGCATTTACGGTGGCGGCGATTATTCCCATGATTCCGGGCGTGCATGCTTATAAGGCGATGATTTCGATGGTACAAATTCATCACTATGGCTATTCTCATGAGCTTTTGGAGCAAATGATCAGTTCATTTATTAACACTGCTTTTATTTTAGGGGCGCTGGTCTTTGGGCTTGCTTTGCCGGGCTTGATTTTTTATCGTCAGAAACCGGTGGTATAAAACAAAAAGAACACGCATTATTGCGTGTTTTTTCTCTTATTATTCCTTTGTGATTTCCTTATCTTCCGGCAAGATTAAGTTCAATATCAATGCCAGTAGTGAACCCACTGTAATACCAGAGCCTAAAACCTCTTTGAAAAAGTGCGGGAGTTTATCAAGCAGTTCCGGACGGGTAGTGACCGCTAAGCCGCAACCGATTGAAATGGCAATAATTAATCCGTTGCGTTTACTGCGTTCCACTTTATCTAACATCTGAATCCCTGCTGCAATAATCATGGCGAACATCATTAAACCCGCACCGCCGAGTACCGGTAATGGGATTGAAACGATTAATGCGCCAAACACAGGGAATAATCCTGCCAATGCCAATAACACGCCGGTTAATGCGACCACATGACGGCTTGCTACACCTGTTAAAGAGATCACGCCGATATTTTGCGAGAATGAGGAAAAGGGCGTGGTGGACATAATCGCCGCCAACGCCGAACCTAAACCGTCCGCCAGTACGCCGCCTCGTAAATGTTTACCGGTAATTTCAGTATTGGTCGCATTGCCTAACGCAAGGAAATTGCCGCTAGATTCAACGATTGTGACTAAATAAGCAATGGACATTCCGATAATGCCTGAAATGGGGAAGGTAAGCCCAAAGTGAAGCGGTTGGGGAACAGCAAAGGTTTGGGCGTTTGCTACACCGTCAAAATTAACCCAACCTAAAATGAGGCAGAGAACGTATCCTGTCATCATCCCAATTACAATGGCTGCGGCAGAGAAAATGCCTTTCCCCCATTGAACCAACGCAACAACGATAACCAATACAAAACTTGCCATCATCAAATTTTCCGGCGTGGCATAATTGGCATCACCACGCTGACCGCCGGCAAACCAATCTACCGCAACGGGGATTAAGCTCAAGCCGATCATCATCACTACTGTGCTGGTGACAACAGGTGGGAAAAGTTTACGAATATAAGGCATAAAAAAGCTGCCGATAATCATCACTAAAGATCCGACTAAAGAAGCCCCTAAAATCCCGGCGACACCATAATCACTGAAACCAATCGCCAGTGCCGCGGCGACAAAGGTAAAACTGGTTCCCATCAAGCTGGGTAAACGAATGCCTATTGGACCTAGCCCACGACATTGAATCACCGTTACCACACCGGAAATTAACAATGCCGCGTTCACCAATGTGACGGTATCTGCGGTGGGTAATTTTAAAACATTCCCGATCACCAATGGGACGGCGATAATCCCCCCAAGTGCTGCTAATAAATGTTGTGCGGCAAGCAGTAAACTCAACCCAAAAGGCGGTTTATCTTCAACGGAGTAGAGGAGTTGATTGTTCATATTTTGGGGTCCTTATGTAAAAGAAAGCGCGAATTATACGCTAAAGCGCTATAAAGGAAAACGTTTGCTTTTATGGAATGAAAGTGCGGTTAAAATTATCGGTATTATGTAGTAGTTGCACAAATCTGTTTTTGGGTTAGCTTGTAGGGACACACTGCGTGTGTCCGAATTTTAACCTATTGAACTATAACGGACACACGCAGTGTGTCCCTACATGTCGTTTAAATTTCTACTTTTGTGCATTTGCTACATAATACCGAAAATTATGCTGATTTTTAACCGCACTTGATGAATTACCTAATCCTAATCAAGAGCGAGAAAGGGGGAGGCTGCACTGTGAACTATAATCCCGATACCGGTAATCGTCCAGCCAATAATGAGTGCTTCCGCCCCACTACTTCTGCCATATTTTGTGGCAGGCTGAAAATACCTGAGCCAATCATTGAGATTAATACTAATGCCGTCAGAGACAGTAAGCCAATTTTTTGTTTGACATAATGCTTTCCTAAAAAATGATAAAAATTAAATAGATAGAATCGTTTTCACATATTGTTGCAAAGTGGGGATAACTTCTTGTTCAAACCATGGATTTTTTTGTAGCCAAAGTTGATTGCGTGGTGAAGGGTGAACTAACGGAAAAAAGTGCGGTAGAAATTCACGGTAGTTTTTCACTGTTTCCGTCACATTTAACATATTTTGCGGTAAATAATATTTTTGTGCATATTGCCCGATCAACATCGTCAGTTTGATATTTGGCAAGGTGGCTAAAATTTGAGGATGCCATTTTTCCGCAAAGCCTTTGCGTGGCGGCAAATCGCCGGATTTGCCTTTACCCGGATAATAAAAATCCATCGGAATAACGGCAAACAGTCCCGAATTATAGAACGTATGACGATCAACGCCCAGCCATTCACGCAAGCGATCACCACTTTTATCGTTCCAATAAAGGCGTGTTTGCTCCGCTTTTATACCGGGTGCTTGACCGACAATATTAATTCGGGCAGTAGTGGGGGCGGCAAAAAGCGGTTCGATATGACGTTTGGTGAAAGATTGATTTTGAGGATCGGCAATAATTGCCGCTTTAATTTGATTGATTGTTTGCATAATTTATCCGGTTTATCTTGTTTTATGATTTTTGTTCATTGATAGATAGGGAGCTTAACCCGATTTTTCCACTGACGCCTTAATATGCCCTGTGCCGATCCTGCAACAATCGCCAATAATGGTCGCCCCAACTTATGCCCCATACTGCCGTCATAAAATGATGATGGCTGACATTTTGCTTTCCTTAAATTTGCTAAAAAAAGACCGCACTTTAAGGTGCGGTCGTATTTGATGAAGTTTATACATTGAAACGGAAATGCATCACATCGCCGTCTTGCACAATGTAATCTTTCCCTTCTAAACGCCATTTGCCTGCTTCTTTTGCACCATTTTCACCTTTGAATTGGATAAAATCTTCATAGGCGATAACTTCGGCACGAATAAAGCCTTTCTCGAAATCCGTGTGAATAACGGCAGCGGCTTTTGGTGCGGTCGCGCCTACGGAAACCGTCCAAGCTCGCACTTCTTTTACACCGGCGGTGAAATAGGTTTGAAGATTTAATAAGGCGTATCCGGCACGAATCACACGGTTCAAGCCAGGTTCTTCAATGCCTAAATCTTGTAAAAATTCTGTTTTTTCTTCATCTTCCAATTCCGCAATTTCCGCTTCAATGGCGGCACAAACCGGCACAACCACCGAGCCTTCTTTTTCAGCAAACTCACGAACTTTGTCAAGATACGGGTTGTTTTCAAAACCGTCTTCATTAACATTGGCGATATACATGGTCGGTTTTAGGGTGAGGAAGTTATAGCTTTTAATCGCATGAAGTTCTTCTTTATCAAGGGGAACAGAGCGAATCATTCCAGCCTCGGAAAGCACCGGGAGAATTTTTTCCATCACAGAAAGTTCAAATTTCGCTTCTTTATCGCCGCCTTTGGCTCGTTTTTGTAAGCGTTGAATGGCACGTTCACAGCTATCCAAATCGGCAAGGGCAAGCTCGGTATTGATGGTTTCAATATCGTTTAACGGATCGATTTTTCCCGCCACGTGAACAATATCGTCATTTTCAAAACAACGAACAACATGACCGATCGCATCGGTTTCACGAATATTAGCTAAGAATTTATTACCCAAGCCTTCGCCTTTACTTGCGCCTGCCACTAAACCTGCGATATCCACAAATTCCATTGTAGTCGGAAGTACACGTTCCGGTTTAACGATTTCTGCAAGGGCATCAAGGCGGGGATCCGGCATCGGTACAACACCGGTGTTTGGTTCGATAGTACAGAATGGATAATTTGCCGCTTCAATGCCAGCTTTGGTGAGTGCGTTAAAAAGGGTAGATTTACCGACGTTTGGCAAACCTACGATACCACATTTGAATCCCATAATTTTTCCTTATATTGAATCAAAAAAGTTGCGAAAATGACCGCACTTTTAAATTTTAAAACTATTTAAACGGTTGGTGGCTTTCACTATGCCGTCTTTAAAAATCATTTCCACGCAATCTGTGGCTTCATCAAGGGCTTTTTCAAGGGCTTGACGATCGGTCGGAGAGGGCTTGTTAAGCACATAACTGGCAACCAAATCACGATGTCCCGGGTGCCCGATGCCTAAACGTAAACGATGAAAATTGTTGTTATTTCCCAATTTCGCCACAATGTCTTTCAAGCCGTTATGTCCACCGTGTCCGCCACCCAGTTTGAGTTTTGCGCTACCCGGCGGTAAATCCAGTTCATCGTGAATCACCAGGATTTCTTCCGGTTGAATACGATAAAATCCGCTCAAGGCAGCCACCGCTTTACCGCTTAAATTCATAAAGGTGGTTGGCACAAGCAAACGGACTTCTTTTCCGTTCACCAAAGTGCGGGCGGTTTTACCGAAGAATTTGTTTTCAGGATTAAGCGTGGTATTGAAACGATGGGCTAAACGTTCTACCAACCATTCACCGGCATTATGGCGTGTTTCGGCATATTTATCCCCGGGATTGCCAAGTCCGACGATGAGTTTAATTTCAGACATATTGCGTAATGATTAAAAAATAGTGGCGTATTGTAGCTAAATGCAGGTAAATTCTCAATCTATAACGCAAGAACAAGCACTCCCGCTAAAATCAAGAGTCCTCCTATGATGAGTTTCAAACTTAGGGGTTCACCTAAAATGACAACGCCCAAAATAATGGCGATGACGACACTCAGTTTATCGATAGGTGCGACCCAAGAGGCGGGTGCGAGTTGCAAGGCTCGGTAATAGCATAACCAAGATAATCCTGTTGCAATACCGGATAATATTAAGAATGTGAAGGGTTTTGTAGCGATTTGTTGTGGTAATTGCCATTCATTACGGGCGGAAATAATACCGGCGGTGACGAGCAATACTACAATGGTGCGTATAAACGTGGCAAGATTGCTGTTTATGCCTTCCACGCCCAGTTTGCCTAAAATCGCCGTGAGCCCTGCAAAAAATGCCGAGCCAACGGCAAAAACTACCCAGTTCATTTTGTTTCCTTATTTATCGTTAAAATTATTCACAAACTCGATTACTTGTTTGTTAGTCTCTATTGGGATCATTGACAAAGACAACGCTCAAAAAACGTTGTTTTTTGTGACCGATCTTTTCCGCTATAATAGCCCAAAATTTTAAGATGAAGAAACCTATGATGAGCCAGATTAATATTGAAATCGCCTATGCCTTGCCGGAGCGCTATTATTTAAAAGATTTTCAGGTAGAAGAAGGCACGATGGTGCAAAGCGCCATTTTGCAATCCGGTATTTTGCAACAATTTACCGACATTGACTTGCGTGAAAATAAAGTCGGGATTTTTAGTCGTCCGGCAAAATTAACCGATATATTGAAAGAAGGCGATCGCATTGAAATTTATCGTCCGTTATTAGCCGATCCGAAAGAAATCCGTCGTAAACGTGCCGTAGAACAAGCCGCTCAAGCCAATAAAGAAAAAGGAGTCCAAAAATGACCGCACTTTCCCAAGCCGATTTTTGCTTACCCGAGCATATTACCCCTGAAATTTTCTTGCGGGATTATTGGCAGAAAAAGCCCCTGATTATCCGCAACGGCTTGCCTGAAATCGTGGGACAGTTTGAACCGCAAGATATTATTGAATTGGCGCAAAATGAAGATGTCACGGCTCGTTTAGTTAAAACCTTTTCAGATGATGATTGGAAAGTATTTTTTAGCCCTTTAACGGAAAAGGATTTTAAAAATTTGCCGCAGAAATGGTCGGTGCTGGTGCAAAATATGGAACAATGGTCGCCGGAATTAGGACAACTTTGGAATAAATTTGGTTTTATTCCCCAATGGCAACGTGATGACATTATGGTGTCTTATGCGCCGAAAGGCGGCTCGGTGGGTAAACATTATGATGAATATGATGTGTTTCTGGTGCAAGGGTATGGAAGTCGCCGTTGGCAGTTGGGGAAATGGTGTGATCCGAGTACCGAATTTAAACCGAATCAGCCGATCCGTATTTTTGATGATATGGGGGAGTTGGTGATTGATGAGGTAATGAATCCGGGCGATATTCTTTATATTCCCGCCCGTATGGCACATTATGGCGTGGCGGAAGAGGATTGTTTAACCTTTTCTTTTGGCCTGCGTTATCCGAATTTAGCCCATTTAATTGATGGCATCAGTAAAGGTTTTTGTCATCAAGATCCGGATTTGAATTTAAGCGAATTTGATTTACCGCTGCGTTTAACGCAAGCAGTGCAATGTACCGGTAAGCTTGCCGATGAAAATATTCAGGTGATAAAACAACAACTTCTGGATAAACTTGCTCATTCTGAAGCCTTTGACAAGTTATTCAAACAGGCCGTGGCAAGCGCTGTGAGTTCACGCCGTTATGAACTGTTGGTTTCTGAAGAAATGAGTGTTCCTGAAGAGGTACGTGCCGATTTAGAACAGGGGGCGTTACTTTGTCAGGATAATAATTGCAAGTTGCTCTACACGGAAAATCCCCTTCGCATTTATGCCAATGGCGAATGGTTGGATGAGTTAAACTCGGTGGAAACGGAAGTTTTGAAACGCTTAGCGGACGGTGAATACTTAGATTGGGCATTTTTAACGGATTTAACGAATGAAACGGAAGATCCGGAAACGACAATGGAATTATTGTTAGATTCAATTTGTAACTGGCTGGATGATGGCTGGGTGTTGCTCGATGAATATGTCTGATAATATTTATTCCGTATCCCAACTCAATAATGCGGCACGCCAAATGTTGGAAAACCATTTTTCCCAGATTTGGCTGACGGGAGAAATTTCTAATTTTACCCAACCGGTGTCGGGGCATTGGTATCTCACCTTAAAAGATGAAAATGCACAGGTGCGTTGTGCGATGTTTCGGATGAAAAATTTGCGTGTGGCGTTTAGTCCGCAAAACGGTATGCAAGTCTTGGTGCGTGCCAATGTGAGTTTATACGAGCCAAGGGGGGATTACCAACTCATCATTGAATCCATGCATTCTGCGGGTGAAGGCTTGTTACAACAGCAATTTGAAGCCCTGAAGATGAAGCTGGCGGCAGAAGGGCTGTTTGCCCAAAATCTCAAGAAAAATTTACCGCACTTTAGTAAAGCCGTAGGAATTATCACTTCCTCTACCGGCGCAGCATTACAAGATATTTTGCACATTTTGGCTCGTCGAGATCCGAGTTTGAAAGTGGTGATTTATCCCACCTCCGTGCAAGGTAAAGAGGCAACGGCTGAGATTGTGCAGATGATCGAACTGGCAAATGAGAGGCGAGAAGTAGATGTGCTCATTGTCGGGCGGGGTGGTGGCTCTTTGGAAGATCTTTGGTGTTTTAACGAGGAATCTGTTGCACGTGCGATTTTTCGCTCCACGCTACCGATTATCAGTGCCGTAGGTCATGAAACGGATGTCACCATTGCCGATTTTGTTGCTGATCTTCGTGCGCCGACTCCCTCGGCGGCGGCGGAATTGGTCAGTCGAAATCAAGGGGAGTTACTACAGCAACTCCGCCATCAGCAACAGCGTTTAGATATCGCGCTTGACCGATTATTAACAGAAAAAAGCCAGCATTTAAAACAACTAACATTGCGTTTGCAAAATCAACATCCGCAGAATCAACTGCGTGTTCAACAGGCAAAAAATGAGCAACTTGCACAGCGTTTACAATTTGCGATGAAACGTCAGTTTGAAAAAACACAGCAAAAATTGACCGCGCTTTCCGTTCGTTTGGCACAAAATCCCTTACCTTACCGTATTCAACGTCATCAACAACAATTAGTGCAATTACAAGGGCGATTACATTTCAGTACAAGCCGCCAATTGACAGAACGTCAAAATCGGCTTGCGTCATTGTGTGGAAAATTAGATGGATTAAGTCCGTTGAAGGTTTTGGCACGCGGTTATTCCATTGCGACAACGGAGCAAGGAAAAACAATCACGAGTATGAATGACGTTAAACAAGGGGAAATGATGACCACAAAAGTGTCGGATGGGAATATCGTTAGTCAGGTGGTATGAAAGTCAGAAAGTGATTGATAAGTGATTTTGATGTATGTCTAACAAAAGTGCGGTTATTAACCGCGCTTTATTTTTAGTTATAACTTTTTGATTTAATGATCATTTTTTCCTTTCAAAATACCGGATATAGAAAATAGCTGTTCCACGCAGGGTTTTATTGTCTTCCGGAAATGGCATCAAGCCAGTTGATTAAAGTACGTTTTTGTTCATTATTCATTTGTTGCCAATGGTAATCAAGACGAAAACGCAAGGCATCATTATGTATGGGAACATACGGTTTGTCTTCTAAGTTAAGACCTTTGCTATCACTGAAAAACCAATCAATTGGAGTATCTAAGCTAATGGCTATATCCACCAAATGATTCACATTTATTTTAGTTGCTCCTCGTTCATAACGAGAAAATTGTTGCTGTGATACCCCAATTTTTTCAGCTAATACTTCGGCACTGATACCCAGTTCTTTACGGCGAAGTTGAATTCGTTTGCCGATCGCAATATCAGTTTCTGCTGCGGTAAATCTTGCCATACTATCTCTCATTGTGTGAAATCAGTATTATTTCCATTGTTTGTGACAATATGATTTCAAGTTACTCAATGAATGATATTTTTTCTTATTTATTAAAAATAGTTGATTGCCTTGAGGTTGTGATATTATAATTTAACTCAACCAATGATTTTTTTCGTTAGTCCATAGTCTTGCTTTTTGAGATTTAATGGAAAAATAGCTGTTGCTCTAGCATTGGGAATTGTATTAATCACAAGTAGTAATCTTTAAGCCAAGTCCGTCGGATATTGCTAAAACAATAGCTATGTTTTTAGGAGGCTCCATAGGAAGTTGGGGAAAAGATCACTGAGTTTTTGTTGGCTAAACGTCAAGCTAAAAATATCTACAAAGTCGCTCTAGAAATAGATAAACACACATAACTTTATTGTTTTGGATATGAGTATGCTGCGCCGTTAATATCAAAGAGGATGTTCGGCGCGGCATTTTTGCCTGATTTTTTAGCGGAGGTAAATTTTTTACTCGGCTTGCACGCCGTAATGACGGTGGTTGCAAATTTGCTCGTATTGAGAGTTTAGCTTATGGCTATAATAGATCAACAAACTGCACAATGAAACCATCATTCATCATAGCAGGTAAATTTTCTACTGGTGATGAATAATAGCTATTTTAGTCTAAATGGCTGGCTCTACTATTCCGTTGGTAGCATATATACCAAGATAAACAGCTATTATTCACAGGTTATATCAGGAAATTTTACACTGAAATGTGGTGGATGTTTATTCTTGAAAATAACCCTGAATTAAAAGGATAAGTAAATATATGAATAAGATTTTTAAAGTCATTTGGAATCATGCAACTCAAACATGGATGGCCGTATCGGAGCTTTCTAAAGTCAAGGCAATTTCCTCTTCTTCTACTGCTTCAAATAAGCCTGATTCATTGAGTACCAATTTAATCAAAGCAATTGCAATTACATTGCCACTTGCGACCACACCTCTTGTAGCTAATGCATATGTTGAAATTGCTGGAACATCAGACACTGGGCAAGGTAGTACTAGTGCGAGTGCTAAACCTTCCACTGGAACTACTTTTACTTGGATATATGATTACAAAAATCCAGGGAGTAAATCTTACAGTGACCCCAATAAGCAAGGTAACTTAGATGATGGTTATTCGGGGAAGGGAGAATATGCATTTGGTATCGCAATTGGTAATAAGAGTGATGCTGTTAAAAAAGATGGTTCTTCAAATGGCATTGCTATAGGCGATTATTCTAAAGCAAAAGGTGGGTTAGCTACCGCTATTGGCGCATTCTCAAATGCAGAGGATATAGGGTCAACGGCAATTGGTACTTCTTCTCGAGCCAAAGGATTTAATTCTCTTGCAATGATGCGTCAATCCGCTGCGATTGGTGACTACTCTGCAGCGATCGGTTCTGTCGCCTATGCAAAAGGGAATGCAAGTTTTGCATTTGGAGCGTCTGCGACATCAAATGGTAATCAATCTATTGCGATTGGTAATGCCGCGCCTAAAACTCTTGATGGTTTACCTGGAGCTGGGGAGGCGAAAAGAACCAAGTATGACGGTTTAAGTAATACCCAATCAAATGGTGATCGTTCCGTTGCAATTGGTTCAGGTGCGAAGACTAATGGTAATGATTCCTTTGCATTTGGTTCATTGGCTGCCACAGGGGAATTTTATTCAGAACATGACAGTTACTTAGGTGAAAAAGTAACTAAACCTAGTTTCTCTAGTGCAGAAAAAGCGATTGCATTTGGTACAAGTTCAAAAGCAACGGGGAATGCATCTATCGCCTTTGGTTACAATTCATTAGGTGCTAAAAGCAATTCTATTGCATTCGGTGTAGAAGCTAAAGCACATAAGAATGATGCTGTTGCATTTGGTAGTAATGCTAATGCAACTGAGGCCAACTCGATTGCTTTTGGTACTAATGCCCAAGCGTTACATGAAAATGTGATAACTATCGGTAAAAACTCAAAAGCAACTAAAAAAGGTGCGATGAGTATTGGTGAGGGTGCAATATCTAATGCTAATAACTCATTGGCTTTGGGTAACGGCACTAGTATTAATCAAGAAGATATTAAAAATAAAAACGCAAAATATACAAATGATGGTTTTGATGTTGAGCGTGGTGTTGTTGCGATCGCAAATAAAGGTGCAGAGCGCCGTTTAGTTAATTTAGCGGCAGGTCGTGAAGACACTGATGCAGTAAATGTTAAACAGTTGTCTGAGGTTAATGATAATTTAGCAAAATCTATTGCCGGGGATGGTTATATCGGTTATAGCATTGATAGTGCCACCGGTCGTTACACTTATAAAGCACCTGAGTTTGATATTAAAAATCAGAAACTGAGTAATGTAAAAAAAGCGGTAGAACTCGCTCAAACCAACTATGTAAGTGTTAATGCTGATAAAGCTAAACAAAAAGAAGTAAATAGTAATTATGATAATTTAGGCGCTAAAGGCACAGGATCGATTGCATTGGGTGAAATGACCGGTTCAGGAGCAAGTGCGAAAGACTCAATTGCAATCGGGCATAATACTAATGTAACCGGGGCTAATACTATTGCTATTGGTGCAAATATTAATGCGGGTACAACCGGTTCGGTCATTCTTGGTGATAATTCTACAACCACAGGATCACATGCAACAGAGACGGTCGCAAATAAAACGATTGGCGGACATACTTACAATTTTAGTGGCTCTGTTCAGGATTCAGGCCGATTTGTAAGTGTTGGTGAAAAAGGTAAAGAACGCCAAATTAAAAATGTAGCGGCGGGGCATGTTGAAGCTAATTCAACTGACGCAATTAATGGTTCTCAATTATATGCTGTCGCATCACGAATTGAACAAGGTTGGAAAATCACAACAGATAAGATTGGTTCAGGTGAAGTAAGCGGCAATAAAGAGCAAAAAATTGCAATGGGTGATACGGTGAAAATCATCGCAGGCAATAATATTAATATTACGCAAAATAATGCTAATTTAACAATTACGACTAAAGAAAACGTTTCTTTCACGAAAGTGACAACAGGTAATACAACTTTAGATGATAAAGGTTTGACAATTAAAGATGGGCCAAAAATCATTAAAGATGGTATTGATGCTGGTAATAAAAAAATTACCAATGTTTCAAATGGCACGATTGATGCAAATAGTGGGGATGCGATAAACGGTTCTCAACTTTTTGCAACTAACCAAAATGTGACAAATAATGCCAATAATATTGCTAACAACACGCAAAACATTTCTAACAATACAAACAACATTGCCAAAGGTTTAAACTTCCAAGGCGATAACACAAGCGTAACTGTAAATCGTAAACTCGGAGAGACGTTAAATGTAATCGGCGGTGCGGCAGAAAATAATTTATCCGATAATAATATCGGTGTTGTCGGAATGGCTGGATCCAGTTCGGCACAAGGCGGTCTAGCGATTAAATTAGCAAAAGATCTTAAAGACTTAAATAGCGTTAATACCAAAGAAATTAAACTTGGAGATCAAACAAGTAACACGACTGTTAAGTATGATGGTGATCGTATTAAATACGGTGATCAAAGTATTGCTAATTTAGGTGACGAAAAACACATTACAAAAGGTGAATATGCTGTTCAGAATGATGGTTCTGTCACAATGACTTATACCGATGGTAATGGAAAAGCAGTCGCAAATGAAACAGCAAAAATCACGGGTATTGCCAAACAAGATCTTTCCAATATTAATAATAGTGGCGAAACTAAGATCAAAAACTTAGCGAAAGCTACAATCAATATGGAAGATGGCAAAAATACTAAAGTATCGTACCGTGATGTGAATGATGTTAAAACATTTAAGGTAGATGTTGAGGGCGCTTTAGCAAATATTACTTCAATTACTAATGGTAATGGTTCAGGTAAAGTTGAATTCAGACCGGATGGTGTGGTGAATGTTAGCGGTAATAATGCAATCGGGCTAAATGGTAAAGACGGCCATATTACAGGTTTAACCAATACTGACTGGAATGTAACGAATCCAACTCCGGTGTCAGGCCGAGCGGCTACAGAAGATCAGTTAAAAACGGTATCTAATGTAGTAAACACCAAAATTGGTGATAACAATGTCAAATTAGGTGGTAATTCAGGTACCACTAACGAACAAAATCTGTCTAAAGTGGGTGGTTTACAATTTAACGTAGTAGGCGGAGATAGTGCCAAGTACGTATCAACAACCGCAGCAGGTACGGATGTTACTGTTGATTTAACAAAAGATACAAAAGACAAAATCAATAATGCAGCCAATGTTAATTTAACTAATATCAATGATGGCGGTAAAACTGTAATTCGTAACGAGGCGAAAAAAGCAGTTAAAGTTATTAATGGCAAAAATACGACTGTAACTAAAGGTGTTGATGGTGATGCAGATACTTATGCTGTTAATGTAGAGGGCGAATTAACTAATATTACTTCAATCACAGGTGAGGCCGGCACGGGTAAAATAAACTTCAAGCCGAACGGTGTCGTGACGGTGGGTAGCGGTAATACTGCGATCAATTTTAACGGCAATACCGGCGACATAGCCGGTTTAACGAATAAAACGTTAGAGGGTTCGGATTTCGGTACGAAAGGTCGCGCGGCAACGGAAGAGCAGCTAAGTCTTGTTAACAATAAATTTAATAATACGATTAAATTAGGCGGTGATAAATCAACTACAACTGATGCACAAGCTCTCAATAAAAATGGTGGTTTACAATTTAACGTTGTGAGCGGTGATAATGGTAAATATGTATCAACAACTGCCACAGGTACGGATATTACTGTTGATTTAACAAAAGATACAAAAGATAAAATTGATAATGCATCGGATAAAAACCTCAACAATATTACTAATGAGGGTAAGAAAGTTATTACCGGCTTAGGCACAATTGTTGAAGCTGGCAATAATGTAGTGGTAACCAATACAACCGATGCTACAACAGGGCAAAAAACCTATACAGTTAGCGCAGTAGCTCAAAACCTAGGTGACGCAGAGCTATCATACAAAGCTAATGGTGAGAATCCACAAAAAGTTAAAGTATCACAAGGCTTAGATTTCACAGATGGTAATTA
>MLHP01000059.1 GCA_001999425.1 Rodentibacter genomosp. 2 | reverse complement strand
TTCAATAACATTGGTTGAAGGTGAATGCCCCGCCCCACCCAAATCAATCCCGTTGAAGAAACGATAGCCTGCCCAAATCGCGATTGCAATTAAGGCGATTATGCTAATCACTAACCATTTAAAAATTCGTGCCATCATTAATCACTCCGACTAACCGTTGGATCCGCCCGATAAAATTCCCGTAATGCACATTCCGGAGAAGTTCCATCTTTTTGCGATCTCTTATTTCTTTCAATTAATTCTCCCCATTTTCTAAATACCTCTTTCGCCACCGCATAATCATGCATATTATCCGGATTGGCTGCCCCGTTTTTATTGGTGTGCAAATCCCATAAGCGTTTGCGTAACCCCTCCGCCACGTCGCCACATTCCATAATAATGCCTAGCTCCGTATCCACCTGCATACTCCGTGTGTTCAGATTGGCCGAGCTGATGACGGTAAATACATCGTCCATAATCGTGACTTTAGAATGTACATAGACTTCCGCCGGTGTTTCGTTGCCTTTGTTGTCTTTGTAACTGTGCACGTATTTGCCGTTTTCATCTTTCGGCATTAGGGTGCAAATATGCGCTTTAATCCCCGGCGTATCACTGATTTCATAGCCTAGTTCTTTGGTGAGGTTGGTCTCTTCTTGGCTTAATTCTTGATTTTCAATCTCTTGGTTGTTTTGACTGTTTTGGTTGTTTTGCGCCGCTTGTTTTTTCTCTGCCTCTTGTTGTTTGGCTTTGATATCGGCAAGCTCTTTTTCAAGACGTTGAATTGCTTGTTCGTTGGCTTGATATTCCGCCTCTGCCGCCGCTTTTCCCTCCGGCGTAGGCATTTGCCTTGCCCTATTATACAAAACCGCCCGAATGACTTTGCGATTACCTAATTCCAGTTCCAACTCTTTGCGTTTAATCGCTCTCGCTACCCCCGGCATCACCTCTTGTTTGCCCAATAATTTAAACATTTCATTGGTGGTGTACGTGCCCTTGCCAATGCCTTCATCGGAAGAATTCGTTACGGTGAACCAGTGTATCGGCCCTTCAGCCCGTCCGCTATTTTTCAGTCTTTCCCAGTGGGCGATAAACTCCCGCACCAACGGTGGAATACGAAAATACTGATTTTCGGTGTAAAAATAACTGGTGGTCTGTTTAATATTTTTTGAAGTCTATTTAAAAAGTAGCTACCTAGTGATAGCTACTTTTAATTTAATAGGAGCTGACGTAGATTAGCCCTAAATTTCACA
>MLHP01000058.1 GCA_001999425.1 Rodentibacter genomosp. 2 | reverse complement strand
AGAGGTTCAGGGGTTTTTGCGTTTTGGGTTTAGTTGGCAAAAATACAATTTTGAAGGATATCAAATTTTCATTTTCACAATAATGTTATAAAACCAACCGCACTTTACTTTTTACGCTTAGCACTAGGATGTATTCTGGTAAAAATAAAGTGCCCTTGAAACTTTGAAAATTTTCCCTTTATTTTTTAATATAGAATTTAAATAGTATCCCTCCATTTCAAAGATTATTTTTTCCTGCTATCAACTTTTTTAAAGTTTAATCAATTCTAAGTTTATTTTTACTGTATTTTTATTCATTAATGAAATTTGTTACACTAACGATCAATTTTCGCGGGATATAGTTAGATTTCTCTTTTATGAGTAAAGTTACAAAAGTTTTTGCTGAAAGCGGTGCATTAAGCCAACATATTAAAGGTTTTCACCAGCGTATTGAACAGCTGGAAATGGCGCAAGCTATCGAAACAGTTTTTGCTGAAAAAAGTATATTAGTGGTAGAAGCCGGCACAGGTACAGGAAAAACTTTTGCTTATTTAGCTCCGGCATTACTTTCCGGTAAGAAAACTATTATTTCTACCGGTTCTAAAAATCTCCAAGATCAATTATTTAATCGTGATTTACCGGCAATAAAAAAAGCATTGAGTTACACTGGAAAAACCGCTTTACTTAAAGGTCGATCTAATTATTTGTGTTTAGAGCGTTTAGAAGGCTTAATTGCACAGGGTGTGTTGGGAGATAAATCGGTATTAGAAGATTTATTTAAAGTTCGGCAGTGGAGCGTTTCAAGTAAAACAGGAGATTTGACCGAGTGTGCCGCTCTTGCAGAAGATAGTCCGATTTTATCCCAATTAACCAGTACAGCAGAAAATTGTCTTGGCTCAGATTGCCCGAATTATTCGGATTGTTATGTTGCACTGGCACGAAAAAAAGCCCTCAATGCAGATATTGTAGTCGTCAATCATCATCTGTTTTTTGCAGATATGGCAGTGAAAGAAAGTGGTTTTGGCGAGCTTATTCCCCAAGCGGAAAATATTATTTTTGATGAAGCTCATCAATTGCCTGATATTGCCAGTCAATATTTTGGACAATCAGTGAGTTCTCGACAATTTTTTGAACTTTGTAAAGATATTAGCATTGTTTACCATACGGAATTAAAAGATCTGAAACAGTTAAGTAGCGCAGCAGATACTTTACAAAAAACAGTACAAGATTTTCGTTTATTATTAGGAGAAGGAAATCTACGTGGTAACTGGCGTGAAATATTTAGGCAAAGTGCGGTCGAAAAATCATTTAAAATTCTCATTGAGAAATTATCTTTTTTGTCCGAAGTAATTAAACTAGCTTTAGGACGTTCACAAACATTGGACAATATTTTTGAACGGGTTGAAAATTTAAAAGGCTATTTACAACGTTTACAGGAAACGGATCGTGTTGGTCATTGTTATTGGTATGAGACTTTTGCTCGCCAATTTGCTCTGCATATTACTCCTTTAACGGTTGCGGATAAATTTGGTGAACAGCTGAAAACGAAGCAGGCAGCCTGGATTTTCACATCCGCCACTTTAGAAGTCGGTGGGATATTTGATCATTTTTGCCATCGTTTAGGAATTGAAAATGCACTCCAGCTTATTCTACAAAGTCCGTTTAATTATTCTGAACAAGCATTATTATGTGTGCCACGCTATTTGCCAAGTACAAACCAAATCAATACACAAAGCGAGCTGGGTAAAATGTTGTTGCCTGTTATTGAAGCCAACCAAGGAAGATGTTTTGTTCTTTGTACTTCCTATGAAATGATGCGTAATTTAGCAGGGTATTTTCGTTTAAATAGCCAACTATCAGTACTGTTACAAGGGGAAATGTCGAAAACGACCTTATTGGAACAATTTACAGCTAATCAAAATACAGTGTTAGTTGCTACATCAAGCTTTTGGGAAGGGGTTGATGTGCGTGGTGATGCACTTTCTTTGGTTATTATTGATAAGCTTCCCTTTATGTCACCCGATGAGCCTTTACTTAAAGCACGTATTGAGGATTGCCGTTTACAACGTGGAAATCCGTTTAATGATATTCAAATTCCTGAAGCTGTTATTACGCTAAAACAAGGTGTGGGGCGTTTAATTCGTGATATTACGGATCGTGGTGTCGTCCTTATTTGTGATAATCGCCTTGTGATGCGTCACTATGGTGAAATATTTTTAAAAAGTTTGCCAAATTTAAGCCGTACCCGAGATCTCAACAAAGTGATACAATTCTTACAAAATAAATAATTGAGAAAAATAATGACAAATTTAACTTTATTAGCATTAGATACTTCTACTGAAGCCTGTTCTGTCGCATTGCTAAACAAGGGTGAAAAAACATATTTAAGTGAGCTGGCTCAACGTAGTCATACAAAACGTATTCTACCGATGATAGATGAAATTCTAGCAAATTCAGGAGTTCGTTTGAGTCAAGTTGATGCCCTTGCTTTTGGTCGAGGTCCCGGGAGTTTTACAGGAGTGAGAGTAGGTGCAGGAATTGCACAAGGATTGGCTTTTGGTGCAAATTTACCGGTTATTCCTATTTCAAATTTAACGGCGATGGCACATGCGGCTTTCGAATTACATCAAATGGAGAATGTTGCTGCGGCTATTGATGCGAGAATGAATGAAGTTTATTTTTCCCAACTAAAACGAGAAAAAGTGCGGTCTGATTTTGGCGAATTTTTTCAGTGGCATGAAGTAATTGCTGAGCAAGTTTGCTCGCCTGAGCAAGTTATTGCTCAATTTACCGATGAGACGGCTTTTCGAGTAGGAACGGGTTGGAATGCTTATTCACAATTTTCTGAAAAAAATTTTATCGGTACGGATATTGAATTGCCCAATGCTTTCTACATGCTGGAGTTAGCTCGTGTGAATTGGTTGCAAAAAAAAGTAATTTCAGCATTAGAGATTGAACCTGTTTATTTACGGAATGAGGTCACCTGGAAAAAATTGCCGGGACGCGAGTAATTTTATTATAGAACGCTAGGAGATACCTATGAGAGCAAAAGTAACACTATTTTTAACTGCATTTTCTTTCTTATTAACAGGCTGTATTACACCGCCTCAAGGCCTAGAGAAAGATAGATTCTCTATTACGGATTATCGTGCTATCTCTCCGCAAGATTTGAATTGTCACTGTAAAACTGTGCGTTTAGGCGGGAAAATTATTCAATCGGAAATTTTACCGAATAAGACTAAAATTGAAGTATTAAGTCTGTCGATTGCTAATTATTCGGGTAAACCTATATTGGAATCACAGTCCCAAGGGCGTTTTATCGCTTATGTTGATGGTTTTGTTGATCCGGAAAATCTGAGGGATCGTTATATTACTCTAGGCGGCGTTTTATCCGGAAAAGAAGAAGGCAAAATTGAACAGGCTAACTATTCTTATCCGGTTGTTCAAATTGAAAATTATCGCCTTTGGACATTGACTAGACATTATTATTACCCACTGGATCATTGGAATGACTGGAGTTTTTGGGATTGGTGCTATCGTCCATGGTATAACGAGCCGGAAATTCGCTATTATTTAAATTAAGTGATAGAATCTGCCGTCTATTTTCCAACTATAAGGTCAATAAATGGAAAAAATTTGGTTTCAAAATTATCCGGAAGATGTTGAAAAATATCTGGATACTTCAAAATATGAATCAATTTTAGATATATTTAATAAAGCGATTCGCGAACATCCTGATCGGCCGGCATATATCAATATGGGACAGGTTCTCACTTTTCGTAAATTAGAAGAGCGTAGCCGGGCTTTTGCTGCTTATTTGCAAAATGAATTTAAATTAAAACGCGGTGATCGTGTCGCATTAATGATGCCGAATTTGTTGCAGTATCCTATCGCACTCTTTGGCATTTTACGGGCGGGTTTAATCGCAGTAAATGTGAATCCGCTTTATACTCCGCGTGAACTTGAACATCAATTACAAGATAGCGGTGCGGTGGCGATAGTTGTTGTTTCAAATTTTGCTTCGACACTTGAGAAAGTCGTTTTTAATACTGATATAAAACACGTCATTTTAACCCGAATGGGTGATCAACTTTCCTTTGGTAAGCGTACATTGGTTAATTTTGTAGTGAAATACATCAAAAAATTAGTACCAAAGTATAAATTACCTGATGCCGTTACTTTCCGTGAGGTATTAAGTATTGGTAAACATCGTCAATATATTCAACCTGAAGTATCACGCAATGATCTTGCTTTCCTACAATATACGGGGGGAACAACAGGCGTGGCTAAAGGGGCGATGCTTTCCCATGGAAATATTATTACCAATGTTTTCCAAGCAAAATGGATTGCAGAACCTTTCATCGGTGATCATGCTCGTGCCCGTTCGGCCATTCTTGCATTACCGCTTTACCATGTTTTTGCTTTAACAGTAAACTGTTTGCTTTTCCTGGAACTCGGTGTCACGGCTATTTTGATTACAAATCCGCGTGATGTTGATGGTTTTGTCAAAGAGTTAAAAAAATATCGCTTTGAAGCCATTACAGGAGTGAATACGCTATTTAATGCCCTATTAAATAATGAAAATTTCAAAGAAGTTGATTTTTCGGCATTAAAACTTTCTGTTGGTGGTGGGATGGCTATTCAGCAATCTGTCGCTACTCGTTGGCACGATTTAACCGGTTGTAACATTATTGAAGGCTATGGTATGACAGAATGTTCGCCCCTTATTGCCGCTTGTCCGGTAAATGTTGTGAAACATAATGGGACTATCGGTGTACCTGTGCCAAATACGGATGTAAAAATTATCAAAGATGATGGTTCAGAGGCGAAAATTGGTGAGGCGGGAGAGCTATGGGTAAAAGGCGAGCAAGTCATGCAAGGCTACTGGAAGCGTCCTGAAGCAACGAATGAAGTATTGAAAGATGGGTGGATAGCAACCGGCGATATTGTCATTATGGATGAAAGCTACAGTTTACGTATTGTGGATCGCAAAAAAGATATGATCTTAGTTTCTGGTTTTAATGTTTATCCGAATGAAATTGAAGATGTTGTCATGCTTAATTATAAAGTTGCGGAGGCTGTGGCAGTTGGCGTACCGAACGAAATTTCAGGCGAAACTATTAAAATTTTTGTAGTGAAAAAAGACGAAAGTCTTACGCGTGATGAACTTCGTCAGCATTGCCGTCAGCATTTGACCGGCTACAAAGTGCCGAAAGAAATTGAGTTTCGAGATGAATTACCCAAAACAAATGTTGGAAAAATATTACGCCGAATATTACGAGATGAAGAAATTGCTAACCGACCAACACACTAAGTTTCATCATTTAATCATGGGATAGTAATATCCCATTTTTGTTTTTTTAATCTAAGAGATAATGTCATGGTAAAAGAATGCCAAGAGTCACTGCATTTTTCATTGATCACAACAAATCAGGCGCTGAGTGAAATTTGTCAATTAGCACGCCAAAAAAGTGCGGTTGCTTTAGACACTGAATTTGTGCGGGTATCGACTTATTTTCCGAAACTGGGCCTGATTCAACTTTATGATGGGGAAAATGTTTCTTTGATTGACCCTTTAAGCATCAGCGATTTTTCGCCTTTTGTTGAATTATTGGCTGATCCTGATGTGGTTAAAGTGCTCCATTCTTGTAGCGAAGATTTAGTTGTTTTCTTGCAGGAATTTGATCAATTACCCCAGCCAATGATTGATACGCAAATAATGGCACGTTTCCTTGGATTAGGAAATTCTGTGGGATTGGCAAAATTGGCACTAAATTATTTAAATATCAAAGTGGATAAAGGTGCGACTAGAACAAATTGGATTAAACGCCCTTTATCGGAAAACCAACTGCATTATGCAGCGGGCGATGTGTGGTATTTGTTACCGATTTATTCTTGTTTACAAAAAGAGTTGGTGGCAACGCCTTGGCAAAGTGCTGTGCAGGCAGACTGTGAACTTGCTTTATCAAAAATCAAAAAACTGCAAACACGTGATGTAGAAAGTGCTTATTTAGACATTCCAAATTCATGGAAACTTAATCCGTTGGAACTTGCCCGATTAAAAATTTTGGCACAATGGCGACAAGAAGTGGCAATGGAACGTAATTTGGCGCTTTCTTATGTAGTTAAATCAGAAAACTTATGGAAAGTGGCAAAATATAATCCGCGTAATACCTCGGAAATGCTTGAAATGGGGCTTTCCAATAATGAAGTAAGAGTACGTGGTAAGAAAATTTTACAACTCTTGGCAAAGGCTCGTCGGGTATCACCCTATGATTATCCGAAACGTATTGCACGCATTGCTGATGATCCCCGTTATAAAAAGGCAATTCGCCTCTTACAAGAAAAAGCTTATGAGCTAACACCTCAAGGATTAACATTAGAAATTTTAGCGAGTAAACGAAGTTTAGAAGAATTAATCAAATGGGTTTGGCGATACAATGAATCACCGGATAAATTACCGGATTTATTGGTTGGTTGGCGTAGAGAAATAGGATTACAACTTTTAGCTTTATTGAAATCAATAGAATTTTAAAAGTATGATAAAAATGACCGCACTTAATCAAAGTGCGGTCAATTTTTTGAGAGATTCTGCTAGATTTTTTATCTAAAACGTTGTTCTATTTCAGATAAGATTTCTATGGGATCGAGTTCTAATCCACGGCAATACTCAATAAATTCAAATACATCCAAACGACGATCCCCGGTTTCCACTTTGCCGATGAAAGAATATAGCACACCCATTTTTTCACCTAACGCCCGTTGCGAAAGCCCTAAATTTAACCGTTGTTTGAGTAATTTTTCTCGCAACCAGCTATGTTCGGCGGAATGTATTGATAATCGTAAATTTTTCATAGCACCTATTTTAGGTGCAAATCTTATTGAACCTATTTTAGGTTCATACTATAATTTATTTGAACCTGTTTTAGGTTCGCTAATTTTAAATTTATTTTGCGAGGTAAAAAATGTATCAAATTAAAAAATGGGCGATTGTAATAATGTTTTGTGGTTTTTCTACAGTGGCCAGATTGGGAATATGCAACCAAGGTTGGTGAACAAGAAACAGAGAGTTGGCGTTATAAACAATGTATATATAAAACAAGATTCAGTGGATTTCGATTTTCAATGATTTATCAAGGATCTTTTTGCCCTACTTTTGTTGAATACAATCCAGAAACCGGACAAGTTAGAGAGTGATAGGAAAATTCTATGAACATTTCAGAAATTGATTTTCCCAGTTTGGAAGCAAAAGAGATATTCGTTAAAAACGCCTGTTGTTTCCATTGTCAATCAAAGAATATAGTCTGGAAATCAGGAGAATATCCAAATATTTCTCTATCTTGTTCTGAATGCGACCAAAGAATGGATTTTTATGAAGCTGTTTATCATCTTTTACCGGAAGAAGGCAATCTTTGTGTCGAATGTCCGGAATGTGAAGATCAAAATGTAATTGAAGGCGTTTGTTTTTCCTGTGGCTTTGAATTAGATCCCAAGCGAGATTATGAGCGTGAAAAATATATACGTTGGTTAATGGAAAAAAACGACTAGTATAAGTTTTTGGGTTATTGTTTTTAAATCTATTAAAAGGGATGCAATTTACATCCCTTATTTTTATGATTTTATTGTGTTGCCTGAATTGCCGTTAATGCAATGGTGTAAACAATATCATCCACCAACGCACCACGCGATAAGTCATTCACCGGTTTACGCATACCTTGCAACATTGGACCGATAGAAACTAGATCGGCAGAGCGCTGTACCGCTTTGTAAGTCGTATTACCGGTGTTTAAATCAGGGAATACGAATACGGTTGCTTTACCCGCAACAGGTGAATTAGGCGCTTTAGAACGAGCCACATCTTCCATTACCGCCGCATCGTATTGTAACGGACCATCGATTAATAGATCAGGGCGTTTTTCCTTAGCAATTCTTGTCGCTTCTTTTACTTTTTCCACATCTGCACCACTACCTGATGTGCCGGTAGAGTAGGAGATCATGGCCACTTTCGGATCAATACCAAAGGCTTTTGCCGAATCGGCAGATTGAATTGCAATTTCTGCAAGTTGCTCTGCGGTTGGATCCGGATTGACCGCACAGTCGCCGTAAACTAAAACTTGATCCGGTAGTAACATAAAGAAAATAGAAGATACGATTGAGCTGCCCGGTGCGGTTTTGATAATTTGCATTGGCGGTCTGATCGTGTTTGCTGTGGTATGCACTGCACCGGAAACTAAGCCGTCCACTTCGTTTGCTTCTAGCATCATTGTTCCCAGCACCACGGTATCTTCTAACTGTTCACGCGCAGAGGCTTCTGTCATTCCTTTCGCTTTGCGTAATTCGACAAGACGATCGACATATTTTTCACGAACGTCGGCAGGGTTGATGATCGTAATACCTTGACCTAATACGACGTCTTGTGCTTCGGCAACGCGTTTCACATCATCAGGGTTGGCTAATAATACGCATTCTGCAATACCGCGTTCTGCACAAAGTGCGGCAGCTTTAATTGTGCGAGGTTCATCTCCCTCAGGAAGCACAATGCGTTTTTTGGCTGCACGAGCAAGTTCGGTGAGTTGGTAACGGAAAGCTGGCGGTGAAAGACGACGTAAACGAGTTGATGCGGCAACTAGATTGTCAATGAAGGCGTTGTCAAATTGTTCGCTGGTATAACGTTTGATATTTTCAATGCGTTCTTTATCATCACTCGGTACTTCAAGATTAAAGCTTTGTAACGTGAGCGCAGTTTGCCAAGTGTTACCTTCAATACGGAAAATCGGTAATTTAGTGCTTTCAAAAGCGTGCTGACATAGTTTTTTGATTTGTGCGTCAATTTTGTAGCCGCCGGTTAATAAAATCCCACCGATTTCTACGCCGTTCATTGCTGCAAGGGCCGCGGCAACCAATACATCCGGACGATCCGCTGAAACGACTAATAAACTGCCGGTACGGAAGTGTTCGAGCATATTCGGTAAACTTCTTGCACAGAATGTAATTCCGCGAATGCGGCGGTTGATGTCACCTTCGTTAATAATTGCTGCACCAAGGTGTTTGATAATATCTAGCGCACGGGTTGCAATTAATTCCGCTGACCAAGGCACGCAAGCCAATAATTTAATTGGACTGTTTGTGAACAATTTGTTGATTTCCGCCTCGCTGTTATGGCTATGTTGGAAAGAATCAAAAATTTCGGTTAAATCTGGGCGGGTACGACCGGATTCATCGACAGGCGCATTGAATTTATTGACTACAACTCCAAGAATATTTGGGTTATTTTTTCCACCGAACAGCGATGCTGCCGCTTCAACGCGTTCTTTAAGTTGCTCAGGCGTCTCCGTTGCTGGTGCGGCAACTAAAATAATTTCTGCATCGAGGGCTTGAGCAATTTCATAGTTAATGCTATTAGCATAACCATGTTTACGGCTCGGAATTAAGCCTTCAACAATGATAATTTCATTGTTTTTGGTTAGTTGTTGATGATTGGCGACGATTTTTTCCAGTAATACATCGGATTGATTTTGTCCGATTAAGGATTCGGCAACACTTAACATAAACGGTTCGGCAGTATCGAGATTGGTACTGGTACGAACGATTGAAGTGGTGCGATCTAATTTATCTTCGCCTGAACTCGGTTGAGAAATCGGTTTCATAAAACCGACTTTTGCGCCTTTTTGTTCTAAAGATTGAATCAGACCGAGACTAATACTGGTAAGCCCAACTCCGGCACTGACCGGAATTAAAATAATAGTACGAGACATAATAACCCTTATTTATCTTTGATTTAAAATGAAAACTGCCGAATTTTTCGGCAGTTTGTCGAGATGATTAGAAACTGAGTTTGGCAGTATCTTGTGCAATCACTAATTCTTCGTTAGTAGGAAGAACGATAGCTTTAAATTTGGAATCATCGGCGGTAATCACACCTTCATTACCAAAACGAGCGGCAAGATTGCGTTCTTCATCAATTTTGATGCCGAATAATTTTAAGTGATTTAATGTTAATCTGCGCACTTGGGCAGAGTTTTCGCCAATACCACCGGTAAATGCAATTGCATCTAAGTGATCATCACCTAATATTGCCATATAGGCACCGATATATTTTGCTAAGCGATAGCTATAAACATCTAATGCACGTTTGGCTTCCGGGTTAGATGGATTTTCGTAGTTATCTTCTGAATAACGGCAGTCGCTAGTTACTCCGGTTAACCCTAAAAGACCTGATTTTTTCACTAGCGTCTCTTCGATTTGATCCATAGACATGCCCAAATTCTTATAAAGATAGAAGATAATTGCTGGGTCAATATCACCGCAACGGGTTCCCATTACTAAACCTTCTAATGGTGTTAATCCCATAGAAGTGTCGATACATTGACCATGACGAACAACAGACACGGATCCACCATTGCCTAAGTGGCAAATAATGGTATTAACTTGTTCAACAGGTTTGCCCACACGTTTTGCCACTTCGCGAGAAATAAAGAAATGGCTTGTACCGTGCGCACCATAGCGACGAACGCCGTTATCTTCATATAAAGAATAGGGTAATGCATATAAATATGCTTGTTCCGGCATTGTTTGATGGAAAGCTGTATCAAATACTGCAACGTTTTTATCTTTTAAGTGTGGAAATGCCTTAAAGGCTTCACGAATACCGATTAGGTGTGCCGGATTATGAAGCGGTGCGAATTGTGCCGCATCTTCAATGTTTTTAATTACATCATCATTGATTAAAACAGATTTGGTGTATTTTTCACCACCGTGTACGATACGGTGACCAATTGCGGCGATAGAGTTTTTAAGCTCATCTGTCATAATGTTTGATGCGATAAAATCAAGCGCCTCTGTGTGTGCTGCGCCAGCACCTAAATCAGCATTACCCTTTTCACCGTTAAGTTTCCATTTAATGCGAGATTCAGGAAGGAAAAAAGCTTCAGCCAAACCGGATAATTTTTCTTCTCCTGTAGCAGGATCAAGAATTGCAAATTTTAACGAAGAACTACCACAGTTAAGGATAAGAACAAGTTTTGACATAGGAACCCTATATTTGATTAAAGTTAATAAAAATCCAATCAGAGAGATTGGACTGCAAAGTCATGCATAGGATACACCTTTTACGCAATAAAATAAATGGGGCTGACGTAGATTA
>MLHP01000057.1 GCA_001999425.1 Rodentibacter genomosp. 2 | reverse complement strand
AATATCGCTCAAGCAATGTTGCCGGAAGCACAAGAAGCCTTGGCGAAAACATCCATTACTGCGATCCAAGCGTTGCGTGCCGCACAAAATAAAATCGGGGCGGATGCCAAAGTGAAAGAAGTGGAATTTCACCACACAAAATACGGTAAAGATTATTTTGAAGTGGATTTATTCGCTAATAATCAGCACCACAAAGTAGATGTCGATGCAGTAAACGGTGAAATTTTAGGTATCACCGACAAAACGCCAAAAGAAATGAAAATTCGCTCGGAGCAAGCTACACCGAAAATTTCCTTTGAGCAAGCAATGAATATCGCCATAGACAAAACAAAAGGCAAAGTGGCTGAAGCCGATTTCATATTTCGAGACGGGCAAGGATTTTATAAAATTGAAACTCTTGCTAACGGACAGCGTTTCCACGTTATCGTAAATGGTGGAAACGGACAGATTATGGATATGCCAATGAAACACCGAGGTGTGTATAAAGGCGAACACAAAGACAGACACAGTAAAGGTAAACATCATCATAAAGCAGAAGACAAAGGTGGTTTCCACGCTGAGCGTCCGCTACAAACAAATTAATTGAAAACCGACCGCACTTTTTCGTAACGTGCGGTTTTCCTTTTTCGAATTTTCGGTATGATGAGCCGGGTCTGCGGACATTTTAGTTTGGTGAAAAATAATGCGAATTTTATTAGTCGAAGATGATCAGATGA
The DNA here is from genome assembly GCA_001999425.1 of Rodentibacter genomosp. 2. Taxonomy (GTDB): domain Bacteria; phylum Pseudomonadota; class Gammaproteobacteria; order Enterobacterales; family Pasteurellaceae; genus Rodentibacter. The sequence continues at coordinate 11,930 of MLHP01000057.1, read as the reverse complement.
TCGCAGAAGCTGTTTCAGACGGCTTAAAAAACGCTTGTTATGCGGTGGATTGGGTTAATAACGGTAATATGGCAGAACAGGCATTGGCAGCACAACCTTATGATTTAGTGTTGTTGGATCTAGGCTTACCCGAGCGAGACGGATTGCAAGTGTTACGCCATTTACGCCAAAGCCAAAATCATACGCCCGTCTTAATCGTTACAGCCCGCGATGATTTGGAAAGCCGCCTTGCAGGCTTAGATGGTGGCGCTGACGATTATATTATTAAGCCTTTTGATCTTGCCGAACTGCTCGCCCGTATTCGTGCAGTGTTACGCCGACAAGGTGGGCAGAGCACTCCATTATTGACGAACGGTTCACTCACCCTCAACCCGACTAATTATCAAGTTTCCGTTGCTGATCAATCCGAGCCGATTATTTTAAGCAATAAAGAATTTGCGATTTTACAAGCCTTGATGAACCGACCGGGGATTATTCATTCCCGCGCAGAATTAGAAGATAAAATTTACCCTTGGGGAGACGAGGTGGAAAGTAACGCTATTGATTTTTTAATTCACAGCCTACGGAAAAAAATCGGTAAAGAACATATTAAAAATGTACGTGGTGTGGGCTGGCTTGTAACCAAAAATTAGCCGGACAGTATAATTTGATGTCATTCCTCCCATAAAGCATATAGGAGACTTGGAACATTACGATGAAAAACTCTCTTCAACTGCGCTTAACTTTAGCGTTCACCGCCTTATTCACTCTCGTGGCGCTAAGCGCAGGCGGTATGGCATTTTATAACACCTATCGAGAAACCAATAAATTACAAGATGAGATGTTGGAACGGTTTTCCAGTTCGGTCAATTTATCGGAAAATCCGACCGCACTTTTACCGCCCAAAATGTTTGACGGGCGTGTTCGGGTCTATTTTGATCACAATCGCCCCGGCGTCTCTTCAACAGATTTTCCTCCACAAATGGCGGAGGGATTTCACAATTTAAAAAAAGAGGGGAAAAAATATCGCCGTCTGCTTGCCGAGAATATGCCACGGAAAATGCGCCCTCATCCGCGGGAAAAAAACGCCGACCAACTATACCGCACTTATGTACGCAACACGCCTGAAGGCAGAATTATTGTAATTCAAGATAACAGCTACCGAGAAACCTTGGCATTTCGCAATGCGTGGACAAGTGTATTGCCGCTACTTGTATTATTTCCACTTGTGATTTTACTCACCATTGTAATTGTGAGATTAGCAATGAAACCGGTGCAACGCCTGTCAAAAAAAGTGGAACAGCGACACGAACAAAATTTACAACCCTTGCCAACAGCTCATCTTCCAACGGAAATCCGTGGATTTGTGGTGGAAATTAACCGCCTATTATCACGCACAAATGGCTTTATTCAGCAACAAAAACGTTTCATTGCCGATGCTTCACACGAATTGCGTAGCCCGATGACCGCACTTTCTTTACAAGTAGAACAGCTTGTTACACAAAATTTACCAACAGAGGTAAACAGCCAAATTAGTATCCTCAAGCAGGGGATTCAGCGTAGCCGTCATTTATTGGAACAACTGCTTTCCCTTGCTCGTCTGCAAAATCAAGGAGAAAAAACCTATACCGAAGTCAAAATACAAACAATTTTCCTCCAAGTTATTGAAGATTTTCTCCCCCTCGCGTTAGAAAAACAGCAAGATTTAGGGGTGGACGGTGAACAAAAGGCGATATTTTATGGTAATGAGACGGATCTCTATTTACTCATCAAAACCCTTACCGACAATGCCATTCGCTATACCCCAAACGGCAGCCAAATAGACTTAAGTACGCAAGCTGTTCCCGAAGGGCTCATATTGAAAGTGGAGGATAACGGTAAGGGAATTCCAAAAGAAGAACGGCAACGTGTGTTGGATCCTTTCTATCGCATTCTAGGCTCGGAACAACAGGGATCAGGACTTGGTTTAGCAATAGCGACGGAAATTGTGAAACATTACAACGGCACATTGAAGTTAAAAGACAGCGAAAAGTTTAAAACGGGTCTATTGATTGAGATATGGCTACCATATAAAAGCTGATTCAGTGGGATTAACGTAGATAACAAGCGCTTCATCCTGTCTTTTATAGGAGGAAAGCATTCCATTATGAGGAATGCTTTCTTACAGTATTAAACAATTTCGCTTATTTTAACCGGTCGTCCCTCGTCAAGAGAGCGTTTCGCCGCTAGAGCAATAATAACCGGCTGTAATCCGTCATTTCCCGTCACTAACGTAGGTTTATCATTCACAATAGCCTCAACAAAACCAGTCATTTCATCTGCAAAAGATTGCATATAACGTTCTAAAAAGAAATATTTTGGCTTTTCAGCAATAACCCCCGTTTCACAGGAATAAACCGCCGTTGAATCGACATCATTTTTGGTTTGAACCGAACCTTTTGAACCGAATACTTCGGCGCGTTGATCATAACCATAAACCGCTTTACGGCTATTATCGATCACCGCGATAGCACCATTTACAAGCGTTAATGTAATCACCGCCGTATCAATATCGCCGGCTTTCCCAATTTCCGGATTAACCAACACGGCTCCGACCGCATAGACTTCAACCACCTCGCTACCCGATAAATATCGAACCATATCAAAATCATGGATTGTCATATCGAAGAACATCCCTCCGGACACTTTTACATACTCAATTGGCGGCGCATCCGGATCTCGGGAGGTAATACGAATTAAATGGGGTTCACCAATATCTCCATTTTCTACTCGGGTTTTAATTGCTTTAAAATTATGGTCGAAGCGACGATTAAATCCCACTTGGAATTTTACCCCTGCTTTTTCTACCGCATATAGCACATCTTTAATTCTGTTAATATCGGCATCTATCGGTTTTTCACAAAAGATATGCTTTCCTGCCTGAGCCGCCTCAATTGAAATAGGAGCATGAGTGTTAGTTGAAGAGCAAACCAATACGGCATCAATTTCCGGGTCTTGAAGAATTTGTTTGTAATCCTCATAGATATTCGGAATACCCATTTCTTTTGCCCAATTAATTAGCTCCTCTGTTATTTTTACATCTGAAATGGCTTTAACTTCTGCCCCTTTGACATATTTTGTAATACTTTCCGAATGCACGCGACCGATACGCCCAGCACCAATAATACCCACCTTAATCATACTTAGATCCCCGCTGTTTCTTTAATGTATTTACGACCTTTCACGGCATACTCAAACGGATTGGCTACCGCAGGATCCTGTTCGGCTTCTACAACCATCCAACCTTCATAATTATGCTTATCAAGAATGTCAAAAATCGGTTTAAAATCAATAACGCCGTCTCCCGGAACGGTAAATGTCCCTTTACGTACACCTTCTAAGAAACTTAAGTTCTTTTCTTTTACTTCCGCAACAACATCATCACGTACATCTTTTAGATGGACATGACAAATGCGATCGATATATTTTTCTAATACTTTAATCATCGCTTCCTGAGAACCTTCGGAATAGTAAATATGACCTGAATCAAAGAGTAAATAAACATTGGCATTAACCATTGACATATATTTATCAATTTCAACCGGTGTTTGAATCCCTGTTCCCATATGATGATGCAAACAAACTTTCATCCCTTTTTCTTCTGCGAGTTTAGCAAGTTCATTATAGCCGTCAGCAAGTTTTTGCCATTCTTCTTCAGTAAAACTCGGTTTTTCTTTAAAAACGGATTTTGTTGTACCTTGAATGCTACGGCTCTGCTCGGAACAACCGATAACCATCGCCCCCATTTCATGTAAAAAGTCACGATGTTTAATAAACTCTTGTATCGTTTCTTCTTTTTTGCCATCAACAAAAAACGTACTAAACCAAGCATTACAGATTTGAATACCGCGGGCATTTAACTTACGCTTCAAGAGTGCTACATCCCGTGGATATTTATTCCCCACTTCACAGCCGCTAAAACCAGCAAGCGCCATTTCGCTAATGCATTGTTCAAAGGTATTTTCCTTACCTAGATCCGGCATATCATCATTGGTCCAACCGATCGGGGCAATACCTAATCTTACATTTTCAGCTTTCATCGTTTTTTCCTTACTCATTAAGAGGATTAATGTAAATACTGTGCTAGTAGCGTCTTGCTTTGCGAATATTTTCCAAGCTATTTTGATATGCCTCTTGAATGCTCGCTTTTTCCGAGACTTCTGCCACGCCCACATGCCACCAGCTTCCATAACCATGAATCATTGTTTTTGGTAGAACTTTAATATCAATTAACGTTGAAACTGATTGTTGTTTTGCATCCGCAAGTGCGAACCGCAGCTCTTCTTCATTTGTAACCTTATAGGTTTTACAGCCATAAGACGCCGCATTCATCGCAAAATCAACTGGTACAAAATTTCCATCCAGTTGGTTCGTTAGCGGATTTCTGAAGCGAAATTCTGTTGCAAAACTACCCATTCCATGACCAATTTGTAAATTGTTAATACATCCGTTAGTCATATTATCAAACAGAATCACATTAATTTTTTTGCCTTCTTGAATAGAAGTCACAAGCTCCGAATGCAACATCATATAGGAACCGTCCCCCAATAACGCATAGACTTCTTTTTCAGGTTGAGCCAACTTTACGCCTAAAGCCGCATTGATTTCATAACCCATACAGGAATAACCGTATTCCAAATGGTAAGTTTCTTCGCCTTTTGATTGCCAAGCCCGTTGTAAGTCGCCGGGGAGACTGCCGGCAGCACCAACAATCACCGTATTTTCATCTAAAACTTCATTTAAAATTCCAAGTACCCGACTTTGAGGTAAACGAGATTTCGTAAGATTAATAAATTCCTTATAGACTTTTTCTCTATCTAATGCATCATCCACTTCCGGAATAAAATTATCAGAATAAGAAATATGATAGATACGCTGTAATTCTTCATTAACGCGTTGTTTTGCTTCTGATATTTGATTTCCCCAGTTTGCTTGGTAACGTGCCGATTGTAGAAGTGCGGTCAGTTTTTCCAGTGTTTTCTTCGCATCAGCAACAACTTGCACACCATCAAGTTTATAAGCATCAAATCGGGCAATATTAATATTTAAATATTTTGCATTTGGATTTTGGAAAAGCCATTTTGAAGAGGTGGTAAAATCTGTGTATCTTGTTCCTATTCCAATAATGAGATCCGCTTCTTTTGCAAGTAAATTAGCGGATAAACAGCCAGTTTCGCCAATACCGCCTACATTAAATTCATGAGAAGAAATGACCGCACTTTTTCCTGCCTGCGTTTCCGCAAACGGAATATGGAATACTTCCGCAAAAGTTTTTAATTGATCTGCCGCTTCAGAATAACGAACTCCACCACCACAAATGATGAGAGGCTTTTGACTTTTCATAATGAGATCAAATGCCGAAGAAAGCATCGGTTCGGTTGGTAACGTTCGTTCAATTCGATGAATCCGTTTTTGTAAGAAATAGTCAGGGAAATCATAAGCTTCAGACTGGACATCTTGTGGGAGTGCGATAGTCACAGCCCCCGTTTCCGCTGGATCCGTTAAGACACGCATCGCATTTATGCAAGCCGTCATCAGTTGCTCCGGACGGCTTACTCTATCCCAATACTTGCTCACTGCTTTAAAAGCATCATTGGTACTAATACTCAAATCATAGGACTGTTCAATTTGTTGTAACACCGGATCCGGTTGACGGGTGGCAAAAACATCTCCCGGCAGCAAAAGAAGTGGAATTCGGTTTGCCGTAGCTACCGCTGCAGCCGTAACCATATTCGCCGCACCAGGTCCAACGGAGGAAGTACAAGCGTAAATTTTTCTACGTAAATTTTGTTTTGCAAATCCCGTAGCCACATGTGCCATACCTTGTTCGTTACGCCCTTGTCTGACAATCAGTGAGCCGCTTTCTTGTTCAAGTGCTTGGCCAATTCCTAAAACGTTGCCATGACCAAAAATACCAAATACTCCTTCAATAAATTTCGTGACTTTGCCATCAAATTCTACATATTGATTATCAAGAAATTTTATCAATGCCTGTGCAACAGTTAATCTTGTCGTTTTCATTACGCCCTCTTCAAGATAATTTGATATGAGTTGTAGTATATTTATGCTTTTTTTAAATTGGAATATTTTTGAAATAAAAATTTCACTTTTGAGACATAGATCAAATTTTTAATTTAACTCCATTATACTAGCTTATTCTATGCACGTTTTTTCATAAAAATGGAAGTGTATAACCAGAGCAGTTTCACAAAATTTTAGCCGGATATGTGATCGACATCTCAAAACCATTTTTTTAAAGTTGATTTTTTATGAAAAAAATATTTCAATTAATCTAGAATAAAATTTATAGAAAACAGAAGAGGTCACACCATGAAAGAGATTGAAAAAAAATTAGATCTTATTTGCCTAGGACGTGTTGCAGTTGATTTTTATGCTCAGCAAATTGGAGCCAGATTAGAAGATGCGTCGTCATTTTCTAAATACCTTGGCGGTTCTTCGGGTAACGTAGCTTACGGCACGGCAGTTCAAGGTGTGAAATCCTCAATGTTGGCACGTGTCGGTGATGAGCATATGGGACGTTTTCTCCGTGAAGAACTCCAACGTGTCGGTGTAGATACCAGCCATCTTATCACCGATAAAGAGCGGTTAACTGCCCTTGTTATTTTAGGGATTAAAGATCAAGATACATTTCCACTTATTTTTTATCGAGAAAATTGTGCGGATATGGCGATTACTAAAAATGATTTTGACGAAGCATATATTGCCTCTGCAAAAGCATTAGCAATTACGGGAACTCATTTATCCCACCCGAAAACGCGTGAAGCCGTATTAACCGCCTTAGAATATGCGGGAAGAAATAACACAAAACGCTTGCTTGATATTGATTACCGCCCTGTTTTATGGGGGTTGACGTCATTAGGTGACGGTGAAACACGCTTTATTGATTCAGAAGCCGTCACAAAATCATTGCAAGAAGTATTACATCATTTTGATGTTTTGGTAGGAACGGAAGAAGAATTCCATATTGCAGGCGGCTCCACAGATACCTTAACGGCGTTAAAAAATATTCGTCGCTTCAGTCAAGCGGTTTTAGTCTGTAAACGCGGTTCATTAGGTTGCTCGGTTTTTGAAGGTGATATTCCAAATGACCTTGACGGCGGTCTTAATGTATATGGGGTACGCGTTAAAGTTCTTAATGTTCTCGGGGCAGGCGATGCCTTTATGTCAGGATTAATTCGAGGTTATATCAACAATGAAGGTTGGGAACAATCTTGTCGTTATGCAAATGCTTGCGGAGCTTTGGTCGTTTCTCGCCATGGCTGTGCTCCTGCAATGCCGACAAAAGTCGAATTAGATAATTATTTGGCACGTGAACAATTTGTTCTGCGCCCGGATCTTGATGAAGAACTTAATCATTTACACCGAGTGACTACTCGAAAAAGCCAATGGGATGATTTATGTATCTTTGCTTTTGATCACCGTAAACAGCTTGTCGATATGGCCAAAAAAGTGGGAGCTGATATTACGCTAATACCAAAATTAAAGCAGCTTCTCTTAAAGGCGGCAGAAAAAGCGGCAAATGAAGAAAATATTATCCACGGAAATGCTGGTATCTTGGCAGATACCACTTTCGGGCAAGCCGCACTTAATGAAATTACCGGTAAAAAATGGTGGATTGGTCGCCCAATTGAACTCCCCTCTTCTCGTCCTCTGCGTTTAGAGCATGGCGACCTTGGTAGCCAGTTAATCAGTTGGCCGCAAGAGCATGTGGTTAAGTGTTTAGTGTTTTATCATCCAAAAGATGAGCCGGGAATGAAAACGGAACAAGACGAAAGTTTGAAACAAATTTATCAAACCTGTTGTAGAACCGGACATGAATTTTTACTTGAGGTCATTTTACCTCATGATATGGCACAATATGAAAAATATTACGCGGAAATTATTGCTCATTTTTATCAATTAGGTATTAAACCGGATTGGTGGAAATTACCCGGTTTATCTTCATCAGAATGGGATAAAATCTGTGGGCTAATCCAAAAAAATGATGCCTATTGCAGAGGTATTTTAATTTTAGGTTTAGATGCACCGGAAGAACAATTTGAATCCGTTTTCAATGCGGCAGCCAATAAGCCGTTGGTTAAAGGGTTTGCAGTAGGAAGAACAATCTTTGGGCAACCCTCAACGGAATGGTTGGCAGGTAAATTAAATGATGAGGAATTGATCCAACAAGTTTCCGAACGTTATCAACGCTTGATCAAACTTTGGAAATCGCGTAATTAACCTTATCTTATATTAAGAAAAATGCCCCTTGATGTTAAAAACCAGGGCATTTTTCTCATTCTTTATCCTTTTCTTTTTCCAAACCGAGTGTAATCGCAAGAGTTTGAACAAGGCTCATTGTGGCGCACTGTGAGCGAAATCCTAATACTTGGGCTTCTTTTATGATAAAAGAAACATCACTAAAAGCTAATAATGGACTAATTTGACTATCAGTAATCGCAATTTGTTGAATACCTTTTTTTGCAGTAGTCTGAGTAATATTAAGCGTTTCATTAGCATAAGGTGAAAAACTAATAGAAACCACCACATCTCCGGCTTTTACTTGATTAAGTTGCTCATCAAACATACCGCCTAATCCGTTAATTAAGAAAGAGCGACAATCCAAATGATGTAGCGCATAATTTAAGTAACAAGCAATACTAAAAGAACGTTTTAATCCAATAATGAAAATATTATTTGCTTCTTTGAGTATTTTCACGGCGGCATAAATTTGCTCATTTTCAGTGTTATTAGCTAATTGTTGTAATGCCTGACTATTAGCATGTGCAAATATCGCTAAAATATTTTCCGGTGATTCACTTCCTTCTACTTGATTGATTTTATGTGATAATTGTAAACGTTCCGTATAATTTGTCGTTTTCTCCATTAAATTCTCGCGGAAAATCTGTTTCATTTCGTTGAAACCGGAAAAACCAAACTCAGCAGCAAACCGAATCAATGTAGAAGGAGGAACATTTGCTTTTTCCGCTATTGTTGCAACGGTATCAAAGGCCACACTATCACTGTTATCAAGAATATATTGAGCAACTTGTTTTAACCTTTTACTTAAACCGTCATAACCTGTTTGAATTTCAGTTTTCAGCATTGTTAATTGAGATTGCTCTTTCATAGTGTTTACACCTTAAATTGTTCAAATATTTTTAGTATCCTATCCGGTTAAATAAATATTTCAAGAAAAACGGTCATTTTGTTAAAAAATGACCGCACTTTTAGATAATATTGCTTTGATTCCGGATTGATTTAAAACTTCTTCTCATATTCTTCCGTATTAATCCATCTATGATCCTGTTCCCAAGTAAATCGCCATTTTCTTACAGGTCCCGCCATTACATTTAAATAATAATTATCATACCCTGCAATTGTCGCAACGGGGTGATAACCACGAGGAACTTGAACCACATCACCATCATAGACGGCCATACATTCATCTAAGGAGCGATCTTTAGTATATACACGTTGTAGCGCAAAACCTTGAGACGGAGAAAAACGATGATAATAGGTTTCTTCCAAATAGGTTTCTGTTAGTGAATTTTTATCATCATGTTTATGACTTGGGAAAGAACTCGTATTACCTTCATCAGTAAAGACTTCTACAACCAACAAGGCATCGGCGCTTTCCGTTTCGGGTAAGATATTATGAACAAGACGCTTATTATTGCCATATCCCCGTTTTTCTACGCCAATTTCCTCAGGTTTAATCAATCTTATTGACAGGCTGCCTTGACTTGGGGCCCGACAAACCGCCAATTCTAAATAACTATCCGCCTGAATAATGACAGATTGTGAGTGAGGAACATAAAGTGCATAGGGTGGAATTCGTTCAAAAGGCGTACTACGATTACCTATCTGAATAAAAGTTTCTGTTGCAGTTTTAAATGTCGCTTTACCCGCAACAATCACAAAACAAACTTCCGTATTTTGTGTATCAAATTCAAGTTTTTGTTGTGCCTGTAAATGATACATTTCGAATCCTACATAATCCCATCCTGCAGTTTTCGGTGTGATTTTTTGTACTTCACCATTTTTTTCCGGATGATTTTTTCTTGATTTAGAAAGTAAATTCGCCATATTCTCTCCTTTAAATTCCCTAGAAATCACATTTTAGTCTCCATCATACTCCATTTATTTATTCAATCTATGATGACTTCTCCAAAACTAGACACAGATCACAAAAATGAAATAAATATTTCATTTTAACCTTTGAACGATTGAAAAAAGCATATTAATTTCATAATCTGTATTGACTAACTCTAATCACTATACTGCGTTTAGGATTAAAAATAGCTTACTTGATACTATATGAGGAGTTCAACATGGAAACGGTCTATAACTTTATTAACGGTAAACAAGTTCCAAGTAGAGGAACTGAAGCATACCCTATTTACAATCCGGCAACAGGTGAACAAATTCGCCAAGTCATCATGAGTACATCGGACGATGTGTATGAGGCTATTGAAGTAGCTCATCACGCCTTTGCTGAATGGTCTGCAACATCTCCGCTCCGCCGCTCACGCATTATGTTTAAATTTAAAGAATTATTACAAAGAGATTGGGATGCACTAGCTAAAATCATTGTTGAAGAACATGGTAAAGTTTACTCTGATGCTTGTGGCGAATTAACTCGTGGTCTGGAAGTGGTTGAGTTTGCATGCGGTATTCCTCATTTACTTAAGGGCGAATTTTCTGAACAAGCCGGACGGGGAATTGATATTCACTCTTCACTTCAACCGCTAGGTGTAGCGGCAGGCATTACCCCGTTTAACTTTCCAGCCATGGTACCGATGTGGATGTTCCCAATCGCCCTTACTTGCGGTAATACCTTTATTTTAAAACCGGCAAAAGCAGATCCTTCACTTTCTATTAAGCTCGCAGAGTTATTAAAAGAAGCCGGTTTGCCCGATGGTGTTTTCAACGTAGTTCATGGCGATCGCCACGATAATGAAATTTTATTACGAGATCCAAGAGTACATGCTATCAGCTTTGTAGGCTCTACTCCTGCCGCTGCATATGTTTATAAAATGGGAGCTGAATTCGGTAAACGGGTTCAGGCTTTTGGTGCAGCGAAAAATCATGCCTTGGTTATGCCTGATGCAGATATTGAATCAACAGCCAATGCGCTATTGGGCGCTGCATTTGGTGCCGCCGGTGAACGCTGTATGGCAATCTCCCTGGCGGTCACAATGGATGACGAAACAGCCGATAAATTAATAGCAACGCTAAAACCTAAAGTTGAAGCACTCCGTTACGGGCCAGGAATACCAAAAGAAGGTGAAAAAGAAATGGATTTTGGCCCGCTTATTAGTCAACAACATCTAAATAACGTAACCAATTACATAACAAAAGGTGTGGAGGAAGGTGCAACGTTGCTTGTAGATGGACGTGGTAAAAAACCGGTTGGACATGAAAATGGTTTCTTTATTGGCGGCAGTTTATTTGATAACGTAACCCCTGATATGGTGGTTTATAAAGAAGAGATCTTTGGCCCTGTTCTTGGCATTGTCCGGGCGAAAAACTTTGAGGAAGCCATGCGATTAATTAATGAACATCCTTACGGTAATGGTACGGCAATTTTTACTGCTGACGGCGGTGCGGCACGTGAATTTGCCTATCATGTTCAAGCCGGTATGGTTGGAATTAATGTTCCGATTCCGGTTCCCATGTCCTTTCATAGCTTTGGCGGTTGGAAGCATTCGGCCTATACCACATTAAATATTTATGGGCCTGACGGAGTACGTTTCTACACCAAAATGAAAACCGTCACAACCCGCTGGCCTAATAAATACGTTATTGAGAATGCCGCATTCAGTATGCCAACATTATAATTAGGTAATTCAACTCAGGAGATAGCTAACTCAGAAGCTATCTCCTTTACTTTAGGGGCTGACGTAGAT
>MLHP01000056.1 GCA_001999425.1 Rodentibacter genomosp. 2 | reverse complement strand
AATTTGAAAAAGCAGCTGCTATTCGGGATCAACTTCACCAATTAAGAGAACAATTTGTGATGAGCGAATAAGGAAAATAGCGTGTTATATCGGGAAGTAATATAGTATTGCACTGTATAATGTTAATGTGATGATAAAACTCGGTATTATTTTTTTGGTTACGATAGTCATGATGAATGTCCCTAACAATAAAAATAATATAACGATAGTTTTTAGGCCAAAATCATTGATTATATTTACTATATCCTTCCCGGAAAACGCACTGTTAAAGACAATGATTCCAATCATTGCTTGGGCACTATAACTTATTGATTTATAGATAAATCCCTCTTTATTGTTTAGATGTTTATTTTCTTTTAGAAAGAAAGGGGATATTCTAAAGATAAAAATAGTTATTGCTGAGAAAAGAATTAAAAAGAGAATGTTTGTCATTTTTTCTTACCAATATAATCAAAAGTAGCTAATGAAATACCAATTAAAAATGGTGCGATAATCATTGTATATTCTTTAAATAAGAATAGAAATATAGGTGCCAATAATAATCCTATCCAATACGCGCTAATATCAAGATAGTCCGGCCAATGTTTTGCTGCTAAAGCGGTAAATTGTAATGGCAAAACAATTTTCACTATTTCATAAAATAGAGGCGAGCTAATCTCTGAGCCGGTATAGTAGCCAATAAGTGTTGATAAAACAGATACCAAGTAAATGGGTAACCCGACACCTAAGAAGTATAAAAAATAGTTTTCTTCCTTATTTTTAAATCTAGAAATGCAGGCTGAAAAAACAGATGGAACAATCAGAATGCTTGATAAAAAAATGTTTTTATATGAAATATTTTTAAAATAGCCGGACAACGCTGATGACATTAAAATAAATCTAGAGTTTAGCGCTAAAATTATTGGAATTAGAGATATTCCTGAACTATAGCTTTGGATAAGAAGAAATTGTAATGGGGTTGAAAATATAAAAATACTTGTCGCCATTACCTCAAATAAACTTAAACCTTGACTGGCACCTAAAGCCCCAATAGGGACATATAGAAAAATAAAAGCCAACCCAAAAGATATTGAATCTTTTAGCCCGGCATTAAATGATTTATTTGAAAATAATTTCATTAGATATATCTCGCTTGTTCTATATTAAAAATCGTTTTCTTGGTGCTTTACTTATTAGAGCGCTAAAAGCCTTTTTTAGATACTTCACTAGTCATGCTTGATTATTAATATTCTTTTCATAGCTAAATAATAAAATATTGCGCTCGCTATCAGATTAACAAATCTAAAATTTCTCTTAGATTGGATTTAAACCACTATAATAGATGAAGAAAGAATTTTAAATCTGTTTGTTAATAGGATGTTAAATTTGTGAGTTAGATCACAATTTTTAAGATAATTATTGGAAGGAAACGTTTAGAGAGATTTATACTATATTCAAGATTTATCGCCGTTATGTTACAAAAGGGCAAGTAAATTTGCCCTTATTGTGTATGAAACTATTTATACTCTACCAAAATATCACTTTCGGCCACACTATCACCGTAAACTGGTAATAAGGTTTTTTCGTAGGCTTGTTTGAGTACGCCTTCTTTTGAAAGTTTTTCAATTTCAGTGTTGAGCCAATTTAATAAATCCGCTGCATCTTTACGAACGGCAGGGGCAATGACATCTTGATCGCCGAAACTTTTCACGCCCACAGTATAACCCGGATTTTGTTTTACCCAAGCAAATAAGAAAGTGTTGTCATTTGATAGCGCATCCCCTCTGCCGTCTCGTAAGGCTTCAAAAGTTTCCGTATTTTGTTCAAATTTTAATAATTTGATATTCGGATAATTTTTTGTGAAGAAAATATCCGCCGTGGTGCCTTTATCAACAATGAGTGTTTTGTCTTTTAATTGCTCAAGATCGGTAATTACCGCACCATTTTTTGAAACCACCCCAAGGGCAACTTTCATATAAGGATTAGCAAAATCAACCACTTCTTTTCGTGCAGCCGTTACAGTGAAATTGGCGAGGATAATATCCACTTTTTTGGAAAGTAAATATTCCGCACGATTGGCGGCATCCACCAACACAAATTCCGCCTTATTTTCATCACCTAAGAGATCTTTGGTGATGGCTTTGCCGATTTCCACATCGAAACCTTGGCTTTTGCCTTGGGCATCTACATAGCCGAAAGGCGGCTTGTCGCTGAATACACCAATACGAATTTTGCCGGCTTGTTTCAATTGCTCAATGGTTGAGAGAGTTTGTGAAGTCTCTTTGCTTGACGTATTGTCATTGCAGGCAGTAAGCCCTAGGGCTAAGGTTGCAGTGGCAAAAAGTGCGGTTAAA
>MLHP01000055.1 GCA_001999425.1 Rodentibacter genomosp. 2 | reverse complement strand
AAATAAAGGATGATTTATGGCAACCCAATCCAACTACCGCTACACCCTTGATTCCGGCGATAAATACCCTTTTGATGTAGTAAGTTTTCAGTTAACCGAAGGGCTTTCCGAACCATTTAAATTGGAATTGAAGTTATCCAGTTTTGACCCTAATATTCCGTTTTCGGCGCTGATGGATAAAGCAGTCACCTTTACGTTCTGGCTGGGGGATAAAGCGGTACGTTATGTGAACGGGATTGTCACAGGTTTCGGATTGGGTAAAACGGGCTTTGTGCGCACACATTATAATATGGTCGTGGAGCCGGCATTAGTGCGGGCGGGGTTGCAGTCGGACAGCCGCATTTTCCAACATCAAAACAGCGAAAAAATCATCCGCACGTTGTTACAAAAAAATCGGGTAGAAAAAGTCACCTTTGAACCCTTACCGTCGGATTGGGAACGGGACTATTGCGTACAATATCGGGAAACGGATTTCGCCTTTATTGAACGCTTAGCGGCAGAAGAAGGCTGGTATTATTATTTCAAGCATGATGTCGGCAGCCACGAATTATGTTTTGCCCATCAAAGTCGCTCTTCGCCCATTTTAGGCACCCTCACCTATAACGCCAATCCGGCAGGCGACCGCCCTTTTGCCTGTCTTTGGCAGTTTGAATACCGCCACAGACTGACCACAAACCGCCACACTTTACGTGATTACACCTTCTTAAATCCTAACTACCACCTAGAACATCAACATACCGCCCAACCCGCTGCGCCAAGGGATTCTTCCTCACCTCAATCGCCTAAAAGTGCGGTCAATTCGCCGAGTGTTTATGAACACTACGATTACCCCGGCCGATACAAACGGGACGAACAAGGTAACCCCTTTAGCCGTTATCGGCTGGAAGCCGAACTGGCACTTTCTGAAACCGCTTATGCCATGGGTGATGATATGCGCGTCATCCCCGGTTATGGTTTTCGCCTCGAAGGACACCACTCAGCGGCATTCAACCAAGAATGGTTAGTGGTTCGTGTCGAACATAGGGGAACTCAAATCGGCGTATTAGAGGAAGAAGCGATAGAACGGGCAACGGTTGAGGACGAAACCTCAAAAAATGGCAACCATTACGAAAAC
>MLHP01000054.1 GCA_001999425.1 Rodentibacter genomosp. 2 | reverse complement strand
TGAAAGTGCGGTTGAAAAACGTCGAATTTTACAAAAAGCACTACACATATCTTCAAGCTGCGTCAGAGCTTCAATATTATTAGCAGATTTAGATATTGAAGAAAGAGCTTATCAACAAGCAATTAAAACATTAGAAAATGTGCTTTATCAAAACTCTGATTATATTGGAGAAGTTTTACCCACTTTAGAATATTGTTATAAAGAATTAAATCAGCTTGATAATTTTGAATTATTTTTAATCCGGGCAGGGCAAGTAACTAAGAATGATGAGGTTGATTTAGCACTTGCAAAATTAATTGAAGAAAAAGATGGAAAATCGTCGGCACAAGCTAATCTTTACCAACGATTAACGAAAAATCCAAGTACACTTATTTTCCATCGTTTTATTCAATATCAAATTGATGATGCAGAAGAAGGCAGAGGAAAAGAAAGCCTAGTTTTGCTTCACAAAATGGTAGGGGAGCGTATCAAACAGAGCGCAGTTTATCGCTGCTCAAATTGTGGTTATCAACTTCACAAACTACTTTGGAATTGCCCATCTTGCCGTCATTGGGAAACGATCAAACCATTATCCGCACAAGAACATTATTAAAGAGGAAAATTTATGACTAGCAAAGTTATTGTTGCACTTGATTACGAAACAGAAGCAGAAGCGCTTGCGTTAGTTGATCAAATTGATCCAAGTTTATGCCGCTTGAAAGTCGGCAAAGAAATGTTTACCACTTTGGGAACGAATTTTGTAAAACAACTACATCAACGTAATTTTGACGTTTTCCTTGATTTAAAATTTCACGATATTCCGAATACTGTGGCAAGAGCGGTGCGTTCCGCCGCAGATTTAGGCGTATGGATGGTGGATGTTCATGCCAGTGGCGGTTTAAAAATGATGGAGGAAGCGAAAAAAATTCTTGAACCTTATGGTAAAGATGCTCCGCTTTTGATTGCTGTAACCGTTTTAACCAGTATGGAAGATTTGGATTTACTTCAAATTGGTATTAATGCTTCACCGATGGAACAAGTATTACGCCTTGCACATTTAACGCAGCGGGCAGGATTAGACGGCGTAGTTTGCTCTCCGCAAGAAGTGGAAATTTTACGTAATAGCTGTGGTGCCGATTTCAAATTAATTACCCCCGGAATTCGTCCAATTGGTGCTGATTTTGGCGATCAACGTCGTGTAATGACGCCGGCTGCAGCAATTAAATCCGGCTCTGATTATTTAGTGATTGGTCGCCCGATTACACAAGCAGAAAATCCGGCAGAAGTGCTTCACTCTATTAACGTTTCTATTGCACAGTAATTATGTCTGAATCTATTTTAGTTTATTCCACTGAAAGTGGGCGAATTAAAGAAGAAAAAGCTCAGTTATCAAGGCCTAAGGGGGATGGTATTGTGCGTATTCAACGTCAAACCAGTGGGCGAAAAGGAGCGGCTGTTTCCGTCATTACCGGATTAGATTTATTGGATGACGGATTGAAAAAACTTGCTACGGAACTCAAGAAACGCTGTGGTACAGGCGGTTCTGTAAAGGACGGTAATATTGAAATCCAAGGTGAAAAAAGAGAGTTGCTCAAACGATTACTGGAAGAAAAAGGCTTCACTGTTAAGATAGTAGGCGGTTAGAAAAATAAAAATCCATCTTTAAAGA
>MLHP01000053.1 GCA_001999425.1 Rodentibacter genomosp. 2 | reverse complement strand
TAATTACCATCTGTGAAATTTAATCCTTTTGATAAAGTAACGGTTTGATCGTTGGTACCATTTGCTTTATAGGTTAATGGCGCATCACCAAGATTTTGTTCTGTAACAGAAACCGTATAAGTTTTCTGACCTGTTGTTTGGTCTTCATTCGGTGTTACCGTCACATTTTTGCTACCGGATTGAACAATCGTACCTAAACCGGTAACCACTTTCTTACCGTCATTAGTAATATTTTTTAAATCTGATTTTGCAATATTTGTGATTTTGGCTTCACCCGCAACATCTTTGCCATCACCATCAACATAGCCCATGGTGACTGTGCCTGTATCATCTACTTTGTATTCACTCGGTTTGATATGACGCTCTGCCGCTTTTACCGAATCCAGCTGACTTAGGTTAACTGCGTCAGTCGGATTCGTACCATTAGCTACATTCTTAATTTGATTGCCACC
The DNA here is from genome assembly GCA_001999425.1 of Rodentibacter genomosp. 2. Classification (GTDB taxonomy): domain Bacteria; phylum Pseudomonadota; class Gammaproteobacteria; order Enterobacterales; family Pasteurellaceae; genus Rodentibacter. The sequence continues at coordinate 935 of MLHP01000053.1, read as the reverse complement.
ATTATTCAAACCTGAATTTGTTAAAGATACGTTTTTGGTTGTATCAGCCGGATTAGCAATAGTCATACCACCGTTATTTATAACAGTATTCCCTACTTTTACAGAACCTTTATCAGTTAAGTTAATATCTTTATTAAGTTTAACCTCTAGCTTATTATTACCATCTGCAACAACATTGATATTGCCAGCAGCAGATTCAAAGGTTTTCGCCGCTGCTTCATTAACTCCCTCCCCCTGTACTTTTACCAAAGTATTAAGTTTGTGTTTATTTTCAACAGACTCATTATTGCCGGTGAATCTTAAGCCGTCTTCTAATGTCGCAACGGTATGGTTAGTCCCTTTATCATCTTTATAAACGATACGGGTCATACCATCTTTACCGTTTGCACCATCAGTGCCATCAACACCAACTGCGCCCTTATCGCCTTTGATTGTTAAGCCGTTACTACCGTTTGTACCATTCAAACCGATAGACCCGTCTTTACCATTAATAACTACAGCTGAACCGTCTTTGCCATTGATGCCGATCTTACCGTCAATCCCGTCTTTACCCGGTGTGCCCGGTTCACCTTTTTCACCAATAGTAATATTATTTGCTAAAGAGTAAGTGTAAGTTTGGTTATTAGGATCCGTCACATCTTGTTTAACCGTTAAGTTTTTACCGGCATCGAAATTTACGACCGCACTTGGTGCTACTTTAGTTGCTACTGATGTGCCATCTAGCTCACCTGTTGATTTTGTTGCGTTAGCTAACCAACCACTGTTGTTAATTGCCTCAACTACAGTTTTCACTGTTGCAACAGCATTTTTACCATTTGCTCCATCAATACCGGCTTTACCATCAGCCCCGGTTGTAATATTGCCTACGTTTACATCGTATTGAATCTTACCATTCTCAGCGACTGTTGCGGTTGTGTAATTACCATCTGTGAAAT
>MLHP01000052.1 GCA_001999425.1 Rodentibacter genomosp. 2 | reverse complement strand
TGATTGACCAACTCTTGGGGATACATAACTACGTGCGTGGATTTTTCAAATCCACGCACCCTACCTTGCTAAAAATCTAATTTAATAAAAGGAAATGTATTTTTAAACCTTTCTAAAACCTGAATATTTTCATTTAAAGCTTTTAGGGCTTTATTCTTGCTAATAGGCATATCAAAAAAAGAACCAAATCTTTTAATTGTAATTCCATAAATAGCACTTCTCTCAGAATCATTTAAATTGCTACTGGGAACAAATCCAATAACTTGATATATATCTGATAGATTTCGCTCCTCTAAATCTATTAGATCCCATATAAATGCTGGTAATTCCTCCACTGTATTTTTTATTAACAAATAAAGAAACTCTTTAAATTCTTCAAAATTAATTGCTTTCATTGAATTACAAAGAACAACAAAACCTAATATTGAAGAGTCATTTTTTCGTTCAAAACCTTTCATATTTACCTCTACTATTTACCTTTTTGGATTCCTTCTCCACCAACATGTCCTGTTTGAGAATGAACATCGGTGGGAACCAATTGCATTCTCCCTGTATCTTGATGATGATGCCATGTAAAATCAGGAATTTTGCTATGTCCTTGATAAATTGCCTCTAATTGGGATGAGGTAAACTGATTTTTATCTACATGCCCTTTCTCTATTGCATTAGATAAATCTTCTGTCACCATCTTTAAACGAGAAATATCAAGCCTTATTAGGTTTTTTTAGGCTGGTTCATTTGGTTATGTCGACCACCTAGTAAGTCTGTAGCTTGAATTAATTTTAAAAATCTAATTTGATAAATGGAAATTCCTTTTTAAAACGCTCTAATATATGAGGATTTTTTCTAGAGCATCCAATGCTTCTTTATTGGATATAGGCATATCAAAAATACTACCAAAGCGTTTTATTGCTATCCCTATAATTGCATTTTTTTCTTCCAAACTTAAACTGGTATTTGGATTAAAACCAATCACTTGATTTAAATCACTTAAAAAACCATCAAATTCTATTAGATCAAAAATATATGAAGGTAAATCATCAATATCACTTTTTCTTACTAAATTATATAGCCACTGCTTAAATTCATTTAAGTCAATAGAATCATATATTAAGCAAACTTTAGAAAACGCTATATCCTCACTATTATTTAAGGTTAATCTTGGTTTATTTTCCATTTTTCATCCCCTCATATCCAATATGTCCTGTCCTTCTGTGAATATCCTCATCTATCAACTGCATTCTCCCCGTATCTTGGTTGTGATGCCAAGTATAATTAGGGATTTTATCTTTCCCTTTAAATATGGCATCCAACTGTTCATTAGAAAATTGATTTGATTTTACTTCTCCACTTTTAATTTTATTAGCTAATTCCTTAGATTGCGTCCAATCTTCGCTTTCTAAATGATGTTTTTCCGATTCAGAACCAAAGGTGATACCGCCACCACCGGTGAACACTCCCGAGGTTTTCTTCGTTTCTTTATGAATACGTGTGTGGATTTTTCAAATCCACGCACCCTACCTTGCTAAAAATCTAATTTAATAAAAGGAAATGTATTTTTAAACCTTTCTAAAACCTGAATATTTTCATTTAAAGCTTTTAAGGCTTTATTCTTGCTAATAGGCATATCAAAAAAAGAACCAAATCTTTTAATTGCTATTCCATAAATGGCATCTTCCTCTTTATTATTTAGCCCTGAGTACGGACTAAACCCAATAAGAGCGGGAAGTTTATATAAGTAGTCATCAAAATCAATTAAGTCATACATATACATAGGTATTTCATCAACAGAGTTATTCTTAATAATAAATAAAATCCATTCATTAAATTCACTTTTAGTGATTGCGTTTGCAAACAAGCTAGTTTTAACAAAGCCAAGATCCTCACAAGATTCTTTAGTTATTCTAAATTTATTTCCCATTTTTCATTCCCTCTCCTCCAATATGTCCTGTTCCTTTATGAATATCTGTATCAATTAATTGCATCCTACCCGTATCTTGATGATGATGCCATGTCAACCCTGGAATCTTACTATTTCCCTGATAAATTGCCTCTAATTGGGATGAAGTAAACTGATTTTTATCTACATGCCCTCTCTCTATTGCATCAGCCAAATCTTTTGTTGCCATTTTCATTTGCTCTGTATAAGAAGCATTCTTAAAACGAGAAATATCAAGCCTTGTATCATAGGCTGTAAATTGATCAAAAATTGGAAAACCCTTATTGTCAAACGGAACACCAGTCTTAGGATGTCTTTGTCCTGCAAGTTTTACATTTTTAGCATTACTTGGTGGAACCGTTGTTGACGTAACAACCCCTTTTCCATACTGCTTCTCAAAACTTTCTCTTACTTGTTTTGAATCATAAATTCCTTTTAAGGATTGTTCGACTAGTGAATTTGCCGTATCTAGGTGCTGTTTAGCTGCTGCCGTATTACCAAGCTTTTCTGCCTTTCTCGCATTCTGATAAGCGATTTTAGCTTCTTTTAGTGGCTTAGTAACAATGTCTGCACCGGGAATAATACCTACGGTCGCCAGTAAATAATCTACACTATCCTCGGCATCCGCAAATGATTTTGCATCTCCTAATATAGGTGTAAAATCAGCCGCAATACCTAAAGCCTCTTTAAATACTTCAAATTGTTCCTCTTTCAGCTTTTGGTACGCTTCCGGATCTTTCTCTCGTAACGCCTGCTCTTTTTTCCACTGAGAATAAGATTGCCCGAAACTATTATTTTTCACCGCATTCTCCGCAACAGTTATCCCTGTGCTAATTGTTGCCAGATTCTCCGCACGATTGCCGTTTGCCGTTAAACCACTCGCTACCCCTGCCGCAACGTTGCTTAAGGTTAACACATTCTGTTTTTCCTCTTCCGTGAGTTCATTTGGCGATTTGCCATATATCCCATTCGAAAATATCCCTGCACTCACTTCACCTACCCCCGCTGCAATCGCACCGGTTGCCGCTTTGCCCCCTGCAAGCTCTGCTTCAA
>MLHP01000051.1 GCA_001999425.1 Rodentibacter genomosp. 2 | reverse complement strand
TGTATGCCGTTTGTCGATGCGGTGGGCGGCGATGATAAAGGTTTTGGGTTTAGAATGTTTACACTTGTGATTATTGGCTTTTTCGTGGCTTCGACGATAATCACTTTAATGAATGTCAAAGAAAAATATTCTTTCGATGCAATTGAAAGCGGTGAACCGCAGAAAAAAGTACCGTTAAAAACCCTTATATCGCTTATTCCACGCAACGATCAGCTTTCAAGTTTGCTTGTAATGGCGCTTTGTTACAACATTGCAGGCAATATCATTTCAGGTTTCGCCATTTATTATTTCACCTATGTGGTGGGCGATAAAGAAATGTTCCCATATTATATGTCTTATGCCGGTGTTGCTAATCTCACCGTGATTATTTTATTCGCCCGTTTGGCAAAACTTTTCTCACGCCGTATGTTATGGATTGGCATTTCTGTCAGCTCCATTATTAGTTGTGCAATCTTGGCTTATACCGGTATTACCGAACATCATAGTATTTTCCTGATTATTCTTGCCGGTATTTTTATGCAGATTGGTAGTGCATTGTTCTGGACACTCCAAGTGATTATGGTGGCAGATACCGTAGATTACGGCGAATACAAGCTCGGTATTCGTTCCGAAAGTATCGCCTATGCAGTACAAACTATGGTAGTAAAAGCCGGTTCCGCCGTTTCCGCGTTTTTAATAGGGGTATTATTAACAGCCATTGATTATGTCCCTAATGTAGCACAAAGTGAAAGCACCTTGTTTTATATGAAAGTGATCATGATAGGCTTACCGATTTTCTTCTATGTAGTGAAATTGTTTGTCTATTTTCGTTATTACAAACTGCACGGTGATTTACTCGCCAAAGTCAATATCACCTTATTAGATAAATATCGCAAAGTTGAAACAAAATACTAAGAGGAAAGTGTTATGAGTTCACAATTAGTTCGCTTACAGAGCAAAGAGACCGATTTAATTTTACGCACAGAACCGGCAGAAATTCTCTATTTTGGTAAACGCCTTGAATTGGATGAAATTACCGACGCGGATGTGATGAGCATTGAACGTGGTGTAGCAAACGGTAGTCTTGATGTGGATATTCCTATTACTCTAGCGGCAGAAAATGGCAGGGGTTATTTCGGTGTTTCAGGTATAGAAGGGCATCGTAATGGTTATGATTGGGCGCCGGTGTTTATTACTAAAAAGATCACAAAAACCGACCGCTCTTT
>MLHP01000050.1 GCA_001999425.1 Rodentibacter genomosp. 2 | reverse complement strand
ATTAACATACTAGCTAATCCACGTCAGCCCCAAAATAAATTTTACATTTACAAAGAAAAACAATGAGAAAAATGGATGTTTCTTATAAACTAAGGGACAATCATAGATTATTTGAATATACTTTTTTATAAATCAATCGTTCCGAAATTTTATCTAAAGTTTCTGGTAAATCTAATTTATTCATTACCCAATTAACATCCACACAAATGCCATTGAAGAAATCACTTGGCTGATAATCGTGCAAACTAGAAACAATGGTATTATTTATATTCTCTGTTAAATTTGAAACGCATTTCCGATGTTCTGAATATAATTTTTTATAATCAGAAATTAACTTACTTCTCCTCTCTTCAGTTTTTTCATTAAAAACTTCTTCATAAGTATTAACAATGATTAGATAATTATTTTCTCTATACTTATTTCTTAATTTTTTCAAATTATCAAAAGATAATGCCTTAAATTTATTTAAAAGTACCTCTCTATAAAGATAACATTCAGGATAATCACTAGTATATCCATAATATTCTAAGCATTGGTTTGGAATAGCTTTAATAAAATCATCACCTATTGAAGATTCTATTTCATCTATGCGTTCTTTTCCTTTATCAAGAAATAGCTCATTAATCGCCTCTTGAGTATATTGCTCATGGCTAGAGCTATTAGTATAAAGGAACTCAACATCTTCTTTTTTTCGCGCTAAAGAATAGAACTCTTGCCAGGTGACATCAGCGTACTTTTTAGCAAGTTCATTTTTTCTTTTTTACATTGCTGTGCAATACGTTCCGCTTCATCTAAATGTTCCATATAATAAGCTTGGGATCTTAATATTGTTTTATTTTCTGTACAAGCAGTCAAATTCACTGTTAATATAACAAGTGAAATAGCAAATAGTTTTTTCATTAATTTTCCTTTTATATTTCAATTTATTAATTTCACCCTAAATACCATTAGTTAGATGTTAATATAGTTTAGGTGAGTATTTTTAACAGATTTGGCAAAATTTGTATAATATCTATCTCCGCTTGTTTTTATCCATTCCAAAAATACCGAATAATATGAAAGAAAATAGGGGCTGAGAAACAAACTGAGTCCATTCTGTCCAGCATTCCTCCATGTCCGCTTATCATCTTGCCCCAGTCTTTTACACCGTGATCGCGTTTAATCGCAGACATCACCAAACCGCCTAAAAAGCCCATTATACAGATAGTAAAACCAATTAGCCCTGCTTGCCAATAAGTAAATGGCGTAATTGGAGCCATTAACATAGCCACTACCGTAGCAGAGATAATACCACCAACAGTGCCTGAAATGGTTTTAGAAGGTGAAAGGCTCGGCATAATTTTAGGACCGCCAAGCAATTTTCCCCAAATATATTGCAGTACATCGCTGGACTGAACAGTGGCAATCATGAAAATCACCAGCAATATATTGTTTTCGTTGCTAAAATTGTCCAAGTTCAAAAAGAGCAAGGCGGGAACGTGAGAAATACAGAAAACACAGATCATTGTCATCCATTGGGTTTTGGCCGTGCGGGCGAGGAATTGCTCGGTATTTCCACTGAGACTGCCTATAATCGGTAGCAACAAAAAGCCATAAACAGGGATGAAGATAGAAAACATGCCATACCATTGCTCTAACACAAAGTAGTATTGCATCGGTAACAATAAATAAAAACATGCCACCATACTGTAATAATCGCAACGTTTACGATAAATCACAGTCATAAATTCACGCAGAGCAATGAAAGAAATCAGAAAAAAGAGAATTGTAGCCCCAATACGTCCGAACAGAAAAGCGATAAATAGCACCCCTGCCATCACCCACCACGCATTAATACGGGCGACTAAGTTAGCAATGGTGCTGTTTTCTTCACCATATCTGCTCATGAGTAGCCGTCCGATAGTACTCGCTATAATCAACAAACCAAACACTACGATAAAAATAAAAGTCGTTTGCGCCAGCATCACGGTTTCTCCTCTGTTTGATTTGGATTTAAGGCTAACAAAGCGCTCATTGTGCGATCTAGAAAAGCCTGTTTAGGTTCATTTTCAGCTAACTTCAATGGCTCGCCAATATAGACATCACACAAAAGCGGAATAGGCAGCCATTTTCCTTTTGGCAACACATGACTGATGTTATCAATCCAAATCGGGACAAATTCTATATCAGGATTTTGTTGGGCAAGGTGGTAAATACCGGATTTAAACGGCAAAAGCGGCTGATTTTCATCGGTATTTCGTGTACCTTCTGGGAAGATAATCAATGAATGACGCCGTAAAGCTTCACTCATCAATGTGATAGCAGTTTCAGGGCTTTCGCTTTGGCGGGCAATCAATACACCATTAAAAACTTGTTGAATGATAAAACGACGTAAACAGTTTTTTTGCCAATACTCAGCAGCGGCAACGGGGCGAGTTTCCATTCTCCACGTTTGAGGGAGCGATACCCACACCAACATAAAATCGCCGTGACTACTATGATTGGCATAATAAACTTTTTGTTTCGAGCTGAAAGTAAATTGCTTTTCTGATTGTGGATGAATGCCTGTAACAAAAGAGACAAAATAACACAAACAGCCGTCAATAAAACGCGCTAATAAGCGTGAAAAAAATTGCATAATACCTCCTAAATTAGCCATAACGCCAGTTGTACCAAGGTAGTGAATAACGCCGCATACCACAGACGAGTAGCGCCTTTTGTCCGCTGAAAAATATCTCGTTCGGTAGTTTGTTTCACTAAGCCTAACATCAATAAAGTGCGGTCAAAATCGGTAAAGTTTGTCGTATGCATAAAAATGCGTTGATCAAATTCAAGTCGAATATGTAGATAGAGTAAGCCCATCACCAATATCACATTCAGCCCAATATGATGTTCTGTTGTGAGACTTATAGCTAATAAAATGGCATTCAATACCGCCAAATAGCGGGAGGTAATAAGAAAATGAGCAGTGGTTTTAGCGGCAATGTCTGCTAGTTCATTTGTCATTTGGTTTTCTCTTGATACAGTTTATCGGCTTGCAAAATTGTTTGACGAAGTGCATTTGATACGACTATTTGTGGGCGGGCTTGTTTTACAAGCATAATAGCTTGATCTAAATCCGCTATTTTCCGGGTGGCAAGTAACCAAGCTAACACTACGGCGACACTGCGTCCGTAGCCCAAGGCACAACACACCAATACCGAAGAATAGGTTTGTTGCAAGCGATCTAATTTTTCTACCGCTTTGCAAAGATCCTTGGCACTTGGCGATACCAAATCGAGCATTAACGCTTGCTCGTAAGCATCGGGCGGATTTAAGCAAGGTAGTTCGGCGCAACAATCAAGCACCGCTTCAAATTTACCGCTAACAATGATCGAACCGACGGAAATATTCTCAAAAATGACCGCACTTTTCGGTTTTCTCCACAACCAATAGGCAATGTTAAGCCGTGCGCCGAGGAGATAAGGAAGTCCCAATGCACAGGTCGCAACAGAAAGTTTACCGTTTGTTTGCTTTTGGAAAATTTCCACTCCCCGTCCGTAAGCAAGCACGACCAAACAAAGTGCAACTACTCCCCATATAAACCATAACCACCCACCGCCCAAGTATGCCAACAGTACGCAAACCATTGCGCCTAAGCCATAATAACGCATTAAACGGTGATGGGATTGGGAGAAGGGTACAAAAATCGGGGAAATGCCCTGTTCGGGTAACAGCCACAATACCCAAAAGCCGACTAATGCACCTGTGGGTAAATCTAAAAAATGATGTTGGTAGGTGGTGAGAATTGAAACCGCAATAAGCCCAAACCAAAAGCCTAGCAATAACCGCCATTTGGGGAACATTCGCCAATAAAATGTACCGACAACAATAGTCAGAATAATATGCAAAGAAGGAGCTTGGTTATACGGCTGATCAAAACCAGCCAAAGATTCAAACAAAAAGCCGGAAATCCCCGTCGTTTCAGGTTTCTGCCAACTGATTTGGAGCGGAAAACACAAAAAGCCGAAAACCGCAATACCTTGAGCAAGTAGCAAACGTACCACATAACGACGTAATTGAGCCAAATCTTGGCAGAGGAAAAACACTAAAGCATAAAGCAGATTGAGTGACCAATACGGCACAATTGTCCAGGTAAGAAAAGGAATCCGGTGTTCCCAATCAAACACTATTTCAGGTACATTTTCTCGCTGTGCAGTCAGAAAATTAGTGAAACCATAGCTGGCGTAGAAAATTGCACCTACGCCGAGCAAATAACCCAAACGGGTTTTGAAATTGATCATTTGGTTTTAATCGCAAGACTCACGGTGAAAATGCCGTCTTCATCAATCCATTGATGAATTTTTTGAAAACCCGCTTGCTCCACAAGTTGATCCATTTCTTGCTGACTACGGCGACGCATCACCCAATTTGGGCTACCGTCCTTATGACTGGTTAAACAACGGGCGATTAATTCTAATTGCGGATGCCATGGTTGCCCCGTATAAATCAAATAACCGCCTTGTTCAATTGCTTCACCAAAACCACTAAGCGAATGCATAATCAAATCGTTATCGGCAAAAAGTTCGTGTAAACCTGAAACGATACCCAAGGTTGGACGAGGACTGAGATCTTGATAATTTGTAGGATCAAAGGCATTTACTTCATTAAACGTGGCAATATCCTGCAAGCCCCGTTCAGCAATTAACTGACGCCCGGCCTCCACATTAATCGGGCTGTAATCACGCAAACGCACAGAATCAGGCTGATTTTGTGCGGTTAATGCATCCAGCACGTAACGTCCATGCCCTGAAGCAATATCTAACACATGAACAGGCTTACCCGCTTCCCGCAATTTTTGCATTGCAAGACTGATCGCTTTGGCAATATTCGCTTTACGTTGGCGAATACCGCGCCAACCAATCGCATTCAGATAATTTTTATCGACCAAACGTCCGAAAGCATTAGAACCTTGCGGCTGATTTTGATAAACATAATCCAATGTGCTCCCTGAATCGTAGCCCGTTTCTTTTCCGATACGTAAACCTTCGCTCCAACGAGCACCAAGTTTCATTAAAGCTCGATAACCAGCCCAAAATAAACCACGGATGGAATAAGGCGATAACGGTGTAGCGAGTACATCAGCCTCTACACGACTTGGGCTAGCGATGTGCGCTTGAGTGCAATCCACCCTTTGCACAGGTTCATCAAAACGGGCACGAATAAAACGACGCATTGGAGTGAAAACCAAATGGTTGTTTTCTTCACCCAAGGTGTCGTGATAAAACCCATTCATCACATAGCGTTCTTTAATACGGCTGCCTAAATGATTATAGAAATCGTGCTGCGGTTTGTGATGTACCACCCAATCTGCCCCGGAGATAAAAAGCTGAATTGGTGTGGTGATGGCTTGTGCATCTGCCACTACCCTGTCTGCCGCCTCATACAAACCAAGCAAAATACGGGCAGAAATGGCACGGGTAATGAGCGGATCTTGATTAAAACTGTTTTGGCGGGCTTTATTGTGGGTCAAATAATGGGCTTTCACATAGCTATTTACAAAGAAATTACCACGTAATTTTGACCACAACGCCAAGCCCGTACGGGCAAACGGAACATAAAGTTTTACCTTAAATGCAGGCGATGCCAACACGGCACAACGAATTTTAGGCGCATAATCATGTAACCAAGCGGAAACTAAAACAGCTCCCACACTTTGTGCAATCACACAAATATTTTCAGGGGCAATCTGATATTCTCGTTCAATATGCTGCATAAATGCCTGAATATCTGACACTGAGGTTGCAAAGCTCGGACTATCTCCACGCTCACCGGGGCTATTGCCGTGTCCACGGGCATCCCAAGCAAAATAGGCAAAATCATCAAAACCCAACTCATCAGCCACAAACATTATTCGTCCGGAGTGTTCGTGCCCTCGATGAAATAACACAATCGCTTTATCTTGGCTACCGTCTTTGGCGGGACGGTAACGATAAAACAACTCGGTATTGTCTGCCGTTTTGAAAAATTTTTCTTGTTCTTTCATTGTTTTTTCCTTGTAGAGTGGGCAAAGTTGCCCGCCGATCCCAATATTATCTCAGGCTGAAGGCTGTCTTTATTCAACCATTTTTTACGAAGTAGTCGCTAATCCACGTTTTACTCGGTTATAAGCAGTTAAAATTAAGGCGAGATTTGCAAGCCAAAATAAACTGCTCAAGTAAAGAGGCAGTTCACCAAAATAAGCGTATGCCAAGCCGAGCGCACCTATCAAAAAAGCACGATCACTTTTCCCCAAAGGCCCATCATAACGCCGCCCATTATTGCCATGAACTTGCCCTAAAACGCCACAAAACTCAGTCATCATTGCCAAGAAAATAAAGCCCATCACGGATTCTGCTGAAAATGGTGTAATAAAGGCAAAAGGTAAATAGAGTGCGGTATCGGCAACAACATCCGTTATTTCATTCAAATAGCCGCCTAAATCAGATTTTTGGTTAAACTCGCGAGCCAACATACCATCAATGGCATTCAATGCCATTCGTAAAAAAAGCCAAATCGGCAATAGATAAAACAAGCCGGAAATGGCAGAGAAGAGGGTGAGAATTATCCCCCAAAAGAGAGAAAGAGCACAGGCAAATAAGGTTACTTGATTGGCAGTGATTCCCCATTGCTCAAGACGTTTCACCAATGGGCGTAATAAGTTTTGAAAGGCTGGTTTGAGTTGATAAATACTCATAATCGTCCCCGAAGGAAGAATTTTCAATAATATAACCGAGACATTTAGGAAAGGCAAACAAAGAAATCAAACTGATTTGATAAAAGTTTTAGTGTTACAACAAAAATAAAGAGAACCATTGTACGGCTTATTGAAATATGAAGTTTGCACAAGTGCTACATCATCTAGCCACTTTGTGCAAACCGATTGGTATTTAATCTTTTTTCCTTAACCCACTTCTTTAATTCGCAATTCTTTAGGTACTTCAAAGAACATATTTTCTTCCAGCCCTTGGAGCTCTTCCAATTCATTTGCACCGAATTCTTTTAAACGGGTAATAATGGATTGCACCAATTCTTCCGGTGCGGAAGCCCCTGCGGTGATACCAATGGTTTTCACATCGTCAAACCAACCTGCTTGAATATCCGCAGGATCGTCTAAAAGCTGAGATTGCACGCCCATACGGGAGGCTAATTCCGCTAAACGGTTAGAATTTGAGGAGTTTTTTGATCCTACCACCAAAACCAGATCCGATAATTTTGCCAACTCACGCACGGCTTCTTGACGGTTTGTGGTGGCATAGCAAATATCATTTTTATGCGGCCCTTGGATTGACGGATATTTTTCTTTTAATGCGACTATCGTTTCAGCCGTATCATCTAAAGAAAGCGTGGTTTGCGTCATAAAGGTCAATTCATCATTTTCTTGCACAGGTAAACGGGCTATATCCTCTACGCTTTCAATCAGATAAATACCGCCTTCATCATTGCTGTACTGCCCCATTGTGCCTTCTACTTCAGGATGACCTTTATGCCCGATAAGAATGGCTTTTGTTCCTTTTCGACTTGCGCGCGCCACTTGCATATGTACTTTGGTCACCAATGGGCAAGTGGCGTCAAACACTTTTAATTGGCGATCTTTGGCTTCTTGACGTACTGCCTGAGAAACCCCATGAGCAGAGAAAATGACAATGGAGCCGTCCGGCACTTCGCTCAATTCCTCCACAAAAATAGCGCCACGTTCCCGTAGCCCATTCACTACAAAACGGTTATGCACCACTTCGTGACGCACATAAATCGGTGCGCCGTGAATTTCAAGGGCGAGTTCGACAATGCTGATTGCGCGATCAACGCCTGCGCAAAATCCACGTGGATTGGCTAAAATTATTTTCATTTTTGACCGCTCTTTTGTTCTTGTTTGTCTTGTACTTTTTTCTTTTCACTTTTAAAAGCATCTAGCATCAGCAAGCCTGCCCCAATACAAATTGCCACATCCGCGATATTAAACACCGGATAATGATAAATATCCCAATAAAAATCGAGGAAATCGACCACAAAACCGTGATAGGTACGATCCACCATATTTGCCAACGCACCGCCAATAATCAGCGCATAAGCCGTATTTTGTAATTTTTGATCTGCCGCGTTTTTCTTTAAAAAATACATCAACATCAAAGAAATACCGATAGCCAATACAATGAAAAAGTATTTTTGCCAGCCATCGTGATCCGCTAAAAAACTGAATGCCGCACCGTAGTTACGCACATAAGTAAGATTAAATACCGGTAAAATATTAACGCTTTCGTATAAATCAAATTTTTGTACCACAAGATATTTCGTGAATAAATCAAGCACAAAAGCGACCGCACTGAGCCAAAGGAAAGCGAGACCGGATTTTGTTTTAGCCATAAGAAATTCCTAATAAATGAAAAGTGCGGTCAAAATCAACCGCACTTTGAATATGAAAAATCACACTATGCAAAATGGCGAATTTCACCATTACCTGTCACATTTTCCACACAACGAGGACACAATGCCGGATGTTGCGGGTTGATCCCGATTTTATCGGAATAGTGCCAACAACGAGGACATTTTTCACCGTTGGACCGGGAAACGCTCACGGCAATGCCTTCCAATTCTCCCTCCGCAATATCCGCCGGTTTTTCCGCCAACGGTTTCACTTCCGCTTTGGAGGTAATTAATACAAAACGCAGCTCGTTACCCAATTTTTCAAGCAATGCACGATATTCGTCGTTGGCATAAAGGATAACTTCCGCTTCCAAACCGCCACCAATGACTTTGTCGTTACGGGCGATTTCTAAGACACGATTCACTTCGGAACGAACTTTAATCAGCTGTTGCCAGTAAGCATCGTCTAATTTTTCGTTTTCGCCTAACCCGAATAAACCGGTGTAGAATTCCTCGGTGAAAACAAATTCCGAACGTGGATTTTCGCCTTGTGGCAAGTAGCCCCAAATTTCATCAGCGGTAAAAGAAAGAATCGGTGCCATCCAACGAACCAAGGCTTCAGCGATGTGCCATAACGCCGTTTGACAGCTGCGACGGGCAAGGCTATCCGCTTTGGTAGTGTATTGGCGATCCTTGATAATATCCAAATAGAACGATCCCATTTCCACAGAACAGAAACGCATCAAGCGTTGTACCACGGCATGGAATTGATAATTATCGTAAGCCTCTTTAATTTCGTTTTGAGCTTCAAGCGCACAAGCCACCGCCCAGCGATCAAGGCTAATCATTTGTTCCGGTTTTACCGCATCCTGTTTCGGGTCAAAACCGTTTAAATTCGCTAATAAGAAACGTGCCGTGTTGCGAATACGACGATAGCTATCCGCCGCACGTTTTAGAATTTCATCGGATACGGTCATTTCACCAGTGTAGTCCGTTGAGGCGACCCATAAACGTAAAATATCGCCACCGAATTTATCCATGACTTCTTGTGGCGTCACGATATTACCGATAGATTTCGACATTTTGCGTCCTTGACCATCCACCGTGAACCCGTGGGTCAATACTTGTTTATAAGGCGCTTGATTATCCGTTGCGGTGGAAAGCATTAATGATGACATAAACCAGCCACGGTGTTGATCAGAGCCTTCCAAATACATATCAATCCCTTGACCGCTAAATTCAGGACGATTCGCCACCACGGAAGAATAGGTTGACCCGGAATCAAACCACACGTCTAACGTATCCGGTACTTTGCGATAATGTTCGGCATCTACACCAAGGATTTCTTTTTCGTCCAGATCCCACCATGCTTGAATGCCTGATTTCTCGACTCGTTTTGCCACTTCTTCCAATAATTCTAGGGTACGAGGGTGTAATTCTTCCGTTTCTTTATGCACGAACATGGTCATCGGCACGCCCCAAGTACGCTGACGGGAAATACACCAGTCAGGACGATTTTCCACCATTTTTTCGATTCGGGCTTGACCCCAATCAGGAATCCAGCGTACGCCTTTAATTTCGCCCAAAGCTTTAGCACGCAGCCCTTGGGTTTCCATACCAATAAACCATTGTGGTGTGGCACGGAAGATAATCGGAGTTTTATGACGCCAACAGTGCGGATAACTATGCGTAATTTTTTCTACTTTCAACAAATTACCCGTTTCTTGCAATTTTTCCACCACAAGCGGGTTGGCTTCAAATACAGCTTTGCCAGCAAAAAATGGCGTGGTAGAAATAAATTTGCCGTCATTTGCCACCAAACATGCCATTGGCAAATTATATTTTTGCCCCACCATAAAATCGTCTAAACCGTGATCCGGAGCGGTATGAACCAACCCTGTACCGCCATCGGTGGTAACGTGATCGCCTAAAATCATCGGCACGGTAAAATCATAGAACGGATGATGGAAACGACTTAACTCTAGTTCCACACCTTTCGCCGTCCCTAAAATTTCCACGTTTTCAATGCCAACCGCTTTCGCTACGGATTCCACAAGTTCTGTCGCTAAAATGACACGTTCGTCACCAAATTGAACAAGCTGATATTCCAATTCGGGATTAATTGCAATCGCACGGTTAGACGGAATTGTCCAAGGTGTGGTTGTCCAAATTACCGCGGAAAGTTTGCCGCTGCCTTTACCTTGCGCGTTAAATTTGGCTTCAATTTCAACCGCACTTTCTGCCGGAAAACGAACATAGATAGACGGTGAAACTTTATCTTCGTATTCTACTTCCGCTTCGGCTAAAGAAGAGACGCAATCCAAACACCAATGTACCGGTTTTGAACCTTTGTATAAATGCCCGTTTGCAATCACTTTTCCAAGGGTACGAATAATATTGGCTTCCGTCTCAAAATTCATGGTTAAGTACGGATTATCCCAATCGCCCAATACACCTAAACGGATAAAATCTTTTTTCTGCCCTTCCACCTGCTCTGCTGCGTATTCACGGCATTTTGCACGAAATTCCGCCGCTGAGATTTTTTCGTTTGGTTTACCCACCAAACCTTCCACTTTCAATTCAATCGGCAAACCGTGACAGTCCCAGCCCGGAATATAAGGGGAATCAAAACCCAATGCGGTTTTGGATTTAATAATCATATCTTTTAAAATTTTGTTTACCGCATGACCGATATGAATGCTCCCGTTTGCATAAGGAGGGCCATCATGCAAAATAAAGGATTTTTTACCTTTTGCCGCCTCACGAATTTTTTGGTAAAGATTTTTCTCATACCAATTTTTCAACATCACAGGCTCGCGCTTGGCTAAATCACCACGCATTGGAAAACCTGTTTCCGGTAAATTAAGCGTGTTTTTGTAATCGACTGTCATTTTATTTTCCAATTTTTACTTTTTAAAATTCTTGCTAAAAAACGCTTTTGCGGTTTCAACATCCCGTTTAATTTGTGCCTTTAAATCATCAAAAGAAGGAAATTTCATTTCCTCTCTTATTTTATGGCAAAACTCAACCTCAACCGGTTCACCATAAATTGTCTTGGCAAAATCAAATAAATGCACTTCTAATAATTGCATCACACCGTTAATTGTTGGGCGTTTTCCCATATTGGCGACACCGTTAAAAATCTCGCCGGATTTTAACCGCACTTTTACTGCATACACGCCTTTAATCGGATTCACTTGGCGATGTAAACGGATATTTGCCGTTGGAAACCCCAATGTTCTGCCTAATTTATTACCGTGAATCACCCGCCCAAAAATACGATAAGGTTTGCCTAACAAACTTTCCGCAAGAGATAACTCGTCTCTTGCGAGGGCTTCTCGAACCGTTGTACTGCTAATGCGTTGTTCATCCAGACAGAAGCTGTGATTGTCTTCCACCGTAAAACCAAAACGCTCTCCCGCTTTTTTTAACATGGCAAAATTGCCTTGACGGTTTGCACCGAATTGGAAATCATCGCCAATACTTAAAAATTTTACGTGGAGTTGCTTCACTAAGGCCTGTTCAATAAACTGCTGTGCCGATTGCTCGGCAAAAGTGCGGTCAAATTTCGCCACAATGACCACATCCACATTGGCTTGTTGCAAATAATAAAGCTTATCACGCAAGCGCATCAAACGTGCCGGTGCATTATCCCCCATAAAATATTCTCGGGGCTGCGGTTCAAATAATAATACCGCCATGGGTAAATGTAATTCGTCCGCTTTTTGGCGAAGGTGGTGTAACACCGCTTGATGGCCTAAATGCACCCCGTCAAAATTGCCGATTGTGAGCGCACAACCTTGTAAAACTCGGCTTGCATAATGTAGCCCACGAATTAATTGCATGACCTTACCCAAGAAAATTTCAGAATTTCGGCATTATAGCGGTAAGTTAGTTTTTTGTCAGCAAATGGTGCGGACGAATGCCTAACAAAACCAACATTCCACCATAAACTATCGCAGCCAGTGCAATGAGCCAAGCCAACCAATGAACCCGTTGCATAAAACTCATCACAGCCCATTCATTAATCACAGGCGTGTAATACCACACCAATGCCCCCATCACACAGGCAGCCAATAAAACTTTCACGAAAAAGACCGCACTTTGGCGTGAAAAACGGTACACATCGGACTTCGCCAAACCACGATAAAGTAAGTAAGCATTCAGTGTCGCGGACATGGCAGAAGCCATCGCTAATCCCACATAACTAAAGGGAATCGCCAATACATTAAATCCCATATTACTCAGCATCGCAATAATGCCGATTTTCACCGGCGTTTTGGTGTCTTGACGAGCGTAGTAGCCATTGGCAAGAATTTTAATCAGCATAAAACTCAACAAGCCGGCATTAAACGCCCACAAAGAATAGGAGGCAGAATGCACGTCGTTAAAGGTAAAACTTCCCCGCATAAAAAGAGTGAGTAGCATGGGTTGCGCCAGTACAGCAATGCCCACCGCAGCAGGTACGCCAAGTAATAAAATCATCCGCACGCCCCAATCCATAGTGCTGCGAAAATCTACCGCGCTTTGTTCGGAATTATCTTCCCGATTAACATGATGACGAGCGAGGGTAGGTAAAATCACCGTAGAAATGGCAATGCCGAACAAACCGAGAGGAAACTCCAACAAACGATCGGAATAATAAAGCCAGCTGATCGAGCCGGTCATTAAAAAACTGGCGATGACGGTATCCAGTAATAAATTGATCTGACTGACGGATACGCCAAACAATGCCGGAATCATCAATTTACGAATTTTTACCACGCCTTCATCGTGCCATGCCCATTTCGGTTTTACCAAAAGTCCGGCTTTTTTCATAAAAGGAATTTGGAATAAAAATTGGAATAACCCGCCGAGAAAAATACCGATGGCTAATGCCAGATCGGGATTATCCATTCTCGGTGCTAAAAAAAGTGCGGTCGCAATCATTGCAATATTTAGTAACACCGGCGAAAAAGACATCACACCAAACTTGCCCAGCGTATTCAACACCGCACCGGAAAGGGCAACAAAAGTGACAAACCATAAATAAGGAAAGGTAATTTTCAATAGCAAAGAGGCTTGTTCAAACTTATGCGCATCAGGGCCGTCATTCAGCCAATCAGTGAACCAACCCATACCAAATAATGCGGCAACAACAGGTGAGCCGACCATCGCCAACAAGGTTACAATACTCACCAAACCGCCTAATGTACCGGATACTTTACCGATAAATTCACGGGTTTTGTCCAAATCACCGCTTTTACGATATTCTGCCAACACGGGAACAAAGGCTTGGGAAAATGCCCCTTCGGCAAATAAACGACGGAGAAAATTCGGAATACGATTGGCAAATAAAAAAACATCCGCCGCTGCTCCCGCCCCAATCAAATGGGCGATGACAACATCACGCACCAAACCTAATACGCGCGATAATAGCGTCATACTGCTGACAATCACGCCCGATTTTAAAAGTCGTTTACTCAAAATATTATTCTCTTGCTAAAAATTTTGCCTAATTGTATAGAAATTTTGTTTTTACGCTATATTCCACGCAAAAAAACTGATAAAATCCGCCCCACATCGTTTGTGTGAGCCCCTATTGAAAGCGCTTGTAAAAATAACGATGCTTACTTTCGGTTGTGTCTCACCGAAATCAACACAAATTTTCCATTGACAAACGTATAAAAAATCGTCATATTGACGCCCTTTATTTTGTCACACTAATTAACAGAAATTTTAGGAGTTTGACCTTGGCTAATATCAAGTCAGCAAAAAAACGTGCGGTACAATCTGAAAAACGCCGCCAACACAACGCAAGCCAACGCTCTATGATGCGTACTTACATCAAAAAAGTTTATGCTCAA
Organism: Rodentibacter genomosp. 2; assembly: GCA_001999425.1. Classification (GTDB taxonomy): domain Bacteria; phylum Pseudomonadota; class Gammaproteobacteria; order Enterobacterales; family Pasteurellaceae; genus Rodentibacter. The sequence continues at coordinate 8,836 of MLHP01000050.1, read as the reverse complement.
GTAGCAGCAGGTGAGAAAGCAGCAGCTGAAGCAGCATTCGTTGAAATGCAAAAAGTTGTTGACCGTATGGCTTCAAAAGGCTTAATCCACGCTAACAAAGCAGCAAATCACAAATCTAAATTAGCTGCGCAAATCAAAAAATTAGCGTAATTAAAACAACATAAAAAAAGACCGCACTTTGATGTGCGGTTTTTTTATTACCCGAAATAGAGATAGAGAAAGTGCGGTTAAAATTTTCTGGTGATTTTTCAAAATAATGTAGAAAATGCTCAAAAGTAGCCATTTTAAAATGTAGGGACACACTGCATGTATCCGTTATAAAATCAAATTATTTCAACTGTTATAAGCGGACACACGCAGTGTGTCCCTACAAAAAATAAAATTTGTGCAAAAGCCACATAATACCGTGATTTTTCACCACTCTTTTCGTTTTCTAATTGTCGTTCCCTGAACTCGGCTTTCTCCTCTTCCCAATATTTTTCGTATCCTTGTGCCGCAATTTCACTTTTTTCTTCGCCTCTGTTTTTTTCTTTTCTTCCCGTTTTGTTTTGATACGGGCCTTTTGTTTTTTACTCACCGATTTAATTTCACCGTCTTTCGGTGGTTTGGTGCGGGGTTCTAAACCTTCCAGAACACGGGCTTTTAGAATTTCCTCCGTATAACGCTTAATTTTACCGAGCAATTTATAATCGTGAGCTTCCACAAAAGAGACTGCCGTCCCTTTTTTGCCCGCTCGAGCGGTACGCCCAATACGATGTAGATAAGTATCCGCACTATATGGCAAGTCAAAATTCATCACATGGCTAACATCATCAATATCAATCCCACGTGCCGCCACGTCCGTTGCCACTAACACTGTCACCACACCCGATTTTAATTTATCAATGGCATTATTACGTTGGGTTTGAGCCATTTCACCTTCCAAGTAAGCAGAACGAATACCCCGTTTACGTAAGGTTTCGGAAAGCTCGCGTGCCTCTTCACGGCGACGTACAAAAATAATGCCTCGGCTTACTTTTTCTGTTTCAATAAAACGAGCCAATAATTTCACTTTATGTTCATAACTATCGGCGTGGTAATACCACTGATTAATTTTTTTCCGTTCACGGCGGCTTGGTTCGGCATCCACTTGCACGGGATCATTAAGCAGGCGCTCGGCAAAATCGACCAATAATTCGCCTTCTAAGGTTGCTGAAAATAATAAGGTTTGTTTCCGCCAACGGGTTTCCGCTGCAATTTTTTCCGCATCTTGCCCAAAGCCCATTTGCAACATTCTGTCTGCTTCATCAAAAATTAAGATTTCCACCGAACGACAATCAAAATTCTCTTCTTGAATATATTGCAATAAACGCCCTGGGGTCGCCACCACCAAATCTTGATTGGTATTGAAAACTTCACCATGGTTTTGATAGGCCACACCGCCGGTGATGGTAGCGATGTTTAAATGGGTAAATTGTGCTAATTCTTCCGCCTGTTGTGCCACCTGCATCGCCAGCTCACGGGTTGGGGTTAATACAAGAATACGTGGCGGGCCGGGTTTACGACGTGGATAATCAAGCAGATGTTGCAATGCCGGTAAGAGAAATGCTGCCGTTTTTCCTGTTCCCGTTGGGGCAGAACCTAACACATCACGGGCTTCCATTGCTGCCGGAATCGCATTCAATTGAATCGCTGTTGGACGTAAATACCCTTTTTTTTCAAGCGCTTGAAGAAGTTCAGGGGAAAGATCGAATTGTTCAAATTGGGGAAAATTCATTATTGTATGGTTATTTGTTAAAATTGGCGCAAATTATACCTGAAAAGCCTCGAAATGACTAAAAATAAACAGGAAAGTGCGGTCAATTTAAGAAATATTTATGAGTAGTTTCACCTTTAAACAATTTCACATTAATCAGCAACATTGCGCAATGAAAGTAGGCACAGACGGTATTTTACTGGGGGCCTGGGCTGACACGAATCATTGTAAAAATATACTGGATATGGGAAGCGGAACGGGCTTGCTAGCATTAATGCTTGCACAACGTAGTACGTCAGATTGCCAAATTCATGCCGTTGAATTAGATCCTGCTGCAGCACAACAAGCACAAGAAAATATTACGCTTTCACCTTGGAAATCACGTATAAATTTGGTTCAGGGAGATGTCCAACATTTTTTATCCGACACAAAAGAAACCTTTGATCTCATTGTCGCCAATCCTCCCTATTTTGAACAAGGCGTGGAATGTAAAAACGAAGAACGAGAGTTAGCCCGTTATACTACACAAAGTCATTTAGATTGGCTAACCTGGGCGGCTGAACGCTTATCTGAAAAGGGAAAAATCAGTTTTGTATTACCCTATGCAGCAGCAAAAAACCTCGAAAAACTGACCGCTCTTTGTTGTGTCAAACAAACGGAAGTCATCACAAAAATCGGAAAATCGCCACAAAGAATGTTAATCACCTTTTCCAAACAATCACAAAAATTAGTGCATGAGCAAATCGTGATTTACGATGAAAAAAACCGTTATACCAAGAAATTTACCGAATTAACGAAGGATTTTTATTTGAAATTTTAATAATAAAGGCAGCCTTAAATTCCCAAGGTTGCCTTTATTCTCTCTAAAATGCGGTTGTTTTTTTCCTTATTTTGACAATTTCGTCCAGTTGTAATAACCGTAAAGGGAGTTCAGTAAATACGCACTGTACATTAAATACATCGCCGGTGTTTCCGCCCATAAAATAATAGAAAGAATATTAAGGACAATCCACAACAGCCATTGTTCACGATAACGCAAAATCATCAGCAACTGGGCTGCCACCACGATAATGGTCGTTAAGCCGTCTAACCCAGTTGAACTTCCGCCCGCCGTCTGCAAGGCTTGAACAAATAAAAGCGTACCAATACCAATAAAAAGTGCGAGGGCAATCCAACCTTTTGGGGTGAGTGCCTTTGCCACCACGCTTTCGCCGCCATTGTCATTTTGCATATTGTTTTTCCACATAAAATAGCCGATAAACTGTGCCGGCAAATAGACATAAAGTACGGTGTTCATTTCCCCTAAGAAATTTTGCCCCCATGCCACATAGAAATAGGTATAAGCAAAAATCAAGCCGAAGAAATAGTTACTGATTTTCCCTTTACTCACCAATACCACACATAAAATGCCTGAAATACCGGAAATCATTGCCAGCCATGAATCGGGTGCTTGCACATACGCCCAAATTTGCGCCATGATAAATACCACCAACCAGACCACTTCAAAAGGCTTCCAACCGGATAAAAACTCCCGTTTAAGACGTTCAGACCAATCCATTTTTTACTCCATAATAATGAAAAAAACCGCGCCATTTTTGCACCGCACTTTGGCAAAGTAAAGCATAGAATCAGAACAATCGCCACGATTGTGATAGAGATCACAGTTTTCATTGCTTTCCCTTTGAATCGGGCTACAATAGCCGCCCGAATTTTAATGAATGAAAAATAGAGAATTGTATGACACCTTTTGCCCTTGGTCAGCGTTGGTTAAGCGGAAGTGAAAATAACCTTGGATTAGGCACTGTTACTGCTTTTGATATGCGTACTGTGACGTTGCATTTTCCTGCCTCTGACGAAACGCGTATTTATTCTATCGCTCAAGCCCCTCTCACCCGCATTCAATTCACCAAAGGGGAAACCTTGAGTCATAAAGAGGGTTGGCAAGGTAAGATTGTGGATATTCAAACCATGAACGGCTTGAATTTTTATCTGGTGGAAAATCCGCAAGGTGAACAAGTCATCGTTCAAGAAGGCGATATTTCACCGCTTATTTCCTTTAGTTCGGCGAAAGAGCGGCTCTTTTCCGCACAATTAGATCGTAGCCATCATTTTGCTTTACGTTATCGTACGTTAAAACATCAACAAGCCCAATTTCAATCGCCATTACGTGGTTTACGCGGAATTCGTGCGGGCTTAATCCCCCACCAGTTGCACATTGCTGCTGAAGTCGGTAACCGAGTGAATCCCCGAGTATTGCTTGCTGACGAAGTGGGGTTAGGGAAAACTATCGAAGCTGGGATGATTTTACAAAATCAACTGTTTGCCGAAAAAGTTCAACGTGTATTAGTGCTTGTGCCGGAAACCTTGCAACATCAATGGTTGGTTGAAATGCTCCGCCGATTTAATTTGCATTTTTCATTGTTTGATGAAGAACGCTGTGCCGATTTTGCTATCAGTGGTGAAAATCCTTTTAGCTCGGAATCGCTGATTATTTGCGCGTTAGATTGGCTAGTCAATTCCCCTAAACGTACCGAACAAATCTTGGCAGCCGGTTTTGACTGCTTAATTGTGGATGAAGCGCATCATTTGGTTTGGACTGAAAACGCCCCAAGTCGGGCTTATTTGTGTATTGAACAATTAGCAAACGCCATTCCTTCCGTTTTACTGCTGACAGCCACGCCGGAACAATTAGGACAAGAAAGCCATTTCGCCCGATTGCGTTTACTCGATCCCGAACGCTTTTTTGATTATGTCTCCTTTCAAGAAGAACAACAACATTATCAACCGGTGGTGCAAGCAGTGCAATCTTTACTGGAAGATAAACCACTAAGTGCGGTCGAAAAAAATCAGATTTCTCAATTGCTGGGAGAACAAAATACCGCGCAACTTTTTCAAGACATTAATAATTCTAATGAAGAAGCACAATCAGCACGCCAAACCTTAATCCAAAATTTGATTGATCGTCATGGCACAAGCCGTGTGCTATTCCGCAATACACGCCAAGGCGTGAAAGGTTTCCCTCGGCGTATTTATCACCCGATCACTTTACCCCTTGAAAATATTGCTCAAGTGGAAGAGGTGAAAACGCAATGGTTGTTAGATTTTGTAAAAACACAACGTGACAAAAAAATCTTTGTGATTTGCCAATATGCGCAAACGGCGATTCACCTTGAACAGCATTTACGGGAGAAAGAAGGAATTCGAGCAACGGTTTTCCACGAAAAAATGTCTATTATTGAACGCGACCGTGCCGCCGCCTATTTTGCCGATATGGAAAATGGCGCACAAGTATTGCTCAGTTCAGGCATTGGCTCGGAAGGGCGAAACTTTCAATTTGCAGACACTTTGGTATTGTTTGATTTGCCACAAAACCCCGATTTACTTGAACAATGTATCGGGCGTTTAGATCGCATCGGTCAGCAAAATGATGTGCAAATTTACGTGCCTTGTGTGGAAAAATCCTCCGATGATGTATTGGCTCGCTGGTATCACGAAGGATTAAATGCCTTTGAACAAACCACGCCTATGGGAATGGCATTATTTGAACAGTTCGCCGAAGCACTGCAAAAAGTGCGGTCAAATTCAACCGCACTTTCAGACTTGGCAGACTTAAATCGCCTCATTACTGATACAAAACAAGCCCGTGAAAAACTCAAAATCGCGTTGGAACAAGGGCGTGATCGTCTATTAGAACTGAACTCCAATGGCGGAGAACAAGCCAAGCAGTTAGCCAATGCTATCGCCGCACAAGATAACGAGGTAGAATTAGTCAATTTTGCCCTAAATCTGTTTGATATTATTAGCGTAGAACAAGAGGATCTTGGTGAAAACAGCATTGTGATCACCCCTACCGGTACAATGCTTGTGCCGGATTTCCCGGGCTTAAAAGAAGAAGGCGTGACGGTAACCTTTGATCGCAATCTTGCCCTTGCCCGTGAAGAACTGGAATTTTTAACTTGGGATCATCCAATGATTCGCCAAGGTATTGATCTCATTGCGTCCGGAGATATTGGCAAAGCGGCAATGGCATTGCTGATTAACAAGCAATTACCGGTTGGCACACTGTTGTTAGAATTAATTTATATGGTGGAATCACAATCGCCGAAAGGATTGCAGCTCAATCGTTTCCTACCGCCTACACCAATCCGATTATTACTTGATAACAAAGGCAATAATATTGCAGAACAGGTTGAATTTGAAAACCTACACAGCAAATTGAAACCGCTTGGTAAAGATATTGCGAATAAAATGATCAAAATGGCGCGCCCGACGTTGGAACAATTATTTGCACTTGGAGAAAAGAAAATTCAACCGCTTGCTCAAACCGCTATTAACCAAGCACAGAAATTAGCGGATCAACGGTTAAGTTCGGAAATCAATCGATTGCAAGCCTTACAAAAAGTGAATAAAAATATCCGCCAAAGTGAAATTGAGATCTTAGCGGCGCAGCGTGATCAGTCGTTAGAGGCATTGGCAAAAGCAACCTGGCGATTGGATAGCCTTCGAGTTATCATCACCAATAAGGAATAATTATGGCACTGATTGAATATCATCCCCCAATGGAGCCTTATTTAGACATTGTTTATCAAGATAACTATATTTGCGTGGTGAATAAACCGAGCGGGCTACTTTCCGTACCGGGCAATCAACCGCAATATTACGATAGTGCGATGAGCCGGGTGAAAGAAAAATTTGGTTTCTGCGAACCGGCACACCGTCTTGATATGGCAACCAGTGGCATTATTTTGTTTGCTCTAAGCAAAGCAGCGGATAAGGAACTCAAACGTCAATTCCGCGAGCGCGAACCGAAAAAATATTATCAAGCCTTGGTGTGGGGACATCTTGCACAAGACTGTGGCGAAGTGAATTTGCCAATGATTTGTGATTGGGAAAATCGTCCGCGCCAGCGTTTAGACTTTGTTTTCGGCAAAAGAGCGGTCACAAAATTTGAGGTTTTGGCACGTTTACCCAATAACAGCACTCGGGTAAAACTCACACCAATTACCGGGCGTTCCCACCAATTACGCCTGCATATGCTGGCATTGGGTCATCCGATTTTAGGGGATAAATTCTATGCGCATCCACAAGCCAAAAGTATGTCGCCACGTCTCTGCCTTCATGCAGAAAGCCTAAGCATTACCCACCCCATCACCGGTGAGCCCATGACTTTTTGTGCAAAAGTGGATTTCTAACAAAAAACATCCTCCCCAAAAACATGGGGAGGATAGCAATTATCTAATCTTCTTTTCCTAGAATCTGATTGACTTCGCTTTTATATAATACCGCTTTCGCCCCGAAAACGGCTTGAATCCCGCCGCCAACTTCCAACACATCAATAGCACCAAGGGATTTTAATCGTGCTTTATCGACTAATTTCACATCTTTAACCGATACGCGTAAACGGGTAATGCAGGCATCCACATTTTCAATATTTTCTGCTCCACCAAGACCCGCAATAACATAGTGGGCATTTTCGGTGAGAGACGTCATTTGTAATTCCGCGCTTTCCTCAGTGTCTTCCGCTCTTCCCGGTGTCATCACATTGAATCGGCTAATCAAGAGACGGAACGAGAAATAATAGAGTAACGCCCAAGGCACCCCCACTAAAACCACACGAATCCAATGCGTATTCCCATCGCCTTGTAAAATACCAAAGAGCAAGAAATCAATAAATCCACCGGAGAACGTATTTCCAATAGAAATATTAAGTAAGTCGGCAATATAAAAAGAAACACCGTCTAAAAATGCATGGAAGACATAAAGCCAAGGTGCAACGAATAAGAACATAAATTCGATAGGTTCGGTAATACCGGTGATAAATGAGGTTAACGCCGCACCTAAAAATAATCCGCCAACTTTGGCTCTTTGAGCTTTCGGCACGCAATGATACATTGCTAAACAAGCAGCCGGTAAACCAAACATCATGGTATCAAAACGACCGGCAAAAAAACGTGTACCTTCGGTGAATAAACCTTGATGGTTAGGATCGGCTAATTGAGCAAAGAAAATTTTTTGTGCCCCAATAATGGTTTCTCCATTTACGATTTCCGTCCCACCTAATTCGGTGTACCAAAATAGCGGATAGATCATATGGTGTAATCCCACTGCGCCACTTAACCGCATAAGAAAACCGTAGAAAAATGTTCCGATCTCCCCCATTGAAGCGATGCCTTTACCGGCAGATACCAGCCAGCCTTGAAAAGTCGGCCAAATTAAAAAGAAAACTGCGCCGATAAAAATTGCCGCAAATGCCGTAACGATCGGCACAAATCGAGAACCGCCAAAAAAGCCCAAGATTTGCGGTAATTGGATATTATGGTAACGATTATGTAGTTTTACCGTTACCAATCCCATGACTAATGATCCGATCACACCGGTATCTATACTTTTCACCTCAGGAGAAAAAAGAGGAATTAAGGCAGAAATCGTCCCGGTCATAATTAAATAACCAACTACTGCTGCAAGTGCGGCCACGCCTTTATCCCGTTTTGCCAAACCAATACCTAAACCGATACAAAGAAACAATGCCAAATTCGCAAAGACGACCGAACCTGCAGAAGACATAATTTGGAAAATACCTTGCAGCAGCGAATTATCCAGTACCGGATAGGCTTGTAGTGTGGCTTTATTGGATAATGCACCACCAATACCCAGTAACAGACCGGCGGCAGGCAAAATGGCAATCGGCAGCATAAAGGCTTTACCGATTTGTTGTAGTTGTTTAAACATAGGTTCCTCACATTAAGTTAAAATTTGCGATTTCTATTATAAAGCTTGTTAATGATCCCATGAACATATATTACATTACCAGTTCCAAAAATTTGGCTGCTCTCTCGCTTGCTCATAAACATCAGCAACCCAACGTTTCGTATTTTCAGTCGCTTCGCCTAAGTAGTTTGGATTCGAATAGTCAAGATTTCCATCAACGATAGATTTTTCTCAGTTAGATCTATTTCTTAGATATTCAATTACACCTTCCTTTACTTTTAAGCTAACTCTATTCGAATCAAAGCTTGATAACATCAGTTTTAAACGAAAGTTTTTTTCTCCGTTCAGTGGTCGTCTTCTAGCTTGTAAAGAACAAAAAAACGACCGCACTTT
>MLHP01000005.1 GCA_001999425.1 Rodentibacter genomosp. 2 | reverse complement strand
AAGTCAGGTTATTGCTAAATGTACCGTTGGTTGCGGTTAAATTATTCACTGTTGCGTTATTAGTGACAGTAAGATCTTTAGTGGTTGTTGTACCCTCAACTGTCGCATTACCTTTAACCGTGCTATCGCCCTCAACAGTAGAGTTACCTTTCACTGTTGAATTACCTTTTACCGTCAAATCTTTTTCGATATTGGCATTGTTGGTCACATTCAAGTCTTTGGTTGTGGTCGCGCCATTAACAGTTGAGTTGCCATCAACGGTTGAATTACCTTTTACTGTCAAATCTTTTTCGATATTGGCGCTGTTGGTCACATTCAAGTCTTTTGTTGTGGTTGTACCATTTACACGTAAATCACCGCCTACTGTTGTATTACCGGTCGCTGTTAAGTTACGGAAAGTTGGGTCTTTCGCCATCACGATCTCTATTGCGCCCGTTGTCGCATTTGAAACAGTACGAATGTTACTACTGTCCGCCTCTTTCTCCGCCGCTAAGCTGCCTTGAATGGTGAGCATTTCACCCAATTTACGCGCAATAATTTCACCATTATTTCCCGTAAAATTCATACCTTGATTGGTTAGGGTATTTGTGATGTTTTGAATTGTCGTGTGTAACTGACCACCTGTTATCGCATCTTTACTGCCTTCGGAGATATTTCCGTCAGTAATGTTGCTGATAACATTGCCACCCATATCCACTTTGGTGCCATTCGCTACCGTAAAGGTTTTACCTTGACCGCCTACAGTTGTATTACCGGATAATAGAGTTTCACCAGTGGAAGTCAGGTTATTGCTAAACGTACCGTTGGTTGCGGTTAAATTATTAACGGTGGCATTGTTGGTAACGTTAAGGTCTTTGATAGTTGCTGTATCAGTAACATTGAGATCTTTGGTTGTGGTTGTACCATTAACCGTTGAGTTGCCCTTAACCGTCAAATCTTTTTCGATATTGGCGCTGTTGGTCACATTCAAGTCTTTTGTCGTGGTCGTGCCATTAACCGTTGAGTTTCCGTTAACGGTTGAATTGCCTTTTACTGTCAAATCTTTTTCGATATTGGCGTTGTTGGTGACATTTAGATCTTTGGTTGTGGTCGTGCCGTCTACAGTGACATTTTTCTCAAAGGTCGCGTTACCTTTTACTGTGCTGTCACCGCTAACAGTGCTATTTCCACCCACGGTCAGATCTTTCGAAATTGTTGCATTGTTTGTGACATTCAAATCTTTGGTTGTAGTTGTGCCTTCAACTGTTGCATTACCTTTGGTGACAGTGTTTTTCTCAAAGGTTGCAT
>MLHP01000049.1 GCA_001999425.1 Rodentibacter genomosp. 2 | reverse complement strand
CAAAAGAGCAGTTAAAAACCTTGCGAAAATGGTGTGAAATTTAGGGCTAATCTACGTCAGCCCCCATATTTTTATTACAACTTGTTAATCTGAGAGAATTTTCCCCGACTGCATTATCTGGAAAGGAAATTTATTTATTTGATGCTGAGTGTAAGAATGAATTCAGTTGACATAGAATGTTAATGCTCTTGAAGATTTCTCTCGAAATTAGCAGTATTGAGTTTTATGGGATAGCTAAAAGGGAAATCTTCGATGATTATATTTGAACGGCATACGAATATAAATATGGATTTGGACAAAGAAGAACTACATAAATACGGTAGGGTTAGGCAAAAAAGTAGTCGAAGAATATATAAGAAATCAAGAAAAAGAAGATGTAATTCAAGATAATTTAAAGAATATGCGCCCTTTTTAAAGGGGAGTTTACGGTTGCCGGTTTTTTCATATGCCCCTGAGGGGCATATGAAGTTCTAGACCCTTATAGGGTAGCCTAAAAACTGCACATTTTACGTGTGGATTATTATTTGGCCAGTAGAACGCTTAAAGCATTATAGAGCGTTTTAGCTGCCTCATCGTTTATGGTGTTGCCATCTTCATCGCTAATGACAACGCTACTTTGTTTTCCGATAGCAGAAATCTGCATCATATAAGTGCCTTTTTCAAGCTCCGGTTCATTGACTCCTAAACGTAACCAATCTTCTTTATCTAACGGCGAATATTTCAATTCCCGTTGTCCGCGACCGGCGGTTTCCGATTTGATGGCAAACCCCAATTTTGGCAAGACAGCGCCTAATTTTTCCCATGCTTGACCAAAGGAGGCATTCATACCCAATGCGGTTCTTCCGTTTGTATCGGTAATTAACTCAGACTGAAATGCGCCCACTGAGGCATTATTGAGATCTTGCTGTTGCTTATTGTAATTATCGGTTAATGTTGAAACAAAACGATTTAAACGAGCAGAGGCGTAGCGCTGTTTTTCTGCCACACTTGGTGTGAAAAGAATATTATTGCGACGCATCTGCGCTACCGAAACACCTAATGCACTGGCGTTATGTGTGGTAAATTGTTCCACTTGATAACGAATTTCCATGTCGGATTTGTCGTCTGCACGTTCCGTACTGTGCCAGTCTGTTAATAAAACCGCACCATCAATAGTAGAATCAATCCCTTCTTCTTTTAGTAAGCGCTGAATTTGCTGTAAATTGTAGAGAGAGGCTTGCTCGTTGGAATAAACGATTAAAGCACGTTCGCCATCAAATTGTGTGAGTGAATTTTTTATGATCGCTAAGGGGACTGATGGCGGGCGAATATCAACGGCTGTATCTCTTTTAACGGCAATATTAGGTAAATAGTAGGTGGATGCCTGCTGTGGCAGATTAACCCCACCGCTTGCTAAAGGTGCGAAATTTGGAATAGGAGAGTTTGATTTTTGATAACTATCATTTGCGCTTTGTAATTTTTCAGGATCGGTCGAACAGGCGGATAATAAGGCTGCCGTTGCTAATCCTAAGAAAATTTTCTTCATAATAAATCCTTAAAAATAAACGAAAAACTGACCGCACTTCGACAATTAGTTATTCAGAAAGTTTGGGGGCTGAAGGTTGAAGGTCAGCCCCCCTATGATTAATTAAATCAAACCTGCTGTTTTTAATGCCGCTTCAACTTTTGCTTGTGCGTTTTCACTGAGAATGGTTAATGGTAAACGGAGGGAAGGCGATTTAATTAATCCTAAACGATAAGCCGCCCATTTCACCGGAATTGGGTTGGATTCCACAAACAAATCACGATGTAATGCCATTAAACGCCGGTTAATTGCTTCTGCTTTGGAAAGTTCGCCGGCACGCACTAAACGACACATTTCCGCCATATCTTTTGCAGCTAGATTGTTGGTAACGGAAATGACACCTTCAGCCCCTAGCTTCATCGCTTCTAATCCCGTTGCATCATCACCGCTTAATACGATGAAATTTTCTCCTGCTAATTTTTTGATTTCTGTTATACGATGAACTTCGCCGGTCGCTTCTTTAATACCAACGATATTTTCAATTTGTGCCAAACGGGCAACGGTTTCCGGTTTCATATCACTTCCGGTACGCCCCGGTACATTGTAAAGAATTTGAGGTAAATCGGTACATTCCGCAATAGCTTTAAAGTGTTGGAACATTCCCTCTTGCGTTGGTTTGTTATAATACGGTACAACGGAGAGACACCCTGCCACACCACTGTCACGCAATAGTTTTGTCATCACAATCGCTTCACTGGTTGCATTTGCGCCCGTGCCGGCAATGATTGGAATACGTCCTTTTGCCAGTTCTACGGTTTTCTCAATCACCTTAACATTTTCTTCAATACTTAATGTGGCGGATTCACCGGTTGTGCCTACTGAAACGATAGCATTAGTGCCTGCATTAATATGAAACTCCACTAATTTTTCTAGGGCTTCAAAATCAATTCCACCGTGATTATCCATTGGGGTGACTAAAGCAACAATGCTGCCAAAAAATAAGGGATTCTGCGTAGACATAAAACCTCCGTTTCAGATTATCGTGATTAATGTTTGAAAAACACCTGCTAGGATCGCTAAAATGATTAAAATTTGCAAATCATTTTTTTATTTTAAGGAATTTTCTATGAAAACATTACAAGCGGGTGATACCGCTCCGCAGTTTACATTAAATAATCAGTCTGAAATACCGGTTTCCCTTGCGGAATTTAAAGGCAAAAAAGTACTTGTTTATTTTTATCCCAAAGCACTCACACCCGGTTGCACAATACAAGCCTGCGGATTACGGGATGCAAAAAATGAATTGGAAAAATTGGGTGTGGTTATTTTAGGTATTAGCCCTGATAGCCCTAAAAAATTAGCGCAGTTTACCGAGAAAAAAGCGCTCAATTTTACTTTACTTTCAGATGAAAACCATCACGTCGCCGAGCAATTTGGAGTATGGGGAGAAAAGAAATTTATGGGAAGAACTTACGATGGTATCCATCGAATAAGCTTTCTTATAGATGAACAAGGCAACATTCAGCAAGTATTTGATAAATTTAAAACCGGCGAACACCATCAGGTGGTTTTAGATTATCTTCAATCACTCTAAATTTTTATAAAATTGACCGGTATTATGTTGCAAACTCACAAAATAAAAAATGGATACAACAAAATATAGGAATTGATCAATTTGATAGCGGACACACGTAGTGTCTCCCTACACTCACATTAAATTGAAAAAATTAACCGCACTTTAAGGTTTGAATATAAAAGAACACCAATTAGAAAAGCAGCATTACTCAAGGGAAGAGCAAGCTAGCGCATTGTATAACCAATTTGTAACAAGAGAGAAAGCATAATGGCAAAATCAAACGACTCACTGTCGGTTATCAAAACCTGTCAAGAAGGCACATTGGTTTATCCGGTGCGGTTAGCCTTGCAAACGGCGCGTTTAAAGACCTGTCGAACTGATAGCAAGCCACTGTGTGATTTAACCGAATGGCAGCAAGATTATGAACGTCGTTTGTTACGTGCGGGCTATGTCTATATCCTTGCCTTAGACGTAGCTCCGAAGGAAAAAATCAGTGCCAAATCAGGCATGTATGCGTGGTATATTTACAAATACAATTCGCCGGATGTTGCCGAGTTAGAGGGGGTTAGAGAGGCCAGTGCGGATTTTCCTTCACCCAATATCATTTTTACGACAATAAGCTTCACCAAGAACAAGCCCGTTTTGGCATGGCGTTGCCCTATATTCACCTACCGGCAGGCATAAGCCATATTGATATGATGTATAGCGATATTTTTTTGCCGGACATTTTTTTACAAAAATTAATTGACGACCCCGCGATGCGTAAACGTTGGA
>MLHP01000048.1 GCA_001999425.1 Rodentibacter genomosp. 2 | reverse complement strand
ATTAACATACTAGCTAATCTACGTCAGCCCCTTAAACTATATTAAATCCGCTTTCAACAAAGCACCAAAAAACGAGCGTGACAACTCGAACTATCATTTATCAACAGCGCACAGCACGCCTATTTTCTATGCGTGTTTTTTTGTGCATAGCGTTTACGCACACCCCAACATAGATCTATTTTCTGATAGACTATGCCCTATGGTAACGCGTACGGGAAAGGTTTCGCCCTTTGCCGTTTCCCGTTGATAACGGTTTGTCACCCCGTTGCGCGTTACCGCCAAAGCGTGACAACTTTCGCGGTAACTCTTAAACATTTAATCACTGGAGTTACGCAAATGACCCAATTCATTTTTGCGGCTATTCGCCGTACCGATTTAACCAATCGTATTCAAAAAATCCGTATCAATGCCGAAACCGAACGACAAGCCCGCGCTATTTTAGCCCGTGAATTTGTGCTTATCCTTGCCGGCAAAATCCCCGAAAAAAACACCTCAAAATTTAACCGCACTTTTGTGCAAGGGGGGATTTATGCCTAATCTTTCCCTTAAAGCCCTTTTGCGCTCCCTTATCCAAATTCACCGGATAGATCGCATTTATATCACTATCAATTACATCAATGACAACAGCATAAATCAACACGTTACAGGCAATGCCAATAATATGATCGGGCGTGATGTGAACATATCAAGAGGGGGAGAAAATGGCAGAGGTTAAATTTAACTGGTTCGAATTCGATGCGCTGGTTATCGAAATGAACAATTTGCAAGAGTTGATTGGCGTGACAAATCTTTATATCACCGAAGAACACGAGACCGCAGGGCAAGCCGTGAGCGCCATTCAAAGCCTCACCAAACGCATTTATCTTGATTTATTGGCAAAACAAGAACAAGCCACACAAGGCAGAGGGGGCAAAAATGGCAATTAGTCTCTACTCTCTCACCGATGTCAACAGTGAAACCGCTTACTATGCCGTAGTGAAAATTCAAATTAAGCGGCAGAAATTCATTTCATGCCGCTATTTTTAATCAGACAAAGCCATTGCCCGCCAATGGGCCAAAAGCGAAGAAACAAGGCTGAAGTTAGAAAATGGCGGAAAGGTGAGCCAAACCGAAAAAGCCAAATATCAACATCATGCTGCTTTACAACAAAACAGCCACGCACAAGCCTTTAACGATTTATTCAAAATCATGAGCGGAAGAAAATCACAGCTACAAGGAGCGACAGCATGAACACCTATTCTTTACACTTTCCCAACGACGCAGAATTGGAATTTTTCGCCAGTGATAGCGCGCTATTTAATGAAGCTTTCTTTGGGTTTGAATTTCCTAAAAATGAGCAACTCAATTTTTACGAAAGACGAATGAATAAAATTAAGAATAAACGCAAAGCCCAACGCATAGCACGCCGTAAAAATCGGAAATAAGGGGGATTTATGGCAACCATTATCAAAAGAAATAAAGGATGGTGCGCACAAGTGCGCCCCTTGCTTTGGGGCTAATCATTAAGGAACAAAAAATGCAAGAAATTCAACAAGAACCAAAATTAACGCTGGCAAGCCTGAAACGCATTCTCGCCGATTATGGTGAACGCCTAAACCGGCTTGAAAATGACAAGGCAGCATTCAGCCCTGATGAAATCTGGACGGCGCGACAAGTGGCAGACTATGCCAAAATTTCATACGGCTATTTAATGCAAACACTTATCCACGATCCGCATTTTCCGGCAAGCGTAGGCACACCAAAGAAAAACGCCCCGAAAAAATACCGCGCCGGCGATGTGATTGAGTTTTTTAAACATAGAAATCAAGGTTAGGGGGAATTATGGCATATAAAAAACAACGGCCAAAAGTACCGCACTTTGACGAACAAGGGCGTGTAGCCTATGAGCATATTTACGCTTTGATCGGTGATAAAGCGTGGAAAGCATGGGGATTTGGGAAAGAGAAAGGAAACGGGCTAGAATGGGGCTTATTGCGTGATAAATTAGGCTTAGGTGATGATTATAAGCCGCTTATTTTAGATGCTGAAAAATTGGCGAATGCAAGCAATTATCAGATTTTAAAAGAAGAGGTTCATGCGGTGACGTTTTGCCGTTTTGGTGAAGTCAGCCAAGCACAAGAAACCGCCTTACTTTTATCCATAGCCAAACATTCCAAGGCTGAAAAAGTCTTTTTTGCCGATAACTTAGGTGAAAATAAGCGGGATTTAAGCGGCTATGTTTTACGCCTAAGAGAAGATGAAGAGGCACGTAATACGGCTGAAATCGTGATAGAAACGGAAGAACAAGGCAACGCCCCACGCAAAACGCCTTATGTTGAATATCGAGAAAATGGCAAGATTAAAGGGTTACATTATATAACGCCCAAAGTGGATAGAGACACCGGCGAGATCATTCAAGAAAAAGAAACGTGGATTTGCGACAATTTAGAATTAGTAGGGGAAGGCAAAACCGCAGGCGGTGAATATTATTATTTGTTCCAATGGCAAAACCGAGATGAAAACACCCCTCGCACAGTTGCGATCGCACGTGAAGACTTTGGCACAGATTCCGGCTGGAAAATGTTGAAGGCGCAAGGCTTGAAGATGACACAGGGATCGGGCTTAACTCAAAAGCTCACCGAGCATTTTCACTTTAACGGCAACCATTCGACACAATGGACGGTCACTAATGTTACAGGCTGGCTCAATGGGGCGTATTTATTGCCAAACGGGGAAATTATTGGCACACCTAAAAAACCGATTTATTTTACCGATAAAAGCGGTTCAAGTTTAGGCTATATCACCGCTGGCACGCTTGGCGATTGGCAACAGGAAATCGCGCAGAATGTAAAAGGCAATGTTTCAATGATGTTGGGCGTGGCGGTTGCACTTGCGGCCCCTATGCTTTCACTTTTAGGGCGGGAATCCTTTGGGGTTCACCTTTTCGCCGAAAGTTCAAAAGGGAAAAGTACGATATTAAATATCGCCAACAGTATTTACGGCAACCCCGACAAAATCAAATTAAGCTGGAGTACTACGGCAACAGGCGTTAAGAATGAAGCTGCCGCACGCAATGACGGCTTTATTACCCTTGACGAAATCGGACAAGCCACAGACGGGAAAGATCTTGAAAAGATCGCTTATGACCTGTTCAACGAGACGGACAAAATAAGAGGCGAGAAAGAAGGCGGAAACAGAGAAATAAAACGCTGGAAAGTGACCGCACTTTCAACCGGTGAAAAAGATTTAGAAACGCAATTAAGGCTACAAGGGGCAAAAGTACATGCCGGGCAATTAGTACGGCTTTTGAACGTTCCCCTCGAGGAAGCGGGCAATTTACACAACTTTCCGAATAATAAAGCCCACGCCGACCATTTAAACGAAAAAGTTCAAGAATGTTTTGGCGTGATTGGGCGTGAATGGATTGCTTTTCTTGCCAACAATGCGGACAGCATCAAAACTACTTATAAGACAATCCGGAAAAAATGGTTAGATTTATCTAGCAATATGAGCGGGCAAGTTCAACGGGTAGCCGGTGATCGTTTTGCGGTGCTTGAGACCGCTTTATGCTTAGCCAAGGAGTTAACCCAATGGACGGAAGAAGAAAGCGCGCAAGCCATTTTGAAAAACTTTCTCAACTGGAAGGATGAGTTTGGAGAAAACAGCCGAGAAGAAACCGCACTGATTCGAGCCGTAACTGATTGGCTATTAATTAATGAAGCCGCTTTTATTGAATATCCGGCAGACCCAAACGCCAAAACACCGTTAAAAATTGCAGGTGTTCGTGTACTGGCAAATGAAGCTAAAAAAGAGGAAGAACATTATTTCATTTATCCCAAAATCTTTGATGAAGTGATAGACGGATTCCCCAAAAAAACGGCATTTGGTATTTTATTTACAGCGGGGCTACTCAAAAAGCCAAACAAACCGGAACAAGGCTATAATGAGTTTATTTTCAAGATACCTAAAAAGATGATCGGCAAAACGGCGAGAGCCTATAAAATCATGCCGTTTTCAGATGATGAAAACGAAACCGAATAAAAAGCAAAGCAAGGTGAACGCCTTGCTTTTTTTATGTGCATAATATTAATTTTTCTAGCCAATAGGTGATTTTTAGTAGGAATTATAGGAATAAAGAAAATAATTATTTATAAATCAATATATTATATAAATAAACCATTCCTATTCTATGTCTAAATATTCCTATTTTAAGGTTAAAAATTCCTATTTATTGCCTTTTTGTACCTATTTTGAAAAAGTGCATTTTTCCCGTTCCTAAAAAATTCCTGTTGCGTTCCTATTTTGAAAAACAAAAATAGGAACGTTTTTTAGTGCTTAACTATTTAATAAATAAAGAAAAAAATCTTGGCGTTCCTAAATTCCTATAATTCCTATAAAAAAATACACTCACAGAAAAAAATTATTTTTATGAAAAAATGCTTGTTTGGTTGATGATGATTTTTTCTAAATACCCCGCTATCTGATAAAAAGGACAATAAACGAGATTAAACTAAATTTAAAGATTGACCCTGTAATCAATTTTTGAGCATAATCCGCAAAAGATGACAAATAGGTCAAAAAATTCGTTTAATGTTCCCTTGATTGTTCCCTTTTCTGATTGGCTAAGTTAAGAAAAAGCAGATAGAAAAAGGCTTGAATGAAAAATATTGAAGACGGTAGGACCAAACGAACTTTTCTCTTCTTATTTCTTCTTACGTTTTTATAAACCAAACCCCTACCTCAACGCCATTTTACTTTATTTTTTCTTACGGGTTTATACGTTTACAACAAGGGATGTTCGGAACATTTAGTCGTGTCTTTGAGATATACCAAGTATTCATATTACTAAAGCATTTAACGTTTTAACTAATATAAGACGTGAAGGAATTTGACACGAAAATTTTCTTGTAAAGATCACATAATGAATATTCACAAATACCATTAGTTATTTAAAAAATACTCAGTTTACTCCTACAAATCTTAACTGAAAGCAAGTAAAATGTGCCCGTTTTTTACTTTTTAATTCTTTTTAGGAGTGACTATGGCGGCGGAAAGTGCAGGTGATCTAATTCGAGTGGTGGCATTGTTGGGGGCTGCCGTAGTGGCGGTGCCTCTGTTTAAACGAATAGGGTTAGGCTCGGTGCTTGGCTATTTAGCCGCAGGGCTGGCTATCGGGCCTTATGGCTTGCATATGATTGATGATCCGCATGCGATTATTCATCTTGCAGAATTTGGTGTCGTGATGTTCTTATTTGTGATTGGGCTTGAAATGAAACCTTCGCATTTATGGAGCTTGCGTCGTCAGATTTTTGGGCTTGGTAGTATGCAGGTGATCATTTCTGCGATTTTAATGACGATCGTGGGGACACAATTTGGTGTATCTTGGGAAGTTGCCTTTGTCTCTTCAGCTGGTTTTGTATTGACATCCACGGCGATTGTGATGCAAGTATTGGGTGAACGCAAAGAACTTTCCACAAAGCGCGGTCAAAAAATCGTATCAATTTTATTATTTGAAGATTTGCTCATCGTGCCCTTGCTTGCCGTTGTCACTTTCCTTTCGCCTTTTGAAAAAACAGAAGCCTCTATGCCTTGGTGGCAATCGGCAGGCATTGCGATGCTTGCCTTAGCCGTATTAGTGTTTATTGGCCGTTTCATTCTAAATCCGGTTTTCCGTATTCTAGCGAATGCTAAGGCGCGTGAAGTGATGACCGCAGCTGCCCTTTTCGTGGTATTGGGGGCGGCATTGTTAATGGAAGAAGCCGGCTTATCCATGGCTATGGGCGCTTTTGTGGCTGGTGTAATGCTTTCCGAATCCGCATTCCGTCATCAGCTGGAAGCGGATATTGAACCTTTCCGTGGTTTATTGCTCGGGCTCTTTTTCCTCGGTGTGGGGATGGCATTGGATTTGAAAGTTGTGGCGGAAAACTGGCAACTCATTTTCTTTGGTGTCATTGTGCTGATGCTAACCAAAGGTCTCTGTATTTATGCCGTTGCCCGACTTGCAAAAAGTACACATAAAACCGCATTAGAACGCACGCTTTTAATGGCGCAAGGGGGCGAGTTTGCCTTTGTTCTTTTCGCTGCCGCTTTATCCAAAGGGGTCATTGATGAAACAGTGAATGCCAATATGACGGCAATCGTTGTACTTTCGATGGTGATGACGCCGATTATTTTGGTTATTTATGAGAAATACGGCGCAAAAGACAAGGAAGAAGAAATTCAACCGGATGAAATTGACGAACAGCATCCTATCCTCATTATCGGTATGGGGCGTTTTGGGCAAATTGTAAATGATTTGCTCCGTTTAAGCGGTTATGCTACAACGGTGATTGATTTGAATCCAAAGATGATTAAAGGTTTCAATGAATATGGCATTAAATCCTATTTTGGTGATGCTTCCCGTCGTGAATTTTTAATTGCCGCGGGATTGGAACACGCAGAAATGCTCGTCGTCGCTATTGACAACAAAGAGCAGGTGTCTGCTATCGTACATTTTGCCCGTGAAGTGAATCCGAATATTAAAATTATCGCCCGTTCTTATGACCGTTTTCACACCTTTGATTTATATAACTCTGGTGCGAATGATGTCATCCGTGAAACCTTCGATTCTGCGGTGCGTACCGGACGTACTGCACTAGAGGGTTTAGGTATGGAACCCGAAGTGGCAAAAGAAGTGGCAGAATATTATTTCCAGGCTGATCGTCATGAAGTGAAATTAATGGCTCAGGTTTACGAGCCAAAATCAGAGTTCTTTAAAAGCCCGGTATTACAAGATATTGCCAGGGAATGCGACCAAAAAATGGCGGCGGATATTCAAGAAATCTTGATAAGAGCGAAAGAAAAAGAACAAGAAGAAAACAGTATTATGTAGCAAACACACAAGATAAAATTTATCCAATAATTTAGGGGGCGTGCTGTACACTTCGGATCTATTGAAATGATTGATATTGGACATTGGACATACGCTCTGTCTCCCTACAATCATATAAAAATGTCGGTTTTGCTATTAAGTAATATCGGAAGAAAACTAAAAAATATTAACAAAAATGACCGCACTTTGGCACTTAAAAGTGCGGTCATTTCTTTATTGTCATATATTAGCAATAGGCAATGAATCTTACAGTTTTAAATCTTGTCATTAACCTAGACAAGTGGATCACTTTTGGATGATCTTTGCGGTTCAATTTTTTAATATCATTGACAGTATATTTAACTCAACCACTAAGTTTATTTTTGTATAAGCAAATAATATAGGGTTAATTATAACCCTATACATTATAAATAGTCTTAAAAAAACTGTTTCTAGACACTTTTACTAACATCAAATAGAAGTTGGTTTTTATTGTAACTATAAATAGGAATATTACTATCCGTTTTGGTATAAGTATAGGTTAATCGAGGTGTAAAACCGGCAAAATGTACGGCTTTATGCCATAACGTAACGGATGCAGAATATTCTTTATCTTTCTGCTTACTACCAAAGAAGCTTATTTCTTTATAATTACGTTTTCCTAAACCTAAAGTTGCAGAAGTAGCGATGCCTAAAGGCCATTCTTTTCCCCAAGTTAAACGAGTTCCTATACGTTTATAGACATTTGTACGATCTTTCGCCTTTAGCACCGAATACCGCACCCCAGCTGTTTTCTGAGTCAGTTGCTTTGCTTGCTAACGCACCACCTAACTCTTCAGCTTGTTTGCCGAATAAGTTACCGTTAAATGTACCGGCAGCGTTATCTAAAGTACGGGTAGAAGAACCAGTAATAGAACCGTTATTTACTAAAGTATCGGTAAAGTTTGCGATTTGTTGGTTAGATTTAACATTGTCAACAGACTACACGTCATACAATTGACCGGTTACACCTTTAGTTGATAAATCAATTCTAGCTGAAACGTGAGTACCACTCACTAATTGAGGTAAATCAAATTCTGGATTTGCACCGATAGCATTAGGTACTTTGCTTACATCCGGTTTGTTTGCATTTGGCGCTACGTGTGTAAAGCCGTAAGTTACAGCATGACCTTGGTAGTTCAACTCACCTGATGCTTTATCCGCACCATGATAAACTTTAGCTAGATCACTAGTTAAGTTAGCGTTGTAAACTACGCCGTTTCTTTCATCTGTACCACGATAGAAATAGCTGTTTTCAGTACCTTTTTCATGTACTCACCATAGCTAACTACTTTAGTACCGTTTTCGCCCCTGTGGTTTTAACACGTAAGCTTAATTCTTGCCCATCTACAAGGTTATATTCTTTTTCTTTCGGTCTTGCCCTTTCAACTTCTGTATTCGTTAAAGGCTTGGTAATACGTGCCATAAAATCTCCTTTTAGTAACAAGATTTCGTGTTTCTTTATCATAATGTTACTAAACGTGTTACTAAAAATTGCGGTCAATATAACTCAGAATAAATCAAAATAAACGATAAAACGCACTGGAATGCGATAATTTGCACTTCACGGGCTTTCATTCTTTCCGCTGGTATCGTCCACAGTTTCTTGGCTAAATCAATTTCCGACCATTGCGCCCCGCTCGCTTCATTCGGGCGGGTCATTGTGAGCATTTGGAATTGAACAAGAAAGCGGGTTTGCGGTTGTATTTTGGCATTTGCTAACGCATCCATAAATGCCGGCAATTCTTCGCTATTTATGTGTGGATTATTCTTTTTGGGGCTGACGTAGA
>MLHP01000047.1 GCA_001999425.1 Rodentibacter genomosp. 2 | reverse complement strand
ACATGATGATACCGCGAATTGGCGATGAAGTACTGGTCAAATACTTAAACGGCGACCCCGACCAACCGATTGTAGTGGGACGCACCTACCACAGCACCACCGAACCGCCTTATAATCTACCGGAACATAAAACCCGCACCACAATAAAATCCAAAACTCACAAAGGTAACGGGTTTAACGAACTGCGTTTTGAAGACGAAAAAGACCAAGAAGAGATTTTTATCCACGCCGAAAAAGACCTCAACCATATTGTCAAAAATGATGAAACCACCCAAGTGGGCAACAACCGCACCGAACAAGTCAGTCGAAACGAAACCGTCCACATCGGCAACAACCGCACGGAAACCGTTAATCAAGACGAAACCCTCACCATCAACCGAGACCAAATCAAAACTATCGGACGGAATTGCATCACCAAAGTCGAACAAGACGACCTCCTCAACGTCAACAATAACCGCTATGTCAATGTGCATGGCGACACCATTATTCACGTCGGTAATGAACTCAACATCGACATCGCCCAAAATGGCAGTTGGCAGGCGGGCGAACTGTTTGAACAAATCTGCGACCAATTTGACCTAGAGGGTTACGAAAGCGTAGAAATCAGCGGCCCGGGCGGTTCGATAGTCATCAACCGAGAAGGAATTGAGTTGATAGGGGATGTGTATATTGAGGGGGAGTTTTGTCAGGAGAAGGGAGAATATGAGGAGGTAAATCCATTTGATACTGAAATTAATGATAGTGAGTCTTTTTATAGAATTCAGTTTAGAATGTTAGATGATCAAGGAAATCCCTATGCAAATGTCCCATTTAGTGTATTACTCAGTGAGGGGGAGCAAAATGGAATTACTGATTTAGATGGATTAACTCCTATATTCTATACGCGAAATGAAGAAAATGTTAAGTGCAGATTACATATTGATCATGAGGAAGAGTGGAAATGGGAAACAAATTAATAACAGAGGCTAAAACGACAAAGAGTGAAAATTATATATTTGAACAAAAAATCAGCCAAAAAATAATAGTGTTAGAGATAACTGGAGAGGAAACAGGTTATACAATACAGGCTTTAAAAGGGATAGACTATGTTTTGTCAGATCCAGCAGTAATTGTGAAGACATATAAGGTTAATGTATTACTAAGAAAATTGAATAAAGATAAGATTAAAATATCTGATGAAATTATTGACAGTTTTAATGTGACAAGAGATTCTTGGTATTATTTAGGAAATCAGAAACAAGCTAATAGTGGTATTCTTAATAAAGAATTTTTGCTTAATAGAGAGTTTGTACCGGATAACTATGAGAAGAATCAATAT
This sequence comes from Rodentibacter genomosp. 2, assembly GCA_001999425.1. Classification (GTDB taxonomy): domain Bacteria; phylum Pseudomonadota; class Gammaproteobacteria; order Enterobacterales; family Pasteurellaceae; genus Rodentibacter. The sequence continues at coordinate 3,425 of MLHP01000047.1, read as the reverse complement.
ACAGGATTATGGCTACCTAATTTTCCTACTGCTCGAGTGCAACATATTTCTAGAGGCATAAGAAATAAAGCTAAATATATTAATATAGATCTGCCGTATGAGCCTGATGGGTTAAATGCTTTTAAATTAACCCGATTTGGTAGTGAAGAACTATCTGCTAAGCCTTTAAGAACGCAAAAAAAATTTGATGGAAACGCTATTGATGAACCAAGAGTACATCCTAATATAGCGACAAATGTATTAATTCATATAGGGGGAACGTATAGTATATTTGGATATGATCATCTAGGTGGCTCTTATGGGTGCTTTGGGTATATACCGAATGAAAATATATACCCTACTGTATCTAAAGCTAAGCAGGCTAGTATAAATGATGATTATGATGATCATATTTCTAATCCAAGTTGGATAAAAATATGTAATAAGATAGTCAGTTTAGCATTTAAAGATAAATTAAAGATAGAAATACATTTGAATGAAAAGAATGGAGAGACATATGTTCCTAAAGAAATATTGGAAGAGTAATTTGTTTTTTGTTTTTCTCATATTTATTTTCACTCTTTTTGATATATATATAAATAATTATCCTATGCCAATATATAAAAATTTAATTAAAGATTATTTTTGGATTAATGTTATATCTTATATTGGAGTTTATTTTGCATTTACTTTTTTTATAGATTTTGTTGTTTTTTTATTTAAAAAACTTTCTAAGAAATAATAATGAAGTAGATCTCCCACACTTAAGTATGTATCCAGTATCGTAACAGGACAAGTCTTATGGGATATTAACCATAACTTTTGTCAATCTTGGGATAGAAAAAACAATACGCAATGGGGTAGTGATGCTGTTGAGACCAATTTAACGGCACAGCGTAATGGATTGACCCGTGAACATTATCCGCCTAATCCATCACTGGTTGAGGGGAGTAAATTGTTGATGGCACAAATCCTGCGTACCTATGACCAACCGGATGTCGAAGACATTATGAAAGTCTATTTAAAAAATATTAAACAGACCACCAGTTATCTTTACACCGAAAATCAGTATTTTCGTTTTCCACCGTTAGTACGGGAATTTATCGCCCACTGGGAAAAACTGAAAAGCGGCGGACGGGCTGAAGGGCCGATACACTGGTTCACCGTAACGAATTCTTCCGATGAAGGCATTGGCAAAGGCACGTACACCACCAATGAAATGTTTAAATTATTGGGCAAACAAGAGGTGATGCCGGGGGTGGCGAGAGCGATTAAACGTCAAGAGCTGGAACTGGAATTAGGCAAACGCAAAGTTAATCAAGCGATTTTGTATAATAAGGCAAGGCAAATGCCTACCCCGGAGGGAAAAGCAGCGGCGCAGGCGGAGTATCAAGCCAACGAACAAGAAATTAAACGTCTTGAAAAAGAGCTTGCCGATATCAAAGCTAAACAGCGAGAGGTGGAGAAAAAACAAGGAGAACAGAACGCCAAAAACCAAAACAACCAAGAGGCAAATCCCATTGAAAATCAAGAATTAAGCCAAGAAGAGACCAATCTCACCAAAGAACTAGGCTATGAAATCAGCGATACGCCGGGGATTAAAGCGCATATTTGCACCTTAATGCCGAAAGATGAGCACGGCAAATATGTGCATAGCTACAAAGACAGCAAAGGCAACGAAACACCGGCGGAAGTCTATGTACATTCCAAAGTCACGATTATGGACGATGTATTTACCGTCATCAGCTCGGCAAACCTAAATACTCGGAGTATGCAGGTGGATACGGAGCTAGGCATTATTATGGAATGTGGCGAAGTAGCGGAAGGGCTACGCAAACGCTTATGGGATTTGCACACCAATAAAAATGGGGCGGCGAATCCGGATAATCTGCATGATTATGCGGTGGCAGTGAAAACATTTGAGATATGGGGGAAATTAATGAAGGCAAATAAAGATGCCCAAAAAGACGGGACGTATCCTGAGTGTGCATTGCGAGAATTTTATCGGGCGGATCCAACAGTGAGCAAGAGTGACTAATGATGAGAGTCTTAACCTATATAATTCTAGCCCTTGTGGCATTAGTCGGGATTGGTATTGGCATAGTCGATAATTTTATATCCAACACCCATCTCACATTTGGCGGAGCGCCGGGGAATCCGCGTTCAAAAGGTATTACTCAAGAAGAGAAACAAAAAATGAATCAGAATACAATGGAACAATTACAGGCAAGTCTAGCGTTCGTTTGCAAACACGAAGAAAAACCTGAACTCTCGGCGGAAACCCAACAACTGTATAACTATGCGCTGTACCACGACCTGCACAATATGTGGACGGGCAAACGGGGCGATGCGGTATGGAACGGATTAGCCCGTTATTACCGCATTGCAGCACTAAACGGCGATTATAAAGCCAACATCCGCTTGCAATACTTATTAAAAAGCGGGCGCATTAGTGCCGATATGCCACAAACGGAAGTGCATAATCTCAATGAAGAATTAGCAAAACAGCTACCAGCCACCGCTTATTACAATCTGTATGGCTATTTAGATGTGGGATACGGGGTACGTACCGAAAAAGACGGTCAATATGCTTATTTAAGAAAGGCGGCGGATTTAGGCAGTCGGGAAGCGCAGTATGTTGTTGGAGATATCCTGACGGATATTAACGATGAAGAAACAAGACCGTTACGTTTAAAAATTTATGAACAATTATTGTCTTGTTCATCTGAACAGGGCTTAGGCAAGGCTTCCGATATGTTGGGTATTCGACTACAAAGAAAACAAGAATATCAACAGGCATTGGAAGTATTTCATCAAGGTGTAAAAAATGGCAGTTCATCTTCTGCAAGTACATTGGCAGAAGCATTTAGTGGTAAACAAAAGGAGGGAGGCATAGATTTTCTAAATTTATCAGAGGATTCGGAACGTGCTAGACGTTATGAAATGATTTGGAAATATTTAGCCTATAAAGACTATCTCCAACCCAAAGTTCCTGATCTCGACGATATTGTGCCGTTACCGCCAGCCCCCTTGCCGGAATGGGACGGCAAAATAGCCTTTCAGCGTTGGTATGAGGGAGAAGCCCCGCCCAAACCAAGTGAAGCATTAATGATGAAACTGGCAAATCAAGCTGGGGTTCGAGTGGATAACGGGTTAGATTTAGAAACAGGTTTACCGAAGAAACCGAAAAAATAACGGAAAAGTTAACCGCACTTTTAGTCTGAACAATTAAAAGTGCGGTTGTTTTTTCGTGTGTTTTTAGTGTTTTACGGATGAGATTTTCTCATTGTGATTTTCCGGAGTGATGAATAATGGCACGAATTTTTAAATGGTTAGTGATTAGCATAATCGCCTTAATTGCAATCGCGATTTGGGCAGGCTATCGTTTCTTCAACGGGATTGATTTGGGTGGGGCGGGGCATTCACTTTCAACCAATGTTATTGAA
>MLHP01000046.1 GCA_001999425.1 Rodentibacter genomosp. 2 | reverse complement strand
TCGGGCGTTTGCGTCTAACCCCCTCAATCACGATATCGTCAAATTCATTTGCCATTGTTGTCAATTTGAGCTGTGCAGTAATGCAATATAATCTTGTCTTTCCATTATCATCTCCTTGTCTGTTTTATTTTAGTGAAGGAAAGGTGGGGGTTCTTGGATATTGAAGGAGTTGGTCAAATTGACTGAGATTTGCTTTAGGTGGACAATGCAGTGCAACGTGTTGACTCTCTATTTTAGGGACAGTCGGTTCGGTCAACCTTAAGATAATATTAAGTACCGCTTCAACGGTAGGTCATCCTTGTTCTAACGCCAGCTCTGCGGCAGTCACTCCCACTTCTTCACCAAAATCCGCAATTAAACTTAGAAGCTTAACCATTGCCTTGTCGCCACGAGGTTGTTTAAGTAAGTGATGTTGAAGGGTTTTAATTGCAGGAGGAAGAGCCCAGCCTTGAAAGGGCTCTCCATGTCGTAATGCTCCTGGTTTTTTCTTTAAGGCAGACAAATAATGAAGAGGGTTATAACGGGTTCCTCCTTTGATAAATTGTCTCGGGTGACGAGCCACTATTTGGTTCTGATAAACAAGCACTATCTCTTGTGCACCTATTTGAGCTATCATTTCCTTTCCACATAAATGGCAGGGTACACTATATTGGTGGGTATCAAAGAGAATCAATGCAGAGGTATTAACGAGTAAGCGAGTGGTGCGATAACCTAAATAGGGTTTAAAAGGAGAGAGTTTTTCACGTTCTTTTTCCAACCGTTGAGCCACCGTCTGTTGCTTATCTTCAACCCAGGATTGAATTTGAATCTGCCTTATGCACCAATCTCTTAAATAATCATTTAACTCCTCAAGGGAAGAGAAAGCTAATAAAGGGCGGAAAAGCCGCTTACGGAGTGTTTGAACTTGTCGCTCGACTTGACCTTTCTCCCAACCTGAGGCCGGTGTACAAGCGACAGGCTCAATGAGAAAATGGTTCATCATTGCCAAAAATCCCTCATTAAATGACCGCTCTTTGCCTGATTTTATCTGTTTGACAATGGTTTTAGGGTTATCATAAATTCCCCGAGAGGGGACACCACCAAAATAAGTAAAGGCGTGATTATGTGCATCGATAAGCATTTCTAAGGTTTGTCTAAAATAAGCTCGGACATAATAAGCACGAGAATGACAAAGTCGAAAATGAGCGATATTTACCGTTGTTTCAACCCCATTTAACACCACTTTCTCAATGCTCCAATCAAATTGATAAGACTCACCGAGTGGAAATTTTTGTGGAATAAAAACAGCCGTAGTGGGTGGGGAAAAAGAGGCTTTATAACGCTTAATAAAACGAGAAACACAAGGGTATTGCCCTTCAAAGCCAAGGCTTTGCAAATACTCAAAATGACGTACTGCAGTTAAACGTTGAGAAGGTGGCTTATCCATCTCCTCTTTGAGTCGTTCAATTAATAGTGCTTTATAAGGCCCTAATCTAGGTGAATCGGTGTGTTGACGTTGATAGTTTGGAATCTCAACCATATTGAGATATTTTTTGACAGTACGACGACTGAGTCGAAGTTTTTCAGCGATTTTACGCTGAGAAAGCCCCTTTTTATGATAAAGGCGACGTATTTTTAAGATGGTTTCCATGCAAAGCATACCAGGTTATTCCCTGTTTAAATAACAAGGAGTTTATCAAAAGATGCAGTGGATCACTTTTCGATGATCTTACTGCATCAACCTGGTGCATTTTTGCATGATCATTAACAATTCCGAATACACAACTGTTTTTTGGTGAAAGAATTTTAATCAACAATAGGCATTTATTACTAGAGGAGTAAATTATGCAAAACACCAAGATTACATTTGAGCTTTTATTGCAAAAATTTTTTCCATAGATATCTGCGTGCAGATACTAAGAAAAGCTATGATAAAGCAATTCGACAAGTACGTAAGCATTGCGGTGTAGAATACCCTTCCCAAATAACCACTGAGATGTTATTGAAATGGCGTAATAGTGTGATTAATACAAAAGTAAAACCGGTTACTTGGAATAGCTATATACGGCATCTTAAATCTATTTATAAATTTGGTATTGAACAAAAATTATTAAATTATGATGAAAATCCGTGTAATAAATTATTTTTGCGAGTAGGTAGGCTAAAAAGAAAAGTTTTAACACCTATTCAATTAGATAAGCTGGACTTTTTTCTTAACAGCAATGAAGATAGTCTACCTAATGTATTAGAACCACAATGGTTTATCTTAGCGTTGGTTAATACATTTCGATTTACGGGAATACGAAGAGCTCAATTATTGCGGTTAAAAATAAAAGATGTTGATTTGCATCAAAAGGTAATTCATATTTCACCGGAGATTAATAAAAATCACGAATATCATTGTATTCCTATTTTAGATAGGCTACACCCATATATTGAAAAGCTAATTATAGAACTAAGAAAACGTCATCAAAATTTTAATTCCAAGCTATTTAATATTAACTTATTTCGAAAAACTCGATATACAGGTCAAGTAATGACGGAGTTTCAAATTAGTCATTTATTTAGAGTTATTTCAAGTAGAGTAGGCTTCCAAGTATCACCACATCGGTTTAGACACACTGTTGCAACGTATCTAATGAAAGATCCAGAAAATTTGTATGTGGCTAAACAGCTCTTAGGGCATAAAGATGTGAGAGTAACGTTAACCTATATTGAAAGTGATGTTGAGATGCTTAGGGAAAAAGTTAATTCAACATTATTATAAAATAATCAATTATCCAGCCTTTACAAACTTTAGAAATTGTGTAGGAGCCAAATTTGATCGCTCTGTTGATTGATTGGTCACAGTGTATCGGCTGGGTACCAAATGAGGGAGTTTGTAACAGAATTCCTTAAATAAAGGGGCTGACGTAGATTA
>MLHP01000045.1 GCA_001999425.1 Rodentibacter genomosp. 2 | reverse complement strand
AAATTTTTCTTTAGACATTGCTAATGTTTCCTAAAAGTGCGGTATAAAAAGTAAGAATTTTATACCGCTATTATGTTACAAAAATATTATTTTTTACGTGCTTCGATTACTGCAGCTGCAACACTTGTTGGCGCTTCAGCATATTTTAACGGTTCCATTGAGTATGATGCACGACCTTGGGTTTGTGAACGTAAGTCTGTTGCATAACCGAACATTTCAGAAAGTGGAACTTCTGCATCAATCTTAACAACAAATTCGTTCGCCTCTTGACCGTTAACCATTGCACGACGACGGCTTAAATCACCGATTACATCACCCACATACTCAGGTGGTGTTTCAACTTCTACTTTCATGATTGGCTCTAGTAGAACAGGGTTTGCTTTAGCGAACGCTGCTTTAAATGCTAAAGAAGCCGCTAATTTAAACGCTAATTCGGATGAGTCCACATCATGGTATGAACCGAAGTGTAAACGCACACCAAGGTCAACTACTGGATAACCCGCTAATGGACCGGATTTAAGTTGCTCTTGGATACCTTTGTCAACAGCTGGGATGTATTCACCAGGAATTACACCACCTTTGATTTCGTTAACAAATTCGTAGCCCGGACCTTCCGGCTCTAATGGATACAAGTCGATAACAACATGACCGTATTGACCACGACCACCAGATTGTTTTGCGTGTTTACCTTCAACATCATTAACACGGGTACGAATAGTCTCACGGTAAGATACTTGTGGTTTACCGATGTTCGCTTCCACTTTGAATTCACGTTTCATACGGTCAACGATGATATCTAAGTGTAATTCACCCATACCTGAAATGATAGTCTCACCGGATTCTTCATCAGTGTGAACACGGAATGAAGGGTCTTCTTGTGCTAAACGACCTAATGCAATACCCATTTTTTCTTGGTCTGCTTTAGTTTTTGGTTCTACCGCAACAGAGATTACCGGCTCTGGGAATTCCATACGCTCAAGAATGATTGGTGCTTCAATTGCACATAATGTATCACCTGTCGTCACATCTTTTAAGCCGATTGCCGCAGCAATATCACCGGCGCGAACTTCTTTGATTTCTTCACGTTTGTTAGCATGCATTTGAACGATACGACCAAAACGCTCACGTTTTTGACGCACTGAGTTCAACACAGTATCACCTGAGTTGATTACACCAGAGTATACACGGAAGAAAGTTAAGTTACCCACAAATGGGTCAGTTGCAATTTTAAATGCTAATGAAGAGAATGGCTCTTCATCGCTTGCATGACGTTCACCTTCAGTTTCATCAGGGTTAATACCTTTAATCGCTGGAATGTCTGTCGGTGCAGGTAAGTATTCAACTACAGCGTCAAGCATTGCTTGAACACCTTTATTTTTGAATGCAGAACCACAGGTTACTAAGATAATTTCATTCGCTAACACACGTTGACGAAGACCTGCTTTGATCTCTTCTTCAGTTAATTCTTCACCGCCAAGGTATTTTTCCATTAACTCTTCAGATGCTTCAGCTGCTGCATCTACAAGATTTTGACGCCATTCTTCACAGTCAGCAACCATATTTGCCGGGATGTCTTCGTAAGTGAAAGTCATACCTTGGTCAGCTTCGTTCCAGTTGATTGCTTTCATTTTGATCAAATCAACAACACCGGTAAAGTTTTCTTCTGCACCGATTGGAAGTTGAAGAGGAACAGCGTTAGCGCCTAAACGGGTTTTTAATTGCTCAACTACACGTAAGAAATTTGCACCGGTACGGTCCATTTTGTTAACAAACGCAATACGCGGAACTTCATATTTGTTCGCTTGGCGCCATACGGTTTCAGACTGAGGTTGAACACCACCTACAGCACAGTAAACCATTACCGCACCATCAAGAACACGCATAGAACGTTCTACTTCAACAGTAAAGTCTACGTGCCCTGGAGTGTCAATAACATTGATACGGTGTTGTGGGAATTGTTGAGACATACCAGACCAGAATGCGGTTGTTGCCGCAGAGGTGATGGTGATACCGCGTTCCTGTTCTTGTTCCATCCAGTCCATTGTTGCCGCACCATCGTGTACTTCACCGATTTTGTGGCTCACACCTGTATAGAATAAGATACGTTCAGTAGTAGTCGTTTTACCCGCATCAATGTGCGCACTAATACCGATATTACGATATCTTTCAATAGGAGTTGTACGTGCCATTATTATAACCTTGTTTAGTTTAATATCTGTTTATATAAGGGTAAGGCTTCATCAATGATGAAGCCCTTTAAATTCAAAAGCTTATTACCAACGATAGTGAGCAAATGCTTTGTTAGCTTCAGCCATACGGTGAACGTCTTCACGTTTCTTCACTGCTGCACCTTTGTTATCAGAGGCATCTGATAATTCGTTTGCAAGGCGTAAAGCCATTGATTTATCACCACGTTTACGTGCTGCTTCTACGATCCAACGCATACCTAATGCGTTACGACGAACCGGACGAACTTCAACCGGTACTTGGTAAGTAGAACCACCAACACGACGAGATTTCACCTCAACGGTTGGACGCACATTTTCAAGTGCGATTTCAAATGCTTCTAAAGGTTCTTTACCCGTACGCTCAGATAAGGTTTCTAATGCACCGTAAACGATGGATTCGGCAACGGATTTTTTACCGTCTACCATGATTACATTAATAAATTTTGCAAGTAACTCTGAACCGAATTTCGGATCTGGAAGAATCTTGCGTGGTTCAATACTACGACGACGTGGCATTGCGAATTTCTCCGTATTTTAATCTTCAGGATATCCAAAACTCATCAGCAATCTTCCTTCATTGAGGAATTTTGCAGCGCATGCGCTTTTGACTGGAGTTTATGGTTTAAATTGTTTTGCTAATTTAGACGTTTGGCCTTACTTAACGGAGAACCATTAAGCTTTAGGACGTTTAACGCCGTATTTAGAACGACCTTGTTTACGATCTTTCACGCCTGCGCAGTCTAACGCGCCGCGTACTGTGTGGTAACGCACACCCGGTAAGTCTTTAACACGACCACCACGGATTAATACAACACTGTGCTCTTGAAGGTTGTGACCTTCACCACCAATATAAGAAGTTACTTCAAAACCATTTGTTAAGCGGATACGACATACTTTACGTAATGCTGAGTTTGGTTTTTTAGGAGTTGTAGTATATACACGAGTACATACACCACGTTTCTGCGGGCAAGCCTCTAATGCAGGAACGTTGCTTTTTACAACCTTTTTCACACGCGGTTTGCGTACTAGCTGGTTGATAGTTGCCATTAAAAAAGCTCCAGTTTAAATGTTATTCAATAATAGAATGTTGTTCAAAAAATCTACTTCAATATAGAAATAGACGCTGAATTTTAATGATTTTGTTAGCTATTGTCAATTATTAAACGGAAATAGGATCCTGAAAGATCCTTGCCGAGGCGTGTCCCTTAATTAACAGGAATTTGATGATTGATTTCCTACATGATTATCGCCATAATCCCACGTCGATTTACACAAATATCCTTCGCTGAATCAGGATCAATAAACCAGAGAAACAAAATGCCTCAAAATCAACCGCACTTTTATCGTGGTCGCTTTTCTGTTGCCCCAATGCTTGATTGGACAACGCGTCATTGCCGTTATTTTCACCGTCAATTTTCGCAGCACGCCTTGCTTTATACAGAGATGGTGACAACTCCAGCGATTATTCATGCCAAATATGATTTGTTGGATTTTGATCCTCGTGAAAATCCGGTTGCCTTGCAATTAGGCGGAAGCGATCCCGAGCAACTCAAACATTGCGCAAAACTGGCGGAAGATCGAGGTTATCATGAAATTAATCTTAATGTAGGCTGCCCTTCCGATCACGTACAAAACGGGATGTTTGGTGCTTGTTTAATGGCGAAAGCCGATTTGGTCGCAGAATGTGTCGCGCAAATGCAAAATGAGGTTAAGATTCCTGTAACGGTAAAAACCCGCATCGGTATCGATGATCTTGATAGTTACGAATTTTTATATGATTTTATCGAAAAAGTACAGGATAAAGGCTGTCAGGAATTTATTATCCATGCACGAAAAGCTTGGCTTTCTGGTTTAAGTCCGAAAGAAAATCGTGAAATCCCACCACTTGATTATGAACGCGTATATCAGTTAAAACGCGACTTTCCACATTTAAAAATCGTCATTAACGGTGGCATTAAAACCATAGAAGAAATGAAACAACATTTGCAATTTGTCGATGGTGTGATGGTGGGGCGCGAGGCTTATCAAAACCCAAGTTTACTCGGCACTATCGATCAAGCCTTGTTTGATTCCGATATGCCAATTATTAGCCCACGAAAAGCGGTGCTGGCAATGCTGCCTTATATTGAAAAACAACTCAGCCAAGGTGTCTATCTCAATCATATTGTTCGTCATATTCTGGGCACATTTCAACATTGTAAAGGAGCACGCCAATGGCGTCGTTATTTAAGTGAAAACGCATTCAAACAGGGGGCTGGGATTGAAGTTATTGAAACAGCACTTAGTTTTGTTGAGAATTAAGACCTAGGCTAAAAATGTGACGTATTTCACAAATCTCAATTTTTTTCTTTCCATTTCCCCTTATTTATACTATAATCCTGCACTAAGATTTGAGAGGGAGATCATCGTGTTTCTTGAAGTATCAAGTCTTACATTTCTTGGTATATCGAGTCTCTCCTATTTACTTATAAATTTCTAATTTGATCCTGTTTTACTTTTTTGAGTTGGTCTTAACTGCATCAGTGGTTTGACATGGATGTTAAAAAAACAAAAGTGCGGTTAGAAATAACCGCACTTTCTTACTGACATATCACTAATTTCGTTTTAGCATTTTGTAAATATTGACAGATAGAAAACGGCACTTCATCTGTAAACAGGTATTCGACATCGCCCAATTCCCCTAAGCGAACGATTGCTTGCCGGGTAAATTTTGAATGGTCGGTCACCAACAAGGTTTGGCGTGAACTTTCCATAATCGCCCGTTTCACTTGCACTTCGTGATAATCATAATCCAATAAAGAGCCGTCTTCATCAATCGCACTGATACCAAGAATACCGAAGTCTAATCGAAACTGGGAAATAAAATTCACTGTAGCCTCACCAATAATCCCTCCATCCATTCGTAACGAACCGCTCGCCATAGTAATATCAAAACTTTCATTTTGGCGGAGCAAATGGGCTGCATTCAGATTATTCGTAACAATACGTAAAGATTTGTGATCAAGCAACGCATTCGCTACTGCTTCCGGCGTCGTGCCAATATCAATAAATAACGAAGCGCCATTCGGAATAAGTTTTGCAACTTCTTGGGCAATGCAATTTTTTTGTGAAGAAAAGAACTGTTTGCGCTCAATATAATCGGAATTTTCTGCGGAAGAAGGAGAGGCGGCTCCACCATGATGGCGACGAATAAAATTCAGTTCTGCAAGAGCATTCAAATCTCGGCGGATTGTTTGCGGACTGACCTCCAGTTGGATTACTAAATCTTCTGTACTTAAATAACCATGCAGACTGACAAGCTCCATAATTTTTTGATGGCGAATGGATTGTTTCATATCGTATCCCCTAAATAAATAGCGCTGTTACTCTACCCGATTCAAATAAATTTTACTATCAATAAATCCCCAAAATAACCCGACTATGAAACCTGAAATATGGGCAGCATTACCAATATAAATATCAAATAAAGGGCTAATAAATCCAAATATCAGCCCCACCAATAACATTGTAAAAAAGCCCTTTGGCAAATTAAAAATGTTAGCATTCAGTTTATCTACGACAAAGACATAACCCAATACCGCATACACCACACCCGATAATCCAAAAAAGCCCGCACCAGAAAAATAATTTTGTACGATACCGCTCACGATGGCAGAAACGAGAAAAAGTAAAAAGAGCTTTAAGCCGCCAAAATAACGTTCAATTATGCCGCCAAATAACCAAAACCATGATAAATTTGCAATAATGTGAATATTCGACAAATGCACGAAAGTATGGGTAATATAACGCCAAAGTTCCCCATCCTGATCAAAATAAACAGGATAATGAAAAATTTCCATAATCCTTTCTTCAAAGCCGAGCTGTTGTAATAAATACACAATGACACAGATCGCGGTAATGATGTGCAAGGGGGTAAAATAACGGGATAAATCAGAATTTTTCATAAAATAATACGTCTCTTAATTAATTCTCAACACAGTAAAAAAAATGATTATTGTAAATCGTTCAAGGTATTAAAATTGACAAATTGTCCTTCATTTTCTGCAAATTTTACCGCTACGCCACCATTTTCCCGCATAAATTGCAATAATCGCCGTTCACCGGAGGCAAGGTAAGTCCGTAATGCCTCTTTTAATACTATCGACATCAAACAAAATGTCGGGTGCTCTCTTTCTTCATCGCAAGCATAAGCTATCAAAGTGCGGTCATTTTCCACTGCACTTTTGAGTTTTTCGAGTAAATTGTTAGGAAAAAAAGGGCTATCGCAAGGGACAAACAAAACAAAATCCGTCTTAGCCTTGTCAAGCCCGCTCAACATACCGCTTAGCGGACCTTGAAAATTAGCTAATTCATCAGCAAAAACGGGAAAACCGAATTTTGCGTATTCGGCTTGGTTTCGATTGGCATTAATGGAGATATCCGTAATTTGTGGTCGTAAACGTTCAATCATATATTGGATCAAAGGCTTACTGTGCAAAACCTGTAACCCCTTGTCACGTCCTTCCATTCTGCGCGCTTTTCCGCCCGCTAAAATCACCGCACTTATCGTTACCATATTTTATTCTGTGAAAATTTGCAGTATCATGCGCCTATTTTTTACGATTAAAAAGAAAATAGCAATGAAATGTAAGCGTTTAAATGAAGTGTTGGAACTTTTACAACCTTATTGGTCTAAATCCCCGGATTTGAGCTTGATGGAAATTTTACAAAAAATCGCCGATGAATCCGGTTTCCAAAAACCGCTAAATGAATTGACCGATGAAGTGATTATTTATCAACTCAAAATGGATGGGATGAACAAAGACGAGCCCATTCCCGGCATCAAAAAAGATTACGAAGAAGATTTTAAAACCGCGCTGTTAAAAGCTCGCGGCATTATAAAATAAGGAAAAAACAAATGAAAAAATTTTTACTCGCATTAGGTGCATTAATTTCTGTCAATGCTTTCGCTGGCGATTTACAAGAAGGTAAACAATATATCCAAGTAAGCCAACAGGCGGCAATGCAAAAAGAAGTGATTGAATTTTTCTCTTTTTATTGTCCTCATTGTTATTCCTTTGAAATGGAATATAAAATTCCTCAACAAGTGAAAGACGGTTTGCCGGAAGGGGTGGCGTTTAAGCAGTACCATGTTACTTTCTTGGGAGGGCAATCTGAAAATTTAACCCGTGCCTGGGCATTGGCGATGGCGTTAGGGGTAGAAAGCAATGTAAAAGCACCACTATTTGAAGCCGCACAAAAAAATACAATTCAATCTATGGATGACATTCGCGCGATTTTCTTAGCCAATGGCGTAACGGCAGAACAATTTGATGGAGGAATCAATAGTTTTGCAGTGAACGGTTTAGTGAACAAACAAGTTAATGCCGCCAATCAATTTAAGGTACGCGGTGTACCTGATTTTTATGTAAACGGTAAATTCCGCATTAACCCTGAAGGATTAAATTACGATAATTTCGTTAAGGATTATGTGGAAACCGTAAAAGGTTTATTGCAAAAATAGCGAAAAATTGGTTTAATGCCAGCCCTTTTTAAGCAATCAAAGAAAGAGAGATGATCATGGCTGCAAGTTTTAGCGTTACCCGTCGTTTTTTTGACGACAAAAACTATCCGCGCGGATTTTCGCGTCACGGTGATTACACCATCAAAGAATCACAAGTGCTTGAGCAATACGGGCAAGCGTTCAAAGCATTGGATTTAGGCGAACGTGAACCGACAACAAAAGAAGAAAAAGAGTTTGTCGCCTTCTGTCGCGGAGAACGTGCAGCGGAAACTTTCTTTGAAAAAACATGGAATAAATACCGCACCCGCATCAACACCACCAAACGGGTTTATACCCTCTCCGGTGATGTGAGTGAAGCCGCCTCCGGTGGTGATGATTATTCCGGCGAATAAAATCAATGAGACAAGGCAGGCGGAAGTCTGCCTTTTGTTTATTTTATAAATTGCTTTGACCCCATACAGTTGGACTCAACAAATGCAACTCCCCGTTTCTCAATACACCGAATTACTACAAAAAAAACAAGAAAAACTGACCGCACTTCTGCGTCCATTTAACGCACCAACCATTCAAGTGTTTGATTCACCGACCCGCCATTATCGTATGCGGGCGGAATTTCGTATTTGGCACGAACAAGATGATTTTTATCATATTATGTTTGATCAAATCACGCGTAAGCCTTACCGTGTGGACGAATTTCCGATTGCAAGCGGGCTGATTAATCGTATGATGAAAACCTTGCTGCCTTTGCTTAAACAACAAGAAGTCTTGCACAAAAAACTATTTCAAATTGATTATCTCAGCACCTTGAGTAATAAAATTATCGTCAGCCTGCTTTATCACAAAACGCTTTCCGAAGAATGGGAAAGTGCGGCTAAAAATTTGAAAGAAAAATTGACCGCACTTGGTTTCGATGTCCAAATTATCGGACGCGCGAGTAAACAAAAAATTTGCTTAGATCAGGATTACGTGGATGAAATCTTGCCTGTGGCAGGACGGAACTATATCTATCGTCAAGTAGAAAATAGTTTTACCCAACCTAACGCCACGGTAAATTGCAAAATGTTGGAATGGGCGATAGATTGTACAAAAGGGAGCGAGGGCGATTTGCTCGAACTTTATTGTGGCAATGGCAATTTTTCTATCGCTTTGGCACAAAATTTCCGCAAAGTTCTTGCCACAGAAATAGCGAAACCATCGGTGGTCGCGGCCCAATTTAATATTGCAGCAAATGGCGTAGATAATTTGCAGATTATCCGAATGTCCGCCGAAGAATTTACCCAAGCAATGAATGCGGTGCGTGAATTTAATCGTTTGAAAGGTATTGATCTCAAATCCTACGAATGCAACACGATTTTTGTCGATCCTCCTCGTGCAGGGCTTGATCCGGACACGGTAAAATTAGTGCAAAACTACGAGCGCATTTTGTATATTTCCTGCAATCCACACACCTTATGCGATAATTTGCAAGAACTGTCTAAAACCCACCGTATTGAAAAAGCGGCGTTGTTCGATCAATTTCCTTACACCGAGCATATGGAAAGCGGCGTATGGCTGATTCGCAAGTAAAGATTCGACTAATTTCCGAGGCTACGGAAAAAACGCTCGAAAATTTAACCGCACTTTGCGTGGGAAAAGGCATTGTTCATGATGAGCAAAGCCTCCTTGCCCTAGTACAAACGGATGAACGTTTGGAGTTACGCAAATTAGACGAACCCAAACTTGGTGCGGTGTATGTGGATTTTGTGGGCGGCACAATGGCACATCGGCGAAAATTTGGCGGTGGACGCGGCGAAGCAATAGCAAAAGCGATTGGCGTCAAAGGCAATGAATTACCAATGGTAATTGATGCTACCGCAGGGCTTGCACGTGATGCCTTCGTCTTAGCCGCTATCGGTTGCCAAGTGCGTTTAGTAGAACGCCACCCCATTGTCTATTTGTTATTACAAGACGGCTTAAATCGCGCCTATCAAGATGACGAAATCGGTGCGATGTTGCAACAAAATTTACGTTTGTTGAACGTTAACCATATTAATGAATTAAATCCTACAATAGATTTTGCCGATGTGGTCTATCTTGATCCGATGTATCCGCACAAACAGAAATCCGCGTTGGTAAAAAAAGAAATGCGCGTATTTCAGCATTTAGTGGGGGCGGACTTGGATGCGGACGCACTGCTTGCTCCTGCATTACAATTAGCCCGAAAACGTGTGGTGGTAAAACGCCCTGACTATGCGGAATTTCTCGCCCAAAAACCACCGCACTTTAGCCGTGAAACCAAAAACCACCGCTTTGATATTTATTTGGGAGAGGCACTATGTTAAGAGAAAGTGCAGTCGTCATTAGCTATGAAAATGGCGTAGCAAAAGTGAAATGCCAATCCCAAAGTGCCTGCGGACAATGCGCCGCAAAAAATAGTTGCGGCACTTCCAGCCTTTCCGAACTCAATGGCAAACGCGGGGAACATATTTTTAATGTGGAAACCATGATGCCATTACGTGAAGGACAAGTGGTGGAAATTGGCTTAGCAGAAAAATCAATGTTGTTTTCCGCATTATTGATGTACATCGTACCACTGGTTACTTTGCTTATCGCAACGCTGTTATCCGATTACATCAGCGAAAATGAATTGACCCGAGCCCTTGTTATTTTTCTTTTTACCGTCCTTTCTTTTATTTTCATTAAGCGCTATACAAAAATACTAGGGAAACAAACAGAATTTCAGCCGGTGTTGCTGCGTGTACTTTCTTGAAAATGTAAGTAAATTTAACCGCACTTTTAACTTTTCTGCAAAGCGCCTCGCAAATTTAAATAATTAGCGAAGCCAAAGGGAATAAAATTAGGGGCTGACGTAGA
>MLHP01000044.1 GCA_001999425.1 Rodentibacter genomosp. 2 | reverse complement strand
CATGTTGAGTATTATTTAAATCTTGCCGCCTCGGGAAAAGATAAGTTAGATAAATTTGATGATTGGGAAAAATATAGTCGTATCATTGGCGTAACATGGTCCGGCAGCGTGAAAGCCACCCTTGAGTTTTTCCGTGCGGAACTGTATGCCAATGAGGCAGGTCGGGAGTTAGCCAAAGTGTTAAAACAACTGTTGGATAATAAAATAAAAGTTAATATTCTAACTCACTCCTTAGGGGCAAGAGTGGCGTTAAGTGCGCTCAATATTTTAGGCGATTTTGACGGGGACTATGACGAGCAAATCGATAATCTGATTATGTGGGAGCCGGCGGTTGCCGATAATGCCTTTACCAACCATTACACCAAACAATTTAACCCTATTGCGATGGAGATTTTTCCTTATGCCCATAAGACGGCAAAGCAAATTACCGTGCTCTACTCCACGGAAGACGGGGTGGTCGCAGGTGATACCCGTTGGGGAGACCGAGAAAAGGCAGGGATATTCGGTGGCGCTTATCCGAAAAAATATTTACGATTATCCACCGCACTAACGGGCGGCACTACACCGTTGGGTGATTATTATATCAATGCCAATCAAGCCAAGTTTACGATTACGATGTTTGAGAACAGTGCGACATTCGGCATTAATAAACCCAATACCAAACCCGCCGATGCCTATGAACAAGGATTCACAAGGGAAATTTCCGATGAATATATTCGTATTGAAAAGTTGAAGGAGAAATACGGGTGTCGGGATATTACCGATAGCCGCCAACGGGAATTTATGTGCGACAATATTCAACGAAACGCATTAAATCAAACCCGCATTCGTCAAGCCGTTGAGGCGGAAGCAGAAAAACTGTCCAAACACACTGGGATTTCCGATGAGATGTATTATTTACGCCCTTGGAGCTGTTTTAGACGGTTTAAAAAAGACGACCCGATTCAAAAAGCAGTGTTAGAGCATATTATTGAGATTTTGTCTTATACCGTTGTGCATGATTGGCAACAAATTAATATGGATATCCGACCGCCGTTGGGAGCGAGGGGGGATTTGTATTCGGTAGAAGGAAAAAATGCTAAGGGGCCACTAAGTAAGAAAGATGAAGAATTGTATTTTGATAAATTTATTAGTGATATGAGAAGGGTTAAAAAAGTAGAATTTATACCTCAAGTTATAGAGGACCCTAAAAATAAAAATAAAAAAATACCCTATTTTATTACCCATTCAGCTATGCGCGAATGGGAATATGAATGGGAGGGAATGCCAGATAGAAATAAAGTCTTTCCATTAATTTATTCTGAGAGCTATAAAAGGTGGATTATTAACACTATTCAAACTAATTCAAAATTTGGGCGTTATTAGGAGATAGAGATGAAATTATTACATTTATTTACTTTAATTATTCTTTCCTTTTTTACTATTGGCTGTAATTCAATGTCGGGCGTTGTATCACTGGGTGTTTCTAGTGATGGTAAATACGCGATTAGTGCACATGGAAAAGATGAATTAGTACTGTGGGATTTAACCAAGAAAGAAAAGAAACTTCTTGCCAAAAATGCTAATCCGTATAGTGCCTATTTCATTCCCGATAGCCACGAGTTTATATGGCAAGACAATAATAATATTGTGCATATCCAAAATGTCGAAGGAAAAGAAATTTCACAATTTCCACATTTTAAAACAGAGGGGCAAATTATTTCTTCCGATAAATCATTTTATTTATCAGCAGATGAATGGGGAAAATTTTATAAAGGATACGGGAAAGATTTAGTGCCAATCTATACCGATGCCCCAATCGGTCCTAGCCAGCCCTATAAATTTGTAATCGTTGGTAATTATCTTCTTTCAGTAGGGGATGTCCTAACTGCTAGGGGAACTCCTCCTGCTCAAACAAAATTAACAGCTAATCCTGTAAACCCTGATAAATATAAAAAAGATAGCTATTTAGGTATGACGTTATGGAATATAAAGAGCTTGAAACCATTAGCTCGTTTGTGGGGGAATTCAGGAAGAACGATGGGAGTAATTAGTCCTGATGGAAAATGGATTGTAGCAACAAGTGAAAATGGGCAACGTTATATGTGGTCGTTATTAAATCCCAATCAAAGATCTCGTTTAGCAGATACGGACGGACTTTTTAAAGATGAAATAATGACCGAAGATAAAAGTAAGTTGTTACCTATCCTAGACAAATTTAAAGATAAATCAATCAGTCGATCTAGTTCTTTTGCTGTTGCTTTTGTAACAGAAAAAGATTTTATTCTTTTACCTAATAGTAACGATGAACTTGCATTACTTTATACAACAGGTGATCCTTGGATAAAAGCCTATGTAGAAATTGGCAATAAACCTGAAATATCAAGAGGAAATTTAAGCATTGCTTCCGCTTATAAAGCCAATATTCTCGTTACGGGACAATACGGGCGAGGTGGAATTAATGTTTACAAATATCACCCCGAAACAAAAGAGTTAGAAAAAATCTGGGTGGCGGATTAATTAAAACTAAAAAGTGCGGTTAAAAATGGGGGCGTTTTTGACCGCACTTTTTAAGCTAATGAAGAAGCCATGAATACAAACGCCGTATCTAAAGACACCGCCCGTCCGCCCAATATCAATATCCGACGTGATGAATTACAGCAGCCGTGGTTACATTACGGGCGTGATGACTTACTCGATATGATTCAGGGAAAAGGGAAAAAGTTAAATGAAGACACTTATAAAAGATACGATAAACAGTTTAATGGCGAAGAAGCCTTAAGTTGGTTTCCTCATGTTGAGTATTATTTAAATCTTGCCGTCTCGGGAAAGGATAAGTTAGATAAATTTGATGATTGGGAGAAATATAGTCGTATCATTGGCGTAACATGGTCCGGCAGTGTGAAAGCCACCCTTGAGTTTTTCCGTGCGGAACTGTATGCCAATGAGGCAGGTCGGGAGTTAGCCAAAGTGTTAAAACAACTGTTGGATAATAAAATAAAAGTTAATATTCTAACTCACTCCTTAGGGGCAAGAGTGGCGTTAAGTGCGCTCAATATTTTAGGCGATTTTGACGGGGACTATGACGAGCAAATCGATAATCTGATTATGTGGGAGCCGGCGGTTGCCGATAATGCCTTTACCAACCATTACACCAAACAATTTAACCCTATTGCGATGGAGATTTTTCCTTATGCCCATAAGACGGCAAAGCAAATTACCGTGCTCTACTCCACGGAAGACGGGGTGGTCGCAGGTGATACCCGTTGGGGAGACCGAGAAAAGGCAGGGATATTCGGTGGCGCTTATCCGAAAAAATATTCACGATTATCCACCGCTCTGACCGGCGGCACTACACCGTTGGGTGATTATTATATCAATGCCAATCAAGCCAAGTTTACGATTACGATGTTTGAGAACAGTGCAACATTCGGCATTAATAAACCCAATACCAAACCCGCCGATGCCTATGAACAAGGATTCACAAGAGAAATTTCCGATGAATATGTTCGCATTGAAAAGTTGAAGGAGAAATACGGGTGTCGGGATATTAGCGATAGCCGTCAGCGGGAATTTATCTGTGACAATATTCAACGAAACGAATTAAATCAAACACGTATTCGTCAAGCCGTTGAGGCGGAAGCAGAAAAACTGTCCAAACACGGGGGGATTTCCGATGAGATTTATTATTTACGCCCTTGGAGCTGTTTTAGACGGTTTAAAAAAGACGACCCGATTCAAAAAGCGGTGCTAGAGCATATTATTGAGATTTTGTCTTATACCGTTGTGCATGATTGGCAACAAATTAATATGGATATCCGCCCGCCGTTGGGTGCAAGGGGGGATTTGTATTCGGTGCAGGGGCGAAATGTGAAAGGGGATTTGAGTAAAAGCGATAAAAAATTATATTTTGATCCTTTTATTAGTGAGATGAGAGATAAAGAAAAAATAATATATTTCCCTCAGATCATCATCGATGAAAAAGGTAAAAAAATACCATATTTCATCACTCATTCAGCTATGCGTGAATGGGAATATGAATGGGAGGGAATGAGTGAAAAAAATAAGGTATTTCCTTTAATCTATGAGAAAAGCTATAAGGAATGGATCATGAAACGAATTAATGCTAATTCAAAATTTGGGCGTTATTAGGAGGATCTATGAAACTGTCAAATTTATTATTTTTATTTATTTTATCCTTTTTTACCATAGGTTGTAATTCAACTGGAGGTGTTATGTCGCTCGGAGTTTCTAGCGATGGTAGATATGCGATAAGTACACATGGTAAAAACGAATTAATCTTATGGGATATAGCAAAGAAAGAAAAGAAACTACTTTCTAAAAATGCAAATTCATATAGTGCTTATTTTATTCCGGATAGCCACGAGTTTATGTGGCAAGATAACAATAACGTTGTACATATTCAAAATGTTAGTGGCAGCGAAAACCAAACATTTAATCATTTTGAAACAGAAGGACATATTATTACTACAGATAAATTATTTTATCTTTCTGCTAATAAGTGGGGAAAATTATATAAAGGATATGGAGCTAATTTAGTCCCCGTTTACACTGACACCCCTATAGGTAGTTTCCAACCGTATAATCTGTCTATTGTTGGAGAATATTTTCTCTCAGCAACAACGACTATTTCAGGGAGAAATTATCCGCCAGCTGAAACAAAATTAACGGCTAATCCAGTCAATCCAAACAAGTATAAAAAAAGTAGCTATGACGGTGTAACACTATGGAGTAAACAGACACTGAAGCCTATAGCTCGCTTATGGGGAAATCAAGGTAGTACATCAGGTACAATAAGTCCTGATGGTAAATGGATTGTTACAGGTGGAGGAAATGGAAAACGTTATATGTGGCTAATATCAGATCCCCACCAAAGATTTAGGTTAGCAGATATACACGGACTTTTTCGAGAAAATATAGATGGAAGAGATATGAGCAAATTATTGCCTATTCCTGAAAAATTTAAAGACAAGCAAATAACTCGTTCTGATATTTCAGCTGTTGCCTTTGTTACAGAGAAAGATTTTATTCTTTTTCCTGATAGCAATGATGAGTTGGCTTTACTTTATACAACAGGCGATCCTTGGATAAAAGCCTACGTAGAAATTGGCAATAAACCTGAAATTTCAAGAGGAAATTTAAGCATTGCCTCTGCTTATAAAGCCAATATTCTCGTTACGGGGCAATACGGGAGAGGCGGGATTAATGTTTACAAATATCACCCTGAAACCAAAGAGTTAGAAAAAATTTGGGTGGCGGATTAATTAAAAGTGCGGCTGAAAATGAGGACGTTTTTGACCGCACTTGTTTTGACCGGAAGTTCCTTGTAATTCAAAGTTTGGACGTTATTAGGAGAATATAAGATGAAAAGATTAATCAAATTATGCCTTAGTTTTTTCTTATTAAGCATACTTTCCGCCTGTGCGAATCAACAACCGCCCGTACATTCATTAGGCGTTTCGAGTGACGGGCGCTATGTGATTAGTGCGCATAGAGGCGGAAAACTCTTTCTATGGGATATTCAAAAGAAAGAGAAAACACTCTTAGCAAAAAATGCGTTTTCTTCTAGTGCGTATTTTATTCCCGATAGCCACGAGTTTATGTGGCAGGATGGTAATAATGTGGTACATATCCAAAATATCGAAGGAAAAGAAATTTCACAATTTCCACATTTTAAAACAAGAGGACAAATTATATCCACCGATAAGTCCTTCTACTTGTCTGCAGATGAATGGGGAAAATTTTATAAAGGACACGGTAAAAATTTAGTTCCAATCTATACCGATGCGCCGATTGGTCCAAGCCAACCTTATAAGTTTGTAATTGTTGGTAATTATCTTCTATCGGTAGGAGATGTTCTAACTGCTCGGGGAGATCCTCCTGCTCAAACAAAATTAACTGCTAATCCAGTAAACCCTGATAAATATAAGAAAGATAGCTACCTAGGTATGACGTTATGGAATATAAAGAGCTTGAAACCATTAGCTCGTTTATGGGGGAATTCAGGAAGAACAATGGGACTAATTAGCCCAGATGGAAAATGGATTATAGCAACAAGTGCAAATGCACAACGTTATATGTGGTCGTTATTGAATCCTAATCAAAGATCTCGTTTAGCAGATACGGATGGAATTTTTAAAGACGAAACAATGACCGAGGACAAAAGTAAGTTGTTACCTATCCCAGAAAAATTTAAAGATAAGCAGATCAGTCGCTCTGATTCTTTTGCTGTTGCTTTTGTAACAGAAAAAGATTTTATTCTTTTACCAAATAGTAATGATGAACTTGCATTACTTTATACAACAGGTGATCCTTGGATAAAAGCCTATGTAGAAATTGGCAATAAACCTGAAATATCAAGAGGAAATTTAAGCATTGCTTCCGCTTATAAAGCCAATATTCTCGTTACGGGACAATACGGGCGAGGTGGAATTAATGTTTACAAATATCACCCCGAAACAAAAGAGTTAGAAAAAATCTGGGTGGCGGATTAATTAAAACTAAAAAGTGCGGTTGAAAATGAGAGTGTTTTTGACCGCACTTTTTTAAGCTAATGAAGAAGCCATGAATACCAACGCCGTGTCTAAAGACACCGCCCGTC
>MLHP01000043.1 GCA_001999425.1 Rodentibacter genomosp. 2 | reverse complement strand
AACAGCGCGTCGTTGTGTGGTGCGCATTATAGGGAAAACACAAACGAATGCAAGTGCTTTTTACAAAAAAATTAAAAAAAACGATCTTTTGCTTGAACTTCATACAGAATGATTAAAATTTCATTATTTTCTGCTATTTTATTGCGCATTTTAAAACCCCTGGTAAATCTGCCACCGAATCTAATACGTAATCAGCTAACCGCTCGCCTTCTTCTGTTACCGTTTTTCCAGTGCGAACTAGCACATTCATTCTCACGTCTGCGCCTATTCCCGCTTTTAGATCATCGACTTTATCTCCAACCATTACCGATTTCGCCGGATCTATTTTTAACTCTTTCATTGCCTGCAATAACATTCCCGATTTTGGCTTACGACAATCGCAATCTGCTTTATATTCACCTTTTCCCTCTGGGTGATGAGGACAATAATAGATACCATCTAAATCTACCCCCTGTTCTGCCAACGACCAATCAAACCATTCCGTCAGCTGCAAAAACTGCTCTTCAGAAAAATAACCGCGTGCAATCCCCGATTGATTCGTGACCAAGATTAATAGATAGCCCATCTCTTTTAATTCCTGCAATGCTCCTATTGCGCCATCTATAAATTTGAAATTATCAATTTCGTGCACATAACCATAATCAATATTTAATGTGCCATCACGATCCAAAAAAATTGCTTTGTTCATATTTTACTCTATATTAGTTCAATATTTAAAATTATCCCTTTAATTCTATCAATTAGCAAATATAAGCTATAACCAATTCATCTAAAAAAGATTTCCCTACGTATTGACACAGCAATCTAGACGTCTAGAATACCGAAATAAATTTGAAAATAGCAAAAGAACAAGGGCTTATATGATTAAGCTAATTAATATTACGAAAATTTTTGAGTTATCGGGCAAAAAACTGACCGCACTTGACAATGTCTCGCTTAATGTTGAAAAAGGACAGATTTGTGGGGTAATTGGTGCATCAGGAGCAGGAAAAAGTACGCTAATTCGTTGTGTAAATTTATTGGAAAAACCAAGTAGCGGTTCAGTTGTTGTAGATGGCGTGGAACTTACCCAACTTTCTGAGCGAGAATTGGTTCGTGCACGCCGTCATATTGGGATGATTTTCCAACACTTTAATTTGCTTAATTCACGCACAGTATTTGAAAATGTTGCTCTGCCACTAGAATTGGAAGGAACATCAAAAGCAAAAATTCAAGAAAAAATCACCGCACTTTTGGCTCTTGTAGGTTTGAGTGAAAAACACGATGCTTATCCGAGCAACCTTTCTGGTGGTCAAAAACAACGTGTAGCGATAGCACGTGCACTTGCCAGCGATCCCAAAGTTCTATTATGCGATGAAGCAACCAGTGCGCTTGATCCCGCCACGACCCAATCAATTCTCAAATTATTGAAAGAAATTAACCGCACTTTAGGCATTACCATTTTACTGATCACCCATGAAATGGAAGTGGTAAAACAAATTTGCGATCAAGTTGCGGTTATTGATAAAGGTTGTTTAGTTGAACAAGGCACAGTAGGCGAAATTTTCTCTAACCCGAAAACAGAACTTGCACAAAAATTTATTCGTTCGACTTTCCACATCAGTTTGCCGGACGAATATTTAGAAAATCTCACCGATACGCCAAAACACAGCAAGGCTTATCCGATTATTAAATTTGAATTTACCGGTCGTTCCGTCGATGCACCGTTACTCTCACAGGCATCAAAGAAATTTGGCGTGGAGTTGAGTATTTTAACATCTCAAATTGATTATGCCGGTGGTGTGAAATTTGGTTATACCATTGCTGAAGTAGAAGGTGATGAAGATGCCATTACACAAACCAAAATTTATTTAATGGAAAACAACGTACGCGTGGAGGTTCTCGGTTATGTTCAATGATTTCTGGACAACATTTACCCAACAGCTCACGCCACAAATGTGGGGGGTTGTCGCAACAGCAACTTATGAAACTATCTATATCAGTTTTGTTTCTACTTTATTGGCAGTTATCGTAGGTTTACCTATAGGCGTATGGACTTTCTTGACCGGTAAAAATGAAATTTTACAAAATAAGCGAACACATTTTATTTTGAATGCAATCATTAATATTGGGCGTTCTATTCCATTTATCATTTTACTTTTGATTTTACTGCCTGTAACACGTTTTATTGTCGGCACTGTACTTGGCACCACCGCAGCAATTATTCCATTAAGTATCTGTGCAATGCCTTTTGTCGCACGTTTAACTGCTAATGCGCTAATGGAAATTCCGAATGGGCTAACCGAAGCAGCACAAGCAATGGGCGCGACCAAATGGCAAATCGTCCGTAAATTTTACTTACCGGAAGCCTTACCGACTCTGATTAACGGTATCACACTGACGCTCGTTACCTTGGTGGGCTATTCAGCCATGGCAGGAACACAAGGTGGTGGCGGGCTTGGTAGTCTAGCTATCAACTATGGTGTATATCGAAATATGCCTTATATCACCTGGGTTGCCACTATTATTATTGTTCTTTTCGTCATGATTAGCCAAAAACTTGGTGATACCTTGGCGAAGAAAGTTGATCATCGCTAAAACACAACTTACTACTAACCAAAAGAGGAAACCTTATGAAATTAAAAAATTTATTCGCTATCACAGCCATCGCATCCGCCCTTGTTCTAACAGGATGTAAGGATGATAAAAAAACTGAAACGTCAGTAACTACTGCACCGCTTAAAATCAAAGTTGGGGTAATGTCAGGTCCGGAGCACCAAGTAGCAGAAATTGCGGCAAAAGTAGCAAAAGAAAAATACGGATTAGATGTACAATTTGTAGAATTTAATGACTATGCATTACCGAATACCGCCGTTTCTACCGGCGATTTAGATGTAAATGCAATGCAACATAAACCTTATCTAGATCAAGATGTAAAAGCCAAAAACTTAAATAATCTGGTGATTGTAGGCAATACCTTTGTTTATCCGTTAGCGGGTTATTCTAAAAAGATTAAGCATCTAAATGATCTACAAGAAGGGGCGAAGGTAGTCGTACCAAACGATCCAAGTAACCGTGGGCGTGCGTTAATTTTGCTTGAGAAACAAGGCTTAATTAAACTTAAAGATGCCAATAATCTATTATCAACAGTATTGGATATCGTTGAAAATCCAAAAAACCTGAATATTACCGAAGTAGATACTTCTATTGCTGCTCGCGCATTGGATGATGTTGATTTAGCTGTCGTAAATAATACTTACGCCGGTCAGGTTGGCTTGAATGCACAAGATAATGGTGTTTTTGTGGAAGATAAAGATTCTCCTTATGTAAACATTATTGTTTCACGTACAGATAACAAAGACAGCAAAGCCGTACAAGATTTCGTGAAAGCTTATCAAACCGAAGAAGTCTATCAAGAAGCTAAAAAACACTTCAAAGATGGAGTCGTGAAAGGCTGGTAATTTTTAGCCACGTTAAAGAAAGCCGCAGATAAAACCTGCGGTTTTTTTATCGAATAAAATGGGATTAGCTACTAAAGACCTCCTCTATTTTTTCTTGGGTTAGAGGTTAGAATTAATCGCTTTATTAAAAAATAGATTAAAGAAAATATACGCTATCAAATTCCTTAAACTTCTATACAAAAAACCGCACTTTGCATAACAAAGTGCGGTTAAATTTATCTAAGTTTCTTAATTATAGCGATGCTTGATCTACTGCAACGCCTGCACCCATAGTGGTAGAAATACTTACTTTCTTAATGAAAATACCTTTTGCAGTGGTTGGTTTTGCTTTTGTTAATGCAGCCAACAATGCTTGAAGATTTTCTTTTAATTGTTCTTCAGAGAAGTTTGCTTTACCAATAGTGGTGTGAATAATACCATTTTTATCATTACGATAACGAATCTGACCGGATTTAGCATTTTTTACAGCTTCAGCAACGTTTGGTGTCACAGTACCTACTTTAGGGTTTGGCATTAAGCCACGCGGCCCTAATACTTGACCTAATTGACCCACAACACGCATTGCATCAGGAGAAGCAATAACTACATCAAAGTTCATTTCGCCTTTCTTGATTTGCTCTGCTAAATCTTCCATACCCACTAAATCAGCACCCGCAGCTTTTGCAGCGTCAGCGTTTGCACCTTGAGTGAATACCGCTACACGCACTTCGCGACCAGTACCATGTGGTAATACGGTTGCACCACGTACGTTTTGGTCTGATTTACGAGGATCAATACCTAAGTTTACCGCAACATCAACGCTTTCAACGAACTTAGCTGTCGCAAATTGTTTTAACAATGCAATTGCTTCGTTAATTTCGTATGCTTTAGTAGAATCTACGCCAGCTTTGATTGCTTTCATTTTTTTAGTCAATTTAGCCATCGTATTATTCCTCCACCACTAAGCCCATAGAACGAGCAGTACCAGCGATTGATTTCATTTTAGTTTCGATAGTCGCACCAGTCATATCTGCTGCTTTAGTTTCAGCAATTTGACGGATTTGATCTAAAGTTACTTTACCCACTTTATCTTTGTTCGGTTTACCAGAACCAGACTTGATACCTGCTGCTTTTTTCAATAATACGGCTGCCGGTGGAGTTTTAGTAATAAATGTGAATGAACGGTCTGCATATACAGTGATCACAACAGGAATAGGTAAACCTTTTTCTAAGCTCTCAGTACGAGCATTGAACGCTTTACAGAATTCCATAATGTTCACACCTTGTTGACCTAATGCAGGACCAACTGGTGGTGACGGATTTGCCATACCAGCTGCAACTTGCAACTTAACATAGGCTTGGACTTTTTTTGCCATTTTTGTTTTCCTCTAATTGGGTAATAACGCTATAAATAGCTCCCCGATGATTTCGACACATATCTAAAAGAAAATATGCACACAAAAATATGAGCCAATAGATGGCTCACAATAGGCTGCGGATTATATAAAAGGTGAGCTTGTTTTTCAAGCATTTTACATAGAAAAAGACGCTAAAAAATAACCGCACTTTATATTCTAAATGCGGTTATTATTCAGAATTCAGATAATTTCTATCTCTAATAAGCTTTTTCCACTTGACTGAATTCAAGCTCAACCGGTGTCGCACGGCCAAAAATGGAAACAGATACTTTCAAGCGCCCCTTTTCGTAATCAACTTCTTCCACTGTACCGTTAAAATCAGCAAACGGCCCTTCCGTTACACGAACTTCTTCACCAGGATGATATTCATTACGGTGGCGCGGCTTCTCTGAACTTTGCTCCAAGCGATTTAAAATGGTATCTGCCTCACGTTTAGAAATCGGAGCAGGCTTATCCGGCGTCCCGCCAATAAAGCCCATTACTCTAGGTACACTCTTCACTAAGTGCCAAGTGTCATCATTCATTTCCATTTCTACAAGCACATAGCCGGGGAAAAATTTACGTTCACTTTTACGACGTTTACCCGCTACATTTTCGACGACTTCTTCCGTAGGCACCAAAACCTCACCAAACTGATCTTCCATTTGGTGCTGTTTAATATATTCACGCAAAGTTAATGCGACACGGCTTTCAAACCCGGAAAACGCTTGTAAAACATACCAACGTTTTTTTGATACTGTTATTTCTTCGGTCATTTTAGAATCTCAAATCGGTTAAAAAGTTAATGATTGATACGATAATAGAATCTATCGCCCAGAAAAATAATGAAGCAATAATCGTCACCCCTATCACAATCAAAGTAGTTTGACGAGCTTCCGAACGAGTCGGCCATACAACTTTACGTGCTTCATTTCTTGATTCTTTAAAGAAATTACGTGCCTTTGTTCCTTGATTAGTAATTGCAGCAAAAACAAAAGCCAACACAAGGATAACCGCTACACCAATCACACGAACAGGTGTCGAATAATCTTTTTGGAAATAAGCATTGCCAATGGCAGCGACAGAGAAGAAAACTACAACTAATATCCAAAGGAGTGTATTTAAGCCTTTTGATTTACCTTCTATCGGCTCTTCTGTTTTTTTCTTTTTATCAACAATTTCAGTTGCCATAATTGAATCCGTTTAAAAAGGGAGAAATAAGAATAAATTTAAGAACGTGCGATTGTAGCACTTTCTTTGCCCGTTTCCTATTGAAAAATAAGTAACCTAGAAAACAATCAAAAAATCAACCGCACTTTTATGTAAGCAAACGCTAAGCGCGATAAATCAACTTAGGTGCTTCGTTATCAACAATCGTTGATTCATCCACAATCACTTTTTCCAGATTTTCAATGGATGGTAAATCATACATAGTATCAAGTAGTACCGCCTCAACAGTTGAACGCAAACCACGAGCGCCGGTTTTACGCTCAAGCGCTTTCTTCGCCATGGCTTTCAACCCCTCCGGCGTAAACTCTAACACTACGTTTTCTAATCCGAATAATGCTTGGTATTGTTTTATTAAAGCATTTTTAGGTTGGGTAAGAATTTGTACTAGAGCCTCTTCATCCAATTCACTTAACGGTGCAATCATCGGTAAACGACCAATAAATTCAGGAATTAATCCAAATTTCATCAGATCATCCGGCTCTACCTGACGGAATAATTCGGATAGAGATTGATCTTCACCTTCTTTTTCCACTTGAGCCTCAAAACCGATGCCGGTATTCGTTTGAGTGCGTTTGCCGATAATTTTATCCAATCCAGCAAATGCGCCACCGCAAATAAACAATATTTTTGACGTATCTACTTTCAGCATTTCTTGTTGAGGATGTTTACGCCCCCCTTGTGGCGGCACTGAAGCGACTGTACCTTCAACTAATTTCAATAATGCCTGCTGCACGCCTTCGCCCGAAACATCACGAGTGATAGACGCCCCCTCTGACTTGCGGCTAATCTTATCAATTTCATCAATGTAGATAATGCCTTGCTCTGCTTTTTCTGTATCGTAATCACAATTTTGCAGAAGTTTTTGCAATACATTTTCAACATCCTCACCTACATAGCCTGCCTCAGTCAGTGTCGTTGCATCCGCTATCGCAAAAGGTACATTAAGACGACGGGCCAAAGTTTGTGCAAGCAAGGTTTTACCACTTCCGGTCGGGCCGATCAGCAAAATATTACTTTTACCTAATTCAACTTCATTACTTTCATGATTGGTACGTAAGCGTTTATAGTGATTATATACCGCCACCGAAAGCACTTTTTTCGCATAGTCTTGACCAATGACATAATCATCTAAATTCGCGCGGATTTCGTGCGGCGTCGGCAATTTAGTTTCATTTTCAACCGCACTTTCAGCAGTTTCTTCATCATCATTATCTTCGTGATTCTCTTCCAACATTGAATGACAAAGTTCGATGCATTCATTGCAAATATAGCCCTCTGTTCCGGCAATCAATTTATCGACTTCACTTTTTTCTTTACCACAGAAGGAACAGTGCAGTTCTTTATTCTCAGTTGTCATCTTAAATCCTTAACGCTTAATCAATACGCTATCCACTAACCCATAATTTTTTGCTTCTTCTGCAGACATAAAGTTATCGCGATCGGTATCTTGCTCAATACGTTCAATGCTTTGTCCTGTGTGGAAGGCTAAACGTTCATTTAAGGTATGTTTGATTTTCAAAATTTCTTGCGCATGAATCTGAATATCCGACGCTTGACCACGGAATCCGCCCAACGGTTGGTGAATCATAACACGTGCATTAGGCAGTGCCGCACGTTTACCTGCTGTACCGCCTGCCAATAAGAATGCGCCCATAGAGCACGCCTGTCCAATACAGAGCGTTCGTATATCCGGTTTGATAAATTGCATCGTATCGTAAATTGCCATACCGGCAGTGACTGAACCGCCCGGTGAATTAATATAAATATTAATGTCTTTCGTCGGGTCTTCCGATTCTAAAAAAAGTAGCTGTGCAACAATTAAGTTTGCCATACGATCTTCGACTTCACCACTTAGGAAAATCACACGTTCTTTTAATAGACGGGAATAAATATCGTAAGAACGTTCACCTCGTGAGGTTTGTTCTACGACCATAGGAATTACGCTCATTTTTGCCCCTAAATCATATAAAAAATCGGGCAATATTTTACTCGATTTTCAGTTAAAACAAAAATGCGGTCGAAATTCACTATAAATAACGACCGCACTTTTTAATCAAAAACAATTATGCTTGTGGATTCATAATTTCATCAAATGAAGACGCTTTTTCGGTCACTTGTGCTTTTGCAAGAACCGCATCAACGGCTTGTTCTTCTAACACAACATTGCGAATATTATTCATTAACTCTTCATTTTTGCTGTAATATTCAACCACTTCAGCCGGTTGTTCATATGCGGAAGCAATATCTGCAACCATTGCTTTAGCACGTTCCTCATCTGCTTTCAATTCATTTGATTTGATCACTTCTGAGAATAATAAACCGACTTGAACACGACGTTTTGCATCCGCTTCAAATAATTCACGAGGTAATTGTGCAGCCTGTTGTGCATTTCCCCCAAAACGTTGCGCTGCTTGGTTACGTAACACGTTAATTTCTTCTTCAACAGCGGAAGATGGTACGTCAATCGGATTTTGTTCAATTAAACCGTTGATAACTTGTTGTTTCACACGAGAAACTAAGGCATTTTTCAATTCACGTTCCATATTTTTACGGATTTCTGCGCGTAAATCTTCAACAGTTTTGGTATTAGGACCAAATTTAGCCACAAATTCATCGGTTAACTCAGGCAATACCATGTTTTCAACTTTTTTCAGAGTAATGGCGAATTTAGCTGCTTTACCTTTCAAATTCTCCGCGTGATATTCCGCTGGGAAAGTCACATCAATATCAAATTGCTCACCAGCTTTATGACCTACGATACCCTCTTCAAAGCCCGGGATCATACGACCTTGTCCCATGAATAAAACGAAATCGGAGGCTTTCCCGCCCTCAAACTCTTCGCCACCAATAGAACCGATAAAATCAATTGTTACACGATCATCTGCTTTTGCCACATCTTGGCTTTCCGCCCAAGTTGCTTGCTGTTTACGTAACACATCGACCATTTTATCAATGTCTGCATCTTTAATTTCAACGGTTGGTTTTTCAACTTTGATATTTTCTAAACCTTGTAATTGCACTTCCGGATACACTTCAAAAGTAGCGTTAAATACTAAATCTTTGCCTTGTTCAAAGGTTTCAATTGCAAAAGTCGGACGACCTGCAATATTAATTTTCTCTGCAATCACCGCATCAAAGAAATGGCGTGGTAATAAATCGTTTAATACATCTTGACGAATTGATGCACCAAAACGTTGTTCAATAATGTGCGCAGGCACTTTACCTTTACGGAATCCATCCACACGCACATTTTTTGCCGCACGTTTAAATTCTTCACGTGTTGCCTTTTCAACAGTTTCCGCAGGAACGGTAATAGCCACACGGCGCTCTAAACCTTGGGTTGTTTCAATATTTAATGACATTTGTAACCTCAATTTATTTTTGCGCTCGGCCAAACTCTCACCGAACACGTTGTTAAAAAATAATAGCGATAAAAAACTGGCGAATTATAACGAAATAAAATCAACCAGTCGATAGAAAGTCAATAAACCGCCTCAAATCCATCCCATTTTGACGAATTTATCAACAATTTTTAGCAATAAAAAAGTGCGGTGGAAACTGACCGCACTTTTAAGTTCTTATAAATCTTTCGGCAAGCGAATTTTTTGCCCTGGGAAAATTTTATCCGCGTCTTTAATCACCTCTTTATTGGCTTCAACAATCGCGGTGTATTTTGCCCCGTTACCATAAGTTTTTTCTGCAATTTTCCAAAGGGTATCACCTTTTTGAATCACATAGAAAGTATCGTCAGAGGCTACAGTTTCACCACTACTGATGGTAGCATCGCTGGTAACGGAAGTAATCCCCTGAATGTTTCCCGCCATTAACACCGCTTTTTCCAAAGCAGCGGCAGTAGAAGCCACACCTTGAATATTTGCCACTCCATTTTCAACGGTCACAGAAAGATTTTCTACACCGGGATTATCTTCTGCGATGTGCTCAGTCACCGCTTTTGATGCTTCTTCCTCTTTAGAAAAAAGTTTTCTGCCAATATCGCCAACAAAATCAAATAAGCCCATTTTTACTCCTTTTCAGTTGTGAATTTCGTCCCCTACAATACTGAAAAATAATGAGGAAGTCCATAAAACACTGCGTAAATACTTGTAAATCTTTCAGCAAAAAGGCTTTAAAGCTGACCGCACTTTGGTAGAATGCACTCATTTTTAATCATAGGTAAAGAGGCGATTATGCGTTGGCAAGGTAGAAGAGAGAGTTCAAATATTGAAGACAGACGGGGTTCCGGTGGTAATTTTGGCGGAGGAAAAGGCACCGGTATTTTAGGATTTATTATTTTATTGGTCGGAGCTTATTATGGCGTTGATTTATCCGGTTTGGTCGGTACGCCTGATTTTTCAGGTCAATCCTCTCAACGATTAGAAACCCATGAAGAACAACAACTTGCCGGTTTATCAAAAGTCGTGTTAGCCGATACGGAAACCGTGTGGGGAAATTACTTCAAACAAATGGGTTATCAATATCAAGAACCCGTAATGGTATTATACAGCGGCGCAACCTCTACCGCTTGTGGTACGGGGCAATCGGCGATGGGGCCCTTCTACTGCCCGAATGATCATAAGGTTTACTTGGATTTATCCTTTTATAATGATATGAAAAATAAATTGGGCGCGGCCGGTGATTCAGCGTTTGCCTATGTTATTGCTCACGAGGTAGGGCATCATGTACAAAACTTACTCGGCGTCTTAGGGCAAGTTCACCGCACACAACAAAGTACCGATCGCAAAACCGCTAATCAACTTTCAGTAAAATTGGAACTACAAGCGGACTGTTTTGCCGGCGTTTGGGCAAACCAAGCAGTGAAAAGCGGCTTATTTGAACGAGGAGACGAAGAAAAAGCCTTTAATGCGGCGGAAGCGGTGGGGGATGATCGCCTACAAAAACGCGGACAAGGCTATGTGGTTCCGGATAGCTTTACCCATGGCACCTCCGCCCAACGCCTAACTTGGTTTAGAAAGGGGCTACAAACGGGCAATCCGAGCCAGTGTGATACGTTCAATTAAAAAAGAAAGGTCTAGCGTTTGCCAGACCTTTTTCTCTTAAAAATTAATTAGAGAATAAAACGACTCAAATCTTCGTTTTCGACGACTTCACCCAAGGCGTCCGCCACATAGGCCTCATCAATATTCACGGTTTGACCATTCATATCACTCGCATTAAAGGAGATTTTATCCATCAAACGCTCCATCACCGTATGTAAACGACGGGCACCGATATTTTCCGTTTTCTCATTGACACGGAATGCTGCTTCAGCGATTTTTTTCACCGCCTCTTGGGTAAATTCAATATTCACCCCTTCCGTTGCCATTAAGGCTTTATATTGCTCGGTAAGCGATGCATTAGGTTCCGTTAAAATACGCTCAAAATCAGCCGCACTTAATGCGGAAAGTTCCACACGAATCGGCAAACGTCCTTGTAATTCAGGGATTAAATCTGAAGGACGCGCCACTTGGAAAGCACCGGACGCGATAAATAAAATATGATCTGTTTTCACCATACCGTGTTTAGTACTGACCGTTGAACCTTCCACCAAAGGCAGTAAATCGCGTTGTACCCCTTCACGGGAAACATCCGCGCCGCTGTATTCAGCTTTTTTGCAGATTTTATCAATCTCATCAATAAACACGATACCGTTTTGCTCCACTGCCTCAATGGCTTTTTGTTTTAATTCTTCAGGATTAATCAATTTTGCCGCTTCATCATCAATCAACGTTTTTAATGCGTCTTTGATTTTCATTTTGCGTTTTTTGGTTTTTTCGCTACCCAGATTTTGGAACATGGATTGCAACTGATTAGTCATTTCCTCCATGCCCGGAGGCGCCATAATTTCTACCCCCATGGAAACACCGGCGGACACATCAATTTCAATCTCTTTATCATCTAACTGACCTTCACGTAATTTTTTACGGAATGCCTGACGCGTACTGCTGTTGCTATCTTGGTTTTCAATCTCACCCCACTGATTTTTTGCCGGAGGTAATAACGCATCAAGAATACGTTCTTCCGCCGCATCTTCCGCTTTCGCCCGATTTTTTGCAATTTCTTGTTGGCGAACCAATTTCATTGCGCTATCCGTTAAATCACGAATAATTGAATCGACTTCCTTTCCTACATAGCCTACTTCGGTAAATTTTGTGGCTTCTACTTTGATGAAAGGGGCATTGGCTAATTTTGCCAAACGGCGGGCAATTTCGGTTTTCCCCACCCCTGTTGGTCCAATCATCAGAATATTTTTAGGGGTAACTTCATGGCGTAGCGGTTCTTGAAGTTGCATACGGCGCCAACGATTACGAAGTGCAATAGCGACTGCTCTTTTAGCATCTGCCTGCCCAATAATGTGTTGATCTAATTCAGAAACAATTTCTCTAGGAGTCATTTCAGACATAATATTTTCCTTAATTCGGTAATTCTTCAATAGTGAAATTGGTGTTGGTGAACACACAAATATCACCTGCAATTTTTAATGATTTTTCGACAATTTCACGGGCAGAAAGATTCGTGTTTTCGACTAATGCACGTGCAGCAGATAGTGCGTAATTGCCACCGGAACCAATGGCTAAAATTTGATCCTCTTCCGGTTGTACCACATCGCCAATCCCTGTGATAATCAGGCTTTCTTTTTCATCCGCCACAATCAACATCGCTTCTAATTTACGCAATGCACGATCCGTTCGCCAATCTTTCGCCAATTCTACCGCACTTTTCAATAAATGCCCTTGATGCATTTCTAACTTACGTTCAAACAATTCAAATAAAGTGAAAGCATCTGCCGTCCCACCGGCAAAACCCGCTAACACCTTGCCGTTGTATAAACGGCGTACCTTGCGTGCATTGCCTTTCATCACGGTATTGCCTAAAGAAACTTGTCCGTCTCCCCCTACCACCACTTGCCCATTACGGCGCACACTGACGATTGTTGTCATTCTTCTGTCCTTTTTTGAAAAAACTTGCACGCTATATGGCGGCGAACTCTGGAAAATTCAAGTCTATGAATTGATTATTTACTTCTCACAAACAATAAAAACTGTAATTTAATAAAATTACAAAATAATATTGCAATAATACAAATTCCGCTTATAATTATCGTCATGTAATTTAAACAAGGCACATTTACAGATGAAATTGAACGATATAGTAGAAATTTGTAGCGGTCAAGCCCAATTCCGCATAACTGAAACGATGGATACAAATGCTCCCATTTATACTTTTTACTCGCAAGCCCATCTTGAACAAGATCTATATCTATCAAATAATCCTATTTCACCTAAAGAAATAAGAACTTTTGATCGGATTACTAGCCTCCTTTCTGCCGGTGATGTTGTATTTAGTTTAATTTCAGGAAAAACCGCTCAAGTCAGAGAGTGGCATCATCAGTTGTTATATACACAAAATTACCTCAAGTTAATACCACAATCACAGATTGACCAGGGTTATTTGGTATATTTATTAAACGAAAATCAGAGTATTCACAAACAATTATCCTGTGGTTTACAAGGCTCTCAAGTGCTGAAATATACGACAAAACAGCTTAAATCTCTCAAATTACCCAAGTTACCAGCATTATCAAAACAGCGTCTTATAGGAAATATCTACCTTAAACAACAAAAATTGACCTATCTGAAACAACGAGTTGCCCATCTTGAAAGACAACTTGTATTGGCACAATTACAAAAAGCGAGCGTAAAATGACAAATAAAATGCCTGAATTAAAATTTGAAAAAGCCTTAATTGAATATCTTTGTACCGGTACGATCACTGCTACCGAAAATGTGATTTCTGAACCAAGTGCAGACTATATCGTGCGCACTAAACTTTGGCATTATGAACCTAATATAAAAACAACCGAAGACTTATGGGGAAATTTCAAACAAATTTTAGAAAAACTTAACCAGAAAACCCTAGATCGTCCTCTAAGTGCGGTGGAATTTGCGCAAGTTAAACGCAAGATCTCCAATTTATCCACCCCTTATGCCGCAGGGCAATTTCTTTATGGCACAAATGGGGTATCACAAATTGAGATTGATTTAGATGATGATCGACATGTTTTTTTAACCGTATTTGACCAAAAACAGATCGGCGCAGGTGATACGGTATATCAAATTGTGAATCAAATTGAACGTCCGGCTGTCATTGCCGGTAAAAAGAATCGTTGTTTTGACACGACATTATTAATTAATGGCTTACCAATTATTCAAATTGAAGAAAAAAAAGAAACGCGGGATATTAATGAAGCCTTAAATCAAATGCATCAATACATCGCAGAAAATCAATATAGTGATATTTTTTCTACACTCCAAATCTTAGTGGCTATCACACCTAATAACGTGAAATATATGGCGAATACTACCGCAGAACGTTTTAATAAAGATTTTGCCTTCAACTGGCAACGCCAATCGGACAATAAACCTGTTTATAAATGGAAAGAATTTGCCGATTCTATGCTGAGTATTCCTATGGCGCATCAAATGGCAACTAACTATATGATTTTAGACGGTACACCAAACAAGCAAGCTCTAAAAGTGATGCGCCCTTATCAAGTTTATGCCACACGCCGTGTAATGGATAAATTAAAGCGGGCAGATTTTGATCAAGCGTTAAATAAACTCGGCTACATTTGGCACACCACTGGCTCAGGCAAAACCATCACAAGTTTTAAAACCGCTTGGCTCGCAAGCCGTTCGCCAAAAGTAGATAAAGTCGTGTTTCTAGTCGATCGTATTGCATTAACCACTCAAACCAATGAGAATTATCGTGCTTATGATCCTGATGCGACCGAAGACAGTTTAGGCACGGTACTTGATACCAACAACACCACGGATTTAAATCGCAAATTACACAGCAAAGGTAGTCAAATCATTATTACCTCTGTACAGAAACTGGATACCTTGGTTAAACGTGCCTCTTTCAAAGCACCTGAAAAAAATATTGTCTTTATTGTGGACGAAGCCCACCGTTCCACCGGAAGCGAAAATTTCAGTGCCATTCAAAAAGCATTTAAACATTCCGCATGGATTGGTTATACCGGCACGCCAATGTTTGATGAAACCACGAAGGGCTTACGAACTGAGGATATTTTTGGAGAACTCTTGCACGCCTATACCATTAGAGAAGCGATTGCAGATCGTAATGTCTTGGGGTTTAAAGTGGATTTTGAAACCACAATTAGCGAAAAAAGTATGAAAGAAGATCATCTTCCGAAATTCTATCGCCATAAATATCCGGATTGGAGCGAAGAACAAATTGCCTCGAAAATTGCCAACTTAACCCAGCAAGATATGGATGACAATATTGAACCGAGTTTCTACGATGAAAATGAAGAACACGTAAAATTGGTCGTCGCCGATATTTTCAAACATTGGAAAAACCGTTCAAATTGGGACAACAAACGCAATCAAGGACGATATAATGCCCTTCTGACCACCCACGTTGGTGGTGGCAAAGCCAGCACGCCAATGGCAATGATGTATTTTCGTGAGTTCCAACGTGTTAATAAAGTGCGGTCGGAAAATGGCGAGTTTTTGCTTAAAGTCGCCGTTACTTTTAGCCAAAATACAAGTAATAACGACACGATGCTGGAAACCAATCAAGGACTATTTGAAGCGATTCAGCACTACAACAAAGAATTTAACACCAATTTCACGATGTCTGAGGTATCGGCATACACCCAAGATGTCACCAGTCGATTAAATCGCACCGCGGCAGACAAACAGTATCTCGATCTTGTCATTGTAGTCGATCAACTGCTCACAGGGTTTGACGCTCCTGAGTTAAATACGCTCTATGTTGACCGCACTTTAAAAGGTGCCGGGCTCATTCAAGCCTATTCAAGAACAAACCGAGTTTCAGATATGCGGGAAAAACCTTGGGGACGTATTATCAATTATCGCTGGCCTGCACATAATGAAAATTTAATGAATGAAGCATTGTCCATCTATGCCAATAAAGATTCTGCCAAATTATCTGATAAAGAGCGAAAAGCGAATAATATTAAAGACAATATTACCGCACCAAAATACGAAGAATTGCTCAATGAAACAAAAAATATCGTAAAAACACTCCGAGAAATAACGGATAACTTTACTCAGTTACCACCATCTGAAACGAAAAAATGGGAAATGTTTGAGCAATTACGCACCTATACTGCAAATATCGCCAAAATAAAACAATATTCTGTAGAAAATGAAAACGGCGAAATCACCGGCTTTGATTATGAAAACCCTGATAAACTGATTCACGAACTCGGTATGAATAGTGAAGAAGAAAGTATGCTCACCAACACCTTGACCAACGAACTCAAGCTCCATTTAGCAAAAAGTCGAAACGTGCCGGTGATGCAAATAGAGCTAAAAATGACCCACGTGAAAGATGTTGAAATTAACTATGACTATTTAACAGAGTTAATCACCACCTTACTCCAACAAATTGAAGCAGGTGAAACCGAAAAAGCGAAAGAGACTCAGAAAGAATTGGAAAAATTTGCCAATGGTTTGGAAGATCGTAGTTTTGCAAGTCGAATTAGCAGTGCGGCCAAAGCGATCACCAAAGGTTTTTTCAAATTAAAAGATGCATTTAAACAAGACGGGGTTTCCATTGTCGAACAGGCAAATTACGCAAGCCAAGACCAACAATTTTTGGATTTCCGCCTACAATGGGGGCTAACAGAAATTCTAACAAACGCACAACTTCGTCAACTTTTTGCGAAACACCAATTTCAACAAAAAGATTTAGATGACAATGATCAGCTCACGATACTCATCAAACAAGCGGGCATCACCTATCCGGAACTTGCCCAAAATGATGAGGTAAAAAAACTGACCAAAATGAAATATCGCAATCAGTTGCGT
Source organism: Rodentibacter genomosp. 2 (assembly GCA_001999425.1). GTDB lineage: Bacteria > Pseudomonadota > Gammaproteobacteria > Enterobacterales > Pasteurellaceae > Rodentibacter. The sequence continues at coordinate 877 of MLHP01000043.1, read as the reverse complement.
AATTCAATCTATGAACTGGCGGATGAATTTGTGAGGGAATAATATGCCGATCCCAGAAATGAAAAGCCTGATGAAACTCACTAGGGATGTAAGACCAACCATTCCCCCAATCCATTTAGGCGATAAGATGTAACATAAATTTTTAACTGTTAAAACCGGAAAAGAGAATTCTCTAAAAAACAACCGCACTTTTAACCTGATTTAAGGAAAAACAAAATGAATAACGAAAAAAGACTTGTACCAAAATTACGTTTTCCCGAATTTACTGACGCTTGGGAACAGAGGAAGGCAAAAGAAATCTTTATTAGTGTTTCGGAAAAAGGCTTTTCCAATTTACCTGTTCTATCAGCATCTCAAGAATTTGGAATGATTAGGCGTGATGGAATAGGTATAGATATTAAATTTGATCAAAAAAGTACACCATCTTATAAAAGAGTAACTCCAGGGCAATTTGTTATTCATTTACGTTCTTTTCAAGGTGGGTTTGCATGGTCAGATCTAGAAGGAATCACATCCCCAGCCTATACCATTATTGACTTTAAGAAAAAAGAAAACCATTTTTCTAATTTTTGGAAACTGATTTTTACTAGTTCAAATTTTATAAAAAAACTAGAAACAGTTACTTATGGAATTAGAGATGGAAGAAGCATCAGTTTTTCTGACTTTTCAGATTTGAGATTATTTTATCCACAAAATCAAGAACAACAAAAAATCGGCATATTTTTTACCGCCCTTGATCGCTATATCACCATTCATCAGCGTAAGTTAGAAAACGTGAAAAAATTGAAAAAATCGCTCCTACAAAAAATGTTTCCGAAAAATGATCAAAAATTTCCGGAGATTCGTTTTCCCGAATTTACTTACGCTTGGGAACAGG
>MLHP01000042.1 GCA_001999425.1 Rodentibacter genomosp. 2 | reverse complement strand
GTTAGACGCAAACGCCCGACACTCGATATTCTCGCACGTTTACTGAATGTTGAAATAACACAACGGGGCATTAACCAAACCTTAGGGCGGATTAAACGTGCTAAGTTTCCCCAACAAAGAACCCTTGCCGAATTTGACTTTCAGCAGAGTCCTTTAGGTGAAGCCCACTTTCAACTTTTGCTGGATGGTGAATATATTAAAGCTAAGCGTAATATTATTTTAGTGGGTGGCCCAGGTACAGGGAAAACGCACTTAGCAACGGCACTTGGTATCCAAGCAGCAGAACAAGGCTATAAAGTACGATTTTGGAACGTATTGGATTTCGTGAATCAGCTTGAGCTGGATAATCAAATGAAACAATTTAAGCTTGTCCCTCAGATGACTCGTCAAGATATCATCATTTTGGATGAGTTAGGCTACTTACCTTTTAGTCAAAAAGGTGGGGCATTACTGTTTCATTTAATGAGTCAACTTCATGAAAATACCAGTGTTATTATTACGACAAACCTTGAGTTTTCAGAGTGGGGGACGCTGTTTACTGAGGCAAAAATGACCAATGCACTTTTAGATAGGTTAATTCACCATTGCCATATTTTAGAAACGGGTAATGAATCTTATCGATTTAAACATCGTAATTAAGGAATAACAAAAGTGGAGCACTTTTAAAGGATCTTTGTGGTTCAATTTTGGAAGATCATTGACAGGTATCAATCAGAAAGGTTTTTAGTATGGAGTTTGATCTTTTTACTTCAACACTTTTTTAACGAAAATAAGTTAATTAAGTATTGATTAATAGACTTATAATAGAATGGTCTTATTAAGTTGGCTCCTCCTGCTGGACTTGAACCAGCGACATATGGATTAACAGTCCACCGTTCTACCGACTGAACTAAGGAGGAGTAGATTTTAAATGGTGCCTCGAGGCGGAATCGAACCACCGACACGGGGATTTTCAATCCCCTGCTCTACCGACTGAGCTATCGAGGCGTTATCAATAAAGGCTACTGCCTGACAACGGAGCGTATTAAACTATTTTTTCGCTTGTCGGTCAATAACTAAATTTAAAAAAAATGAAAAATCAGGTGTGTTTGAATGGTTAGTAATCAAAATGTTTATAAAAACAACGGATTTTATAAAACATATTTAAAAACAACCGCACTTTCCATAAAAATAATCTTCCTAAATATGTCCTATAGTAATAGTTAGAATGTTTAACTAACGCACTTATTTTTTACTCATTCACAACATATTACTTTCCACCCTCTATTAATTTTGCCTTAACAAATAACAGGAGCGGTCGGTGTTGCAAGTCTTTAAATTCCGCATACCATTGAGTTTGTTCGGCAAGCATGGGTTCTGCCAGTTGTTCAATTCGAAAACCCGCGGAAATTAAATGATTGATAATCGTAGCCATCGTACGATGGTAAGTTTTGAACGGTTGTTTAAACCAATTTCTATCCCGTTCACCTTCATCACGGTAATGATTTAAACGGTAGGCGGTTTGTTGTTTATTTTCATCCTTTTCCCAACGCTCCCCTACTTTATGGCACGTAGTAATCGGATGTTCTTGGGAAAAAATAAGCATACCGTTTTTAACCAGTTTCTTCGTAATCGCCGTTAACAATGCCGAAAAATCTTGCACGTAATGAAAAGCAAAAGAACTGGTAACGACATCAAAATCAGATTCCGGCAAATCACCAAGGTTTTCCATTGATAATTGGTGTAACGAAAAATGTCCCTGAAATTGACCGCACTTTTCCAAATTAATCCGGGCTTGTTTCAACATATTGGCGGATAAATCCATTCCCACGACAAAACTGGCCCCCTGTTGTAAATAAAGTTGCAAATGTTCCCCTGTACCACAACCGAGATCCAGTAATTTTTTTCCTTGTAGCTCCGGCAAGAGAGAAAGCATTGTCGGTTTTTCCACGATTTCATTTAGGCTAATCGGGTTAGCTCGAAGTTTTTGATAGAGTTCAAAGAAGTTTTCCGTATCATAAACGCTGATTTTATCGCTCATTGCTATTCCTATTGAAATTCACTCTGTAATGAAAAATCAAAAGGGCGTATTCAATACCCCCTTTATTTCCATAATTAACTTATCCGTTAAAACTTGCAAACCAACCTAAATTTGCACCGACCTGCGCGACAATATTCAGCACACCAAATAGGATAATGAAACCAATCATCAGGTTGCCGCCATAGACTTTATAGGTGGTGTGCGGGAATTTTTTACGGCTGGCTTTCACAAGTAATGCCGGCACAATAGCGGCCCAAATTGTCGCAGCCAAACCGGCATATCCAATGGCAATCACAAAACCGTACGGGAACTGAAGGCTTAATAACAGGGGCGGTAAAAAAGTCACTAAAGTTGTTTTTGTTCTACCCATTAAACTATCGTCAAATTTGCATAAATCCGCAATATAGTCAAACAAACCTAAGGTTACCCCCAAGAAAGAACTCGCAATCGCCATATAAGCAAAGAAATTCAAAATAACCGCAATATAATCCGTTTCAATATATTTGTGTAATGCATCAAGTAGGGCAGAAACATCTCCGCCTTTTTCAATTACCGGTGCAAATTCTGCACGTGGTAAATTACCTTGAATCGCAAGCTGCCACAAAATATAAATAATCAGTGCCAAACCGGTGCCGATAAAGATAGCTTTCATCACGCGATTGCCGTCACGATGATAATATTTCACTAAACTTGGAACATTACCGTGGAAACCAAATGAAACTAAACACACGGGAAGTGCGGTCAATAAATAAGGTAAATATTGTTGCTCACCTTGTACAAGAGTATTAAATAATACCTCTGTTTTTATAGAGCCTAATAAGCCTGTTGTTGAAAGAAAAAAGGCAATCACCATTCCGCCAATTAATACCGTTGTAAAACGATCGACCGCTTTGGTTGAAAGCCATACAAAAGCAGCTAAGACGATGCAGAAAATTAACGAACCGAAAGTACGTCCAATTTCAACCGCACTCCCTGTGGAACTTAACACCTGGTTTAATAAATTTTGCGTAATGCCGCCACCTGAGGTGATATAGGCATAAGTTAAAATATAAAGTACGAATGCGACGGATAAACCGTTAATCACATTCCAACCTTTGCCAAGCAAATCTTTTACGATGGTGTCAAAACTTGAACCCGTAGGATAATGAAGATTGGCTTCTAAAATCATCAAGCCCGATGTTGTCATACAAAACCAGGTATAAATCAGTGCAAGAATAGAACCTATAAACCAAACACCCGCCGTTGATGTCGGGTTTGCTAACATACCGGCACCAATCGCCGTTCCCGCGATAATCATCGCACCGCCCAGTAAAGAAGGAGATTTTTGTTGTTTCATAAGTGATCCCTTAAATTTAATTTTGCACTATTATAATAGTGCAAAAACAAAACTCAATATTTTTTATTAGATTAGCAAAGAAACTTTGCTTATAATTTGGGCATCTCTCTCCTGTTTATCACCATCTAGGAATTTAAAATGAAAAAACATATAAAATCTTTTGCCTTTGCCTCCATCTCCGCTTTTATGTTGAACGCTTGTGCAGATTCAGCCTCTATCAATCAACAAGCGGCATCAAGCTATGCACAGGAAATGGGTAGAATTCGTACGCAAGGTGCAGTGGATACGACCTCTCAAACAGCAAAACGTATTCACCGGGTTTTCAATAAAATGGTGCCTTATGCCAACAAAGAAAACCAAACCGGTCTGCCCTTTAATTGGCAAATTACCGTCATCAAATCGAAAGAATTAAATGCTTGGGCAATGCCGGGCGGGAAAATGGCGTTTTATACGGGTTTAGTGGATACATTGAAACTGAATGATGATGAAATTGCGACCGTAATGGGGCATGAAATGGCACATGCCCTAAAAGAACATGGTAAAGCAAAAGCGAATTTTGGGATGGCAACCGGCATTGCCGCACAATTAGGTCATGTTGCACTTTCCACCGTAGTAGGATCTGATTTAAGTGGAATCGCCATTAATTTAACGAAAGATTTTGCATTGGATAAACCTTATTCACGTAGTGCAGAAACGGAAGCTGATGAAGTTGGCTTATTACTTATGGCAAAATCCGGATTTAATCCGCAAGCCGCTCCCGGTTTATGGGATAAAATGAAAAAAGCCTCCAGTGGTTCAAAAGGCGCATTAGATGCCTTAGCTTCTACCCACCCGACAGATGAAGATCGCCAAGAAAACTTACGTCGTTTACTCCCTGAGGCGATGAAACTTTATACCGCTGCAAAAAAATAAAAACGCTTGCTAAATTGACCGCACTTTAAGGTGCGGTTTTTTTATGAACTGATGTTAATGAAAAACAAAACCGCACTTTCGTTTCCAAAAGTGCGGTTGAATTTTAAGGTATTTTATTAATGCGCCGTTTTGCTTTCATTTTCTTCAAATACCGGTAATGGTTTATGTTCGGTTGCCACATAACTATACACCACCGGTAACACAAATAAGGTAAAGATTGTCCCGATAGACAAGCCTGCTACGATAACGATACCGATACTAAAGCGTGATACTGCACCGGCGCCTGTTGCATAAAGCAATGGAATCAAACCCGCAACCATTGCGGCAGTTGTCATCAAAATTGGACGCAAACGCACTTTAGCCGCAGCGGTAATCGCATCAATACGGTTTTTACCGTGTAATAATTGCTCCTCTTTTGCCACTTCACACATCAAAATACCGTGTTTTGTAATCAAACCAACCAAGGTAATGAGCCCTACCTGTGAATAAATGTTCAACGTCGTTCCCGAAATACCGAAGAAAGATAAGAAATTCAGCGTTAGTAATGCTCCACTCACCGCCAGTGGTACAGAAATCATAATCACCAATGGATCACGTATTGATTCAAACTGAATCGCCAATACTAAGAAAATGATCACTACGGCTAACACAAAAGTTAACGCCAACGCATTCCCTTCTTGGATTAACTGACGGGATTCCGAACGGAAATCATAAGTATAGCCCTGTGGTAAGGTAGTATCGGCGTGTTGTTGTAACCATGCTACCGCATCCCCTGTTGATGTTCCCGGCATTGGTACTGCCTGAATCGTTGCGGCATTTAACTGACTAAAACGAGGCAACGAGGTAGGCTGTGTTTCAAGTTTCATACTAACCAAACTACTTAACGGCACGGCTTCACCGTTACTTGCATTTAGGTAGTAATTTTTGAAACTTTCCGGAGATAAGCGATCATCACGTTTTACTTGTGAAATCACTTTATAAGCACGTCCATCAATATCTACACGGGTAATTGTCGCACCGGAAAGGAAACTCCCCAGCGTATTACTAATTTGTTGCATAGTGATACCGTAAGTTCCCGCTTTTTCCTTATCAACGGAAATTGTCATTTGGGCGGTATCATATTTTAAATCAAGGTTAGTATAAACAAACTTACCTGATGCCCGCATAGCCTGTAAGAATTTCTCCGCGGTATTCGCCAATGCGTTATAGTCTTGTGCTGTTTTTAACACAATAGAAACCGGCGGACCTTGTTCCCCCGTATCAATTTCAGGGAAGTTAAACGCAGAAACCGAGACTTCCGGTACTTCTTTTGCTTTGGCATTCAATTCGTTCATAATCGCCGGTTGCTTACGTGAACGCTCTTTCCAATCTTTTAATGTCACGATATTTAAAGATTGGTTAGAACTCGGTGCACCGGCGATACTCATACCAAAAGAGACTTCCTCCGTATCCATCACCGTTTTCATATAAGGTTGCATTGCATTTTGAATATAATCCACATTCACATTAGAAGGTGCGGAACCAATCGCAATAAACGCCCCTTTATCTTCATTTGGTGTTAATTCACTTGAAAGCGAATTAAAAAGGAACGGTAATGTAGAAAAAATCGCCACGGCAAACACCACCATGGATTTACGATTTTGCATCACAATATCCAGCATATAGTTATACACGTTATTCATTCTAGAAAGTGTATGCTCTACTTTACGTTCCATCCATGTCGGTTCTACATTGGATTTCAATAGTTTGCTGGTCATCATTGGAGAAAGGGTTAATGCCACAATACCGGAAATAAACACCGAACCGGCAAGGGTTAACGCAAACTCTTTGAAAAGTGTTCCCGTAATACCGCCCATAAGAGCCATTGGCGAGTAAACCGCAATTAAAGAAACCGTCATCGAAATAACCGGTAGAGCAATTTCACGGGTACCGATAATCGCGGCACGGAACGGTGTTTCTCCCTCTTTAATATGACGGTCAACGTTTTCCAATACGACAATTGCATCGTCCACCACGAGACCTATCGCAAGAATCAGGGCTAATAAGGTCATCAGGTTAATGGAGAAATCCAAACTTTGTAACATCATTAACACCCCGATCAAAGAAATCGGAATAGTTAATACCGGAATTAAAATCGCACGTAATGAACCGATAAACATTAAAATCACCACGAGTACGATTACCGTTGCTTCAACAATAGTTTTAATCACCTCGTTAATAGAACTATTAATCGCAATGGTGCGGTCATAAAGAATGTCCGTTTCCATACTGTCCGGAAGCTGCTTTTTAATGCTCTCATAGAGTGGACGGATTTTTTCAGCCACTGTTAGCGGGTTAGCCGAAGAGGTTGGGTTAATACCTAATACAACGGAATCCGCACCATTCGCAGTTGCCCGTGAATTATCACTTTCTTTATTCAATTCAACGATTGCAATATCACGCAAACGGACTAAGTCATCCCCATTCGAGGCAACGATTAAATTACCTAATTGTTCAACGGATTTAGTGGTTGTTTCGACCTTATTACGGTAGGTCACATAATAACCGTTATCACTCCCTGCGGCAGTTTGAATGTTATTAGCAGAAAGTGCGGACATGACTTGTGAAGCCGAAAGATTTTGCCCCGCCATTTTTTGCGGATCAAGCCAAATGCGCATTGCATATTCCGCCGCACCAAAAATTTGGACTTCCGCCACACCTTCAATTGTAAAGAATTGTGGTTTCACTACGCGGTTGATATAGTCCGTTACTTGGCTGGAATCCAATTTTTTAGAGCGGAAACTAATATACATAATTCCGGAACCACCCGATGAAGATGACACCGTCGGATCTTCAATTCCGCTTGGTAATTCGGAACGTACCGCATTTACTTTCGCCAATACATCAGCCAACGCACCGGCAGGATCCGTATTCAGCTTCATTTTTACGGTAATAATAGAAGAACTCGGTGCACTGGATGAAGACATATAGTCAATATTATCCGCTTGAGCAATCGACTCTTCCAACTTGGAGGTAACAAACGCTTGAATTAAATTCGCGTCAGCCCCCGGATAAGCTGTTGCTACGGTAATCACCGTAGTCGTCATTTTAGGATATTCACGTACCGCCAATTTTGAAACAGCCTGCAAGCCTAAAATAATGATAAGCAGGCTGATCGAAACCGCTAAAACGGGACGACGAATAAATATATCAGTAAATTTCATTCGTATTTCCTAAGTTATTACAGATTGGTCTTCACTGCCGGTTCAATTCCGCCAACGATATCTTTTTTGATCCATTCAACAAGGCTGCCATTGCCGATACCTTGTTGACCACCGGTAATAATTTTGTCACCAACTTTAACTTCATCACCTTGTAGCTGAGAGTAAATACCTTGGCGATCTTTAGTAAACACCGTGATTTGTTTTGCACGATAAAGGGAGTCTAATTTCGGATTATCGGCAAATTTAGTTCTATCTTCTTCAGACAACGGTTCTAACAGATAAGAAATCTCACCATACATGTTATAGCTCACCGCTACTTGAGGTACGACAATTTGATTTGTTTCCGTTGGTAACGCAACACGTAAACGGGAGAACATACCTGACAGTAATTTACGTCCGTCTTCAGGATCGAAAGTCGCCTGAATATCCACTAAACCGGTTGATGAATTAATTGCCGGTTCAATTGCGGTAATACGGGCTGAAAAGGTTTCGCCTTGACGGGCATCGGTAGTGGTGGTAACACGTTGACCAAGGTGCAATTTGTCTAATTCATTTTGAGAAATTGCAAAATCAATTTTCATTGAGCTAGTGTCTTCCACACGCACAATTTCAGCGCCAACATTCACATATTGACCGACATTCACTTTGACAATACCTGTTTTTCCGTCAAACGGCGCAACAATCTGACGACGTTCAATCGTGGCTTTTAATGATTCAATATTCGCCACTTGTGCATCATAAGCGGCTTTCGCATTATCCGCTTCTTGACGAGAAACCGAACCGCTACCGACTAAGTTTGCATAACGTTGATAAGTTTGACGCAATGCCGGAAGTTGCGCTTGTGCGGCTTTCAAGCTTGCACGTTCAACCGAGCTATCTAGTTCAACTAAAAGATCACCTTTTTTGACAGTTTGTCCGTTTTGAACAAACACGTTAGAAACGGTTCCCGCATTCTGTGCACTTAGCATCGCTCCTTGATTTGGTCGCACAAGACCCGTAGTATTTATAACCGGAGTCCATTCGCTGGCTTTAACCTCAATTGCGGTAACAGGACTGGATGCTTCCGGCATATTGGCCAATGCCTTACCAATCATAATGCCACGAAAAACGTTAAAACCGATAACTCCGGCAAAAATCAAGACAAACACGACAAGAATAATTTTCATATAGAAAACATGCGAGCGTTTTGGTCTGCTGGTTTGAGTGTGACTCATTTTATAAAAGCTCCGATAAAAGATAAAAATAATGATTATTTCCGAATTGCCCGCCAAGAGCGTTCAACCACAGATTCTAAAATTTCGCGGGTGAGCTCTACGCTTAAAAACTTAATATCCGATGCCATTGTCATCGCTGTTTTTAAACTTAATTGAAAAAGAACATCATCCGGTAAATCCGCTAATTCATTTGCAGCCCTTGCTTGAAGACAAAAATGATCCCAACGGCTATTATCAATTTCCCGACAAATTTTAGTAAAATCCGGTAGAGACTGATATTGATTTAAATTGGACAAAATGGTCGGATTATCCTGCAAAAATTGCCACATATTCCACCACATTCGTCTGTATTGTTGAAAAAAGGATTCAGACTCATCAAAATCCTTCTCAAGTGCCGCTATAAACATAGCAAACACGCGTCGAGCAAATTGTATTAGTAATTCATCCTTATTTTTAAAATAAAGATAAATTGTTCCTGTCGCCACATTAGCTTCCTTTGCCAATTTATGCATCGACAGTTGATTCAGGCCTTCTTTTGCCATCAGGCGATCCGTTGCCATAAAAATTTGCTCGACAAGATCCGTTTTAGCGTGTCGCATAAAAATATTAACTTTGAAAATAATTAAAGAAAAGACATCCAGGTCTATTGAATGAACGAGCGTTCATTTTAGAGATTTTTGACTTTTTGGCAAGCTAAAAAATCAAAAAAAGTGCGGTATTTTTTACCGCACTTTTTTCTCTTTAGCATAGCGTTACATACCGATAATCACACAACTTGCCACAGATTTCGCTTTATTAAGTTCCTGTGCCGCTGCCTCGCGGTTTGCAAACGGTCCGACACGAACACGATTCCATTCGCCATGAACCATTACTTGAGCATTTACCCCTGACATCACTAAACGCCCCTGTAAATTTTCTGCTTGGGTACGATTTTTAAAAGCACCACATTGCAAGCCAAAACGTTTCCCCCCAGCTCCGACAACATCTATCGGCTTTGTTTCTACTGTTTTTGTTGTCTCAACTTTTATCGGTTCAGGCTTTTTCACAGGCTCTACTTTTTTTACATCCGTCTGCTTTCTCATTTCTTGTTTCGGTGTCTCAGCCTTCACGGTTTCTACTACTTGGAGTGCTTTTTCTGTTTCTTCCGCTTTACGTTTTTCCGCCAGTTTGCGAGCTTCTTCCGCCGCTTTTTGTTCCTTTTCCATTTGAATCAACACTTGACGCTGCTCTTCCGTTAAGCGCATATTTTTTTCCACACTGGCAGGTTTATCATCAATCGGCACCGTACGGGTTTCCAATGCCTTAATATAACTCCACACCTCCTCTGGACGGTTGGGTAATACGCTTTTCGGTTGAGGCTTTTCAGGCTGAACCGCTACGGGAGCTGGTTTGGGGGTTTTGCTTTTTAGGAAATAAAGACCAACACCAAACGCAAGCAATACCGTAAGGGCAATGCCAATCAATATGTTTTTATTTGTTTTCTTTTTCTTATTTGAACCGCGACGAGCGGCAAAATCTCGATGTGCCACAATAAAACCTTAAACTTTAATGATTTCTAAAAATTCTGTAAAACTTGCCAAGTGTACTGAAAAATATCCTGATTTTCTAGCTTAAATCCAGCGGATCGACATCTAAAGTCAACCGCACTTGATTATTTTTTTCTAAATTTGTTTGCTGATAATCATGTAAAACTTTTTGCAATACCATACGGGAGGCGTGTTGCAAAAGTAACTGCCAACGGAATTGTCCCGCTTTTTTACCGAATGGGGCCGGCATAGGACCTAAAATATGTAATCCTTCGACATTCTGTGAGCGGAAAAAATCCGCAATTTGCATTAAACACAGTTCTGCAAGCTCCGAATAACGGGCCTGGGCTTTAAACAACGCTTGGAAACTAAAAGGCGGTAACCCCATTGAGTGGCGTAAACGTAAGGTTTCTTCGGCAAAAGCCTGATAGCCTTTTGCTAATAATATTGTCAATAACGGATGATCCGGATAATGGGTTTGTAGTACCACTTCGCCTTGTTTTTCCACACGTCCGGAACGTCCCGCTACTTGTATATAAAGTTGTGCTAATCGTTCCTCCGCTCTAAAATCTAAGGAAAATAATGCACTATCCACATTTACCAGTGCCACCAATGTTACATTCGGAAAATGATGCCCTTTTGCTAACATTTGCGTGCCAACCAAAATTTGGCTTTTTCCCTGTTGAATATCTGCTAAATAGCGTTCCAATTTGCCTTTACGGGCCGTGCTGTCGCGATCAATTCTTGCCACAGAATAATCAGGAAATTGCGCTTTTAACGTTTCCTCTAACTGTTCCGTACCAAGTCCGGTTGTAACGAGATGCGTAGAACCACAATGATCACATTGACGAGGAATGACCTTTTGTGATCCGCAATGGTGGCAACGCAAGGCACGCTGATATTGATGATAGGTATAAGGTTTTTCACAATGCGGACATTGTGCAATCCAACCGCATTCATGGCAAAGTAAAACCGGTGCAAATCCGCGACGATTTAGAAATAACAAGACCTGATTGCCTTTTTCAAGGTGGTTTTTCATTCGTTCCAAAAGTGGTTTGGACAAGCCATTTTGTACGCGTTGATTTTTTAAATCGATCACAAACTGGCGAAGTGCGGTCGCATTTCCCGCTCTTTTTGACAATGTCAAATGTTTATATTTACCATTTTGCACATTGTTAATACTTTCTAAACTGGGTGTCGCCGACCCCATCAGTACGGGAATCGCTAATTTTCGAGCCAACACAATGGCTAAATCACGGGTATGATAACGCCAACCGTCTTGTTGTTTAAAAGAACCATCATGTTCTTCGTCCAAAATAATTGCACCCAGATTGGCAAATTGTGTAAATAATGCTGATCTTGTGCCAATAACTACGGCACTTTGCCCCGTTCTCGCACGTTCCCACACATTCAATCGTTGGGTATCGTTCAAATGAGAATGCAAAACATCAATTTCCACATTAAAACGCGCGTTAAAACGCTGCACCGTTTGAGGTGTCAAACCGATTTCCGGTACAAGCACAAGCACCTGCTTACCGGATTTCAATATTTCCTCAATATATTGCAGATAAATTTCCGTCTTACCAGAACCCGTCACTCCCTCCAACAACCAGACATTAAACTCACGCTGAAACATTAATTGGCTAAAAGCTAAGGCTTGCTGTTTATTTAAAGTAAGACGATTATTAACATTCACTAAAGGTTTATCATGCAAAATGGCTTGCCAACTTTTTTGTTCTTGTTGAACTCGGATCGCTTGGACAAAATTTTTACTTTTTAAGGCTGACCAAACGGCCGGAGTAAAATCATTATTTCCTTTTTCTAAATCATTTTCCAACAAACAGCGCAGGGCTTCAGTCTGCTTTTTGGAACGCTTTAATTCACCGTTCAACAGCGCATTTGTTCCCTCCTCCGTGATACGCCAAAAAGTGCGGTCATTTTTCACCACATTTTCACCGTTGCGTAATTTCACCGGCAAGGCTTGAAATAATACTTCCCCCACCGGCGCTTGATAGTAATTTGCCGCCCAGTACAGCCAATCCAATGTCACCGAAGAAAATAAAGATACCCTATCCAAAGGTGCAATGATTTCCTTTAGTTTATCCTCCTCCACATCGGATTCGGTAGGGAACATCACGACTATCGCAACCCGTTTTTGTGTTCCAAAAGGAACAAGCACGCGTGCGCCCACAACCAATGCCGTGTCGTCAGGCGCAAGATAATCAAATAAACGGGGAAGCGGCACGGCAAGTGCAACTCGAACAATTTTCATAACAACTCTTGGGAAAAAATTTGGCTTATTATACGGGAAAAGCGTTCGATTTCATGTATAATCACCGCCAATTTTTACCAACTTATTTTTCAATTCAGAAGTAATGACACAGACTTTTGCCGATCAAAAACGTAAAACCGTAGAAACCGCAGAATTTACCGAAGACGGTCGCTACAAACGCAAAGTACGTAGTTTTGTATTACGAACCGGGCGTTTGAGCGACTTTCAAAAATCGATGATGAACGATCATTGGGGGGAATTAGGATTAGACTATCAAACTACCCCTTTCAATTTTGTAAAAATTTACGGCAATGCTAATCCGGTGATCTTAGAAATTGGTTTTGGCATGGGAAAATCCCTTGTCGATATGGCTGTTACAAATCCTGATAAAAATTATCTTGGCATTGAAGTACATACTCCCGGTGTCGGGGCTTGTGTTGCTTATGCGGTGGAAAAAGGGGTAAAAAATCTTCGCGTAATTTGTCAGGATGCTACCGAAATTTTACGCGATAGTATTGCAGATGGTGCGCTTAGTGGTCTTCAATTATTCTTCCCTGATCCTTGGCACAAAGCAAAACACCATAAACGCCGTATCGTTCAACCGCACTTTGTAGAACAAGTGGTAAAAAAACTCGACAAAAATGGTTTTATCCATATGGCAACGGACTGGGAAAACTATGCAGAGCAAATGTTGGACGTGCTACAATCCAATACGAATTTAGTGAATACCTCAGCAACCAAAGATTATATTCCCCGCCCGGATTTTCGTCCGCTAACAAAATTTGAAGCCCGTGGGCATCGATTAGGACATGGTGTGTGGGATTTATTTTTCGTTAAAAACAATGTTTAACTCATTGAAAATATATATTTTTGTTTAGGTTTAGTGTTTTTAGCCACAAAATCTAATATAAATAAACCGATTTATCCTTACCACTAACAAAAACAGGAGAACAATATGTCTAAATCCTACAATCAACGCCAACGTAAGAAACTCCATCTTGCGGAATTCCAAGAGTTAGGATTTCTAGTAAACTTTCAGTTTGCTGAAGGTACTTCAATCGAAACCGTTGATGAAATTATTGATCGTTTTATTGAGGAAGTCATTCAACCAAACGGTTTGGCTTATGAAGGCAGCGGCTACTTACATTGGGAAGGCTTAGTTTGCTTAGAGAAAATCGGTAAATGTGATGAAAGCCACCGTGAAACCGTGAAAAAATGGCTAGAAGCCAACGGATTACAACAGATTGAAATCAGTGAATTATTTGATATTTGGTGGGAATACCCTGCATCAAAAGCTTAAATTTTTCACAATAAAAAAACAGCATAGGAAAGCATTATTTTCATGCTGTTTTTTATGATTCGTTTATCTAACATTATTACACTAGCATTCACGATAAAACCAAGTTTGTCATCGATATGTTGATTTCAGCTTAATACTTTATTCACTGGGGAAAAAGACAAATTCTTGACAATGAAGATCAATACTCACCGCTGATTGCAGAGGTAAATCTGCAATTTGGTAAGCGGTAAGATGAATACCGTTTATTGCAATTTGATAACGATAGTATTGCCCTAAAAAAAGTTTATTAATAATCTTACCTTGTCCTGTATTGTCAAGTTTAATAAGGATCTGTTCAGGACGAAGAAGCCATTGATAATTACCTTCAGCGTATTCCGTTTCAGAAGGCAAACAATAAGTACCGATTGAGCTTTTGAAACGCCGATCAGCATAAATTTCACAAGATAAATAGTTTGTAGTACCGAGAAAATCAGCAACAAAATGGTTGATTGGTTGATGATAAAGTCGGTTTGGCGTGCCAATTTGCATAATTCTTCCTTGATCCATAACCGCAATTTTATCGGCAAAAGCAAAAGCCTCCTCTTTACTGTGCGTAACAAAAATCGCAGGGACTTTTTGACTTTTTAGTATCTGTTTGATCTCTTGGATCATTGAATATCTTGTTTGGCTATCAATGTTAGAAAAAGGCTCGTCCAGCAAAAGCAAGGTTGGCTGACAAGCCAAGGCTCTGGCGACGGCAACTCTTTGTTGCTGCCCACCTGATAATTCGTGGGGAAAACGTTGTTCAAATCCCTCTAATTTCACCACGTTAAGCATTTGTTGCATAATGGTTTGTCGCTCATTTTTTGCTAACTTAGTTAAGCCAAACTGAATATTGTCCGCAACGGTTAGATGTGGGAAAAGAGCATAATCCTGAAAAATTAAACCGATTTGACGTTGTTCTACAGGGATTTGATTAACTACCCTGCCCGCTAATTTTATTATGCCTTGTGTAGTGGGAATTAATCCGGCTATCGCTTTAAGTAATGTTGTTTTACCACAACCGCTCGCCCCAAGTAAGCAAACAATTTCATTTTCTGCGACGTCAAGCTCAAGATTTTTTAAAATCTGATTTTGTTCAAACTGACAGCTAAGTTGCTGAACTTCAAGTAATTTCATTTAACGCTCTTTTTGTGATTGCGAAATTAGTGAACGAGTCAGCCAAATCACGGGAATCAACCCTACCAGCACTAATACGATAGCAGGCAAGGCTGCGCGCTCCAACTGTTCATCCGAGGTAAAAGTAAAAACGTAGGTAGCCAAGGTATCAAAATTAAATGGTCGGAGTAATAATGACGCATTGAGTTCTTTCATACTTTCAATAAAAACCATCAATATTGCCGTAATCATTCCCTTGGAAATCAAAGGAATATGAACATTTTTAAACATAGCAACCCCTGTTTTTCCCATGCTTCGACTTGCCATATCCAACGTAGGGGAAATTCGTTCGAGACAAGCGCCTAAAGTGCCAATTGCCATAGCTAAAAAACGAATAGTATAAGCCAGTACTAAAGCAAACAATGAGCCGGAAAAAATCAATCCGACCGCTTTTAACTCTAGTGATTTAAGTAAACCGTGTAATTGATGATCGGCAAAGGTAAGAGGAGAAAGCAAGCCGATAGCCAACACAGTGCCCGGAATAGCATAACCAAAACCGGATAAACCGAGCGATAATCGGGTCATTTTACTAAAGCACCTATTCTCCTTAGAAAGCCTGTGGGCAAAATGCAATAGAAGTGCGACACAAACAGTTGTGATCGCAGCAATAGATGATACTTTCAAACTATTTGCAGCAAACTTCACAAAATCTAAATTCCATGACTGTTCAAAATACTCCATTGACCAAAAAATTAACCGACCAAAGGGAATAAAAAACGCGATAGCTAATAACCCCCAACACCAGGCTAACGCTAAAGCATTACGCCAGCCTGTTAAGGTTTTCAAATGTGTTTTCTTTTCATAACCACGTTGATAACTTTTTTGTTTACGGCGACTGTACTGCTCAAGGCTGATGAATAAGAAAATCATCATCAGCATAAAAATTGAAATACGGCTTGCCGTGCCTAAATCGTGGAAGCTGAGCCAAGAATCATAAATTGCAGTTGTAAGTGTCGGTACGGCGAAATAGGCAACCGTACCAAAGTCACCTAGCGTTTCCATTGCCACTAACGCCATTCCTACCGCAATAGCAGGGCGAATAAGCGGAAAAGTAATGCGACGGAAAATTTGACTCGGCGTGGCGCCAAGCATTTTGGCACTGTGTTGTAGGTTTTCGGATTGTTCTAAAAATGCGACACGTACAAGCAAAAAAATATAGGGATACAATACTAAAGCGAGAACAAAACAAGCACCGTAAAGTGTACGAATTTGTGGAAACCAGTAATCTCTAGGAGTTTGCCAACCAAAAATATCACGCAGTAAAGACTGAAATCCCCCGGAATAATCAAGTAAATCAGTGTAAAGATAGGCAATCAAGTAAGCAGGCATAGCAAGAGGAAGGCAAAGTAACCATTGCAATGTGCGTTGTCCCCAAAATTGAAAATTGGCAACCAACCAAGCTGAAGGCAACGCAAAAAATAATGCCAAGGCGACAGTACCGACCACCAATAAAACGGAGTTAATGACATAGCTCCCAAGCATGGTATTCCAAAAATGAACAAGATTATCCATTTCACCACTTGACGCATGATAAACAATCGCTAACAACGGTAGCAAAACCAAAAGAGCGGTCAAAATTGCAGATAATTTCCAAGAAAGATGGTGTTTCATTTAATTATATTAATGTAAAAAATCAGACGTTTGCCGAAGAGCCTAAAAATTATTTGACTTGAAACAGGATTATATATTCTAGACACAAAACGAGCTTCAACAAATGTTAGATAAAATCTATCGCTTGCTCAAGCCCGTTATTTTACTTAGTAAAAAATACTAGCGATTAAAACTCATCAAATTTCACCTCATCGACTAATTTTAGTGCTTTTTCATAATTTTTAGCGATAGTTTCTAATTTTATCGTATCCGCTGTAAACGTTCCCCAGCCTTTCACTAACTCGGAAGGTTCTACACCTGCTTTCACCGGATATTCATGATTGAGCTTAGCATAAAGTTTTTGGGCTTTTTCACCGCTTAGATACTCAACTAATTTTACTGCGTTTGCTTTATTTGGCGAGTGTTTCGCCAAGGCTACGCCACTAATATTAACATGTGTACCATACTCACCGGCCGGGAAATTAATCACTGCCGCTTCAGCCCATGCTTTTTGCTTCTCATCATCTAACATTTTACCGTAGTAATAACTGTTACCAAGGGAGTAATCGCAAATTCCTTCTTTAATTGCTTTGACTTGATCACGGTCACCACCTTGAGGTTTTTGAGCAAGATTTGCTTTTAAACCTTCTAAAAAAGCTTTAGTTTTTGCTTCACCGTAATGTTCAATCATTGAAGCAAAAAGTGAAACATTGTATGAATTTTTACCTGAACGTACGCATACTTTACCTTTTAATTCAGGTTTGGCTAAATCAAAATAATTGAAATCCGCCGGTAATTTACCTACACGCTCTTTTGAAGAATAAATAACACGGGCACGTGTCGTTAAACCGTACCACTTCCCTTCAGTATCACGATATTGTGCCGGAATGTTTTCATCTAAAATTTTAGAGGTAAACGGTTGTGCCAAACCTTCATTGACGATTTGCATCACTCGTGAAATATCCACTGTTAATAGTACATCCGCTGGGCTTAATTCACCTTCTTGTTTCACACGTTCAACTAAACCTTTATCGGCAAAAATTACATTAACTTTAATACCGGTTTCTTTCTCAAATTCTTTAAGCATCGGTTCAATAAGGTAAGGTTGACGATAGGAATAAACATTAACTTCCTCTGTCGCAAACGCAGAAGTTGAAAATAGTGCAGAAAGAGATAACGCAATAGTAGTAAGGGATTTTTTCATTGGACTTTCTCCATAGAGGTAGATTTATTATTCGGTGTGATTCTAAAAGTTTATCTTATCACCGTCAATAAGAATTATTATTATTTAAATTAATTTGAATATATTTTTATGCGTTCCTAAAACTGATTACTTGTTGCTAGGGAATATAAAAAAATATGGCTTACTGTTATAAAATATTTATAATAAAATCAATGAGTAAAATCATTTTATTGATCTAACACAACAAAAGTTCAAGTCTTTATCAATCTACCTCTTTTTGGTAGTTTATATCTTGCGATCACAATTAGATAATTCACTATCCAAAGTCAGGTATATAACTATCCACAAAGGCAAACCGAATGAGTATTGAAAACTTACCCCGCAGGCAATTTTTACGAGGTAAATTTTTAACATCATTACACACTGAAAACGAACAAAAACAAGGGTTTGAAGGAATTCGCCCGCCATGGGCCGTCTCCAATAATGAATTTATTGAACAATGTACGCGCTGTGACGGCTGTCTGTCGGTTTGCGAAACTAAAATTTTAGTGAAAGGTGACGGCGGTTTTCCGAAAGTTCAGTTTGAGAACGGTGAATGTACTTTTTGTAGAAAATGCGTTGAAATTTGTCAACAACCGATTTTCCGTCCCTCAAATGAACAACCTTGGGCACATAAAGCCGAAATCAGTACGAATTGTTTAACGCAACGGGGCATTGAATGCCGCTCATGTCAAGACAACTGTCCTGTGAGCGTCATTTCTTTTCATTTCCAAGTGGGTAGAGTGGCACAACCTTTTGTAAACATAGATACTTGTAATGGCTGTGGAGCTTGTTTGCAAAACTGCCCTGTTAATGCCATAAAACTCAATCATCTAAAACGCAATGAATAAAGAAAACTTAATAGATAAAAATATACAGGATTGGCATGTAGTCGGACTGATCGTGCAAGGAAATCCGGAAAAAATGGCGGCAATTCAGATCGCACTTTTAGCGATTGCGCATACCGAAATTCCAACCATTGATGAAAAAATGGGGAAAATGGTCGTGGTAATGCAATCGTACGATCAACATATTTTGCTTGATAATATGGAAAGCGTGAAAGATATTGACGGCGTGATTAATGTGTCGTTGGTGTATCACGAACAAGACGAACAAAAGCAATAATTTTTTAAAATCAATGTTTAACGTGGGGGAAATGCGATGAGTTTAAGTCGTCGAGATTTTATGAAAGCCAATGCGGCTATGGCAGCGGCAACGGCGGCGGGATTAACCATCCCGGTCAAAAATGTGGTTGCGGCAGAATCCGAAATTAAATGGGATAAAGCCGTATGCCGTTTTTGTGGTACCGGCTGTGCCGTATTAGTGGGTACGAAAGATGGACGTGTTGTGGCGTCACAAGGTGATCCGGATGCAGAAGTAAACCGTGGTTTAAACTGTATTAAAGGTTACTTCTTACCGAAAATTATGTACGGTAAAGATCGCGTTACGCAACCTATGTTGCGTATGACCAACGGAAAATACGACAAGAATGGGGATTTTACCCCTGTTTCTTGGGATGTGGCATTCAAAACCATGGCGGAAAAATTCAAAGAAGCCTTTAAGAAAAATGGTCAAAATGCGGTGGGAATGTTCAGTTCCGGTCAATCTACTATTTGGGAAGGCTATGCCAAAAACAAACTTTGGAAAGCCGGTTTCCGTTCTAATAACGTTGATCCGAATGCCCGTCACTGTATGGCATCTGCGGCTGTTGCATTTATGCGTACCTTCGGCATGGATGAACCAATGGGTTGCTATGATGATATCGAACGTGCCGATGCGTTTGTACTTTGGGGTTCCAATATGGCAGAGATGCACCCAATCTTGTGGTCTCGTATTACGGATCGCCGCATTTCGAATCCTGATGTGAAAGTTGCCGTACTTTCCACTTTTGAACATCGTAGTTTTGAGCTTGCCGATCACGGTTTGGTATTTACACCGCAAACCGATTTAGCCATTATGAACTACATCATCAATTATCTTATTCAAAATGATGCGATTAATTGGGATTTTGTTAATAAACATACTAAATTTAAACGTGGCGAAACCAATATCGGTTACGGTTTACGTCCTGAAAACCCGTTAGAGAAAGACACTAACCGTAAAACTGCGGGCAAAATGCACGATTCTTCATTTGAAGAATTAAAACAACTTGTTTCCGAATATACGTTAGACAAAGTCCATGAATTATCTGGTGTTCCTAAAGATCAACTTGAGCATTTAGCTAAACTTTATGCGGATCCGAAGAAAAAAGTGGTCTCTTTCTGGACAATGGGCTTTAACCAACACACCCGTGGTGTTTGGGCAAACCATCTAATCTATAACATTCATTTGCTAACCGGTAAAATTTCAATCCCGGGCTGTGGTCCGTTCTCTTTAACCGGTCAACCTTCCGCCTGCGGTACGGCACGTGAGGTGGGTTCTTTCCCACACCGTTTGCCTGCCGATTTAGTGGTAACCAATCCAAAACACCGTGAAACGGCAGAACGTATTTGGAAACTACCAAAAGGGACCATTTCCGAAAAAGTCGGTTTGGATACTATCGCCCAAGATCGTGCAATGCACGATGGTAAAATGAACGTATTATGGCAAATGTGTAACAACAATATGCAAGCGGGGCCAAATATCAATGCGGATCGTTTGCCCGGCTGGCGTAAAGAAGGTAACTTCGTCGTAGTTTCCGATCCTTATCCAACGGTTTCTGCGTTATCCGCCGATTTAATTCTTCCAACGGCAATGTGGGTGGAAAAAGAGGGGGCATACGGTAATGCAGAGCGTCGCACTCAATTCTGGCGTCAACAAGTGAAAGCGCCGGGAGAAGCGAAATCCGACTTGTGGCAATTAATGGAATTTGCCAAATACTTCACAACAGATGAAATGTGGACAGAAGAATTGCTTGCACAAATGCCGGAATACCGCGGAAAAACATTATATGAAGTGCTATTCAAAAACGGGCAAGTGGATAAATTCCCACTAAGTGAGCTCACCGAAGGGCAATTAAACGACGAATCAGAGCATTTTGGTTACTACGTACACAAAGGATTATTTGAAGAATACGCCGAATTTGGTCGAGGTCACGGTCATGATTTAGCACCGTTTGATATGTACCATAAAGCCCGTGGATTACGTTGGCCGGTAGTAGATGGCAAAGAAACCTTATGGCGTTATCGTGAAGGTTACGATCCTTATGTCAAAGAAGGGGAAGGCGTAGCGTTTTACGGCTATCCGGATAAAAAAGCGATTATCCTTGCCGTGCCTTATGAGCCGCCGGCAGAATCACCGGATCAAGAATACGATTTATGGTTATCAACCGGTCGTGTGCTTGAACACTGGCACACCGGTACCATGACCCGTCGTGTCCCTGAATTACACCGTTCATTCCCAAATAACTTAGTGTGGATGAACCCGTTAGATGCGGAGGTCCGAGGGTTACGTCATGGGGATAAAATCAAAATCTCATCACGCCGTGGCGAGATGATTTCTTATTTAGACACACGCGGACGTAACAAACCGCCTCGCGGTTTAGTTTATACCACGTTCTTTGATGCAGGTCAGCTTGCCAATGCATTGACACTCGATGCAACAGACCCGATTTCAAAAGAAACCGACTTCAAAAAATGTGCGGTAAAAGTGGAAAAGGCTGCATAAAAACGACATAAAAAACAACCGCACTTGTCACTAGAATAGGAAATGAAATATTCATTTCCTATTAAAAGTGCGATCAATATTTAAAGAGAAAATGAAAAAAACCACGCTAAATCCTGAACGCCGACGCTTTCTAAAAGAAACTACCCGAACAGCGGGTGGTCTTGTTGGCATAGGAATTTTGCTGGGGTTACAACAAAATCAAAGCTTAGCCCGTGAAGGTGTCGCGCTACGTCCACCGTTTGCCTTGCAAGACGCGAAAGCATTTTCTGCGGCTTGTATCCGCTGTGGTCAATGCGTACAGGCTTGCCCTTACGATATGTTACATCTGGCATCGCTACTATCACCGCTAGAAGCTGGGACGCCATACTTCATTGCACGCAATAAGCCCTGTGAAATGTGTCCCGATATTCCGTGCGCACACGCTTGTCCAAGCGGAGCGTTAGACCGCAATGCAACGGATATCAACGAATCCCGTATGGGGTTATCCGTGTTGTTGGATCACGAAACCTGCTTGAACTGGCAAGGTTTACGCTGTGATGTATGCTATCGGGTTTGCCCGTTAATTGACAAAGCGATTACGTTGGAAAAACAACATAATCCTCGTTCGGATAAACATGCGTTATTCATTCCGACAGTGCATTCCGATGCCTGCACCGGTTGTGGCAAATGCGAACAAGCCTGTGTGTTGGAAGAAGCGGCGATTAAGGTTTTACCGATGGAGCTTGCAAAAGGAATGTTGGGTAAACACTATCGCTTAAGTTGGGAAGAAAAGGAAAAAGCCGGTCATTCTCTTGCACCGAAAGATATTATTTCTTTACCTGCCCGCACACCGGAGGCTACAGCGATCCCTGATCCGGCAGAACCTGTTTTGGCACCAATTTTAGAGGTCACCAAATAATGGCAGCAAATGCACCTAAACATGCCGGCAGAGAAGCCCGCCAAAAATGGGGATGGTGGTATGCCAACCGCTTTTTATTTTGGCGACGTTTAAGCCAATTCAGCATTCTGGCGATGTTTTTAAGCGGTCCTTATTTAGGGGTATGGATCTTAAAAGGTAATTACAGTGGTAGTCTGTTGTTCGATACGATTCCTTTAAGTGATCCTTTAATTACAGCAGAAAGCCTCGCGACAGGCCATTTGCCCGATGTACTGACACTAATCGGCGCTGCAATTATTGTACTTTGCTACGCAGTACTGGGAAGTAAAGTTTTTTGTGGTTGGGTCTGTCCGCTAAATGTCGTGACTGATACCGGAGCATGGTTACGCCGTAAACTCGGTATTCGCCAAACGGCAAAACTCTCACGAGGGCTACGCTACGGTATTTTAGCGATGATTTTAGTCGGCAGTGCGGCAAGCGGAATGCTACTGTGGGAGTGGATTAACCCCGTTGCGGCACTAGGGCGTGCTTTTGTCTTTGGACTTGGCGCGACAACTTGGTTAATTGTAGTAATTTTTCTTTTTGATTTGTTGATTGTCGAACACGGTTGGTGCGGACATTTATGCCCAATCGGGGCGGCTTACGGTATTATTGGTGCCAAAAGTATTCTCCGAATTAAAGTCGTTGATCGCAGCAAATGTGACAACTGTATGGATTGCTATAACGTCTGTCCGGAAGCACAAGTGTTACGTTCACCTTTACACGGAAAAAAAGACGAAAGCCTACTTGTGCTTTCGAAAGATTGCATCAGCTGCGGACGTTGTATTGATGTTTGCGCTGAAAAAGTTTTCAAATTTTCAACTCGATTCAATCATTCAGGGGAGTGATTAAAATGACCAATCAGGTATCTAAAATTTTAGTGGGATTAATGACCGCACTTTTTGCCGGTTATTTAATGGCAAATGACGTTAAATCAATAGGTAAAGATTTAACCCAATCACCGGAAAATATTGCACCGGCATTTCACACTGCGCCACGTAACAGTGACTTACAGGCATTAAATTATGTGAACCAACCCCCAATGGTGCCGCATAGTGTGGCTAACTATCAAGTGACAAAAAATGTGAATCAATGCTTAAACTGTCATAGCCCTGAAAATTCACGTTTAAGCGGGGCAACCCGAATCAGTCCGACACACTTTATGGATCGTGACGGAAACATTGGCTCCAGCTCATCACCGCGCCGTTATTTTTGCTTACAATGCCACGTTTCTCAATCAAATGTCGATCCTATTGTGCCAAACGATTTCAAACCGATGAAAGGCTACGGTAACTAATAAGGAAGAATTATGTCAGAGAAAAAACCAAATTTCATCGTACGCTTTTGGCATTGGTTTCGTAAACCGAGCCGCCTTGCGGTGGGAACAATCATTAGCCTTGCTTTCATTGGCGGCATTTTATCTTGGGTAGGGTTCAATTATGGTTTAGAGAAAACGAATACCGAACAATTCTGCGCAAGTTGCCATATGAATGATGCCTATCCCGAATATCTCCACAGCGTGCATTACCAAACTCGTACCGGTGTGGGAGCAAGTTGTCCGGATTGCCACGTACCACACGAATTCGGGCCAAAGATGAAACGTAAAATCATTGCGGCAAAAGAAGTCTATGCCCATTACACCGGCAAAGTGGATACACTGGAAAAATTTAATCAACATCGTTTAGCCATGGCTCAAAACGAATGGGCACGAATGAAAGCCAACGATTCCCAAGAATGCCGTAATTGTCATAATGTGGATCGAATGAATTTCAATGAACAACGCCCTGTTGCGGCAAAAATGCACGAGAAAATCAAAACAGAGGGAAAAACCTGTATTGACTGTCATAAAGGTATTGCCCACCAGTTACCTGATATGAGCAATGTAGAATCCGGGTTTAAAAAAGAAACATCGGATAAAGCGGAAAAGTAATCAAATTTTGACCGCACTTTATATGAATAAAGGCACTTTTGGTGCCCATTTAATTTCCATAAAATGTTTCTATAATCAGAAATATATTTAAAGCCCGATACTTTCAACAAGATCGGGCTTTATTTCATCCTTAATAAAAAATATTAAGCTATTAATGTCATTTTTAGTTAATTTAGATAATCCCTAAACATTTTAACTGTGGCAGTTGATTTTCTACAAATCCATTGTAGATTCTTTCCATTCTGGCTTTTCCTTCCTCATCCTTTTCCAAGGTTTTCCCCTCTTCTGCCATAAACAAACCGTTTTCTTTTAATAAACTCCAAGCGAAATCCAATTGTTCTTTCTTCGTAAGCCCCTCAATATGGGCAAGTAAAAACCAACGTTGTACCATATCAAGATTGTATGCACCGCCGGTAACCGGGCTGGCAAGATAGTTAATATTAAATTGCGAAGAACGGGATTGTTCCAAGACATAGCGATTAAATGCTGTACAATGCGGGCGCGATTGCTCAATTGCGTCGTCCGATTGTACTACCGCCAAATTATTTTTACCGGCAAGGATAGCTAAAACCGTAAAAATATCCATTTCATTAAAACGACCTTTTAGTGCTTCAACAATATCTTTAACCAAGTGGACTTTATGATCATGCAGAATATCCAGTATGGGATTAAATAAATCCACATTCAAATCAACTGTCAAATGGCTTGAGGCTTTCATTTCAATTTGCTTACGAGGAGTATGTAGCAAGACACGCAATTTTTTCCATGCCTCTTTTTGCTCATAACCATTTAATCGACGTGCGCCTTTTACCCAAAAATCTTTGCGGAATTGTTTATTTAAGATAAAGTCTTTAACCGTTTGAGCAAATGATGGGGCACTAAAACCAGCCATAAACTCTCGTTGTTCTTGGTTATAGAGGGTTTCGTTAAAATCGTCTAAATAGTTACTGGAACAAGCGAAAGTCAATTTGGCGGATTCTAACCATTTTTGCATATCGGCAAAATACATCGGTTGCCAGTCTTTATTCAGATATTCGTGAGCTACATAATGTGGATCACTATTTTTAAGTCGTTCTACTCGAGAAAGTAATTCCGGTGATTTTTGTGTTAGATTGGGGCTTTGAGCAAATACTTTACCAACAAACTCTATACTATCCTTAATATTTTGTTGGCGACTATTAGAATGTGCAGTCATTGTATTATGATGTTGAAGCAATAAATGACGTACCGGCGATGGCGCAGACCAGCCCGGTAAGGTGTTATAACTGATATATAAAATGCCCCCGACTTTGAGTTTACGGCGAATAAAATCCACAACAATGGTACGATTTTCATCAGAAATCCAAGACCAGATACCATGCAAACCGATAAAATCAAATTCCGGTAAATCATCACGTTTGCAAAATTCATTAAACCCTTGATCAGCAATTAATGCGCCATTATTTGCCACCTCAGAAAGATAACAGGCAAAATTGGCTTGAGATGGATTAAAATCCGTTGCATACCATTTAGCATGACCGGCTGTCGCATGTACATTAACCGATATACCTTGCCCAAACCCTAGCTCACAAGCGTTATATTGAGAAGTTGAAATTGATTCCGGTAACGCAATCCCCGCCATTAAAAAAGGAACAATGGCATTATTGGGATTAAGTTCCGAATAATAGCCAAAAGTGTAGTTTATATCGCTAACATAGCCTTCCGACCAACTAGACATAAGAGATTCTCCTCATGAGTTTAAATAATTTTTATAAATATCGAACATGTTTACTTTGGTAATACATTAATAAAGCCCATGCACTATAACTTATTTTTAACTCATAGTCGTTAAAATTAGATGAATTTTTATATTTCTTTCCAGCCGGAACATTAAAAAAGTGCGGTCATTTTTAACCGCACTTTTAGGTAAAATATCACTATTTCTTATTCTTTAGTTTTCGACTTTTCCATTTGCCCACTGATTTAGGAAACTGCTCAACATCCCCTGCCTCATTCCCCCAAGCAATACCAAATCGATTACGGTGTAATGAACGAATCGGGTAGGCATATAAATTCGGACAAGGCATCACCCCATAACCCGCTTTAATATTCTCCTCCACCGAAATAATTTTCATATTCTTGAATTTCCATTGTAATTCCAAACTTTCTTCATAACTTCCCATTTCAAATGAAGGAAGTGCCTTGATATGCGGGGCTTGTTCGGCAAAATAGCGTTCAATCTCTTTTTCTAATATTTCATCTTTCGGCAACCTACGACAATATAACCCACCGTCAATCCAACCAAATAAAATCTTTTCGAGATATTCAAAAATACTCGGGCGGGTCTCCAACGCTTTCATCATGCTTGCAATCTGTTCCGGTGGCGTATCGGGATTCATAAACTCCACTAAAAACCGTTTAAGCACCACGCCTTTACTGCGTTGATACATTCCCGGGAACATCATAAAAATCATGGGTAGCCACATGGTATAGTCTGAAACAACTATCTGAGAGCCCCTAATTGCATTAGCAAAGTATTTTGCTTGTTGATATGGGTGTACCCAAAAACTAACCATTCCACCCATAAAAGCAAAATATTCCGGAAATGGTCGCATAAGTTTATTCACTTCCGTTAAATAAAACTTGTTATTAATGTAAGTATAAATAATACCTCGCTTACGGTCGAAACGTACTCGGCGTTTGGTCGGACGAAGGAAACAGAGCAAGACAAGAACATATTTACCAATAGTAAAATAGCCCCACCACTGTTCCTCTTTTCGAGTTTTATCAGCTTCAAATATATATACTTCTTTTGGATCCCCCCAACGAGTAACATTAGGATCGGAAATTGATACGACTTTAGAATATTCCCTTTCAAACCACACTGTTGGTTGAAATGCAGCATAAATCTGAGTTTTTGTCATTTCTTGATAACGAGGATCAATAAAATCATAGTAAACCCAACCAATAATTAGAGCTATAAAAAAGACCTTAACAAATCCCCATTTTTTTTCCGTTATTTCAATGGTATTTTCATCGGTTTTTCTAAACCAACGGCGCATTAAACGCTGCTCTTTCTTTGTTAACTCGTTTTGCATCATTTACTCCGAATAACCTTCCTCTATTGCTTTTTCCATTGCGGCTTGGGCTCGTTGTTGAATTTCCTTCGTTTTATTTTGAAACTCCTCGCTGAAATAGACATCCTCAAAGGTGCCGCCTTCCTTATCGGTAAACTCCGCAACAATACGCACCTCTTTGATATGAATATTATTTTCGGCAAGATAGAATGTAACCTCTCCGGAAGATCCTGCATAAAACCGTTTAATCGGCTGTGCCTGAGCGGATCCCCATTGATACAGGTTAATCACCAAATTATGAGTAGTCGGCTCGGTGTGTCTAAATTCGGCACAGCGAATGCGATAATAACCTTGGCTGATTTTGCTGTTCCTTGTGAAAACAAAAGTGCGGTCATTTTTCTTGGTATTTCTTACCGTTACAAAAACACTCAAAATTTTAACCGCACTTTTACCAAGAGTTAATTTAGATAGGATAACTATTTCTTATTCCTGTACTTGAGTTTCTGAGTTTTCCATTTATTTGGTTTGGGTGGTTTAGCACAAGGCTCTACATCTCTTGCCTCATTTCCCCAAGCAATACCAAATCGGTTGTAGTGTAATGAAAGAATCGGATATTCATATAACTGAGGGCAGGGTACGATACCATAGCCCGCTTTGATATTCTCCTCCACCGAAATAATCTTCATATTTTTGAATTTCCACTTTAATCTCATCCCTTCTTCATAGGTTCCCATTTCAAATGAAGGAAGTGCCTTAATATGCGGTGCTTGTTCGGCAAAATAGCGTTCAATCTCTTTTTCTAATATTTCATCTTTCGGCAACCTACGGCAATATAACCCACCGTCTATCCAACCGAATAAAATCTTTTCTAGGTATTCAAAAATACTCGGGCGGGTTTCCAGTGCTTTCATCATGCTTGCAATGCGTTCCGGTGGCGTATGCGGGTTCATAAACTCCACTAAAAAGCGTTTAAGCACCGCGCCTTTACTATGTTGGTACATTTTTGGGGAGAGCATAAAAATCATAAAAATCATCGGTAGCCACATGGTGCGGTCTGACACAATCATTTGTGAGCCGCCTCTAAAATTAGCAAAATGTTTTGCTTGTTGATATGGGTGTACCCAAAAAAATAATGCACCACCTACAAATGCAAAATATTCGGGTAATGGACGCATTAATTTATTAACTTCGGTTAAATAAAATTTGTTATTCACATAGGTGTAAATAATGCCTCGTTTGCGGTCAAAACGGACTCTACGTTTGGTTGGCCAGAGGCAGTAGATGAGAAAGAGAATATATTTGCCAACAGTGATGTACCCCCACCATCTTTCTTCTTTACGGGTTTCATCAGCCTCAAGTATATATACCTCTTTAGGTTCTCCCCAGCGAGTAACATTAGGGTTTGAAATAGAGACCACTTTAGAATATTCTCTTTCAGACCACACCTCGGGTAGGAATGCTGCATAAATATGAGTTTTGGTCATATTTGTGTAGCGAGGATCAATAAAATTGTAATAAATAGCAGTTATTGCCAATATAATTAAGACAATTTTTACAGCCGCCCAGCGTTTTTCTTTCAATTCAATGGTATTTTCATCAGTTTTTCTAAACCAGCGGCGCATTAGGCGCTGCTCTTTTTTTGTTAACTCGTTTTGCATCATTTACTCCGAATAACCTTCTTCTATTGCTTTTTCCATCACAGCCTGTGCTTGTTGTTGGATTTCCTTCGTTTTATTTTGAAACTCCTCGCTGAAATAGACATCCTCAAAGGTGCCGCCTTCCTTATCCGTAAACTCCGCAATAATACGAATATCTTCTATGTGGATATTATTCTCGGCAAGATAAAATGTGACTTCACTGGGAGCTCCTGCATAAAACCGTTTAATCGGTTGTGCTTGAGCTGAACCCCATTGATACAGGTTAATGACCAGATTATGTGTGGTTGGCTCTGTACGTCTAAATTCGGCACAGCTAATACGGTAATAACCTTGGCTGATTTTGCTGTTCCTTGTGAAAACAAAAGTGCGGTCATTTTTCTCGGTATTTCTTACTCTTACAAAAACACTCAAAATTTTAACCGCACTTTTATTTTTATATAAGATATAACTATTTCTTATTCCTGTACTTGAGTTTCTGAGTTTTCCATTTATTTGGTTTGGGTGGTTTAGCGCAAGGCTCGACATCCCCTGCCTCATTTCCCCAAGCAATACCGAATCGGTTGTAGTGTAATGAAAGAATCGGATATTCATATAACTGAGGGCAGGGTACGATACCATAGCCCGCTTTGATATTTTCCTCCTGCGAGATAATCTTCATATTTTTAAATTTCCACTTTAATCTCATCCCTTCTTCATAGGTTCCCATCTCAAATGCAGGAAGTGCCGTGATATGAGGGGCTTGTTCGGTAAAATAACGTTCAATTTCTTTTTCCAACACTTCGTCTTTCGGTAATTTACGGCAGTATAAGCCACCGTCTATCCAACCAAATAAAATCTTTTCTAGGCATTCAAAAATACTTGGACGGGTTTCCAGTGCTTTCATCATACTTGCAATGCGTTCCGGTGGCGTATGCGGGTTCATAAACTCCACTAAAAAGCGTTTAAGTACAGCGCCTTTACTATGTTGGTACATTTTTGGGGAGAGCATAAAAATCATAAAAATCATCGGTAGCCACATGGTGCGGTCTGACACAATCATTTGTGAGCCACCTCTAAAATTAGCAAAATGTTTTGCCTGTTGATATGGATGTACCCAAAAAAATAATGCACCACCTACAAATGCAAAATATTCGGGTAACGGACGCATTAATTTATTAACCTCGGTTAAATAAAAATTGTTATTCACATAGGTGTAAATAATGCCTCGCTTACGATCAAAACGTACTCGACGTTTAGCAGGCCAAAGAAAATAAACAAGAGAGAAAATATATAGGCTTGTAAGAAAATAAATATAGCCAATAATCAAACCGGCTTTCTCTCTTCGATGTTCTTTCATCGATATAAGAAATTCTTCTTTGCTTTCTCCCCATCTTGTTACATTCGGATCTTCATCAGATACTTCATATTCATATTGTTTTTCTGCCCATTTATCCGGTTGAAAAGTTAATTCTAAATCACGCCAAGTCATTTCTTTGTAGCGAGGATCTATGAAATTATAATAAATACTCGCAATAAGAATTATTCCTAACACTATCTTAACTGCCGCCCAACGTTTTTCTTTCAATTCGATAGTATTTGAATCGGTTTTTCTAAACCAACGGCGCATTAAGCGTTGTTCTTTCTTTGTTAATTCATTTTGCATTACTTACTCCGAATAGCCTTCATCCATTGCTTTTTTCATTGCAGCTTGCGCTTGTTGTTGGAGTTCTTTCGTTTTATTTTCAAACTCCTCGCTGAAATAGACATCCTCAAAGGTGCCGCCTTCCTTATCCGTAAACTCCGCAGTAATACGCACCTCTTTGATATGAATATTATTTTCGGCAAGATAAAATGTAACCTCTCCGGAAGATCCTGCATAAAACCGTTTAATCGGTTGTGCTTGAGCTGAACCCCATTGATACAGGTTAATGACCAGATTATGTGTGGTTGGCTCTGTACGTCTAAATTCGGCACAGCTAATACGGTAATAACCTTGGCTGATTTTGCTGTTCCTTGTGAAAACAAAAGTGCGGTCATTTTTTTTTGGTGTTTCTTACTCTTAAAAAAACACTCAAAATGTTAACCGCATTTTTAGGTAAAATATCACTATTTCTTATTCTTTAGTTTTCGACTTTTCCATTTGCCCACCGGTTTAGGAAATTGCTCGACATCCCCTGCCTCATTCCCCCAAGCAATACCAAATCGATTACGGTGTAATGAACGAATCGGGTAAGCATATAAATTCGGACAAGGCATCACCCCATAACCCGCTTTAATATTCTCCTCCACCGAAATAATTTTCATATTCTTGAATTTCCATTGTAATTCCAAACTTTCTTCATAACTCCCCATTTCAAATGAAGGAAGTGCCTCGATATGCGGGGCTTGTTCGGCAAAATAGCGTTCAATCTCTTTTTCTAATATTTCATCTTTCGGCAACCTACGGCAATATAACCCACCGTCAATCCAACCGAATAAAATCTTTTCGAGATATTCACAAATACTCGGGCGGGTCTCCAACGCTTTCATCATACTTGCAATACGCTCCGGTGGCGTATCGGGATTCATAAATTCCACTAAAAACCGTTTAAGCACTGCGCCTTTACTGCGTTGATACATACCCGGCAACATCATAAAAATCATGGGTAGCCACATGGTATAGTCTGAAACAACTATCTGAGAGCCCCTAATTGCATTAGCAAAGTATTTTGCTTGTTGATATGGGTGTACCCAAAAACTAACCATTCCGCCCATAAAAGCAAAATATTCCGGAAATGGTCGCATAAGTTTATTCACTTCCGTTAAATAAAACTTGTTATTAATGTAAGTATAAATAATACCTCGCTTACGGTCGAAACGTACTCGGCGTTTGGTCGGACGAAGGAAACAGAGCAAAACAAGAACATATTTACCAACAGCAAAATAACCAATCCAAATATCTCCTTTATGACGCTCCCACATCCGAGCCATATATTCATTTTTAGTTTCTCCAAACCTTGTATAATTAGGATTATTGTCATCTTCTATCCTAGAAAACTCTTTTTGAAACCGACTTTCAGGTTGGAATGCAAATTTTAGTTCTTGTATGGTAAGTGCTTGATAACGAGGATCAATAAAATCATAATAAATCCAACCAACAATTAGAGCTATAAAAAAGACCTTAACAAATCCCCATTTTTTTTCCTTTATTTCAATGGTATTTTCATCGGTTTTTCTAAACCAGTGGCGCATTAAACGTTGCTCTTTCTTTGTTAATTCATTTTGCATTACTTACTCCGAATAGCCTTCATCTAGTGCATTTTCTATCACAGCCTGTGCTTGTTGTTGGATTTCCTTCGTTTTATTTTGGAACTCCTCGCTGAAATAGACATCCTCAAAGGTGCCACCTTCCTTATCCGTAAACTCCGCAGTAATACGCACCTCTTTGATATGAATATTATTTTCGGCAAGATAAAATGTAACCTCTCCGGAAGATCCTGCATAAAACCGTTTAATCGGGCGTGCTTGAGCGGAACCCCATTCATACAGGTTAATCACCAGATTATGAGTAGTCGGCTCGGTGCGTCTAAATTCGGCACAGGTAATACGGTAATAACCTTGACTGATTTTACTGATTTTTAATCCCGCTTGAATCTCATATTCATAGAGTTCTTTTTCAAAACCCTTGCTAATTAACATATAATCTTCAATCTGTTTATTCATTGGTAGTCCGCCACCAGATATGGCATCTACCTGACCGATAGTAATCAACTCCAGTCTTGCAATGTGCTGCTCGGCTATTTCTGCGATTTCCTCATTAGCTAAAATTTCTGCACGCTGGATTTGATTATTAACATCATCACGCTTTTCACTCCAATAAAAATAATCTTTTTTACCCCAAAAACCTTTTTTTACCCAAGTTTCTAACGGTGTTGAACCCCACAAAAATATTGAAGCAGTAGCTACCAGCAAAATCACCCAACCGATAGGACCTAAAGTTGGCAATATTGAAAGCTTAATAACACTAAGTCCGAGCATCACTCCCGAAAGCATGATCGCACTGTTCGCTACGATTGATACCTTATCCTCATTAGCGATCGCCTCTCTTAATCCGCCAAAGGCAATAAGTGAAGTTAATAATCCCCCAACCACAGCAGCCCCCGTATAAGCCAATGCCCGAACACCAATCAATACCGAACGTGCCGATGCGCCGCTGAGATTTCTTAACACATTCATCCCCGCCCCCGGCTTGCCGATTAATTTCAAGGCATACGCCGTATCCGCTGTTCCCACCGAAATATCCAGTATCGCCGTAGTTTTGACTACCACCGGGTCTAACGCCAGTCTGCCCGCTGCCGTGCGTGCCAACTTTCTCGGTACGGTTAAATCATTATTTAATGATAGTATCCCCGCATAAATCGCCAATACACCGCTAAAACCATAATAGCGTTCGCTAAGCTGTATGCGGGTTTCCAAATCTCGAATTTCATCAAGGGTAATTCGCCGATAATTGATTAAGTCTTGTTTGATTTGGCGGAGTTCTCTTTTAATGGCTTTCTTACCGCCATTGCCTCGGCGGTGATTATACTGTCGTGAACGTTCTTCCTTTATCAGCCTATCTATCTGCTTGTCCGCCACTTCGGCAAAGAAATAATCGACATTTTTGATTAATTTTTTCTCATCCCAACCATAAATCGCCATTACCTTATCAAACTGTATTTTTCTTAATGCCGCTAAATTTGCCACCGTACGTCCGCTGTTCAGATACACATGCTCCATACCTCGAAAATAGCCTTTTAATATATGATGGCGTTGCTGAGGAGGAAGTATTTTCATTGCCATCCCATACACGGCATCAGTCACTTTTTTACTGTGTTCTTTTAGCCAGCCTATTGTAGTTGGGGAATTATTGGCGGGTACCGCATCATCACTAAACAAATTTTCTAATAGCTCAACACCGTTAGAGGTGCATTCCAAGCCATAGGTTAAATCCGACAGTAAACGATAAAACACATAAAAACCACGGTCAATACCGTTTTCTAGCGGAGCATAACCAATAATATCGTCAGAAATATTGAAAAATTCTTGAAACGAAGCTCGTTGTGCCAGTTGTATCACTTGCTTCACCAATTCGCCTGCCGGTTTTTCATAACGTTCAAAGGGTTCTTTTAACAATGCCGTCATTTTGCTGTTAAATTCACTCACCAACCCATCCCGCACGCCTTTTTGTTCAATTACCCGCTCTTGTTCCTTAAATGGATAGTCTTTTCCTTTGATATCATAGCCAATTTTCGGGTCAATAATATTGCCGATAGTTATCGGATAGGCATAACGGGCGTAGTAGGCTTTTTGTTTTTCCGTAAAATCAATGATGAGTTTTTGTAATTCATGCATTTCACCGACAACATCCTGCAACGCAACCATCAATCCCGTTTCTTTGTAATCAGGAAAACCGGATAAAGCACTAGGGATAGCTGTATTTTTGAGTTTTGTGTACCAACTTTGCGTTTGCTCGGATAAATCGTTTGATTTATTAAGAGATTGATATTCCAATACATGTATATTGAGGTCTTTTAACGGCGCCGAATGTTTTTCCGGCGCGCTGACATTGACCGTTGTCATGACTATCTGTCGTAATTTATCGTCTTTTTCAACGCGTTCAATGATCTCTGACGACCACATATACTCACTATAAGCAATATCGACAATATCAACATCTTTATCGACAAATGCGGTATTGAAACTTATTGTGTTAGTCATACAAGGATATTTTGAGGTGTCTATTTTACCTAATGTCCAATTTCCATTGGCACCTTTTTCACCCCATTTACAAAGTAAGAAAGAGGCGTTTAATCCGGCATTTTGATAGTCGCTTAGTTGTTCAAATTCACTCGCACTATTTATATCGTCACTATGGGTGACATAGCGAAAAACCAGCCATTTGCCTTTATCATCAGTAGAAAATAAACGGTGTTTGGTATGTGCATAGATATAGACAAAACCTTGGCGAAGTTGCATCAGTGAGTGTACCTCTGATTGCCCGATACCGGCAGGTGCGATCTCAGATAAGTTTTTTATATTTCCCGCTCTTGCCTGCGCTAAATAATCGATACTTAATCCGTAACGCACCGGATAAAGGGGGATAATCGGTAATTCACATTTGCTGTGTCCGTCTGACAATTCTTGAGCGGCTTGATTAATTTTAGCAACATCAAGCTTCATTTTAGGTTTAGTTTGTTTGGTCTGCGTGCTATCTTTCATCTTCATTTTCTTTCTCAATGAGATTATTCATTAGTGTTTCAAGTAAATTTGTTGTTGAAAACTGTGTTTTTTGCCATAGCTGTTCAAGCAGGCTGAAATAGTTCAATCCATTATTTTCGGCAATTACACGACCGACTAAATAAAACCAGTATTCACGTTGAGATTGTGCTATGTTACGCGATTTTGCATTTTCTAACCATTTGTCAATGATATCTAAATCAATTTCGTCAAAATAGTCTAACACCATATTTTTTAACGTCGATTTTGTATTGAGCCACTTACTGCGTTCAAAAGCGTTCCGCTCCACCTCTCCCAACTCAATTTTTGCAGGCTGGGTATGTTCCGGTAACGGGTTTAAGCTAAAGCAAATAAATTCCTGCTCTACACGCACACCAAACGCTTCAATAATAGGGGCTTGCTTTTCTTGTGGTTGAACAGCTTGTTGCGTCTGTAAGGTATTTGACTTCACCCCA
>MLHP01000041.1 GCA_001999425.1 Rodentibacter genomosp. 2 | reverse complement strand
AATATCGCTCAAGCAATGTCGTCGGACGCACAAGCATTTCCTTTGAATAGGCAATGAATATCGCCATAGACAAAAAAAAGGCAAAGTGGCTGAAGCCGATTTCATATTTCGAGACAGGCAAGAATTTTATAAAATTGAAACTCTTGCGAACGGACAGCGTTTCCACGTTATCGTAAATGGCGAAAACGGACAGATTATAGATATGCCAATGAAACACCGAGGGATGCATAAAGGCGAACACAAAGACTGGCACGGTAAAGCTACCGCACTGAGAGAAAGCATATACTAAGTTATTCTATCCGCTGACAAAGATCATTAAATAATGTTTTGAGCATCTTGCAACTTGTCATTATTCGGCTTATTATTGTTTGCAATCAATAATTGTTTGTGGAGTGCATTATGAATATCATAAAAAAAGTATTAACGTTGCTATTCCCTCCAATCTTTCGTGAAATAGCGACAAGAGCGTTCTACTATACAAAGTATCTCCATTATCGCTTTAAAGTGTGGAAGCATCCAAAAGCATTAAAACGTGTGTATTTGTTTTTTATTGCACTTGTAGCCATCGTAGCAATCTCTATCTCTTTAATCTCATTCTTTGCTTTCGTAATGGTTCTTTTAATAACCTCTTTGCCTGCCGGGAAATTTTCTTCTCACGAAGAATCCTCTGACCCTGAGATTGTGTATTATGCCAATGGATATGAAGAAGACGGTGTGTTTTATCCTGATACAGGGCATGAAAATGAACCACCACAATATTCGTAATAAAAAAATACCACTCTATACTAAAATGGGGTGGTATTTTTTCTATATCTTATTTTTTAGGTATTACTTTATCTGAACCACTCTGAGTTTGTTGTTGGACAGTCTTACTTGACGATATAGCGTTAGATAAAGTACTGCCAGCCCTAACCCCTGCCCAAGACATCATCCCAAACCAAAGTGCGGGTAAAATAAAGAACATGGTCGCAATTACTAATTTTATAATCATATCATCCCGTTCATTAACCAACCCAGCTAAATTCCATCTTGAATGAGTATCACTGTTGTATAACACCTCAATGAGCCAAGTATCCAACCAACGAGCTAACTCCCACCAAAATGAAAGAAAGAAAATACCAACGTGTACAAAAGTTAAGGTAATCATTGCTCTTACACCATACAAACCGATTATCATGATAAGTGGCATAGCTACAACAACAGCAAGTGAAAGTAGTCCCTGAACCATCGGGAGAGATTGACGCATCGCATCAAATGCCGGAAAAGAGAAGAATCCCGTAATGCCCATTCCTAAACCTGAAGCAACATAATTATAGACGCCATCAACCCCGGTATTGTTACCATACCCCATATACACCGGATCACCGTTTGATACCTTTAAATTATTTGGGCGCACGATGCTTCTTATCACTGTTTCTACACCCTCTGCGTACAAATCATCAGACACGGCTTTTTTCAGCTGCAAGAATACATCATCATCCACCGTATCAATAATACGCTGACGTAATCCAACATTTGGATCAGACCACCAAACTTTACAGCTCGGATACCCGCCATTGCCGGTATTGGGTAAAGCATCATCTCGAGGCAGTTCATATGCCCAAAATGGTTGAGGTGTTTTGGCTCTATATATGTCATAAAAACCGGGAGTATTCACTAAAAGACTTGAACCAATCCAATCAAGATCGCGAGATTGCACTTCATCGAGCTCAATTTTTTGGCGTTTAATTTTTGCTCTTGAAGGTAAAAAACAATTCTCTGCAAATTGTTGGATTTCTTGGCGAAGCACTGGGCTTTGGATTCGAGTATGCTGAACATCAAAACGTAATTGTCGTAAATCCGGTTTACACGGAATGGTTGCAATAGCACCATGTGTAAATCCTTTGCCAACGGTATACATAAACGCCCACCAAAGCGGAAGAGAGGCTGTTTGTCCACTTAATTCAGACGACAATCCTTTCATTCCCAAATCACTGGGTTTACGCACCGAGTAACCACATTCTTTCATTCTCTCGGTATCAAACTGCAAGGTGCTATAAGACACGTTAAAAAGTGGTAAACAGGTGAAAACCATTACAATTAGGCTGCCATAAACCGCATTTTCAATCCACGCTGCAAGAAGTTTACCTTTATTTCCTTCATCATCCCCTTGCTCACGGGCTTTGATAAACAAGCGAATAATATGCGCAAGAAATGGGATCGCCCATGCACCGGTATCAATCATTAAATCCCAAATGCCGTTACTAATAATCCAACCAAGTAACGTTAAAAAATATTCATAATAGCTATCAACCGTTAAATAAATAGACATCTTACTTACCCTCGAAATGCCTGAAGCAGCTCAATCGTACTAAATAAAATCACGACAGCCCGAATTAAGCGTCGATAGGCACGTTTATCTTCCTCATTTTTGGCCAAATGGTAAATGCGATAGAGATAAATCGCACAAATGCCGTAGATAACGCCACGAATACCCAACCACATAAAGCGATGATGACGTACGCTTGAAAGTATTGTCAGCACACCATCGCTATGTGCCATTAAAAGTGCGGAAAATCCAATGAAGAGTGCCATCGTGATAAATAAAATCACTCCCCATTTGACCGCACTTTTTACCCATGAAAATGATTTGCTTATTTTTTCATCACGCTTCATCGTTCTTCTCTGTTGCAGGAGTTTGGCTATTTTTCACAGCGTTACCCACAGATTTTGTGGATAGTTCGGACTTCAATAATTCAATAAACCAATAGCAATCTGCGGTATCAACCACATACAGATAAATACGAAGCGCATTTTCTGCAATCGGCGGATATTCGGTATAACCTGCGATGACAAACGTAAATGTCAACTTTCCCTGTTCACCCATCAAGGTGACTTTAACGTAATTTGTCTGACTCACCCGATAGGGGTGAATCAAAAGCTCTTGTAACACCCCCACTTTTTTTCTGCAATGGGCCAATAATGCATTAATTTGACTTAAATGAGGCTCAACTAATGTTTCTTTTAATACCTGAATATCCGTTTGATAGGCGGATAATTGAAAAATTGTTTTTGATTTAGTGAGCATAGATACCTCGTGCTTTATCAATGTTTTCAGCCACTTTTAACGCCGCATCCAATTCTGAAATGCCGTATTCTTTCATAATATCGGCACGTTCTTTTTTCTCTTCAGGTTCGGTCATCGCTAAAGCTAAATACAGGCTAGGCGGTACAACCCTAAAAAGGGCTTCCATTTTTGTGGCAAGCACGACCCCTTCAGTATATTTGCGATTCTCTTTTTTTGTTGAAAGTAATAAAAACTGCTGTTCCGGTGTCAGATCTTTAAAGCGACTTACCTGCTCTACTTCATCTTTTTCTAAACAAAGCAGTTCCCACCATTCAATCATAGAAAGTAATTTCGCCGCATCATTCGGAAAGTCCTTCATATTTTGCGTGGCCAACCATAGCCAAATCCCTAATTTACGCCACATTTTCCCCGCTTTTGCTTTATAACGGGCAAGCATGGCATTAACGGTGATGATATGGGCTTCATCTGTTGCATTCACGATTGGGCGACCGGAGAATTGATATTTCTCACCGAGGTTATTGATATGGTTAATTAAGGAAATATAAGCAATAGATAGCTGTGCTTCATACCCCTCACGGGCAAGCGTTGCCAAATCAACCAAGGTCACATCTGCTTCGGGCCAAATCTCCCCTTCTCGATTAAATAATTCAGCATCAAAACTCCCTGGTTGACAAAACAACCCGATTGCTTCTCCCATATCGTAAGCACGTTCACGCCGTCTTTCCGGCAAATTCTCATCTTTATTTAATGTATAAAAGGCATCTCGAATATCTTGCGTGAGCGTTGTTCTTCCTTCTGCGACAGTCGTTTCTGCAGCCAAGATAATCGCTTTACGAATCATTGCTTCATCGGCACGTGTCATATTCTCGTCTTCTTTGACTTTTCCTCCGGTGATCATAATGCGCGCAATCATCTCCATTTCGCCCAAAATATCACGTTGTGCATCGCCTTCTTCAGTCTCATCATCGTTTTCCAGGTCGCTCTCTTTAAATGCCGGCAAGTCACCTTCAGGGGACAATACTTGCTCAGATAGCTCACGTTGTTTTTGTTGAATTTCCGGATCGGCGACTAATTTATTACAATCGGCAAATAATGGGAGAGAAACGCCCGCACCGGGTTTTAAGGAGATCTTATTTACGGTAATGCCATAACGTTGAAAATATTCACAAAGCAATCCAAAGGAGTTACCGGCTTCAATAATGAATAATCGAGGACGGTAAATGGCCATCAGTTGGGCAAATTTTCCGTTCAAGGTTGCCGATTTCCCCGCCCCTGTCGGGCCAAGTATCAAACAGTGACCACTCTTAGCCCGGTCATCTTTATTTAATGGGTCAAAATCCAGTGGCGCACCGCCCCGGTTAAAGTAGGTAATGCCGGGATGACGCGTGCCAATTGAACGACCTAATACCGGCATTAAATTGGCAAGGTGTTGCACAAAATTAAATTT
The DNA here is from genome assembly GCA_001999425.1 of Rodentibacter genomosp. 2. Lineage (GTDB taxonomy): Bacteria > Pseudomonadota > Gammaproteobacteria > Enterobacterales > Pasteurellaceae > Rodentibacter. Next base: position 44,751 of record MLHP01000041.1, on the reverse strand, counting down.
CGTATAAAGACGTTTAGCATCATCTTCCGGATTAAAACACATTGGGAGCCAGCGTAAATACGTGCTTAATGGCGCGATTTCATTGCCTTCACGTATCGGCACTAAACCGGTACTTTGTAAAATTGAGCGTAATTTACGGCTCCGGCGTTTTAATTCGGTTTTATCATCCGCACGTAAATAAAACGCGAGAGAGGAAAGATATAGCTTATGTTTATCTTTGATATAACGTTTGACTTCTTCACAGTCTAACTTGGTATATTTTGATTCAGTGTTGTCACCAAGTGCATTGTTACTGATTGCTGCTAAATGATTTTCCAGTAGATCTTGAGGATAGATCACAACGGTCATCGCCATCACCGAATTTTCCGGCAACAAGTCAAATAACGCATTAATGTTATCCCCACGCTTTACTTCACCGGTTAAATGCCCAACCTCCGGTGCTCGGCGTAATGAATCGACTACTACGACTTCATGAGGAATATCATCAAAATACCAGTAGTGTTCTTCCGTACGGGGGGATTTCACTAATAAGGTTTCTGCAAAGTCATTAGCTAAATACAAATCACTTGGATCATCGGTCTGTTTTTGCGTATAGCCACAAGACCGATAAAATTCTTCCTTATCATCGAACAAATCCGGTCTTGGATTAAACCAACGTAATAGCCATTGGTGCACTGCGTGACCATCTAAGCGTTTTGCCGTAATTCCGGCACTTAACAATGCGTTGGTCGCATTTTCACAAGTCGCATCTAAATCCTCAATCGCCATATCAAGCTCATAATTGCTTTCTACATAGCGATAAATAACCATACGAGTACGACGTTGTTTACCGCGCCACATCGTACCGGTTACCGCCTTGTCTTCAAATAACCCCTCTTCTTTAGAGACGTCTTTAAGATGCTTGGTCATAATCTTGAGCCATTGTTCGGAGAATTCACTTCCTTGCGCGTCAGGACGAATATAGTTACGTAAAATATCGACATAATCCATCGAGACTTCATCGTCTTGGCAATAAAATTGGACAACCCAAGGATGATGATCAAGTTCGTCAAAACTGTCTTGAATCGCATGACAAACCTTTGTACGCACTTCATCTAAATAGCTTTTAGAACGCCCTTCCGTACCAAGTGCATTCAATTCAAACACCGCCCCCACAGAACGACCATCTTCTAACAATAGAACCTTGCGATCGTCTAAATATTCCACATAAGGTATCTTATCGATAAAAGAGGACATGGGATGGTATTGTTTTAAATGCTCGGTCACCGTGTAGTCACCTTTACGCTTGATAAAAACCGGTGCAATTTCTGTCGCCTTAACCTGATCTTGCGTAATGACCTCTGATTGTTCAACCAATTCAGTATTACCTTGGACGTGACGCTTCACCGGACGTCGAGCGGGTTTTGATGATTTTAAAAAACTGAACATCTCAATCCCTCCTAATAATCACGTGTTCTTTCGCCGGGTTGTGCGTATTGAATTCGTCCATAAAAAGGGAATACGGTAGTATAGCCGGGCACTGGTAATTGCTCGGCTGAACTCGTCAAATGAGGAAACACATAGAGCGTCATGTCCGGATTTGGAAGACGAGGAAAAAGGTTTGTGACCTCATTTTCTGCAGTCCGGGTATAACGAATGTTGTCATCATCTACAACATCACGCCCTTCCAAAGGACGTGATGAATCAAGCGTATCACGTGCTTCATTAATGCTACTTTGCGAACTACCTCCGCCATTTTTCCAAATTTCAGCCATCGAGCGCTCACCTGCCGGCAATAACTTTTCTTGAGAGGTGGAGCACCCTGTTATTAAAAGTGCGGTCAAAAATGGGAGTAAATAACGCATTTTCATGTTGTCTCCTTAATCTAAATGCTTACGAGCGGAGGAACTGTTATATTTCACTTTCCGTGCCGCCTCGTTGTAATCAATCGCTAATTCTTTGGTGATATGGATCCCAACGGTTTTACCCGGTGGAACATAAATCGCATCAAACATTTGGCCAAAGCGTTCTTTAACCCAGGCTGCCGTTTCATTTAATCCGCCGGCAAGCCCCTGTCCCAAAATATATTTACCTTGTTGCCCTGTCACTGCACCGACAACAGAACCGCCATCAACGATGGTTGTCGTTTGACCTTGCGCTAAACCTTGCGCAGCAGCACTCGCCCCGGATAATAAAAAATGCGTACTGAGATACTCCGGTGCATTCGTTTTTCGTTCTCCGGGAATACAAGTTACCCCTTGAGGATCGGATAACCAACCGAACCCTTCTTCTGAAGATTTTTCTCTTATCGTGCCGTTTTCACGCTGAGAATGAGGTAATGAGACAATACGTCCATCTTGGAAAATAAAGGTCATTGAAGTGACTTTTCCCCGTACACAAGACAGTGTCCAATCCCCAGAAACCGTGCCGGATATCATCGCTTCTTGCACATCCGGCAATTCAATGCCATTTGCTAATAAGTTTTCACGTCCAATGATGGCTTTAAAAGGGAACGGATCCGTGAGCTCACCACCAATAGGCACACGTCCAATCAATGCCGTCAATGCCACCGCATCGACAAGCGTGGCATTAGCCGGAATGGTATAATAAGGCGTCACTTTAGCTTCATCGGTATAAACCCGTCTTTTTCCTGTTAAATCATCCGCTGCTTTCCCTACAATAGAGCCATCAAGTTTTTTGAAAAGATTTGGGAAAGAAGGAATAGCACCGGTTGCACTTGCATCAACCGTCTTACCACTTTTGTCTTTATATTGCATATCATCCGGATCGACCCAAAGCATCCCATCTTCACCTACCGCATCATTGTTCATCACCGGTGCAATATTTTTTCCTTCACTCCCTAAACCGATGGGTAAGTCGCTATTATTTTGATTCCCCGCATTCATCGGGCTTGTGGTTTGCTCTGAACCGGACATCATGGATTCAAGTTTTTGTTGCATACTATTGAGCTGAGCTTGAAATGACGCTTCAATCTCATTTTGACGTACTTGCACGGCTTCATTAATTCGTGCATTTATCTCGGCGGAATTACCTTTTAACGCAGCATTTTCACGGCGTGTTTTTTCCATTTCCGATTTCGCTTTTTTCACTTCACTCAGGAGCGTTTTAAGCGTGTCATGAGGGGTATCCCCATCTTTCAGATTTAAGTCACGTCGTTCTTCATCCGTTAAGTCAAAAACCACTGAATTGTCCGGTGTTGCAGAGATTTCTTCTTGCTTTGCTTTTTTGGTAATAATGACGGCTACCGCAATAAAGAAGAATATTGCGAGAGGTACGCCATATTTAAGTAATTTATTTGATTTGACTTCGGCCATCTTTTACCTCCTATTGCGCGGGCACCGTGACGGTTTTCTTCACAAGTTTTTTCGTACTTGATTTCGTTTTGAGGTTACTTGGAATGATGGCTTTGCTCACATCGCCTTCCGTCACCAAATAAACAGTTGTTGTATCGTTAAGCGAACCATATCCCCCGATCCACCCATGTTGGAAACTGGCCGCATAAAAGTTTCCTTGGAGATAGCGAGGATCTAAATTCACTCGAAATGGCTCTAAGTGTTGTATTTTTACCGCTGTAACGACAAACCCATCTAATCCCCAGCTTTCAAGCGGTGTTGCGCGAACTTTTAAATTTGGGAGTAATGTCGGTAATGAGCTTGGTAATTTCATTGCAACACGTCGAACACCCGGGAGTGCCTCAACTGTTCGTAGTGGCGCATAAAGCGACTGTGCAGCATAACGCACCAATGCAGCAGGAACAGGTAAAGCGCTACGTACTTGATTGACGTCATCTTCAACTGAATCAGAAACACGGGTTTGTTCCACACCGGGGCGATTAGATTGCACATCCTCATCAAAGACCAATCGAATATGATCCGGCTTACGTTGGCTTTGTACGGCTTTCATATCAAGCAAGATATTTTGTCCCGTCCCAATTTCTCGCAATTGAATTCGATTTAACTCAAAAGACTCTAGTGCTGTAAAATAAACGGCGCCTCCCGTGCTTTGTACGCGCAATTTTCCTTGTAGATTTTGGGGTATGCCGACTTTCACATTTTTGTCTACAAATATAATCCGTTCTTTATTTGTAGCGAGATCAATCGTCAATGGGGTTCTCTCCCACTTCATTAAAATTTCAGCCCGAACGGAAAAGGCAGAAAAAAGTGCGGTCGAAACGGTGATTGTTTTAAGTAAACGTGCTGATTTTTTCATACAAAACCTACTGTTGTTCTTTGTTTTCGCGGTATTCAATGAGTTTTGGGGAGCTACGATAACAATCAATGGCAAGTCCCCAAGGATTTGCTTCCGGATTCACGTCATAGCGCACAACATGCAAGGGATAACGAACTAAAACGCGTTTTACCGGGTTATCTAAAAAGTATTCATCAGTACTTAAATCAAGGGTGACATCCCAATCATCGGCGCTATTAACGGTGACCCGATTTTCTGAAAATCCTCGTCCGGGTATCTCATAGACGCCCCGGACGCGATCACGAAGTTCGCCCAGTGCATCTCGCTTAGCATAATCTTCCAGTAAAAAATTTTTGCACTGCGGCGTTAAATAGGCGCTAAGCACCTCAATATTTTTTTTGTAATCGACCCGACCATCTGTTGGCCAACGATTTAGTTGTTGAAAAATATAGAAAGAAAAAGAATAAACGGAAGCCGGAGGAATTTCCCACCAAGCTTTTGTTGAGCCGGCACGTAAATCGGGCGGCACATGGATAGTCAAGTTATCCGGTGATTTATGCCAACCATAACCTAGTCCCAGACAGGTTACAAAAAGCCCCGCAATCACCAAACGTAAGGAATTAACATGGGCGCGTTCATTACTTAACGCATTTTTAAATCGACTCAATATACTCATTAGAAATGCCCTTTTTTGCGGGAACGATGAATTGACCAGTAGGTTTCTTCTGTAATGAATTTTGATGGAGAGCGTTTAAACTGGATATATCGCTCAAACCACGCATCAGGTTTTCCCCGTTTTAAGCGGGCGATATATCCCCCGCCAAAACGGATGCTCACCCAACCTAAAAGGAGAGCAACCAAAGGTATAATGTATAAGCCAAGACCAAATAAGAGCACCACCAATAAGCCGATTACTACCCCAACAACGGCCCCTATACCTACAACAACAAAAAGTTCCGTCATAGTCATTCCCCGAAAGACGGTAGGTGAGCGATTGGTACGCTCAGGGAGAAAGGTAATGGTTGAATGAGAATGCTCTTGCATGGGATGTCCTTATAACATATCAGTAGCTTTAGTGATTAACCAAATAATGACAACAAGAAGTCCTACGCCCACACCGCAAATCATACCGAATTCGCCCCATGTTTTTTTACCGGCACGCACTTCTCTAAAGGTTTCAATCGCCGAACCTGCTACGACAAAAAATACCCAGCAACACACTAATAAACCAATTAATGTGGCAATATCAAAACCATAGTTTTTAATGGTTTCCATAATACCGGATCCTTCACCACGACTAGGTGCATCCATTTTAGGAATACCTTTACCACCGCCTCCGCCGGTAGCTAATGCATTTCCGGTTTGTAACGCCGATAATGGAATGGCAAGTGCAGCTTGTTTACCATATTGTTTCAATTTCACGAATGTTTTCATCGGATGTTCCTTAATATTGAAAATAAACCTAACGCAATAAAAAATAGCCCATAATGCAGAGAAACAAGACGCCACGCACAATCAAGCTACCAAAGGTACTCATTTTCATGTTACCTTCCCGCAAATCTTTAAATGCATTTACCCAGATATACGCCAAGACCAGGAAAACGCTGACAAAAATTAAGCCTATGATGAGGATATGAAGTTCGTAAGGCGTCGCACCTGAACCGGCTTTAAAGGCACTTTGTACTACAGATGACTTGTCCGACATCGTTAGTTTTTCCGGAGTTTATCGTAGTAACCGGAAAGGCTTTTAAGTTTGCGAGGATCGCGTGGTTGGGCGCGATCACCGTTAATGTAGAGGTTAATCCCTTGCTTAACGGTATTAATATCTTGATGCGCTTTTTGATAATCAAAATAGAGGCGACTTTTCAGCCCGGCATTCGCACTTTTTTGTGCACGAACCAAGGCTTGTTTAGCCGATTCTAGTTGTCTCATAGCTTGTTCTAATTCACTGGTTTCATCAGCATAAGCAACCGTTGAACATGCTAATGAAAAGAGAAAAATGAAAGCAGCGTTACGCATGAATTTCTTGCTCCAAAGGTTAATTTTATTGCAAAGAAATAATGCAAAATTTAGGAAAGGATTGTAATGAGAAATCCTATTGAGAAGTGAGAGAGTTTATTTAAAGCCCACAAAGGTGGGCTTCCTTTATTATAAATGTTTCTTAAAGTTTGACAGCGTAAAAGAAATCGTCAGTCCAAAGAAAACGGCAGAGGGGATTAAAATCCAGTTAGGGTGAATGGAAAAAGGAATAGATAAATACAATATCCAAGCAACAAGCATGACCGGAAAAATCGCTCTTTTAGCATGATGGTATTTAAATGCGGATTCCCGTCCTACGCCAAAACGACGTAAATCCCGCTGAACCAATCCATCTACAATACCCACTAAAGCCGCAAGTAAAAACAATGGGCTGGTCAGCACAATGATCATTAATCGAATAATGAACGTGATGATGACATAAAGTGCAGATTCAACGTAATCGCGTAGATAATGATAAATCCATGCCCCCCATTCAGAGCTTGAGGGATCATTAAGCCAAGCCTGAATCCCGGTTCGCACAAATAACCAATGATGTGTTTGTAAAATTGCCCACTCCACAAATTCCACGGGCGTACTATAAAGAAGACTTTTTTGAAATTCAGTGGAAAACCAACCGAACTCATTTTTCATCACCAGTTTACTGTGTAGATAACCAGGTGGCTCCCAATATTGAAACGCAATACCCACCCATTCAATGACGATACTGAGTAATAACGAGAAAATGAGTGTGCCAATCACTTTGCAAGGTAAGAATTCCTTTTTCTTCTTTTCCAGTTGGCTTTTATCTTGTTCGTTTCCTGCCATTAATTCACCTTTTGTTGTGATAAACGCTGACACTGCACAAGCACGTCACCGGGATATTGTTGTGTAAAACGCAACCAAAAACTAAAATAACCTTCCGGGAGTACCGTACCGAATTTAATTTCCTCATCATGACTCCATACTTCAATCCCATATTGAGCAAGATAATTATCCAGTTGATGTAATGACCACTGATGTTTTTCCCACTCCGGAAAAATCGTTTCGACAAAAAAGACAAGTCGCTCGTTATCGAATTTACCGGCTGAAGAGGCACCTAAAGGTGCGCCCATATCAATATCTAGGTTCACGTAGCAATCCGGTGTATCGGTAATTCGCATCTCAATCTTTGTTTTTTTCATTGTCATATGATTCCCTTAATGTTTTTTGAGACAACGCCTCAAAGGCTTCTACCGCCTCTTTATTGGGGTGATAATAGTGTACACCTTCCCACCAAGAGTCTGTCGTTCTATAGTTATTTCGCATATAATCCGCAAGCTGCTGTAAAGATGAGGGCATCATATCGTCTTTATCTTCAACCGGTAATGGCATCCTAATCTTCCACAATTGAGAGCCTTCTATTAAAGCGAAGGCCTGACCTTTAGGTAAATTCGTAATATCCGCAGCAGAAAGCATCGGTTTTGATTTTACCGTTACCCGATCGCTTGTATTAGAGCCAAAATCCTCATATGAATTGGGATTGGTATTATCACTTGTGCCGGAAAGCGCCATCACTTCCAATATATTTACTTCATGTAAATTTTTTGTCAGTACTTCTGCTGTCGCTTGTTCTTTAACCCGAAGCATCACAAGCGTATTAAAGTTACCAATAATTTGTCCGGCTTTTGCTCTATCTTGCGTTCTTGCTTGAATATCAGAAATGGTTTGCGTGTAGGCAGTCACCTGAATACCTGCCCCACCGCCTTTATTGATTAGTGGGATGAACTCATCACCAATTAATTCGTTAAATTCGTCACAATGTACATTGATGGCAATCTTACCTTGTTTCGCATTGGCTTGCTGAGGCAATCCTTCATTGACCCCAAATTTATAAATATGCCCCGCCATAGAGACCAAATCAGCAAACATGGAGTTCCCCACGGCGGAGGCTACCGTCAAATCAGAGAGTGCATCAAGCCCAATATAAACAATCCCACGCTTACGGATGACTTCTTCCCAATCAAAAATAGGGCGCGTATCTGTAATATCAGAATAATCCGGAGAAAGTAATTCAGCGACTTTACCCGATGTCAATTTTTCCAATAACGGTAAAAGTGAGGCCACAATCTTGTCAAAGTACGTTTTGTCATAACGTACCGCACTACATAATCCATCCAATACGGGATCAAAAATTTGTTCATCACGAATATATTGATCGACGGCAATGACTTCTGGACTACGTCCTTTCATTGCAAACGAAGATTTATTCGGATCGACTTTGACCGCTGCTTCCAAAATCGTCAACCAGATTTTTTTATCCTTCCGATCGAAATAAAATTTGGCATAATCTAAGAAAAGTGACTCTATACTTCGGACATAGCGTGCAATTTGCTCATAATTAGGGCGACGTCCAAGTTCAACCAATGCCCGTGAAATAATGTTCACAAATCGCCAGGCAAACTCTTTAAATGCAGCCGAATTACCCGCACCGCTTAATTGCCCGGAAATTCGAGAGGCGACTTCAGTGATTTTATTAAAACGCCCGACGGCATTATAGCGAGCGGAAATATCCGGCCAACCTAAATGAAAAACATAAAATTCTTTTTCCCGACCGGCCCGTTTCGCTTCAGCGTACATTCTTTTAAGAATATCAGCATCCCCTTTAGGGTCGATAAATATCACGACTTCACGCTCTTCAAAGCGGCTACCTCGATTGATATCTTGTGTAATTAATGTCTCGGCAAGCCGTGTTTTTCCAACACGGGTTGTCCCTAATACCAACGTATGACCAACCCGGCTACTTAAGGGAACCGTCACATTGACTTCGTTTAATTCAATACCATGAATTGCCGGAATGCCTTCAACCGGAGGCAAGGGTCTAAAAGGATTAAAAGGGCTGTCTTTTGACGTCAATTTAGCAATAAAACTGTCACTGTGTTTCTTCTCAAATTCACGCACCCAGGTAAAAGACTTGGAAGGAAGTGTGTATTTTTCGGCAGATTGCTGAAAGCAATCATGTAATCGTTGTGTATGTTTTTGTTGCCAACGAAATCCTTTACCCAAAAAAAGATCACGTTTTAATACCGGTATTTGTTTACTGGTTAAGGCATAGTGCGGTAAACGTTTTAAATTCCGGTGATAACGTAAAATCTGCCAACCTTCGTGTGCCCGTTTTGCACCAATTAAACCAAATCCTACTGCCATGCCATACCCTACATGCGGTTTTAACGCTACCGCCCAAGGCGCATAAGCGCAAAGACCGGCGGCCATCGTGCAAATCGCCGTCGTATAAAATTCGACGGGAGGACGTAATAATGCTTCAACAAGATATTTATTACTCATAGTTCACCTAAGTGTTACTGACTAATCAACGAATCTGTCATCAGTAATGGATAATGATAAATACCGAGACGATCAGATAAGGTATCTGCGGCAACCGGCATTAACGATAATTCCGGAGCTAAATGGCGTAATTCAGCCAGTTCTTCCGCCGTATTGACATTAATCACCAATCCGGTTGCTTGTTGCTGAACCAATTCCTGATAATTTGCTATCAACCATTGTTTTGACGTTTCATCAAAACCAATTAAGAAAATAGGCATTGCGCCGGGTAAATTAATCTGTTTTGACTCAACCTGCCCTACCGTCCACTTATGTGATACCACAGGAAGTAACATATTTTCAGACATCTCCCCCGGTACGGCATTAGGATGCTGAGGCGCATTTTCTGTATGGACAGGCTGAATAGATTCATAAAAACGTACCGCACTTTCACCACCTAAATCTGCAATGACCTTTAATTCTGCGAAGGAGTGTGCGGAAAGGAGTAATCCAAGCCATAAAAAATGATTTAATTTCTTCATTATTTTTGCTCCAAAATTTTATCTACAATATCACCCACTCCGCCATATTCCTCCTCGAGATGCCATTCATCACTAAATTTTTCAAAGCGACCAAATGGGAAAGGAAAACCTTGCGGAAAGGTAATGTCTGCTTGCTGGAAAAATGGAATAATCTCGTGACCATACAAAATCTTCTTTTCAATGAGCATGGAAGTGAGCTGCTTATAGACGGATAAATTTAAGCTAAAAAATTCTTGTAATAGCTGCGTTTGTTTCTCTTTTAAGGCATTTAATTTCGCCTCATTGGCATTAAATTCAAACTCAGAGAGCGGCTCAATATAAAAAATACCCTTAAAATGGTTTTTTAAATAAAGGCGGGCAAGCTCAAACCATTCATGATTATCATAGATAGAGCCCAACGAATTATCCTGTAACAAGATACTTTCGCCCTCACGACCGGCAAGGGAGGCGAGCATTTGCCATTCAATAAATAACCGACTTTGTGTGACCCGTTTAGAAGTAAAAGCGGAAACATAGCCTAAACTTGTTGTACCATCCGTGTGTTCTTTTACTTTGACTTTCATTGAAGAAGGCAATTGACCCAGTGCGGCATAAACAAGAAGATGACCCGCCTCATGAGCACCGACATATTGAATATCTTGCGGTGTCATTTTTCTACGGATAACAGATGCTCTGCCTGATAACTTACCTTGTTCATAGTCTTTTGGAGAGAAAATACCGTAAACGAACCGCACCACTTTTTCGACAAGAACAAAAAACACGCCCAAAGATAAACTGGTACTATACAAATCGGTAAAAAACAGCCGATACTCCGGGGTATTAGGTTTTATTGCGATAAGTTGAGCTAATGTAGTGTCAAAATCGGTTGGTAAAAAGAGATAGAACCAAAACACGCCATAAATGGCTAATGCAAACAATAACGCATTTGCCATCATAAAAATAAGTTGTTGTATAAACAAAAAAATAGTACGAATGGGGTTAGAAGATAATGATATTCCAAACATTTTAGTTCCTACATTTTGATGGTGTTATCAATCCAGATCACATTATTATCGCTAGGCTCAATCCAAATCATTGCGTTTTTTACCGCACTTTGACCTGTTGACAACGACGGTTTTGTCTCTGTAGTTGAAGGTCGTTTTTTATGAGTCTGTGGCTTAATCCACACGATTTCAGTTTGCTTTCCTGTCTTCGATACAAAATTTGCTATAGATTTATGGCTGTTATATCGCCCTGTTTGGTAAGCGATAAATTGTTTTACCGACATTCCCCGTTTCATACCATTTCGACGCATATTGCGAATATCTTCAGCCGTTGAACGCCCTAAAATGGCACGATACAATCCCTCTAAACCAATATTATGAGCTAAATACAAATTCTCATCGGTTGGTTTTATGCCTCTTTCTACAAATTGCTCTATATGCCACCGGGCATAAAGTGCGGTTGCCAAAGTGTTGATGTATTTATTATGACGGGGATCGAATCGCGTATTACGATTTTTTGCCGTTACCGGACGCATGCCTATACGATATCCTTCAACCGTATTGGCTAAAAAATTCCAGGTTCCCATAGTAAATTGTCCGACGCCGATAGGGCCTGTTGGCGAGATTTTTCCATACCAACCGTCTTCCATCTTAACCAACCCGCGCAACATTGTTTCACTGACTTGATAACGATTGGCCGATTCTTTGATATACGTATCAATTTCACGCCCAAATCCGTTAAACCGAGCTTGTGCAACCAAAGGTAAGGTAAGCAAGATACAACCCAATTTGATTAATAAGTGAGATTTATCCACTGCCCTTCTCCATCAATGCCAAATGCAGCCGGCATTTTCCCCTTTGCATATTTTGCCCAACTTAAATTGAGATCGTGGTTTAAGGTAATTTGACGTTTTTTGACTTTCTCCACATTAATATGATTCGCTAATGCCCAATCACGAATTTTGTTATCATCTTTTCGACTATCGACAACATAGATGTCAACTTGTGTGTCTCCGGCATAATTCAATAGTTTCATCATATCGCGACCACATTCTTGACAGTCATTAATACGGGTAAAATAAATAATACGGCGAATATTGCCGGATTGAATTTGGCTATCGCCTACATTAAATGGCAGGATATTCGGATACAATTCATTAAATGCTTGCGTATAAGCAATTTGAAAGGCGATTTCTTTTTCTGCACGTTCAAACTCTTTTTTGGCAAGTAATCTCGCATAACGTCGCCGCTCTTCCTCTGTTGTGGCTTCTACACCTAACGCTGTCAATGGGTCAATATTGGGTGTCCAAATACCGCGTGCACCGTGTTTCATCACCGTTTCATATTGTTGCCAATCACGCTCGGTCAATCCCCACTCAGACCATTTATTTTCAGTCAATGTCTGAGTATGATTCTGCTGTTGGGTAGAAGTGTTGGATTGAGAAAAAACCTGCTTAGTTAAATTTTCATTTTGAGAAACGGAAGTAGCGAAAGTAGGGAAACTCAAGACAAGTGGAGTCAATAACGCGAGAGGCTTAAAAAATTTCATAGTCGCTCCAATAAATAAAATCATTGAAGCGACTATGCCAAAAAGACCGGAAAATCGTAATGAAAAATTCTATCGTGATTGGAAATAATTTACTTCATACCGATATCCGAATCTACCCGTTCTTTGGGTTGAGGCGGTAATGGAATTGAGGCACGTTTTTCAAAACAGACTTGACGACGTGTATCATCGACAACCAATTCAAATGCCTCACCGACAAGCATTTGCAACGCATCCCGTAATCGCATTGAGCCAAATTGATAATGAACCTTTGGTAACGGACGCCCAAATAATTGACGCACGTCTTCATCAGCCGGCAAACTACATAAATTATAGCCGGTATTATTTAAAGTGGTTTGCAATCCTTGACGTACCGTCGCCGTATATTGTTTTTTCTTAACCGGTACATTGACATCGACTAATTGCTCCAAAAGATATTTTTGTCCACCGATTGGTGCACTGGTGACGAGCGTATAACGACCATAACGAATCACTTCGGGATATTCTTCGTAGGTTGTATTGGTATAAATATCCTCGCTAACCTTACGGTAAGGATTTACCTCTTTTACATTCCCTGCGGTTTGTTCTGTTAGGCGAATCGTCGTATTCGGAATTGTCGTAGATTGTGTCGTGGTGATAGGTTGTTGTGTCGGCATTGGAATACCGGGAGAAAGCGCCGACTCATCGGAAGTGGCATTTTGGGCACACCCGGAGAGTATCAAAGATGTGGTTACAACGGCTAGGGTTAAAACCGCTTTTTTCATAGTCACCTCAAGTTTATAGTAAAAAGATACTGTTACTATGCAAAAAACGATTGTTGTTTTTAAGGAAAAAACAAAAAAAAGATTGAAACAATTTTCAATGATTAGATATTGATAACAAATTTAACTGCTGACAAAATTTTTTGCCTATTTTCATTAGCTTTTGAGAGATATAACCATTACACACCCCGCGATGTTGTTCAATTTCCCAAGTATGATGATGAATATCTCGGTAAATCCCCAAGGTGGAACGAGCAATCTCAATTTGATTCTCATCCCGTTCTATCATCGAAAAAGCAAGGTATTTCCCTTCTGCACAACGATGTGCATAAGAAAAAATACAATGTCGCATTATTTGTCCTTCATCAAATAAGGCTTTTCCATTATTTAAGGCTGTAACTAAAACATTCGCTTCTTCCCAAACCATAATTGGGCTTTCCCATTGTAAGGCCAATTGAGCTTGATGTTCTTCATCTTGAGCCTGTTGTTCAAGAAGGTATTGACGATGCCAGGCGTTACTACGCCCTACCATCCTTTCCCATGATTGAGGTATTCCCCCTCGATATCCAATAGCCTGCCAGTAATCAGCCATATCAATGACTTGGGTCGCTACGTTTTTAAGACAATGTTGCAATGCACGAAATCCTTGTTCTTGCCAAACATTCAGCATATGCAAAATAAACAATCGAATAATACGAATTTTTTGCGCACCAAATGTGTCAAAACTATCATTCAACCTTATGACGAAAATTTTGACACAAACCGGAATTTTCTCTTGAATACCACATTCGACTAAACAGGAAAGTTCTTGTCCGGACCATTGCGCGATAAACTTCGGCGATTGCTTTTTTAACCAACGCCATTGCTTTTTGGTCATACCGGGTAAATGTATTTTCGCAATTCGATTAAGCCCACGGATAGCGCATTCATTTGTCCAATAATCAAAACTAAATAAATTGGGGTCATCCCAATGTTTTGCCGGAAAATATTTTAATAATGGAAGAAGATTAGGGTATTCCGTTTCAACACGCTTGACTTTTTCTAGATGATTGTGGATATAAATATAATCTGAAAAATGAAAATAAGTGGTGAATCCTTTTATTCTTATTAAATAGGAAAACACCGATTTATCAATAAAGTGCTGCCAAATGAATTTAGTAATATACTTTGAATGCCCAGCTAACTGATTGTTAAGTTGGGCGTACTTTAATATGAGTCGTTGCAAAGCCTTATTCACTGTAGATGTACCCAGGCGATTCATTCTCCAAGCCAGGCGATCATAAGTAGAATAGCGTTTATCATAATCGACAAATTTTTGCAGTTTAGGCAACATCATATCAATCATAGCCATCAACATATTATGATTTTTTAATGGCATTAAATCGGGCAATGATGAAAACCGAGCAAAATGATAAATTGCTTCATTAAGTCTTGCCTTATACCATTTATTTGATTTTAGATTGAAATAATAAGCTGAAATTTTACCGGTCTTTAAATTTCTCTTATAACGATAGAAATTAAAAAAAGTCATTGAAATAAACTGACTATTTTCCTCCAACTGATAAGCTCGATAGAGTTTATATTCAAAAATTTTCTCTCTCATCGTTCTATAATATTGCGTTAATTCTTCGCTACCAAATAAAACCCTGTTCATTTTGTGTACAACTATAAGGATATCATAGTCGTATCATCTACTAATTACCCTGCACTTTTAACAAAGAAATAAACTTGAACTTAAAATAAAAAAACATATTCAATCTTCCAATCAAATATGCTTTTTAATCACCTTATAGGTTATCCAGTAACATTTTCATCCCAGCTAATAACCAAAGATGAGCGGGATAAAACGCATAGAAAAAGTACGTCTGAAATTTTGAGGGTTTTCTCCTACCCATATTAAACCAAGCAGGAATGTTACGTTCTTGAGGCGGGGACAGGATAAAATAGACAGACATAACAATAGCCAATATCATTGGAAAGCCAATAGTGGTGTCATAATATGCCGACATCATTTCCTCATTCGCTAAAAATGCAAATCCCACTAATCCAATAAACCATAATTGACGGCTTATTTTTGTCATTGGCAGATAACGAACAAAAAAATAACACGCCACACAATACAGAAGCCCACCGAAATGATAATCCGAATAATGAGATAAAATCACCCCTACCCCACCTAATACAGCATATTTTATGGCGAAAATAAGTTGCTCTCCTTGAGATTGGATGGATTGAAGATGAGTTAAGCGGGAAAAAGAAAAAATAACTAAAATAAGCCCAACAAATTGCCCATAAATATTTAATCCGGCATCAGGAATAAAAAAAACGTAAGCATATTGAGCCGGTATACCAAATAAACTCAGTTTTAACAGATAACTGAGTGTGCGACGTGTGTTTAACTCTCGACTTGCCAGATTAAATGCCATTAAAAAACCAAATGTCAGGAAAGAAAATCGACCAATTAATCGAAATAATATAAGTTCGGGGGTATATCCGCCAAATATGGCCCCAACATGATCAAAAACCATCGTACAAAGTGCGAGCCATTTTAATAAATTTCGTTGCGTATTCGTTATGTCTTTCACGGTCATTTATCCTTCCTTTCCCTATTGTATCGCAGAAAAAGTAAAGCCTATCCACAAAAAGTAGATAGGCTTAATAGTTTATAAATTAAAATCAATACTCGTATTCGAGCATAATGGTTGTAGAACTTCGGTCAGCTTCGGTGAGCACATAAACGTATTCGTCACCAATATAATGATGACTTAATACTCGTCCGCCGTTTTCCACAGCATGATCATTTAATGCCCAATCGCTAGGACCAACCATCCCCCAATCATAGTGGTGCTGTTTTTCAATCAATCTATGGATATCTTGCATAGCTAATGATTTTTCAACTTCAGCAGTGCAGACGACTTTACCAAGCGTAAAAGGCATCTTTCTTGATTGGTATAGCATCCAGTCAAAATAACCTTTTGTTCGATCATGAGTTTCATCGGAAAAACAAACTTCCGTCCGATAAGTTTCTGAGTCCAAATCGGTTATCACTACGACGTCATGCTCACCGAATGGATAGGCGTAGTAGTTCACGACAAATTTCACATTAGGATCATAAGATATTTGACGCCATTCACCATTATTTAACTTGATATAACCATCCCGGTGAGACGTGGTGACTTGACTAATCTCATCTGCCGTTAACTCCGCTGAGATCCGACGGGAAATAATGATTTTACCTAGTTCTAAAACATAATTTTTCTGACACATGATGTTTCTCCTAAACTTAATTTTTAAGTAAAAATGTAAAGGGGATAACATCACCATTAAAGGATGTTATCCCTCAATGGGTGCAAGGTGTAAAACGTATTAATGCATTTTTTTCTGCATTCGTTGTTTATGACGCTGTAATTTTTTAAACATTTTTACCGTATCTTGAAACCTACTTTCATCATTAACGGCAATACCATTAATACAAAAATGCGTGTCAAAACCATTGATAAAAATGAATATATTTACATCGTCTTCTTCTAGCCCGGTCAACTCTAAAAAGAGTGACGCCAAACGATTTAAAACAAGGCTTTGATAAAGATTACCCAAGTGCGGTATTGCTTCACTGCCTCGTACTAATGCCCAAATTTCCTCATCTTCCACACTGCAATCGTATTGATAAAGCACATTTTCCCAACCGATTAAAGCGGGACTGATTGCGCTCATGTAAAACGACGGAATAAAATTCAGCGGAATCATGCCAAATTTGGTGCTATTCGTACGGCTATAAGATAAAGTATTCATCGTGTTCTCCCTAAATGATGAATCAAAGGGAAAACCCTCCATAGAGGCGATTTTCCCCTATGGGCTGGGCAAAAAGTGCAGTCAAAATTGACCGCACTTTCAAGTGATTATTTTGAAGTAATCGCGTTGATTTCCACGACTTTATAGTTTAAATATCCATGATGAATATAGGGAGGATTATGCATTTTACATAACTCACCAACCCGGAGTTGCGATACAGGAATATAAGCATTGTCAATCGGATAATGAGACACACCGACATCAATCACTTTTCCGTCCGCTTCAGTTGTGATTCTATGTAAATCTTGTCCTTTATCTTCTAAGATAATTTCATATTTCATAGATTGCTCCTTTCATAGCAAGGTAAACGTTTATGCCCAAAGCACTTCCGCTAATTTCACTTTTTTCTCTAACTCATTGACTGCTTTCTTAGCATAAGTGAGAGAGTAAGCGTGCGACCGCTTTTCTGGATGATTTTTCAAGTCTTGGTGCTTTTCACGGGCTTTTTCTAGCTCAAATTGAAAATACTCAAGGCTTTCTGGCATCGATAAATCTATTTTATCAGCCATTTTTTCCCAGTAAGCAATACGGTCTTGATAGCTTTCTGCTTTTTTCATTTCCTCAACGGATTTATCCATTCGACGAGCATTACGTTCTATCAAGGCACGATGGCGTTTCTCGCTATGGTGTCCGATTTTAATCGGCTCAGCGAGACGAAGAAACTCACGCCCCTCATTTGCTGCTTCGCACCACTGATTACTCCGCTTGGTTGCGTTATCGGCATAACCTTGCAGACGTTCAGCTTTGCGCTCGGCAAGTGTTTGGCTATTTTCACCATCGTCACGCACGAAAGAATAAAAGTACATACCGTCTTGTTGCTTCACTAAGTTGTGAATCACGACTTCGGTTTCGTTCCCATATTTACTGGTCAGCACAATGACCTCACCCTTTTCATGTGGCTCGGTACATTTTGCGACAAAAACATTTGGGGCAAATTTAGCATAAGTATTAGTTGTCATCGTATTTCTCCTCGATGTAAAAAAAGAAGGGAAATACTCCGCCCAAAGGGAACATATTTCCCTTTAGGGTTGTAAAAGAAAATTAATCTAAAACAGCTTTCTAGGTGAATAGTAGATACAGCCTTCGGATTTTTCAAAATCGACAAATAAATATTCATATTTATCGTAGAGTTTAACCAAAGGATGTGTCCGATTTAATACGCTACAGCAAATAGAAGGTGCACGAAAAAAATACGAAGGTATAACATCATCTTCATCGTATTTTTTTGCCATATTAAACGCATCAACGGTATCTAAGTAAGCCGCATCTTGAGTGGCTTTCTCTGATGCCGCGGCAATCTCGGTATTTAACCGATGTAAAATATCCGCCCATCCCGGTGAAGACTGAATCCGTTGACGAAGATAATCTCTTAGAGCTAGCAAATCATATTGATAGATTCTCAGAAGATAAACGCTCTCCATCACGTTTTCATAGGTTGTTTTACGGGACAAAGTTGGTAAAGGTAAATAGGTCGCCATCATTTTGTTTCTCCTCATAGAAAACAAAGGGGAAACATCCGTGGGGAGTTTTCCCCAACGGGTAAATGAAAGATAAAAGTGCGGTCGAATTTGAGCGCACTTTTCTGCTTGATGTAAAAGAATAAAAAAAGACTAGCCCCGCCAGATGGGATCATCAAAATCGACAAATTTTTTACTATGTCGGCTTTTAATTTGAAGTCCATTTGGTGAGATGCCCGCAATCAATTCTGCATCTGCGGTTGAGCAGTTGGTTAGCACAAAATCGGAGCGGGTTTCTTTTTTTAGTGAAAAGACTGCGGGACAAAAGCCGGTGATTAAATCTAAGGCTAATCGTGCTTGATTGCCTGATGTTTCAAGCCAAGCACCCCACATTTTCTTGTTGAGTTTAATTTCCATTTTGTTTCTCCTCATAGAAAAATAAGGGGAAACGTCCGTGGGGAGGTTTCCCCAACGGGTAAATGAAAGATAAAAGTGCGGTCAAATTTGAACGCACTTTGGAAAGTAAAAGAAAGAATTAGTTGATAAACTTCATCAAGCTCATCAATACACCTGTTCCAGCCAAAATTAAACCTGCCATTTTGTACATGGCTGAAGTTAATTCTGTTCTCAATTGGGACATTTCCAATCTAAGCTCAGCTTTTAACTCTTTTAAATCAGCTTTGGTTGCAAGTGGGCTTTGGCTTTGTTCCAGAGCATCATCTAATGCATCTGCAAGGGCTTCGGCCATTTCGGTCGATTGATTAGCCTCTTGCAATTTTTTTACAAAGCGCAGTTTATCAAAGCGAATGGTTGCCATAGCATTCCCCATACAATTTCTCCTAAGATTGGTTAATCATAACACAAAGAGAAATTTCCCACGAAGGGAAAACTTCCCCTTGTGGGTAATGGAAAAATCACCATTATTTCGGTAAAACAAAGACCAACAACATTGTTGGTCTTTATTGTTTAAGATCATGCTGACTATTGGTTTTCACCTTGTTCAGCCGATTTTTGAGATTTTTGTTCTCGCAGATATTTAACTTCACCATCAACTTTAATCATATCGATGCGAATTAAACGCCCTTTTAAGGACACGCCAACATCCCCTTTTTTATGGTTCTGAGTATCCTTTGTATAAGTAAAGGTATCAGTCCATATATCAGAGATGTTGAATGAAATAAGTACTTTTTTATTTTCATTCACGGCTTGTTCACAACGTCTAATTAAATTTTCAGCTTCTTTACCATTCACATTGGTATCGAAATGACGATATTCCACATCATTGGAATCACCAACTAAAGCGGCAATACGGCAAGCTAAGAAAGGCGAACCTTTTTTAGGTGTTACCGTGCGAATATCGCTTAAATAGCCGACGCCTGTGGTGTGTAAGTTAAAATAAGTTTTTTTGTTTTGAGTAGACATAATGTTTCTCCTAATTGTAAAAAAAAAGCGGAGAAACATCCTTACCCAATACGGGAAAAATGTTTCCCGCTAGGGTTAAATTAAACGATTAATAACCAAATATTAATATTCTTAAACCTGCAATAATTGTTGCAATGATTAGAAATACTAGAACATAAGGCAATACTTCCATGGAACGTTCTTCTTCTGCAATTTTTTCCACAAAAGAAATAAATTTACGGTGTAATGAAATAAGTTTCATATTGTTTCTCCAAAATAAAAATGCAGAGAAACATCCTTACCCAATACGGGAAAATGTTTCCCGCTAAGGGTTAATTGACAAGTAAAATAAACGTTCCCAATTATCATTGGAGCTCTTTTCAGAACGCTGAGAGACATTGAACTCCCCACTCATCAACGACGAGGCATTGCTCTTTCAAGGGATGGCAATGTTTAAGTGCTATCAACGATAGCTGCTTAATATTTAAAGATGGGCTTAATGTAAAATTTTTTGTATAAAATAAATACATTTAATTGAATATTCTGTTTAGACAATAAAATAGCCCCTAGGCAAACACACCAGGGGCTACACAGATAAGAACAAATTTGATAAGTCAGGCTATATAATACAAGTGGTGCTGTATCATCCTCGTCAAAACATAATACAACGACATTCTTCTATTATTCGGTAACAAAGCAGCCTTTTACCGATACAACGCGCATTATTACAATGCAAAGGGCACTCAATGTTTCACCGGTGAGCTCCGGTTTGGATAAATAAGCATTACTGCAAGGACAAAAAAATACCTCAATATTCTTTTGTCCTTACAGTAAATCATTTGTAAGGTAGCGACAAAAAATCGTATCGCAATGGTTTAGTTTGCATTCCTGCCAACGGCAGAGCCCTTTTCAGAATGCTGAGGAACATTTTTCTGTATTGATGACCGACAATACAAAGCGGTTTTGCGAACAAATTGTAGCAAATCGACCAAATAACATCAAACGAGGAGCTGATTTCCTCCTTCTCGCACAACTTTTTTCTTTCTTATTCGTTTTCCGCCAATACTTTCCAGTCCATCGCATTTGGGGTATTGACTGCATCCCCAAAATAGACCATTTTTTCCCTCCCGCTTGATCATCGGTGACCCACATTTAGAACACTTTTTAATTTCAATGTTTCCTAAAGAAATCCCTTTTGCAAGACACTCTTTCATCAATTGTCGAACAAACTGCTCCTGTCGCTGCATAAAAACATCAAGTGAAAGCGTTTTTTCTGCAATCTGATTTAGCGCTTGCTCCCAAAGCGCAGTTAAACCCGGATCTTTGAGTAATACCGGCAAGTTATCAATCAAAGAAATCGCTTCATTTGTCGCAATCAATGATTTCCCTTTTTTGGCTAAGAAACCTTTATCAATCAACCCCTGAATTGTTCCGGCCCGCGTTGCCTCTGTACCAAGCCCTTCCGTTTCACGTAATCGCTGTTTCAGGCGTTCATCCGTCACAAATCTGGCCGCATTTTTCATTGCAGTAAGCAATGTCCCCTCGGTAAAGTGATTGGGCGGTGTAGTTTGCCGGGTTTTTATTTCTGTATCAACAACCCGGCAAGTTTGTCCTTGCGTTAAGGTCGGGAGCGCTTGTTTAGATTCATCCTCTTCATCCAGTGTCTTGCCGAATAAGATTTTCCAGCCGGGCACAATCAACACATTCCCCCGTGCAGCCAACACATGTTGACCGCACTTCAACACAATTTGGGTTTTATCGGTTTCGCTAACCGGTAAAAATTGTGCAAGATAACGACGGCGGATAAGGTCATAAAGTTTAAATTCCTCCTCTGACATTTTGTTAATATCAGCCTTCGCCATGGTCGGAATAATGCCATGGTGAGCGGTAATTTTCTTATCGTTCCAAGCTCGGGATTTTTGACTTAGATTTAACTTTGAGGCAAGAGGTTGCAATCTGGTATCAGATAGCATCAAATATTGAATAACTTTGGGCGCTTCGACTAACTGGGATTCCGGCAAGTAACCGCAATCAGTACGTGGATAGGTTGTAGCTTTGTGGGTTTCATAAAGTGATTGGGCGATATCAAGCACTTGTTGCGCCCCAAGCCCATAGAGTCGATTGGCTTCAGATTGTAAATCGCTCAAGGCAAATAAAAGCGGCGCACTTTGTTTTTCCCGTTTTGTCTCAACAGACTCGACTTTGGCTTGACCGATCTGACAAATTTGTTGATTGGCAGCTTGTATCACTTGAGCAGACAAACAAAGCCCATCCGCATCACAATATTGTTCAGGGATAACATATTGTGTAGCAAAAGGTTGCGTTCCCTCAGAAAGCATAACCTGTAATGTAAAGTGCTGCTTTGGAATGAAATTTTTAATTTCGCGGTCACGATTAACGACAAGACTTAACGTAGGACTTTGTACACGTCCCACACTTAATGGTTTACCTTGATAACCTTTTTGTTGGGCAAGCAGCGTAAAAAGGCGGGAGAAATTCATCCCGATAAGCCAATCAGCTCGGCTACGGGCAAGTCCCGCATAGTAAAGTGGTAAAGTGTCTTCGTTATTCTTTAATGCCCCTAATGCTTTACGAATACTGGCATCATCTAATGCAGACAACCAAAGGCGTTTTATTTGACCTCGAAACTTCGCTAAATCAAGTAGCTCTCGGGCAATCGTCTCCCCCTCCCGGTCAATATCGGTGGCAATCACAACCAATTGCGCTTGCTTAATGAGTTTCATCACAACATTGTATTGTTTTTTCGTTTCTTTTTTAGGTGAAAGCCCCCACTGTGACGGAATAATGGGCAAAGTTTCAAATGCCCATTTTTTAAAAGCGGGATCGTATTGTTCCGGATTAAACTGCTCAACCAAATGTCCGATCCCCCAGGTTACAAAAATTTGCTCATCGAGAGTCGATAAACACCCTTCACCTCGTTTTGTTGCACCTAATACCTTGGCAATATCATTGCCTTGAGAAGGTTTTTCACAAAGAAATAGTTTCATCGTTACCAAATTGACTCATGTTAATTAATTATATTGAAGTTAAATCGGTTTTAAGGTAAAAGTAACGATTAATTGTTATGAATGTTTAGAGAATTTTTTACTGCCATTCTTTATGAAGAACGATTTTAATTCTTTTCGAGAAAGATCTGTTGTTTGAATAGCAAGAAGTAGCTGCCGACATGCTTCACAAGAAGAAATGGTCTCTAGTTCTAAGCTAGAATTACTTTGATGGCGACTGACAAAGTCCTCCCAATCATCAGGATATACGCCACCATGAATGGTGATAAAAAAATCCCGAATATCTTCTATTGGCGCAGACATAACCCAGTTCTCTAATTCTTCTTGATAATCTGACATAACTTGTTCAATCGTTCGAGGGAAGATCGATGATGACATG
Organism: Rodentibacter genomosp. 2; assembly: GCA_001999425.1. Classification (GTDB taxonomy): domain Bacteria; phylum Pseudomonadota; class Gammaproteobacteria; order Enterobacterales; family Pasteurellaceae; genus Rodentibacter. The sequence goes on along the minus strand of MLHP01000041.1, from coordinate 21,297 downwards.
AGAAATCCTTTTTAATTATATTTCCTACAATTAAATCGAATCAATGAAACCTAAACAATTAATAATTCAATTGTAAGTAAAGGAGAGTATTTATGGGATGGAAGAAAATTAGAATTGATTTTGCCACAACAGTAAAATGTCAATTTTGTCCCCGACATATTACATCAGGTAAAGCAGTGATTGTTCAGCATGACAATGGAATTTTAAGTTATGCGGGGCCAAGCTGTGCAAAAGATCCAAATAAAGTGGATAACCCTAAAGAAAAAATTATAGATGTAACGAAAGGATGTGTAGAAGAATATACCACTACTAAAAATAAGACACAAACAGCAATCAATACAGTTCAGGATGAAGACTTGCCTATGTCATTAGATGACGATAACTATTTTGACGAAAATGCGGCTAAAGCCTATTTGTTGTTAAGGTTTGAAAAACTTGCTCACATTCAAAAAATTTCAGATTTTAGGTCAGAAAAGTTAAGCGGCATTTATCAAAAATATGTAATTGAGAACGAAATATCACCGGATGATGAAAAATACCTTAATATGGTCATGCATGGAGAGAAATATCCAGAGTTTACCTATAAATCATTACAATCACTCTATGCCACTGATTTTTGGTTAAGGGTATTCCTAGAAAAGAAACCTGAACATAAATTTATTCAAAGTCTACTTGAACAACTTCATCAGAACTTAAGCTTAAGCAAACCTCAAATGGAAAAACTAAATGAATGTTTTACCGAAGTAAAAGGAATGAAAATCACACTAAAAACAAATTCTTTTGGGTAAAAAAAAGCCCCTTTTCATCATGGGGCGAGAGTTTAGATGAGATGAATGGTCAAAGGATTGACCGGTAGGATCTCAAGGAAAGTTATTGTTATAAGATACAAAACTATTATAAAAATTTATCTTTTAAACAAAAAGAGAAAAAACATAAAAATAATTTTTCAAAAAAAAGCTCCAACAGATGTTGGAGCAAATAAGGAGAATTCACCATTTATTATTTTATAGCGTTCAAGATATCTCGTTTAACTTCTGCAGCCAATTCAGGCGTACCACGGACTTTCCAATACACCTTACTATTTCTCCCATCTTTTTCAAGGCTAACATCAAGGTAATATTGATTCTTCTCACCAAGCGACCGCGCCATACGATAATAAACACCCGGATTCGTTTCGTGGACGATACCATCTTGTTCCATTTGATGTGTTTTCCATTTACGCACATCACCGTATGCTCGTCCTAGATATTCATCTTTCGTTGGAAAATTAAATTCTCGTTTTAAACGAACATATAGGGTATCAATATCACGCTTAGAAGTGGCTTCGTCATCAAAAGATTGAATACTCCCAATCCCCAATGTTTTATTCAGTTGACCGGCAAACTCACCTACTTTATTGTTAATAGCAGTAAGTTCGGCACATCCATTCAAACTTAATGCTATTAATGAAATAAGAAAAACGTTTTTCATCAAGAATATCTCCATTCAATCTGACATATTTATTTTTACAAAAATTAATTATACGTAATTCAGAATGGAATATCATCATCAAACCCATCCATTGGAGGCACTGGATTGGGTTGATTAGCCATTTGTTGAGAAGGCTGATGTTGACCCGCTGCTGAATTTTGCGGACGAGAGCCTAACATCTGTATCATATCCCCTTGGATTTCAGTGGTATAACGGTCTTGACCATTTTGGTCTTGCCATTTACGCGTACGTAAACGTCCTTCAACATAAACTTGCGAACCTTTTTTCAAATATTCACCGCAGATTTCGGCTTGACGACGATAGAAAACAATACGATGCCATTCTGTTAATTCACGGCGTTCACCGGTATTTTTATCCGTCCAACTTTCACTGGTTGCCACACTAATATTCGCAACTGCGTCCCCGTTTGGCATAGTCCGAATTTCGGGATCATTTCCAAGGTACCCAACAATAATTACTTTATTTACTCCAGCCATAATAACTCCTTATTTTTAAATATTATTCTTCCCAGTTTTCCGCATAGATATGATTTCGAGTTTCAAGCTGATTTAATTGGTTAAGCACATAAATCGCTAATCTTTTCTCATCATTCTCATTAAAGGGAGATTTAATTTTTTCGTACTCTACTGACGAATCAACCACCGACTTTCCATCAATACTGATACTAAAATGAATATTCACTTTTCCCATAATATTGCTCCCATGCGTAATTAATGAATTGATGGAGATTGTGCATACATTATGAAGAATACTTAAGCGGAAATTCACTTGATAAATAAGATAATTGTAAGGTTATCGATCAAATTTACTGTTTTTCATTAGCTTTAAAATCATCCCAAGGTCTTGCTTCAATCCATCTTTCGGCATGGAAGGCATTCATCTTGTCTACAATTTCTTTCGTTAATTTACGCTCCTGAGAGAAGTAAGAGCGTTTCTCTGCCTGTTCTTCAATTTGATGGTGAACAATGGTTTCTCCCTCTATTTCGACTGTAAACGTCATTTTCACATTTACCATTTTTATCTCCTAAATAGCGATATTAATTGCGACAACCAAGATTTTTGCTTGTTTTTAGATTGTTGTTTAACAGATAATTGAGTTGTGAGCTCAAAAAGTTTTCTCTCTGCTTGCTCAAAATTTAGCTCTTCTTGTAATTCATGATAACTTTCCTTACCATATTCTTTCCAAATTAAATAAGGTTGAAAATAATCAATCATCCAGCCTGCCGTATCTTCTCGTTTTATCTGTTTTGATTCTGGTGTGAGAATAACTGATAAACCAAGTTGGCTAATTTTCTCACTTAACTCACGGTATAGCCGATAAAACGACTCATCAATATCATAAATGGTTGATTGTCACACCATGCAGTTGAGTTTCTCCTGTTTCATAAAACATAAATTTAGCAATACAGGTTCGATGATTACCATCTGAACTAATGTAATAATTTATCCCATCAAATGTATTGAAATACATGGTCGGAAGTTTCACTGCTGTATTGCGATAATATTCAGGTTGCTTGTTCTGCAATGAAAGGTTGATATCCATCTTTTTATCCGATGCAAGGAAATCTAACCAAGAACAATTTTGATATCGTTGACAATCTGTTCCTACAACTCGAAACACATTCAAAGAACCTTGAGAAGTCCAATAATGACGGTGAAGAAATATCCTTGCTTGAGAAAGATACTGAGCGTCCCAAGTCTGAATCGTATCAAAAGCCCAAGGCGGCGGATTTTTTATTATTCTCAAGAAAAGAGGCGTTCTCATTCCCTCGTAAATCTTATCATTTGACAACGACTCTATATCAAATTCCATAAACAATATCTCTCTTTTCAATATTCGAATAAAGATACAAACGTTTTCTAATAATATACTCCACAAGACTACGATAAAAATCCTGAACGATCTCCAATTCATCCCGCTTTTCATTCTTTAAAGAATTGTCAATTTGACTGAGAAGAGTAGGTTTAAAAACTACCTTTAAAATTTCATAATCCGAATAATAGTCCAGCGACGGATATAACCAATCTAATACAAGATCAGATTCCAAACTAAAAAATTTATAGGGATTCCAAAGAATTTCTCTCAATAAGATACCCATTTCACCAAGAGATAATTTATGTTGAGAGCGAAAAGATTCAAAAAGATCGATATCGATATAGCATCTGTTAGAAGAAATATGTTTCAAAAATACTTCCAATTGACTTTCTTGCTCTTTTAACAGAAATTTTTTTAATCTCCAGCGGATATATAGGTAACGTAAACGTTGAGAATATGGCAATTTCATGATTACCTCTACAAATAAATTTGGTAGAGATATTACTTATAAGCCGACAAAAACCAACTATTAATCAAATGCTTTAAAAAATTAAAAAATATTTCCTATTTTATTAATAAGAATAAGTCCTTCAGGAATAATTTGAAATATACTGATTGATGTTGTAATGATACCGATAACTACGGTACAACATAACTTAAACTGATTTTTAGTATTTAAGGTTTGAATTTCTTGGGCAATTTGAAATACTAGCTCTGAAGAAGACTCATTCATTTTTACAAGTGCTCTCATCTTATTTCGCAAAGTGACAGGTAAGTCAGATAGAAACCCCATATTTTGATAACGTAGAGAAATTTTCCGTAAATAAGCTAACTTAGCTTCATCATCAAAATCACTATCATCCTCTAACTCAACAAGTAACCCAAATAATGTGGTACAAACTTCATCATATTTAAGCTTAGTTTTAGCAATATAAATATCCAATGAGTCATCGTTAAAAAAATCTCTTAGCAATGCATTCCTAATGATTTTTTTCAACTCCGTCATACGAGCTTGCTGGTGATATTTATAAAATCCCCAAATTATCGCAAAACCAATTAGATCAAATACAATCAGAAATGCGAGATTCATTTTATCAGGCTCAGACATAATTGCTCCTTAAAAGTGATGTACTGCTATGTATTCACACTTGAAAATATCACACTTCACTTAAATTATCATTGCCTTTTACTCGTCAAAGGTAAGGGGCTCGCTCCCTTACCTTTAAAGGCCTTTTATTTAAACCTTTACAAGCAACCGTTTTCAAGGGATTACAAGCAATAAAAAAAGGCTATACAGGCAACAAGGATCGAGGATCAAATATGTTCCCCACCTTGAAATAGCTCATCAATTTTTTCCATTTTCTCCGCACACTCTGATAACTGGCGCATAATAGAGGTTAATATAGAAACTTGCATATTCAGCACCAGACGCTCTTTTTCTATCTGCACCAACGATTTTCTGACTTCATCGGAATAGCTCACATCACTGACAATATTTTCCCAAGCTTTTTGTCCGCTTTTATTATTTTCTACATTGCGCCAACGTAAATAAACTGATCCGGCACTACTGGCTGAATCACGATAAAGTAAAAGAGGAAGTGTCCCCACGAGCGTATCGGTTATATTTCTAACAATCGTGGGATAACTTGCAATCATACCGTCACGTGCAATGCGAATCTGCTCCAGTAATAGCTTAATTTCTTCCGGTGAAGATAACTCCCCGAAAAAATTTCGTATAAGCCCGTTGATATTATGTTTAGCAGCAAGATCTCGATACATATTTTCCGGAATTAACGCATAAATTTTCATTGTGATAATTTACTCCCTCTCTAAAGCATCACTATTATCGAATGCACTTGGATGAATATCCGGTGCAAAACGTGCACGACGTGTTCCTTCTAAAATATCCTGCGGCAATTCAAGTTTAAAGCGTTGTCGCACTTCTTGATAACGCGCCGAATTATCGCGCACATCTTGGCGGGTAATTCCGCTATGTCGGTACGTTTCGATAACCCCAAAACAACGACGTAATAAAATTGAACCGGCTTCAAGCCATTCACGGGCTTCGGCTTTTGTCAGCAAGGCAATATAAGCAGCCGTCATCGTTGTTTTTGCCAGTGTATCAAACTCACAAAGTAAATAAATCAATTTATACGCTAAAGGAGAGTCGGCATAGATTTGATAAATAGCGGGTTCAATGTTACTGCAGCGTTGAATATCAATCCCATCAGGGAGCTGCTCTGCATGGATTTCAACTAAATCTGCGATAAGTTTTTTCATTTGTTCTGTATTATTGAGCACCATATTTTCAAATTCGACTAAATAATAATCCGCATAAGGATCGTCATTTGCCGCATCTTTTTGGAGCTGAGAGAGAAGTGATAGACATCCCGGTATGCTTAAAATCCCGGGACGAACAATTTTTTTTCCTTCACGAAGTATAGGGCGACCTTGCCACATTCGTGTTGCATATTGGGAATGCAATGTTAATGTAATCTCGCTACGAAGTGCGCCCATTTGCGGTTGCGTTGATTGTGGTTCATGTAATGTATTTTCTGCGATCATGGTATTACCTCTTTTTATGTAAAGAATTTATTGTCTATTTTTTGTACTAACTGCCACCAGTGGTGGCACTTTGTCTATTTTTTGTACTAACTGTAAACACTGTTTACACTTTGTCTATTTTTGATACTAACTATTAAACCTTAATCTGTATCAAACTATCCCCGCATTAAACCGGCAAGTTTCCGAATCTCATCAAAATCAACACGATGCATTTGGTGTGACGAATCAGTTAAACCGGGTAATATTCGTTTAGAGCTAGGTTTCCTCCCTCCTACTTCATCGACTTGAACAGTCGAAGTTTGACGGTTTTTATTCAACAAATAAGGTTTAAATTCCCCACTGTTGGCTCGTTTCACTAAATTAAACAAGTAACCGGCGGGCTTGAGTACTTTCCCGTCTTGAATACGTTGTATTGCTTCAAAAATGACGGCTTGTAACGTATCTTGATCTAATTTCATCATCTCGTTTGCGATAGACTGTTTTTCCAACGCACTCAATTTAAATTGCCCTAATTGTGAATAGATAAATTCGGTACGTTCAGTACTAGTACTGTACTGAGTATTTATAGTACTAGTACTGTACTGGGTTTCTACTGAGTTCCCTAATGGAACTAAGCCTAAAATCAATGACTTACCGTTATTTGGGTGACTGAGTTCCCTATTGGAACTGAGTAAATTTTCACTGAGTTCCATTTTGGAACTTGGTAAATTGTTCATTTTTTGACTCAGTTCCCTTTCTTCTTTACTGAGTTCCCTATTGGAACTCAGTAATTTTTGTTGTGTTTTTTCGATAGCCTGAGCCAAGTTTGATGGTAAGGATGGAGATATTGATTCAGGCGTTTGTTGTTCAACAAACGCTAAATAACGCTCACGGATAATTTCAATATGGGAAACTAAATGCCATACGGTATCCGAACTTTGCACAACCTCATCAACAATAGAAAGCGCTACATCGCGTAATATAGGATCACGATGTTTTGCCATCTTTTCAACAAAACGAAGATAGTCATCATTAATCACTAAACTATCTGCAATACTAAAAGGTTCATCATTCATGACATAGACATTACCCAATATTTGTCCATGACTATTTCTGACGGTTTCACATAAGGTCAACCAACGGGTTAAACGTAGTAACATAACGGTTTGGCTAACAACCTTACGTGATATCGGTTTTTGTTGATAACTTCGATCTGACAGCCACAACGCTAAGGTGTCATAAGAAGGAAACATCCCTCCCTTAAACTGCATTGAGTGTAGCTTAATAAGCTGCCAAGCTGTCTTTGCTCTTGAGGTGAGGTATTTATCCATCAATAACCTTACCGGTACAGTCTCATGTCGATTCCCGACAAATAATAAACCTTGAAAGTCTTTATTTTCCGGTAACATTTTTTACTCCATACTTTTTATTTAATTTTTCTATTGCCATATTGAAGAATTTCTATATTATGGAGCGCGTAGTGTCCCTTCTAACCCAAGGTGCTCCGCATTAAATAACAATCCCCAAGCGAGTTCCCCAACTCGCTTTTTATTTGGAAAATTATTTCCCTTCTTTTATCCACTGTGAAACAAGACGCCAGACTTCTGTCAAACTCAACTCTGTTTCCTCAGCGATATACATCAGCAAATCTAATCCTTCTGTAGAATGTTCAATGTCATTTGATGAAATTGAATGCTTATTCTCTTGCCAAAGTTCCCATACTTTTAATTCATCTTGTTCATCTGCATTTTTCTTGCGACCGATATGTTCTTTAATCCCCAATAATTTTCGGCGTGCCGATACTTCTGAAGAGCTCCACCCAAATCGAGAACGTAGCATTTCACCGGAAATCCCTAGGTTCAACGCACGGTCAATAATGTTACGTTCTTGTGAATTTACACGGACTGACTCGATAAGATTCCAAAAGACGGAATGATTAATCTGAATAGAAGCGAAAGAACTACTACTATCGCATAGCTCACAAATTTCCTCCGTTTTCAAATTCATAATAGCGGCCAACTCAGATTCATCAAAACCTAACTGATAGCAATAATTAAGTTCGCCACGGCGAATATGGGCGATGATTTCTGAAATCAACGCTTGATTCAAATTCGTATTAAGCATTTTGACCTCCAATATGTTGTGCGTTGATATAACGGTGTAAACGAATTAAACGGAATAAACGAACGAGCATTAAATCCGACATCGTATTGCCAATTAAATAATCTGAATTTAATAAATCAGCTTGTGGTACTCGTTGTGGCTCTGTCGCCAATGTGGTTAATAGGTGATAAACAAACAACGTAAATTCCGAATATTCTTTCCCATCAAGGGGGCGCATACGGTAGCTATAATCTATCGGATCATGTTGTACATGTTCCACAAACTGCCCCAACCCCACTTCTTCAGCAATATCAAGAGCGAGAGAATAGGCTTCCATTTTATGTTTGCGGTTTGGGTAGATTTTCCAAATAGTGGTGACCGGCTGTTTACCACAATTCGCAAATTCCAATCCATTAAGTTCCGCTTCTTCTTGACGTTGTTTTTCCGGATTAACACCCGGGGTAAACCCAAGATCATTAAAATGCTGAATAACCGCAGAGGAAAAATCTGTTTCTGAAATCCCTAAATGAGGTAGCAAGTCCCCGTTATCAGAGTCCGGCACAGAAGAAATACCAGATGAAGTCGTTTGATAGATCCTCATTGAAGGAATGGTTTCATCATCTTGTTCTTTCACCTGGGGTTGCTCGGACTGTGCCAATGTCTTCTGCTCGTGACGTGTTATATTTCGCTGGGATTGCTCAACCTGTTGGGATATTGCCTCTTTAATTCGACTCTCGCTATCTTGCGTTCGTTGTAAAATTTCCGGTTGCTTTTCAGCTAACTTCTTCAGTTTTTGTTCGGCAAGATCTATTTCAAATTTAAAGGTTTCATAGGGAATTTGATAACTGAATGCTTCGGTGATATGACCAATCAATTGATCTTGAAAATCATTGATAACAAACTCAGTCGGCTCTTCATCAAATCCGGTAAGCGAATGCATCCAAACCACATCAAAGTCCTTATTTGTAGGATGGTCTTCGGAATGTTTTTCCCACGAAAGCTGGGCATTACGGCGAATCGTTAGAAGTTTTTCAATTTGAGGTTTTCCCATTCCATTTAACAGCACATTTGGAATATGCGGATATAAATACGTCAAACATTGTTCCATTCGAGCTATAATCTGATTAGAGATTGGGTAACCATTCTCACCCAGTTTTTCACTGAGTTTACGGTGGGAAAAATATTCACCGTATTTTTTCTCATATAAACTTTTCACATCACGGATACCCAGGGCTTTCTCAATAAAAGAAAGCTCCCCCCGCACATCATTTTCAGCTAAGTGTCCAATCAAAATATTAAGTTGCGAATTGATGTCATCCGCTTCGCCTTGCCAAGGTTTAAAAACGCACTCAATCGACCAAAAACGAAGATCTTTCGTTTCCTTAAAAAGCTCATTAAGTGCCTGTAAACGGGTATTACCGCCATCTAAAATCGTGTAAAAACTGTCTCCGGGACGTTGAGTAATATTGGGTGAATGATCCAATCCACGGGATTTTATTGATGCCTTAATTTCTTCATAAGCCGGGTTTTTCGTACGACGGGGATTACCTTCATAAGGACGTAGCTGATCTAAGGTAACCGTAATTAAGCGATGACCACTTTGCATTTCCGTTTCTGATGAAACAGACTGATAGGGATTGAGAGACTGGCTTTGTACCATTTTTTCATATTCCGGCGAATGATTCATAATTGCCGGTGTGGATAAGGCAGCCAACATTTTTTTTGCACGTTCTTCTTTATCTTTAGAAGGAACAAAAGGATTTTTCACACTCATTTTTATAATCTCGCTAATCGTTCATACTCTTCATCCGGGATATTCTCAAAAAGTGACAATTCCCCTCTAAACTGACTTAATACCGTGCCAATTGGACCGTTACGTTGCTTGGCTATAATGATTTCAGCGATACCCGGCATTTCCGTATTGTCGTTATACACTTCATCCCGATAGATAAAGAAAATCATATCGGCATCCTGCTCCAGGGAGCCTGAATCCCGTAAATCCGATGAGATAGGTCGTTTATCCGCACGTTGTTCCAAATTTCGGTTTAACTGGGACAGGGCGATAATTGGGCAGCCTATTTCTTTTGCTAACTGTTTCAGCTGCGTTGAAATACTGCTAATTTCTAAGTTTCGATTTTTACCGTCTTTATAAGTCGGGTCAGACATTAACTGTAAATAATCAATAATAATGACCGAAGGTATGCCATATTTACGAACATTACGACGAACTTTCGTCCGTAGGAGTTGTGGCGTGAGGTAACTGTTATCATCTAATAACAAGCGGTCTTTCCACTGATGTGCAATCATGCCAAAAGCGTTACCAATCCTTGCCCACTCTGTTTCATCAATTTGAATGGCTTGACGTATTCTTTGTAAGGGAACTCGGGCAAGGAGTGCCAGGAGACGTTGCATAATTTGCTCTGCCGGCATCTCAAGGCTGTAATACTGAACAGTACTTCCTTCTTTCTGTTCAAGTGCTGCTTTGGCAAAGGTCAGTGAAAGTGCGGTTTTACCCATTGAAGGGCGAGCAGCAAGTAAAATCAAATCACCGGCTTGTGAACCGGTTGTATTCACATCAAGACGATCAATACCAAACGATGTACCGGTAACAGGGGAAAGATTCTTTTTGCTTTCATCCATTCTTGTTACAATGAGATTGAGTACTTCAGATAAATTGACATTTGTTTCTTTATCTGAACGATTCAGGGTCAACTCCGTCAATCGCTTTTCTGTATTAGAAATCAGTGCATCAAGTGAATCCTGGGAATTCACTTTTCCGGTTTCCTTTCTTAGAAAATCGCCTAACGCATAAAGTTGGCGGGCTTGACTATCGGTCCGTACAATCTTGGCATAGGCTTCAACATTGGTTGCACTTGGTGTCTTATGTGTAATTTCAGCCAAATACGCAAGCCCACCGCACTCTTCAAGCCAGTTCTGTTGTTTTAACGCATGTTCTACCGTCACCATATCAGCCGGTTCATTATTCATAAGAAGCTGACTGATAACGGTAAACATCAATCGATGATGACTGAGATAGAAATTATCTGCTGTTATAATAGAACTCAATTCATCCCATTTATTATTATCAAGAAGCAATCCGCCAATCACGGATTGCTCTGCTTCAATATTGCAAATCATTGGAGGCTGTTGACTCATCTTTCACCTCCAATTAACGAGTTTGGAATTTATCCGCCCATTGCGGGAAAAGTGAAATACAGAGCTTGCGGATATTCTCTTTTTCATCCTTGTTATGGCGGTGAACGGGAAGGGCAAGACTGGCTGCTTCACGATAAGCCACACGTGCCGGAATCGCTAATTCAAGCAATTCCATATAGCTATCATTGTTTTCAATGAAGAGTTTACGCAGACTTTCAACCACTGATTTTGCGTCGTTGGTTTTGTCTAAGCAGTTAATGACTGCTTTTAATTGAGGTAATTTGAAACCATGTTTGGTAAAGACTTGAAGTTGCTGATAAAGCCCCATTGTTCCCCGAACAAATTCACGGGCTGATAGCAACTCAGGTTTGAGTGGCGAAATGACCAAATCACTTGCCAATACAGACATATCGACAGTGATCCCTTTTGTTCCTCTTGTATCAACGAGAATTAAATCATAGTTTTCTAAGGAACGGACAAGATCATTGAAACGCAACATCCCATCCGGAGAATTACGTAAATGTGTGGTAATCGCATCCGTAGGATCATTAGATTGGATAATATCGAGATGAGTATACTCGGTTTTTGAAATGACTTGCTCAGGGTTTGTATTACTTTGAATAAGGAATTCAAATAATCCCTGAGGTGCTGTGTAGTTTAAATTGTAGTAGGTAGATAAAGTCGGTTGAACATCAGTGTCTATCATCAAAGTGCGTAAACCACAATCTGCACAGAACGCACCGATATTGGCAACATTCGTTGATTTCGTTACGCCCCCTTTAGTGGACATAACCGTAACGATAAATGCTGAATTTTGGGATAAATTTTCCATAGTTAAACTCTCTTGTCAAGAGCAAACTAATGAAAAGCCTAGAGGTAAGTGATTAAGATAGCATTGGTGGGTCGTGAAGGATTCGAACCTTCGACCAACGGATTAAAAGTCCGCTGCTCTACCGACTGAGCTAACGACCCTAATAATAGGACATTAAAGAGTTTTTTCAGCGAATAGTTAGCAGCTATCATGGTGCCCGAAGCCAGACTTGAACTGGCACGCCTCGAAAGGCGAGGGATTTTAAATCCCTTGTGTCTACCGATTCCACCACTCGGGCGATGGAGCGGGAAACGAGGCTCGAACTCGCGACCCCGACCTTGGCAAGGTCGTGCTCTACCAACTGAGCTATTCCCGCATTTGTTGTCAGGACAACGGGGTGCATTTTACCGATTTATGAAATGCTGTCAAACAGAAATAGTAAAAAACAGATTGATTGATTAAAAAAAACTCAAAAATAAAGTGCGGTATTATAAGACCGCACTTCTATGCTATTTCAAGCTAAGCTACTTATTCGGTGTTTTCATAAAGCGGAAGAAATCACTATCCGGCTTTAAGATCATCATATTATCCTGATTTGCAAAACTCTCTTCGTAGGCTTTTAAGCTACGCACAAAACTAAAAAATTGTGGCTCTTGTGAAAATGCCTCGGAGTAAAGTTTTGCCGCTGCCGCATCGCCTGAACCACGCAACTCTTGCGCCATTTTATTAGCATTTGCCAAAATCAAGGTGACTTTACGATCTACGTCAGCTTGAATGAACGCGGCTTTTTCTTTACCTTGTGAACGATGTTCCCGTGCCACCGCATCACGCTCTGCACGCATACGCTGATAAATTGAAGAAGAAACTTCGTCCGGTAAATTAATCTGTTTTACACGTACATCAACCACTTCAATCCCCAGTTCAGCCGTACTATCCTGCCCAGAATTCAGAGCTTTTTTTGCCCCTTCCATTAATTCACCTCGGGTACCGGAAACAATATCTTTAATTGTACGCGAACCAATTTCAGAACGAAGACGATCATTTACTTTTCTGCTTAATAAACTCGCCGCTTGGCTGTAATCTCCACCACCGGTTGAAGTGTAAAAACGCCCGAAATCACTGATTTTCCATTTAACATAGGAATCCACCAGTAAGTCCTTTTTCTCCACGGTGACAAAACGTGTCGCAGAACCGTCTAAAGTGCGAATACGGGCATCCAACACTTTAATACTATCAATAAGCGGCAGTTTAAAATGTAAACCCGGCTCATACACCACGACTTTATTATCTGCATCACGCTGCACTTTGTTAAACCGCAACATAATGCCTCGCGTACCTTCAGCGACAACAATAACACTTGAATAAATCACCGCAGCGATAACTAAAATAACGGGTAATAAAAATTTACGCATTAATTGAATCTCCCTTGGCGAATCTGTTCAACCGTATTATTTTTGGAATTATTTGGTTGATTTTCCGGTTGAGTTAAAACAGGCATAGAATCAACCGCACTTTGTACTTTCGATTCAGTTCTTTTTCCTATAATTTGTTCAAGTGGTAACACCGTCAAATTATTACCGTTGTTTCCATCCAACATAATTTTAGGTGTATTAGCCATCACTTTTTCCATGGTTTGAATATATAAGCGCTCACGCAATAAATCAGGCGCAGCTTTAAATTCCGGCAATAAGCGTTGTAACCGTTCTACTTCCCCTTTCGCATCTAACACAATACGATCTTTATAAGCTGTTGCTTCTTCTAAAATACGTTGTGCATCACCTCGTGCTATCGGCTCTCTTTCACGAGCATAAGCTTCCGCTTCACGAATAAAACGCTGCTCATCTTCTTGTGCCTTAATTGCATCGTCAAAAGCATCTTTTACTTCTTCTGGCGGACGCGCAGATTGGAAGTTCACGTCAATGACATCAAGCCCCATATCATAAGGTTTGATAATTTCGTTTAAGGTTTTCCAAGTATTCTCACGCACCACTGCACGCCCCGTGGTGAGAATATCGTTCATTGTCATATGACCGATCACATAGCGTAACGCACTATCTGTCGCTTGATTTAAGCTATCATCGGCATTTGTCACACTAAAGCGATATTTTGCCGGATCTTGCACACGGTATTGCACGGTCATTTCCACTTTTACCATGTTCTCATCTTGGGTTAACATCGCACCTTGGGTTTTCAATTCCTTCACTTGTTCCACATTGACCGGCAAGACTTTATCCACAAAAGTCGGTTTCCAGTTTAAACCGGGTTGAACAATAGAATGTAATTCGCCAAAACGCAACACAACGCCACGCTCGGCTTCTTTAATGGTATAGAAACCGCTAGCGCCCCAAACCATCGCACCTAATGCAACTGCAATCGGTAACGCTTTACCCCAATTAAATGGAAGAGAAGGCGTATTGTTAGAACCACCATTATTTTGACCGCCCTTTTTGCCACCACCGAGTTTTTTCAGTAAATTATTAAAAATTTCCTCAATATCCGGTGGAGATTGCTCTTGCTTTCCACGGTTTTGATTCGAATCCCATCCGTTATTTGATGAGTTTTCAGGCTTTTGCTCATTGCTTTGCCCCGGCTTGCCCCAAGGGTCTTGCCCTGAATTCTGCGACATGTCGTTTCATTCTCCATTTGTCAAAAAATTGTTACGAGTTTAGCGGAATAATGGGGCTTCGTCTATCAAAATACAAGGCATTTCCAGAATAAAATTTCCTGTAATTATTCAAATAATTCGCTATTTATTAACGTCATAATGAATAAGCTGATTGAGCATTTTTCGATCAAAATTTTTCCCATTCCATCGTAAAAAGTGCGGCTGATTTTGGCATTGATTGACAAAAAACGCTAAATAGAAAGGCAGTTCATCAGTAAAAAACAGTTTACCCTGCGGACAATAATCCGAAAAAATTTTTAACTCATTGGGTAAATGACACACTTCAGACAATTTCATAATACCTACGCCTTGGGATTTTAATATGGCTTCACGCAAACACCAGCTACGATAAAACGCCCCTTCGCTGTCCGATTGTTGGGTAAACCATATAACTTCCCGTTCCGCTGCAAAATGTTTCATTAAGTCAAGAAAATGACGTTGTTTTGGAAATTCTATATCAATGCCAACTATACTTTCCTTTTCCTCATTGTTCTCTAGAATAACCGCCACCCAATCTCCCGAATGGCTCATATTAAAATCAATAGTCTCATTGGAAAAATAAGGTCGTCCACTCTCTGTGCGTTCAATTTGTCCTAAAAGTGCGGTATTTTTTCCTGTTATTTTTAATAATTGCCAAAGTAAGAAATGCGCTAATCTCCGACATTGATGGCGTTGCCACACTCGTGGGTTGTCAGATTGAAGGGTAAGTAAATTTTCTGGCACAAGTTCAGATGGAATTTCACCAAAAGGGAAAGGTTGTTGAATATTGGCGTAAGCGATTAAGGTTGTCATAGAACAATGGAAAAGTGAAAGTGCGGTCATATTAACCGCACTTTTTTGTTATTTCAGTAAATAAGCACGTAGTTGCGCAAAGTCATTTTCCATTTCATCGGAAAGTAGCGGTAACTTATTGTGCTTATCTAGTGCTTCCGGTAGAGGTAATTCAAGGTTCAAAATTCTCTCAACGGACTCTTTAAATTTCGCCGGATGTGCCGTGCAAAGAAAAATACCCGTTTCATCAGTATTTAGTTGATCTTTTAACAGTTGATAAGCTATCGCACCGTGCGGCTCACAAATATATCCCTCTGCATACAATGCTTTTAAGGTTTCTTCCGTTTGTGTATCGGTAAGCATACCCGAACCTAAATCGGTTAGCCCCCAACCATTACGTTTGAATAATTCTTCCACACGCGGCCAGTTATTCGGACGGCTAACATCCATCGCATTAGAGAGGGTTTCCACCGTCTCTTGCGGTTCCCATTTGCCTGATTGTAAATAACGCGGCACGGTATCATTAGCATTGGTTGATGCAATAAAACGCTTAATTGGTAAACCTAAGGTTTTGGCAATTAATCCTGCCGTTAAATTACCAAAATTCCCACTTGGTACAGAAACAACTACATTATTGCGTTTTTCTTTTGGTAATTGAGCAAGAGCTTCAAAATAATAACAAATTTGTGCAAGTAAACGGCTAATATTAATGGAGTTGGCGGAGTTTAACCCTATCGCTTCACGCAGTTCTGCATCATCAAAGGCTTGCTTAACCAATGCTTGGCAGGCATCAAAATCACCGTTAATGGCAACAGTACGAATATTTCCGCCCAGGGTACAGAATAATTTTTCTTGTAGAGGGCTGATTTTACCTTTCGGATACAAAATTACTACATTGATATTTTCTAAACCGTAAAAAGCATGAGCCACTGCCGCTCCGGTATCACCTGAAGTAGCCGTTAAAATGGTGATTTTGCCATCGCCACGCACATTAGCAAGTGCTTGGGCCATAAAACGTCCACCGAAATCCTTAAACGCAAGAGTTGGGCCGTGAAATAATTCTAAGGCATAAATGTTATCTTCTACCTTTTCTAACGGTGCAGGAAAGGTAAACGCATTTTTGACCATCACATTTAATGTTTCTGCTGATAATGTTTCTGCTGACAATTCTTCACCAATTAAAGCCGAAAGAATTTTTTGACTCCGTTCAACTAATGGCAAATCTAATAATTCATTGATGTTGTTTAATGTTGGGATGATTTCCGGAAAAAATAAGCCCTGATTTTTTCCAAGCCCTTGACGAACAGCTTGAGCGAAATTAACCCGTTCCTCCGGGTGTTTGATGTTATATAAATTCATTGTTAAACCGTTTATAAATGATAAATAAAATAAATTAAGCATTATCTCGTTTTGAAATTGAACCTCATTGTTTTCTCCACGTTAGGCTAAATTTCTTACCCCTTGATTATCCACTTTGCAAATATGTACAAAACCTTCGTTATTTTGTAAATAATGGTTTTCTAGATAAGTTGCAAGTTTAGTCGCTGTCTGTAAATCTGATCCGATCGAAAAAATGGTTGGCCCCGATCCTGAAATTCCCGTCACTAGTGCCCCTAAATCACGTGTAGCCTGTTTCACTTCTGCAAAATTAGGTAACAATGATTCACGATAAGGTTCAGCAATAACATCTTTCATCATAATCGCCGCAAGATTTTCTTGTTGTGTGTGACAAGCATGAACAAAACCGCCTAAATGACGCCCATGATCAATCACATTTTGTCGAGTATAGGTTTTCGGTAGGATTGCCCGAGCCTCAGCAGTAGAAACTTCAATTCCCGGATAAGCCAGCACCCAATACCAATGATCGAAAAACGGTAGTTTTTGGCAAATATTACCGAGCGACTGCACCATAAACTGTACACCACCAAGATAGCAAGGCGCAACATTATCGTAGTGCACAGAACCGGAAATTCGCCCTTCCAGTTCGCCCATCATTTCAAGCAATTCCATTTTAGAAAAAGGATCATGATGAAACTGATTTAATGCGACTAATGCCGCAACGATTGAACAAGCACTTGAACCTAAGCCCGAGCCAATCGGCATATTTTTTTCGAGCGTTAATCGTAGCGATTTCACTTGAGTTCCACGTAATTTCAAGCGTTCACTAAACAGTACATAGGCTTGATAGACAATATTTTTTTGCGGTTCTTTCGGTAGTTTACGGACAAAATAGCCAGCACTTTCCAATTCAAAACCACTTGCAATTTCTTCAATTTGAACAACATCGCCTAATAATGAACCGTCAATGGGGGAAATCGCCGCCCCCAATGTATCGAAGCCTACACTGATGTTTGCGCTGGATGCCGGTGCATAAATTCTTAACATTGTGGCTCCTTGTTAATGTTGTAATGTTCTTAAAATATCGGCAAAAATACCTGCTGCGGTGACGGCATTGCCTGCGCCATAGCCACGTAATAACAACGGAATCGGTTGATAGTAGCGGGTATAGAAAGCAAGCGCATTTTCACCGTCCTTCACCTTGTAAAGCGGATTATTTTGATCTACTGCCACAATCGAAACTTTACATTTTCCTTCATTGATTTGCCCCACATAACGTAATACTTTACCCTCTGATTTTGCCGCTTCTACACGAGCATTAAAATCAGCATCAAGCTGTGGCAACATTGCCATAAATTCATCGGTAGATTTGCCTTCCGCAAAACCTTTCGGTAGTACACCTTCTACTTCTACATCGGAAAGTTCCAATTCCAATCCGGCTTCGCGGGCTAAAATTAATAATTTGCGAGCCACATCTTGACCGGATAAATCATCACGCGGATCAGGTTCGGTAAAACCTTTTTCGCGGGCAAGTGCGGTCACTTTTGACAACGAAATGCCTTCTTCCAATTTACCGAAAATAAAGGAAAGCGAACCGGATAAAATTCCTTCAAAACGTTCTAATTCATCACCGGCAGCCAATAAGTTTTGTAAATTTTCAATTACAGGTAAACCTGCCCCTACGTTTGTTTCATAGAGGAATTTATGCTGACCTGCTTGGGCGTTTTTGCGTAGCTCGTAGTAGTATGTCAATTCACGCGTATTCGCTTTTTTATTTGGTGTTACTACGTGGAAACCTTCTCTTAAAGCACGTGCATAAAGCCCAGCCACGGATTCCGCCGAAGTGCAATCCACGAATACCGGATTGACCACGTGATGTAATTTAATGAAAGAAAGTAATACATCAAAATCGGAAGGCTGTGTGGCATTTTCAAGATTGATTTTCCAATTATCCAAATTCAAGCCATTTTCATTAAGCAGCATTTTATTAGAGTTTGCTATGGCACAAACGCGAATTTCAATATCCTTCTTTGCCAAATACTCCCTCTGGCGTTTTACCTGTTCAATTAATTCGCCGCCTACACCGCCCACACCGACTAAAAACATATCCACAACTTTTTTATTATTAAAAAGGGCTTGGTGAGTCGCTTTGACTGCTTCAATTGCTTTATTTTGTGGCACAACCGCTGAGATAGAACGTTCACTAGAACCTTGCGCAATCGCAACAATATTAATATTTGCTTGGGCTAATGCCGAGAAGAAACGGGCGGCAATACCTTTCGCTTGCTTCATGCCATCTCCTACGACAGAAATGATTGACATATCTTTAATCACTTCAATCGGTTCTAATTGATTAGCTTTCAGCTCACTCGTAAACTCGCTTTCAAGTGCTAAGAGAGCAGCCTCAGCAGATTTTACCGGCACACAAAAACTAATACTGTATTCTGAGGAAGATTGAGTGATGAGAATTACTGAAATTCCGGCTCTTGACATAACAGAGAATATTCGAGATGCCATGCCAACCATACCTTGCATTCCAGGTCCGGAAACATTAAACATAGCCAAATTATCCAAGTTGGTAATACCTTTAACCTGTAATCCTTCGGATTTTTCATTACCGTCAATAATTGATCCCGGTGCAGACGGATTACCAGTATTCTTAATGACACAAGGGATATTTTTTGGCAACAATGGGCCAATGGTTCTAGGGTGAATCACTTTAGCACCAAAATAAGAAAGCTCCATTGCTTCTTGATAAGATAGGGTTGGTAGCAAGCGGGCATCAGGCACTAAACGAGGATCACAAGTATAAACGCCATCGACATCCGTCCAAATTTCACATACGCTTGCACCTAAGCAGGCAGCTAAACAGGCGGCAGAATAATCAGATCCGTTACGTCCCAGAAGTACCAATTCGCCTTTTTCATTACCTGCGGTGAAACCTGCCATTAATACGACTTTATCTTTTGCAATATTTGCCGCATCCACACGTTTGGTCGATTCGGCAATTTCAACGGAAGACTCTAAATAGCCGCCCTTAGCTAATAATTGTTTTACCGGATCAACAATATGAACGCTATAACCACGGGCTTCAAACCAAGCTTTCATCATGGCAATTGAAAGTTTTTCTCCACGACAATCAATCGTCGCTTTCACCGCATCTTCTACTTTGCCCGCTTGGCGAATTTCTTCCAGTAGTCCTCTAATTTGAGCAAATTCCGCCTCAATTAAAGCTTTCATACCCTCTAAATCAAATTGATTATTTTCAGCATACAACCCATTAATAATATTATGGAAAATTTCAAAAGCTTCATTGAAATGCGTATCGGTAGGTTGGTTTAAAGCGGCTTTTTCGGAAAGAGCGACAAGATGATTGGTGATTTTGGCGGGGGCGGATAAAACACCGGCAGCCTGGTCAGCTAAATGAGCCTGTTCGATAAGTTTTGCGGCTTGGGAAAAACGTTCCGGATTCGCAAGGGAAGTACCACCAAATTTGAGTACACGCATAATTGATTCTCCTAGAAATATTTTATTTAAACTGATAAAAAAACCCGCATTCAGCAGAATTGCGGGCTTTCAATACTCTGTTTTTCGTGCATTAACCCGCCCCATTAAACATCGTAATGGTCATCATAATGATGGTAATAGAAAAAGTGCGGTTGATTTTCACAGTGTTTTTATCTTTCAAAATGAATGCGCTAAGAAATACCGAAATTTCATAAAGTTGTCAAATATAAAATAACAACTTAGCTGAAATTTTCTCAACTCATTAAATTTCGTGTAAACTAACCGCACTTTGAATAAGGAGAATCCAATGGATATTCAATATAACTTACAACGCATTCAGCAAAATATTCATACCGCATGTGAACAAGCCCTGCGCCCTTTAAATGAGGTAAAACTACTGGCTGTTTCCAAAACTAAACCTGTTTCTAATATTCTAGCAGCCTATCAAGCGGGACAAATCGCTTTTGGTGAAAATTATGTGCAAGAAGGGGTAGAAAAAATTCAATATTTTGAACAACAAAAAATCAAACTTGAGTGGCATTTTATCGGACCTTTGCAATCCAATAAAAGCCGTTTGGTAGCAGAGCATTTCGATTGGATGCAAACTCTTGATCGGGTAAAAATTGCCGAACGCTTGAATGAACAAAGACCCGCAAATAAAGCCCCGCTAAATGTGCTGATTCAAATTAATATCAGTGATGAAGCAAGCAAATCCGGTATTCAGCCCGAAACACTGTTCGATCTTGCAAAACAGGTCGAAAATCTACCGCACTTATGCTTACGCGGTTTAATGGCGATTCCCTCCCCAACAGCAAATACTACCGAGCAAGAAAATGTTTTCAAAAAAATGGCGGAATTATTTGAACAACTCAAACAAGCCTTTCCAAATCAGCAAATTGATACACTTTCAATGGGAATGACAGATGACATGCCAATCGCCATAAAATGTGGTTCAACGATGGTTAGAATTGGTACGGCTATTTTTGGAGCAAGAGATTATTCGGGCAAATAATTTTATATCAGTAAATCCGTACGTAAAACGTACGGTTTCTTTTTTAGCTAAAACTCTCATTCGCTAATTTCATATGTATAAAT
>MLHP01000040.1 GCA_001999425.1 Rodentibacter genomosp. 2 | reverse complement strand
CAACCCATTTTTATCAGCCTAAGCCACCCAGAGTAATACCGCCAATAGCTGTGGAGAGATAATCCTTAAGAACATCACCAACGGATAAACCGTAGCGTAAGAAAGTGAAGCTGCGCCATTGTCTTCTTTGATTTCATTGGCGAAAGCTAGCGCAGGAGGATCTGTCATCGAACCGGCGAGTAGCCCGCAAATACTGAGATAATTAAGTTTGGCATATATGCGAGCAATCATCCCAACAATCATCAATGGGATGAAGGTAATAAACATTCCATATCCCATCCATTCAAGCCCGGCACCATTTACCAATGTATCGACAAAATTACTGCCGGATTTTAAACCCACAACGGCAAGGAAAAGCACAATACCGATTTCACGTAGGGCAAGGTTCGCACTTGGCGGCATAAACCAGTAAAGTTTCCCTATGCTACCGACTCGGGCTAGAATCAATGCGATAACGAGCGGTCCTCCTGCCAAACCGAGTTTGAGAGCGACAGGGAAACCGGGGATATAAAAAGGGATAGAGCCGAGTAGCACACCCAAGCCGACCCCAATAAATACGGGTAACATTTGTACTTGTTGAAGTTTTTGTTGTGCATTGCCGATAACTGAAATGGCTTGATTTAGCACATCGGCATGTCCGACCATATGTAGCACATCTCCAAATTGCAGTGTGCTGTTACCACTTGGCACTAATTCCACACCTGCTCGGTTTAAGCGTGAAATGACAACACCATATTTTTGGTGCACATGAAGCGTGCGGATTTTTTTTCCCAATACTTTTTCATTGGTGACAACAACACGCTCGGCACGAATTTCCCCACTGTTGGAAAGGGGAGGCATATCCACTTCATCACCAATAATTAAACGCATCTTTCTCAACGCTTTTCCTTCACCGACTAAATGTAATATATCGTCAAGGTGAATTTCGGTATTGGCTTTGGGGACGATAACGCTGTCTCCGCGTTTTAATCGTGAACAAACGACGTCTTCATCATCAAATCCCGGAATTTCGACTAAGGTGATACCTTGTAAATTATGATTGCTTACTTTCACCGAAATAGTATGTAAATTTTCTTTGTCATGCCCGTTTTCTTTGTTAAAACGATTTGCTTCGTCTTCAATTTTTATTTTAAAGAATAGGCGAATCAACCACATAGCAAGCAAGATTCCACAAATTCCGAAAGGATATGCCATGGCGTATGCCATACCCATTGTTGCGGTGGCTTGTGACATACCTAATTCGCTCAAAACCAGCTGACCCGCACCTAGAGAAGGGGTATTTGTCACCGCGCCGGAATAAATGCCTAAAACAATATCTAACGGCACATTGGCGACTTTGTGTAAAACGAAAACAAAAAATGAGCCGATGAACACGATTAAAATAGCGAGCACATTAAGCTTTAAGCCGGATTCCCTCAATGAGGAAAAAAAGCCGGGGCCCACCTGAATCCCAATGGCATAAACAAATAAAATTAAACCGAATTCTTGCACAAAATGCAAAATATCGACATTAAGTTGTAAGCCATACTGGCTAGTAAAATGCGAAACAATAATTCCGCCAAATAATACACCGCCAATTCCTAGACCGACACCTTTAATCTTCCAATGTCCAATCCACAGCCCGATAACTGCAGCAAGGGCAAGGAGACTGATAGTGATTGCAATCTCGCTCATGCTAACCTCATTAACTAAATCTAACTATTATGGATTATAGCAATTTGAATTTTGAAAACGGCAACTAAACTCAAAAAATGATAACTTCATCACAATTTTTCTTGCTTAATCATAAACTCTGCCTAAAATGACCGCACTTTTATTTTTTACGGGTATATTTTTATGGATTACGGACAAGAAGCGATCACGTCGCTCCTTTGGATTTTAAGAACGCTTGCCATTACAGCAGTCGTATTTAGTTTAGGGATTCTTTTATTAGTGCGTTTTACCCGCTGGGGAAAACAATTTTGGATGTTTGCCGGCGGTTATCTTTCGCCAAAGCGTAGTATTAAACCCTTATTATTTTTCTTGTTGATTGTGGCACTTACCCTAGTGAGTGTGCGCGTCAGTTTAGTGTATTCCGAATGGAACAATAGTATGTACACGTCGCTACAAGAATTTAATGAACCTGTCTTTTGGCAACAAATGGGATTATTTTGTGTCATTGCTACCAGTGCAGTTTTCACTTATCTAGTAAGCTACTATATTGAACAACGTTTTGTGATTGATTGGATTACTTGGCTCAATGATGAACTAGCCGGTAAATGGATGGCAAATCGTGCTTATTATAAAACTCAATATCTGTCCGCTAATTTAGATAATCCTGATCAACGGATTCAACAAGATGTACAATCTTATGTCAAAACTACATTGTCATTGAGCACTGGTGTGATTGATGCAGTCACCTCCATGATTTCCTACACTATTTTGTTATGGGGATTGGCGGGACCAATGATGTTCTTCGGTATAGAAATTCCGCATATGATGGTTTTCTTAGTCTTTGCTTATGTGATTTTTACTACGCTGATCGCATTCAGACTTGGTCATCCACTGATTAATCTCAATTTTGCCAATGAACGTCTCAATGCAAACTATCGGTATTCCCTAATCCGTATTAAGGAATATGCAGAGAGCATTGCATTTTATGCCGGAGAAAAGGTCGAGCAAAATCAGCTTTATCACCAATTTCGTTCGGTGATCAAAAATATGTGGAATATTGTATTTAGAACCTTAAAATTTTCCGGTTTCAATATAGTGGTGACCCAAGTTTCCGTGGTATTCCCCTTATTGATCCAAGTAGGTCGCTATTTTGAAAAACAGATCAAACTGGGTGATTTAATCCAAACATTACAAGTGTTTGGCCAATTACATTCTAACTTGTCTTTCTTCCGTAGCTCGTATGATAACTTTGCCAGCTATAAAGCGACACTTGATCGTTTAACCGGCTTTACTTATGCCATTGATATGGCAAATCGCGAATCGAAAACAGATATTCAAGTCAGTGAAAAGAATGTGATTTTTGAACATTTAAGCATTAAAAACCCTTTTGGGCAGACATTAATTGAGAATCTAAACTTGGTTTTACCACAAGGGGCAAGTTTGTTGATCCAAGGGGATTCCGGAGCGGGAAAAACGACTTTATTACGTACCGCAGCGGGGCTTTGGTCCTATTCTCTAGGAAAAGTGTATTGCCCGAAAGCGCAACTTTTCCTCTCACAAAAACCTTATTTGCCGCAAGGCAGCCTACTGACAGCATTGGCATATCCGAAAAATGTGGAAGAAATTGACCGCACTTCGGTGGAAGATACCTTACGCAAAGTCCAACTTGGGCATTTACTCGAGCGTATTGAGCAAGAACAGGATTGGACTCGTATTCTTTCTCTCGGCGAGCAACAACGCCTAGCCTTTGCCCGTTTATTGCTGCATAAACCGAAAGTCGCCTTTTTAGATGAAGCCACGGCGAGTATGGATGAAGGATTGGAATATGCGATGTATCGTTTATTAAAAGATGAATTACCGACAACGACAATTATTAGCGTGGGGCATCGTTCTACATTGAAGGCTTTCCATCAACAGCAGCTTAATCTTTTATCTAAAGGTGAATGGTCGTTAAAGCAGCTCAATGGATAACTCAGTAAAAGTGCGGTCGTTTTTTAGCGCATTTTTCTTGCGTGGTATAAAAATACTGTTATCAATAGCGATTTTTTGGTACATTTAGCACAATTTTTGTGTATTCAAATATGAGCAAATTTTTAATCAATTCAAATTAACGGAATTATTATGTTATTTAAAAAAATACGTGGTTTATTTTCAAATGATCTCTCTATCGATTTAGGTACGGCAAACACGCTGATTTATGTAAAAGGGCAGGGGATTGTGTTAGACGAGCCTTCTGTCGTGGCGATTCGTCAAGATCGTATGGGGGCGTTAAAAAGTATTGCAGCGGTAGGTAAGGAAGCAAAACAAATGTTAGGGCGTACCCCAAAAAGCATTGTGGCTATTCGTCCAATGAAAGATGGTGTAATCGCAGATTTTTTTGTAACCGAAAAAATGTTGCAGTATTTTATTAAACAGGTTCACAGTGGCAATTTTATGCGTCCAAGCCCTCGTGTATTAGTCTGTGTACCGGCTGGTGCAACACAGGTTGAACGTCGTGCAATTAAAGAATCGGCGATTGGTGCTGGGGCTCGTGAAGTGTATTTAATTGAAGAACCGATGGCTGCGGCAATCGGCGCAAAATTACCGGTTTCTACCGCAGTCGGCTCAATGGTCATTGATATTGGTGGGGGAACAACCGAAGTCGCTGTGATTTCTTTAAACGGTATCGTGTATTCTTCTTCTGTTCGCATTGGCGGTGACCGTTTTGATGAAGCGATTATTTCTTATGTGCGTCGTACTTTTGGCTCAGTCATTGGGGAACCGACGGCAGAGCGTATTAAACAAGAAATTGGTACGGCTTACATTCAAGAGGGTGATGAAATTAAAGAAATGGAAGTGCATGGTCATAACCTCGCTGAAGGTGCGCCTCGTTCTTTCAAATTAACCTCTCGTGACGTATTGGAAGCCATTCAACAGCCTCTAAACGGTATTGTCGCAGCGGTACGTACGGCGCTTGAAGAATGTCAGCCGGAACATGCGGCGGATATTTTTGAACGTGGTATGGTTTTGACCGGAGGCGGTGCATTATTACGCAATATTGATATTTTACTTGCGCGTGAATCCGGTGTTCCGACGATTATTGCCGAGGAGCCGCTCACTTGTGTGGCGCGTGGTGGCGGTGAGGCGTTAGAAATGATCGATATGCATGGTGGCGATATTTTTAGCGATGAAATCTAATTTATCATCAATAAAAAGTGCGGTTGATTTTGACCGCACTTTTGTTTTAAGCCATTAATGAATTAGGTATTTTAATGAAACCGATTTTTGCTAAATCTCCCCCTTTAGGATTCCGTCTGGTTCTTGCGGTGATTGCTTCTACCGGTCTTATTTTGGCGGATGGGCAGGATTCGATGAATAGAGTTCGCAGTATGATGGAAACGGCTGTTGGCGGTTTGTATTATTTGGCAAATAGCCCGCGTACCGTATTAGACGGCGTATCGGATAATTTTGTCGATACTAACAAATTACAAATCGAAAATAAGGTACTGCGTGAACAGCTTCGTGAAAAAAATGCAGATTTGTTGCTGTTGGATCAAATTAAAGTTGAAAATCAGCGTTTACGTTTATTACTCAATTCGCCGTTAAGAACCGATGAATATAAAAAAATTGCGGAAGTGCTGACGGCTGAAACGGATGTATATCGCCAGCAGGTTGTTATTAATCAGGGAGAAAAAGACGGGGCTTATGTAGGGCAACCGGTTATTGATGAAAAAGGTGTGATTGGGCAAATTATCTCTGTTGGGGCTAACACCAGTCGTGTATTGCTGATGACGGATGTCACTCATTCTATCCCTGTACAAGTGCTACGTAACGATGTACGTGTGATCGCCAGTGGAACCGGGCATACCGATGAACTTACGCTTGATAATGTACCACGTTCAGTGGATATTGAAAAAGGCGATTTATTGGTGACATCAGGTTTAGGGGGGCGTTTTCTTGAAGGTTATCCCGTAGCAGTGGTGCAAAGTGTATCACGTGATGGAACAAATTATTTCGCAACGGTAAAAGCCAAACCGTTAGCATCTTTAGAACGTTTACGCTACGTACTTTTACTTTGGCCAAGCACCCTGGATATATCGAAAGTAAAATCTATGTCGCCGGAAGAGGTGCGCGAGCTTGTTCAAAAGCGGTTGGAAAGTCAAGCCAATGAGATGAACAATAAAGTGCGCAAAATGAAAATTACTGAAGAACAAGAACCAAAAATCGAAAATAATAAAGATGAAATTGAGCCTGAAATTCCGACCGAAACACCGCAAGACGAGCCTGTTTCGCCGGAGCAACGGGAATATAGGGAGGAAGGCTGATGCAAATGCGCTCAATTTTGCAATGGGTAACGATACTCTCATTCTTTATTGTCGCCCTTGTTATGGAACTTGCGCCTTGGCCAATAGGCTTTCAAGCTTTTAAACCATCTTGGTTAATTTTGGTGCTAACTTACTGGGTATTAGCTATTCCTAACAAAGTTAGTATTGGTATTGCTTTTTTACTTGGTGTGATTTGGGATATTGTACTTGGTTCAACTCTTGGTATTCATGCTCTAGTACTTTCAGTCGCTTTTTACTTTATTGCTAAAAATTATCTGGTGCTTCGTAACCTTTCCTTATGGTTTCAAAGCCTATTGGTGATTATTTTTGTGTTTTTTATTCGTTTTGCTATTTTTCTTGTGGAATTGTTTTTACACAGTGCGGTTTTTAATTGGCAAGAAATTTTTGGCGCTATCGCTTCAGGTATATTGTGGCCATGGATATTTTTATTAATGCGAAAAATGCGCAGAAAAGTCGGGCTAAGTTGAAATAAGAAGAGTAGTTTTGTGAGAGAAATTATTCAGCGAACATTATCATGATAGAAATAAAAGGGAAACATCAGTTTCCCTTTTGTTGTATCTAATTTTTGTGATTCTATAAAACCATTACGAGCGTTTCATAATTTCAAAAAACTCTTCATTGGTTTTTGCAACACCGAGTTTGTCAATGAGCCATTCCATTGCTTCCACTTCACCCATTGGATTAAGGATTTTGCGTAGAATCCACATTTTTTGTAGTTCATCAGGTGTGGTGAGTAAATCTTCTTTACGTGTCCCCGAGCGATTGAAGTCAATAGCAGGGAATACACGTTTTTCGGCAATTTTACGGGAAAGGTGAAGTTCCATATTACCGGTTCCTTTAAATTCTTCGAAAATTACTTCATCCATTTTTGAGCCGGTATCAACAAGTGCGGTCGCAATAATTGTTAAACTACCACCTTCTTCTACATTACGGGCGGCACCGAAGAAACGTTTGGGACGGTGTAATGCGTTAGCATCCACACCACCGGATAAAATCTTACCGGAAGCAGGTGTGACCGTATTATAAGCACGAGCCAAACGGGTAATAGAATCAAGCAAAATTACCACATCTTTTTTATGTTCGACGGAACGTTTAGCCTTTTCGATCACCATTTCTGCTACTTGAACATGGCGTGCAGCCGGTTCGTCAAAAGTAGAAGCGATCACTTCCCCTTTTACCGAGCGTTGCATTTCTGTTACCTCTTCCGGACGTTCATCAATTAACAGAACGATGAGTTCGCATTCTGGATAATTATGGGTAATGCTTTGAGCAATATTTTGCAACAACATTGTTTTACCCGCTTTTGGCGGTGCAACAATCAAACCGCGTTGACCTTTACCAATCGGTGAGGCTAAATCCAAAATACGGGCAGTTAAATCTTCGGTTGAACCGTTACCCCGTTCCATTTTGAGACGGGAGTTGGCGTGGAGTGGTGTTAAGTTTTCAAAGAGAATTTTACTACGGGATACTTCAGGTTTGTCATCATTGACTTGATCAACTTTAAGTAGAGCAAAATAGCGCTCACCTTCTTTAGGCGGTCGGATTTTACCTTCAATTTTATCTCCGGTTTGGAGATTAAAACGACGGATTTGGCTTGGTGAAACATAAATATCGTCAGGACCGGCAAGGTAGGAACTATCAGCGGAGCGAAGAAAACCGAAACCATCCGGTAAAATTTCCAATACGCCGCCGCCAAAAATATCTTCGCCGCTTTTGGCGTGTTGTTTTAAGATTGCAAAGACAATATCTTGTTTGCGCAAACGAGCTAAATTTTCTAAGCCCATTTGCTCTTCGCCAAGTTTCACTAGATCCGAAACAGGCGTATTTTTAAGTTCTGTTAAATGCATAATGAATAATTGTTGGGATTGTTAAGAGTTGAGTTAATTGAATGGTGGAGTACTATCCTAAAATTTTTGCGTAAGGTATCACTAAAACTGCATACTGTCTAGTTGTCAGCACAAACTTTTATAAATTTATTTTATTTTTTGCGATATTGCCCCGGAGTTAATTGATAATATTTTTTAAATGCTTTCCCAAAATTACTTTCCGACTGAAAACCGCAATTTAATGCAATACTGAGTACGGATTGTTGGGAGTGTTTAAGTAATTCCGCCGCCTTTTGTAATCTAATATGATTGACAAAATTATATGGGCTGACACCGAGTTGCCGATTAAATAATCGTATAAGTTGAGCTTTGGATAAATTTGCTATATGACAAAGAGTTTCAATTTTCCACCCCTGTTCAGGTTTCGCAATAATATTGGATATCACATTGTAAAGACGTTTATCGCGCAATCCGTTCAGTAATCCGTTAAGCTGGGCATTATCCTGTTGTAAATAGGCACGAATTAACAGGGTTAGCAATACACTGAGTAAGGCATTAATAATATTTGTGGAACCGGCTTGATAATCGTCAGCTTCCCGTTGCAGTATGTCAAGTAAGGGGTTTAACGCGGCATCTTGTAAATTTAATAAAATAACTTCAGGTAGGTTATTAAATAATTCCGATTGTTTATCATAAGTAAAATTGGCACAAAATAAGCTGAAATCAGGCGATTCACCGCCGCATTGTTTCAACGTAAATGCACCGTTAGAAATAATATTTATTTTACTCGGCCCCTTGTAGTTAGGCTGGTGTGTTAAGGAGTGACCTAATGAATGAGGGAGAAACACCACGTCGTTAGTTTTAAGTTTTATTGCATTTACCATCCCGTCAATATGTAAATATCCCTCTCCTTGTGAAACTATATGCACAATTCCATGACAGGTTTGCCGTTCATGGCGAATATACCAAGTGTCTTGTAATTTACATTGAACATTAATACTCCCGGATATTTGTGCAAATTTTATGAGTTGATCGAGAATATCCATTACTTACCTCTATAAATAAAAATAGGGAGTGATCTCCCTATTTTTCGTTTGTATTCTATATCTTATTACGCTAGCCCGCCCGCTTTTTTACGTAAAATTCGATTTGCACATTCTGCCGCAGCGGTTAATCCGCCTGCCATCATAATAATGTCTTTTAAGATCAAACGTCCTGCTGCGGATAAGTAAGGGAAACCATAATTTGGCGTAGGCAAATCACCGCCCAAGTTAGGCACCCAAGTTTCAGGCGTGCTAATCAGGAAAGAAAGCGTAACAATTGACATACCAAAGGTCAAGAGTCCTCCAATCAACCCGATGTTGGCGTTCCAAATTCCCATCAAGGTCAAAATGCCGATAGTTACAATCACCACCCCTAATCCGTAAGAGAAGGTATAAGTACCGTTTTGCTTATGCCATTCAATATTTTTTTGAACCATTTTCCCTTCAGGGTTTTTATGCAAAACATACTCTTTAACCATTTCGCCTTTTTCATTTGGTGCGTATTTATCGCTGTTATTATAAAAAAAGCTCATAAAAGGGCTGTTTGATACGAAATGGGCGATGCCGTCCGCTTCATATTGGAAGGCTTTTAAACCACCAATCCAAGCCATAACGATGAAAATGGCAATACGGATAAAATTGATAAATTGACGTTGCCAAGGGGCAATAATTCTAGCAATAAATTCAATCAAAGCTTGCATAGATAACTCCTAATTATTAGTGATAAATCAGCTTTGAATTTTAAGGTAATTAAATCAAAGTTATTAGACGATTTGTCTTAAACTATCCATAAATTGTCTCATTTTATAAATTGGATATACCGATGATTTTTAAAATATTTCACTTATTTTGGGGGAATTGATAGAATGACGCCTTTAAAAAACTGATATATTTTGACCGCACTTTGGGTATATTGATAGTAAAAAAGGGGATATTATGGCACTTTGGGGTGGGCGTTTTACACAAGCAGCAGATAAACGTTTTAAAGATTTTAATGATTCTTTACGTTTTGATTATCGTCTAGCCGAACAGGACATTGAAGGATCGATTGGTTGGTCGAAAGCGTTAGTCAAAGTGAATGTATTAACGCCGGAGGAACAGCAGCAATTAGAACAAGCATTAAACGAATTATTGATCGAAGTGCGGTCAAATCCGCAAGCTATTTTGCAAGATGAAGCCGAAGATATTCATAGCTGGGTAGAAAGTAAACTGATTGATAAAGTGGGGAATCTTGGCAAAAAATTGCACACCGGGCGCAGTCGTAATGACCAAGTTGCACTTGATATTAAGATGTGGTGTAAACAACGCGTGATTGAATTACAGGATTCAATTCGGAATTTGCAACGTCATTTAGTTCAAACCGCTGAAAATACACAGGATGCCGTGATGCCGGGTTATACGCATCTTCAACGTGCACAGCCCATCACTTTTGCCCATTGGTGTATGGCTTATGTGGAAATGTTTGATCGGGATTACACCCGTTTAACGGATGCCTATAAACGTATGAACACTTGCCCGCTCGGTAGTGGTGCGCTAGCGGGCACCGCTTATGCAGTAGATCGTGATGAGCTGGCTCAGGATTTAGGATTTAGTTTTGCCACCCGTAATAGTTTGGACAGTGTATCGGATCGTGATCATATTGTGGAATTACTTTCTACCGCCTCTCTGAGCATGGCACATCTTTCCCGTTTTGCGGAAGATATGATTATTTTCAACAGTGGTGAAGCGAATTTTGTGGAATTATCGGATCGGGTGACATCGGGATCCTCTTTAATGCCACAAAAGAAAAACCCCGATGCTTGCGAATTGATTCGTGGTAAAGCGGGTCGAGTAATGGGGGCGTTAACCGGTATGTTGATGACATTAAAGGGCTTACCGCTCGCTTACAATAAAGATATGCAGGAAGATAAAGAAGGGATTTTTGATGCCATCGATACTTGGCAGGATTGTGTCGATATGGCGACCTTTGTACTGGATGAATTAAAAGTGAATGTTGAACGTACCCGTGAAGCAGCACTAAAAGGTTATTCCAATGCCACAGAATTGGCTGATTATCTTGTGGCAAAAGGCGTACCTTTCCGAGATTCTCATCATATTGTGGGTGAAACAGTGGTGTATGCCATTGAGAAAGGTAAGGGATTGGAGGATCTTACTATTCCGGAATTCCGTCAATTTAGCGAAGTGGTGGGCGATGATGTGTATGATATTCTTTCCCTTCAATCTTGTTTGGATAAACGTTGTGCGAAAGGTGGGGTTTCACCACTGAGAGTGGCAGAGGCGATTGCCGAAGCGAAAGCAAGATTTGCCTAACGGATAAAGCAAATAAAAAAGTGCGGTTAGGAAAATATTTGAATTTCTGGCCATTATAATAGTGGCACAAGTCTGTTTTTGGGGTGAGTAGGGACACACTGCGTGTGTCCGAATTTTAATCTATTGAAATGATTTGATTTTATAACGGACACACGCAGTGTGTCCCTACATAATACCGGAATTTCTGACCGCACTTTTTGGGTAAAAGAATTAATCTCTAAAATTATTAAACTGAAATGGTTGTCCCAGCTCTGCACCTTTTACCAGTTGAATCACGGCTTGTAAGTCATCACGGGATTTACCTGTTACCCGAACTTGATCACCTTGAATTTGGGCTTGAACTTTAATTTTAGAATCCTTCACTAATTTTGTGATTTTTTTCGCCATCTCGGTTTCAATGCCCTGTTTTAGTTTTATTTCTTTGGTATAAAGTTTGCCATGGTGTTCACTTTCAGTTGGAATATCCAACGAGCTGTGTTCAATACCACGTTTAACAAATGCACCAATCAAGATTTCTATCAGTTGTTCAAGTTGAAACTCGGATTCCGTCGTCACTTTTACTGTTTCATTTTTTTCATTGAGTTCAATGATGGCTTCCACGCCTCGGAAATCATAGCGTGTACTTAATACGCGGTTTGCATTTTCTACGGCGTTACGCACCTCGTGCATCGTAATTTCAGAAACAATATCAAAAGATGGCATAATTTTCTCCCATTAACGTTAAATTCTTTCTCTTGCACTTAAAAGACATAAAAGTGCGGTTAAGTCGGCGAAGTTTACCACAATTTGCGCTTGTTGTTGCACTTTCGGCTTAGCGTGGAAAGCGACCCCTAATCCGGCGACATTCATCATGGCTAAATCGTTCGCGCCGTCACCAATAGCAAGGGTATTTTCAGCGCTAATGCGGTATTCATCGCGCAAACGCTGAAGTGTGTGGGCTTTATATTGCGCATCCACAACATCGCCTTTGACTAAACCTGTGAGCTTACCATCTACAATGTCGAATTGATTGGAGACAGCACAGTCTAAGTTCAATAAATCTTTCAAATAATCGGCGAAGTAAGTAAAACCACCGGAAGCAATGGCGGTTTTCCAACCGTGTTTTTGTAAGGTTTGTAGAGTTTCCTGCAAACCGGGCATTAAGGGTAAATTTGACCGCACTTCTTGTAGAATACTTTCAGGCGCCTCCTTCAATGTACTGACTCGGCGACGTAAACTCTGTTCAAAATCCAGTTCGCCCCGCATAGCACTTTCGGTAATGGCAGACACTAATTCCCCCGTGCCGGCAAGTTTGGCGATTTCATCAATACATTCAATTTGGATTGCGGTAGAATCCATATCCATCACTAATAACCCTGCTTCTGATAATTTTGCTTCAAAGTTGAGCCGGGCAATATCTAAACTTAGCTCGTGTGCGATAGAACGGAAAGTATCCTGCCATTTTCCTTGAAGTAAAACGACGGTATTTTTAGCGACATTCCAAGCATCAAAACACTGAAAATTTTGACCGCACTTTTTCTGAAACCGAGTAAGGGTGGAGAGGTCTAATTGTGTGCCATAGAGAATGAAATTATCTGTTAATGAGGTAAGAGGAGATTCGGGCAAAAGTGCGGTTGGCAATATTGGGTATTTTTGTGTAATACTTGCAAGGTTTTGAATTTGCATAGAAAATCCTGTAAATTGTGAAAATTAAAACTATTCTAGCCGATTTAAGGGCGAATTGGGGAAAAATAACTTGCATTTAATCAAAGAAAAATTAACAAAATCTGTGATGCTGGTGTTGATTGTGATTTTTTGCTTTACTGCGTTGGTGATAATTTTATTTGGTATTCAGCAGTTTAAAATAAGCTCGCAGTTTGCCAACGTAAATCAGGTGTTTAATCTATCCCATATCCTTGTACGCCAACAAGCAAATTTGTTTTCTGTGCTGTTGGTTAATAATGCGAAATCTGAAAAATTAACAGAAAATTTAGATAATTTTGTACAAGAGCATTTTGTGTTGGACGCTGCAATTTATAATGTACAAGGCAAATTATTGGCACAAAGTACGGGATCGGAAAGTTTGCGTTCGCGTTTAGGGCTTGAAACCAATAAGGAAGAAAACACTAATCAACAAATTGTTGAACCGATCTATTCTAATTTGGGTATTCAAGGTTTTTTGCGCGTCACCTTTGACGGGCAATATGCGCAAACTTCCCAAAGTAAAATTAATCAAATTTTTCGTCGGCTTTACGGTGAGCTGATTGTGGTATTTTTATTAGGCGTAGTATTGGCGAGTTCTATTCACTATTTCTTAAGCCATTATCGTCGCGCTTATCGCAAGGCGGGTGAATCTAAAAAAGCGCTTAATTTACCGGTTAAATCTAATATCCAACGGTATCGTCAAAGACGGCGTAGGAGATAATTTATGATAGATCATAGTTATTGCATAAAATTTCAATTATTTTGCCTAAATGACGAAATAAATAAGGTAGAATAGATAAAAATTTATTTTAGACAGGAGAATGATATGGCAACTCGCAGACAATTAGCCAATGCAATCCGTTTCTTATCTATGGATGCGGTACAAAAAGCAAAATCAGGTCACCCGGGAGCACCAATGGGAATGGCAGATATTGCCGAAGTGTTATGGCGTGATTTTTTAAAACATAATCCGGCTGATCCTAAATGGGCGGATCGCGACCGTTTTGTTTTGTCCAACGGGCATGGTTCAATGTTGATTTATAGCCTGTTGCATTTAACCGGTTATGATCTCTCTATTGAAGATTTAAAACAATTCCGTCAATTACATTCTAAAACACCGGGTCATCCGGAATATGGTTATGCACCGGGTGTTGAAACCACAACCGGTCCATTGGGGCAAGGGATTACCAACGCCGTGGGCATGGCGATTGCAGAAAAAACGTTAGGTGGTCAGTTTAACCGTGAAGGCCATGATATTGTCGATCACTACACTTACGTGTTCTTAGGTGACGGTTGTCTAATGGAAGGCATTTCTCACGAGGCTTGTTCTTTAGCAGGTACACTCGGTTTAGGCAAATTAATTGCTTTCTATGATGACAATAATATCTCCATTGATGGACATGTTGACGGTTGGTTTAGCGATGATACGGCAGCCCGTTTTGAAGCTTACGGCTGGCAGGTTATTCGCAATGTAGACGGTCACGATGCGGAACAAATTCGTGCAGCAACCATACTCGCCCAAGCAGAAAAAGAGAAACCGACTTTAATTATTTGCAAAACCGTGATTGGCTTTGGCTCACCGAATAAATCCGGCTCTCATGATTCCCACGGCGCACCGTTGGGTGATGAAGAAATCGCATTAACCCGTCAAGCGTTAAATTGGGATTATGCACCATTTGAAATTCCGGCGGAATACTATGCCGAGTGGGATGCAAAAGCAAAAGGTGCGGCAGCGGAAAAATCTTGGGAAGAAAAATTTGCCGCATACGAAAAAGCCTATCCGGAACTGGCGGCTGAATTTAAACGTCGTATGGCAGGCGAATTACCGGCAGATTGGTCAAAATATTCTCAAGCTTTCATTGAAAAATTACAAGCGAACCCTGCACGCATTGCAAGCCGTAAAGCCTCACAAAATGCGATTGAAGCCTATGCACAAGTATTGCCTGAATTTTTAGGTGGTTCGGCTGACTTAGCAAGCTCCAACCTCACTTTATGGAGCGGTTCAAAACCAATCCGTGCAAATGAAAATGTGGATGGCAACTACATCAACTATGGTGTACGTGAATTTGGAATGTCTGCCATTATGAATGGTATTGCCTTACACGGTGGCTTCATTCCTTATGGTGCAACCTTCTTAATGTTCTATGAATATGCTCACAATGCAGTGCGTATGGCGGCATTAATGAAACAACGCGCATTGTTTGTTTACACCCACGATTCTATCGGTTTAGGCGAGGACGGGCCGACTCACCAACCTGTTGAGCAAACCGCTTCACTACGCTTAATTCCAAATCTTGAAACCTGGAGACCTTGCGATCAGGTTGAATCAGCGGTGGCGTGGCAACAAGCGGTAGAACGTCAAGACGGCCCGAGTGCATTAATCTTCACCCGTCAAAACTTGGCACAAATGAACCGCACTTCTGAGCAATTAGCGAATGTGGCACGCGGTGCTTATATCTTAAAAGACAGCAACGGCACACCGGATTTAATCTTAATTGCAACGGGTTCGGAAGTGGAACTTGCCGTTAAAGCGGCAGATGTGCTTGCCGCAGAAGGTAAAAACGTGCGTGTGGTTTCAATGCCAAGCACCAACCGTTTTGATAAACAAGACGAAGCATACCGTGAAAGTGTCTTGCCTTCTTTTGTTACTAAACGGGTAGCGATTGAAGCGGGAATTTCCGATTTTTGGTACAAATATGTAGGCTTTGGCGGTCGTATTGTGGGAATGAATTCATTCGGTGAGTCTGCGCCGGCCGATCAATTATTCAAATTATTTGGCTTTACCGTGGATAATGTGGTAGCGACAGCGAAAGAAATTCTTTAATTTTAAACTTAGAAAGGTGGGGTATGCCCCACCTTTTTTATGCAATAGTGCTTTTTTTTGATCGGAAAATTCGTTCTATCCTTTATTCTTCTCCACTTATTACATTCACCCCTTTTCCTATTTTGTAAAACTGTCCACCTGCAATATAGTGCAAGGTTCTCAGTTCATCAGGTGCATCATCAAATTGCCAATGTCCCTTGTTAAAAATACGATCATCTGCCCATGCTGCAAGCACTTCACCGATAAACATATCGTGTTTCTCGTGATTTTCAGGCTCGGGAATCACTTTACAGATAATCCAAGCAGCACAGCCTTCCACCAAGGGAACATCGAAGCCTTCTTGATAAGATAGCCTCAATTTATCTAATTTGTCCGGATTTTCTTTACGGCTCAGTCCCATTTCAATAACTAATTTAGCTTGTTCCACGATAGGAATTTGTACGGCAAAATAACCGCTCTTTTCAATCAATTTTCGTGTATAAGCGGCTTTGTCGATGATTACCATTAATTTGGCTTTCGGGAGATAATCCACAGCACAGACCCACGCAGCAGACATCACATTTTCAATGCCATCTGCTTTAGCGGAAATCATCGTTGTGGGACCGTGGTTGATTAAGCGATAGAATTTTTCCAGTTCAACAGGTTTAATTGCCATTTTTTGTTCCTTGTTTATTGATAAAAGTGCGGTTGGTTTTTACGTGTTTTGAGTTCTTAGTAAATATACAAAGGGGAAAATATAGGGTGACCGTGACGTTATTTTTTCTCAACATATTGAGATTGTCCGTTTTTATAACGGACGCCATCGTTACGCCCCTACCGAATCAACAACTATTCGGTATTATCCGTTGCACAAATCTGTTTTTGGGGTAGGGACACACTGCGTGTGTCCGTATTTCAATATGTTATAAGCGGACACACGCAGTGTGTCCCTACATATCGTTGAAATGTCTATTTTGTGCATTTGCTACATAATACCGCAACGATTAGATAGGTTCGTGTTGACAATTTTATTGAAAATTATTGTTAAATATCTACCGGTTGCCATGCTTTCCCTTTCACTGGTGGTAACCAAGCACCACCCACCACGCACATTTCCCACAATCGGTTTGGAATACCATAATGATCTGCTTGATTTGGGTCAAGCTCGGTGATGATTTCTTGTAAGCGATTTTCTTGAATTAACGTGGCAATGTTGGGATTAATCATCACAGTTTTACCGAGACCAATAAATTCTGCCCAACCTGTTTGATAGGCGGCGAGGATTTGTTCTGCGGTGAATAGATTACCAACACCGATAAGCGGTAGTTTACCGTTGATGCGTTCGTGTATTAATGCTAAGCGGGTTTGATTGCTGTCGGCACCACGACGGGCTTTTTTGTAAAAATCCCACAGGGAAACGTGCAAATATTGCAACGGTTTTTGAACTAATTCGTCAATGAGTGCAAAGGTATCCACCATCGTTAACCCATTGTCGCCACTTTCTTCAGGAGAAAAACGATAGCCAATGATGAAATCTGGACGATGATATTTTTCACGCATAGCGATGACTGCATCGACTATAGCAAGGGGAAAACGCAAACGATTTTCTAGGCTACCTCCCCATTGATCAGTACGTCGGTTGCTTTGGGCTGAGAAAAACTGTTGGATTAAGTAACCGTTTGCGCCGTGGATTTCCACCCCGTCAAAACCAGCTTTGATAGCTAATTCTGTGGCGTTAGCAAAACTTGAGATCAGCTCATGGATTTCATTATTGGTCAATGCTCGGCTACCGCTGCTTTCATCTTCAGAGGGGGCGACTTTATCTTTGCCGTTTAATAATTCCGTAATGGCAAGTTTACCCCCATGGTGAATTTGCAAAATGGCTTTTGCACCTTGGTTTTTAATTATATCTGCGGTTACTTTTAGACTATCTAATTGGCTTTCGTGAATGGCTTCGGGCTGTCCGTAAAAGGCTTTGCCATCATCTGCCACGAGGG
Organism: Rodentibacter genomosp. 2; assembly: GCA_001999425.1. Taxonomy (GTDB): domain Bacteria; phylum Pseudomonadota; class Gammaproteobacteria; order Enterobacterales; family Pasteurellaceae; genus Rodentibacter. Next base: position 27,028 of record MLHP01000040.1, on the reverse strand, counting down.
TTGCAGCGGCAATAAATAATCCAATGTCACTGGCACGATTGCTTAGAAAAACACGTTCTTCTTCGCTGATAGTACCATCATTGTGTGAAGCAAAATGAGTCATTGGGGCAACAGCAAGTCGGTTTTTAATTGTGATGCCATTGTTTAATGTATAAGGCTCTAGGATCGGTTGAAATTTGTTCATAATTTATCTCCTTTAATAGCGTAAAAGGCGGAAATTTCCGCCTTATGGATTAATAATGAGCATGGAAAATTTTACTTACAATTTGCCATTTTCCATTTATTTTTAACAAGTTGAAATAATCAGTAAAACCATAGCCGCTTAGATTGTCGGTATCTACACGGGCGGAAGCTGCGTTGCCGGTAATATCAATATAGGCAATCGCAATAGTCGGATTTTCTGAGGGGGTAAAATGGTTGTCAATCACAGGGAATAAACTTTCTGTTACAGATCCGCCTGCGATTGCTCCGTTTTCATCCACGCTATACATTGTTGCGACTTCGTGAAAAGCAGGCTGCATAATCTCGCTTTTCGCTTGTTTCCCTCCTTCACTGTATTCGTTTAATAAAACTTGTTCGATTGCTTTATATTCAGTTGTGTAAGTTGGTTTCGTCATCTTTATTTTCCTCTGTTGTTTAAAAGATGGTGGCATTATAGTGATCTAATTTAGATTGACTAGATACCAAATTTAAACTAACTTGTTTAATAATATTTGACAATATTCTTTTCACTATGCAAGAAAACTTAAACGATTTACGCACTTTTTTGCTTGTTGCTCAAACGGGTAGTTTTACCAAAGTGGCGGCTCAATTGAATCTTTCACGAGCAGCGGTAAGCCATACTATTAGTCAGTTAGAACGCCGTTTAGGCTTGAAACTTTTCAATCGAACTACCCGAAGCGTTGCCACGACTGATGCAGGGCAGCAGCTTTATCAGCAGCTTTGTCCATTATTTCAAGACATTGATAGTCGTTTACTTAATATTTTAAATAATCAAAACCAACAACGTGGCGTACTGAGGATTAATGGCACCATTCATGCGATTTCAGTTGTCCTTTGGCAAAAATTCCGCCGTTTTTTGGAACATTATCCTAATATTACTCTGGAACTTGCGGCAGAAATGAAGTTTATTGATATCGTAGCAGAACGCTATGATGCCGGTATTCGTGAAGGAGGATTAATGGATAAAGATATGATTGCCGTGAGAGTATCGGAGGCTGTCCGAATGTGCTATGTTGCTACACCCGAATATCTTTCCCGCCACGGTACACCTCAAACGCCGGAGGCACTGCTTAAACATAACTGTATTCGCTTACGCATTCCCACTTACAACAACTTGTTGCCGTGGGAATTTGAACACTCAAAAACAGGCGAACGGTTTAAATTAGCTATGCAGGGGAATTTGATTGTTAACCAGCCTCCCATGACCCGTCAAGCGACCTTAGACAATATAGGGATTTCATGGGAAATGGCAGATGAAGTAGAAGCCGACATTCAGTCAGGCAGACTTTGCCGTATATTAAGTGATTGGGAATGCATTTATCCCGGTTATTATCTCTACTTTCCTAATCGTACTGAATATTCACCACTGTTAAAAACTTTGGTGGAATGGCTTCGGATATAAAACATCATAAATATTGACCGCACTTTTTAGCTATTTTCTCTGTGTTTGACAATTGATTGAAGTCTTTGATTTTGCTAAAATCCACCCCGTTTTTCCTGATGAATCAGAGAAAAATGAGTTCGGATGAAGGTAGCTGGAGAGTAGGGAATTAACCCTACGCCGACGATGTAAAATCTTTCAGGCGCACATCAGTGCAGGGACTGTTACTGGACGAACCCTTGGAGAGATCCATTGCCCTATAGATAGTGGGGTAAATGGACGCCGAAGGCGCAAAAGAGCGGTGGTTTTTCACGCCGTTTTTCAAACGCTCAGGCAAAAGGACAGGGGCTAAAAGACAATCTGTATTTTATTTCTTTTCACGGATGCTTTTCGTCTCCTTGTTGCGTTTATTTGTTTTTAGACAACGAGGAATCACAATGTCATTCACGACAATTTTATCTACGATTGATAGCCTTATTTGGGGCCCACCATTACTGATTTTATTATCGGGTACAGGGCTTTATTTCACCTTACGTTTAGGCTTCATTCAAGTCCGCTATTTACCACTTGCAATTAGTTATTTGTTTAAAAAAGAACGTGGCGGAAAAGGGGATGTGTCTTCTTTTGCGGCACTGAGTACGGCTTTAGCGGCAACAATCGGCACCGGGAATATCGTCGGCGTCGCGACGGCGGTGCAAGCCGGCGGCCCCGGTGCGATCTTTTGGATGTGGCTGGTAGCGTTGCTTGGTATGGCGACCAAATATGCGGAATGTTTACTGGCGGTGAAATATCGGGTCAAAGATCGCCGTGGGTTTATGTCCGGCGGCCCCATGTATTATATTGAGCGTGGGCTAGGCATCAAATGGCTTGCTAAAATGTTTGCGGTGTTTGGTGTATTGGTGGCATTTTTCGGTATCGGCACATTTCCACAAGTGAATGCGATTACGCACGCCATGGAAGATACCTTTCATATTCCGGTCATTATCACTGCTGTTGTGGTGACGGTATTGGTGGCAATGATTATCTTAGGTGGTGTAAAGCGTATTGCCACTACATCATCAATCATTGTGCCTTTTATGGCGATTTCCTATGTATTCGTATCAATTATTATCATTTTACTAAATTGGGAACGAGTGCCGGATGCAGTAATGTTGATTATTCGTAGTGCTTTTGATCCGCAATCTGTGCTGGGTGGGGTATTAGGTTTTACCGTAATGAAAGCCATTCAATCGGGGGTGGCACGGGGGATTTTCTCCAATGAATCCGGTTTAGGCAGTGCACCTATTGCTGCCGCTGCCGCCCAAACACGAGAGCCGGTTCGTCAAGGTCTTATTTCCATGACCGGAACCTTTTTAGATACCATTATTGTGTGTTCAATGACAGGGATTGTATTGGTTCTTACCGGCGCATGGGGTAACCCTGAACTTGCCGGTGCAACGGTAACCAATGCAGCATTTGCCAAAGGGCTTGGATTGGATTTTGGTGCAACAGTTGTCACTGTAGGCTTATTATTCTTTGCGTTTACGACAATTTTAGGTTGGTGTTATTACGGTGAACGTTGTTTCGTGTATTTGGTCGGAACCCGTGGTATTCGTTTATATCGCTTGATATTTATTATTTTGGTGGGGATCGGCTCTTTCTTGAAATTGGATTTAATTTGGATTTTAGCGGATATTGTGAATGGCTTAATGGCATTTCCGAATTTAATTGCCTTAATCGGATTACGCAAGATCGTAGTTGAAGAAACCAAAGATTATTTCAATCGTTTAAAGATTAATCATCACGATCAAGATGAACAATAATCCCCTCAGTTGTAATAACTCAGAAGAAAAGGATGCCAAAAGGCATCCTTTTTGCAGTCCTCCATCATAACAATTCTCGCAGAAAAGAAAATTGGCAATCTTCAGAAATTAGAGCTAGATCATATTTTTACATATTAGTATTTTTTTCATCAAAAAATGGCTTGAAAAATCCTATTGAAGAGACTATTTTGATCTTGAATCAAACCGAACCTAAAGGTTCTTAACACGAAGAGGTACAGCTATGACATTAAATATCACCAGCAAACAAATGGAAATCACACCTGCAATTCGTGAACATGTGGAAGGTCGTCTGGCGAAATTGGAGAAATGGCACACGCAGCTAATTAATCCGCATTTTATACTCAATAAAGTACCAAATGGTTTTAGTGTTGAGGCTTCCATTGGTACGCCACTTGGTAATCTGATTGCGACTGCAACGGCTGATGATATGTATAAAGCGATCAATGAGGTGGAAGAAAAATTAGAGCGTCAATTAAATAAATTGCAACATAAAGGTGAATCTCGCCGTGCTGATGAGCGTTTAAAGGATTCATTTGAATAGAAGTGCGGTTGTTTTTAGATGTTTTTTAACGGAAATGCCAAGGTGAAAACTTTGGTATTTTTTATGGAAAGTTTCGTGTAATCCTCATTTACGTTTATCTGTCATTTCTAAAATCAGGCTTTCGAGTTTTTTAGCAAAAAACATCGGGTTTTCCAAATGAGCATTATGTCCGCTATTAGGTATAGTGATGAGGTGATAATTCTCTGTTTGAGCAAGGAGCTGAAATTTTTGATCCTGCTCACCGCAAAAATAAAAAAACGGCAGGGAACTTGACCGCACTTTTTCTCGGAAATCCGGTTGTTTGGCGAGGCTGGTGGCAAGTAACATTTTTCCAATGTTAGCGCCACAATTCGCTTTTCGTTTCTCAACGAGTTTTGCTCGTTGATGGGCGGTTAAATGGGAAAATACAGGTTGTTTATACCAATCCTCCAACACACTTTCAGGGGATTCGCAAGTAAATCGCGTTGCCCAATGGGTATCGTTTTGCCAGCGAGCTTGCTTTTCCTCCTCTGTTTTTAAACCTAAATTCGCTCCTTCCAAAACCACTGCTTGCAAGTTCCCTTTTTCTACATTAGCTTGCAAGGCATAATGCATGGCAATACGTCCTCCGAGAGAATAGCCAACAAGAATATAAGGCTCATTTTTGACCGCACTTTGGATTTGCTTGGAAAGATATTTTGAGGTGTCATTGAAATGACAAACAGCGCTTTCCTTTGCTTTGCCATGGAAAGGTAAATCCAGAGAAATACAGCGAAAGTGCGGTAGATTTTCGATGACTTTTTGCCAATCGGAGGCCGTGCCGAGAAGACCGTGGAGAAAAATAATATTCATTATAAAAACAAAGGGCGGAATTCGCCCTTATTTTCCTTATGCGCCAATCACTGCATGGCTGATTTGTTCAATTAAACGCTTGTAGATATTGCTGCCGTCATTCGGGTTTGTTTTGATTTCAATCAACGTAGTTTTACGGCGGGTATAGGCTTGTTTTAGCACGCTACTTAAATCCGCCCAAGTGTAAGGGTGGGCGTATTTTATATCAAACATCGCGGCAATCTGTGAGAAATCACCGTTGTGCGGTAAGCGATAAAAACGGTCTTTGACTTCTTCATCTACCGGTAACATATCAAAAATCGCCCCACCATTATTGTTGATGACAAAAATAATAGTCGGTTGTGTGACATTTTTGAACAGTGCAAGGGAATTGAGATCGTACAGGGTTGAAGTATCGCCAATCATTGCCACAACAGGTTGATTGGTTGCCACGCCGATACCGGCAGCCGTCGCCAATAAACCATCTATTCCGCTTGCACCACGATTAGTATAAATCGGGTACCCTTCAGGGAGCTTGGTGAGAGCGTCCACAAGGCGTACAAATAAACTATTGCCGAGGAACAAGATCCCATTGTAAGGCAATACACGTTCAATATGATGGGCAAGGGAGGCCTCGTTTAAGTTACCGCCCACCTGCTGTTCAATAAAACCGGCACAGAATTTTGACAAGGCGAGAGGTTCTAATAGCCAAGGTTTTTGACGAAGCGGCGGATGAGCCCGTAGCCAATGATGTACCTTCGCATTAAAACGAGTATGTGTGTGATGATAAGGATCAACTGCCTTTGAGCTTTGTTCTACAATCCAGAATTCGCCTTTAAAGGCTTGTAAAAATTGATTAATCCGCTTGCTGATAAAACGAGAGCCAAACTGAATAACAATATCCGCTTGTAATAATTTTTCACGAACGGTTTGGTTAGCAAGCCAAATATCGGCATAAGGGCTGGTGGGTTCGACCCCGGATTGAATGTCCGTCAATAAAATCCAACCCATTGTGGTTGCCCAAGCATTAATGCCCATAGCTTGTTCCGCCGGTAGTTGCCCTACGACAATGACACCACGTTTGGTACGCCAATGATCCCAATTTTCATGCATCAGCACTTCTTGTTGTTGGGATTCATGGCTGATCCAAGGTTTATTGTGTGAAAGCCAACGTTGCAGAGGCTGTAACCAAGGATGACTATCTATGGCTTCTTCGGTTGCTTCGTAAAGCGGTTCGGCGAAAGGCACATTAATATGTACAACACCGCCTTGTTGTGTTTGCTGAAATAGCGCTTGCTCAAGCAGGGAGATTAACCACTGTGCGGAATAGTCGGTATTCGGTTTGGGTAAATTTACATTGGCAACAGGGTAGTCAGCAAACATATTTTGTTGCAAGATGGCTTGGTTTGCACCGCATTCCCATAGTTCAGGTGGACGGTCTGCCGTTAAAACAACGAGATCTACTCCGCTCTGGCGGGCTTCAATAATTGCTGGATAAAGATTTGCCGTTGCTGTGCCGGAAGTGACGATAATTGCGACAGGAGCTTGGGTGGATTTGGCAATACCTAGGGCAAAAAAGCCTAAACCACGCTCATCAAAATGGCTATAACAAGTAGCACGACCGCTATTTTGTAATCGCACGGCTTCAAGGGTTAAAGGAGTAGAGCGTGAGCCGGGGGCAATACAAAAATGAGAAACGCCTTGGCGCACCAAGGTTTCTAAAATCACTTTTGACCAACAACGATTAAACACGCTTATAGACATTCTTTCTCTCCATTATTATTTTTTTCTGCAAAAAGGGAAACTAATCCCTCTGCCTTACGTTCAATTTCTTGCCATTCCGTTAAAGGTTCGGAGCCTTCAACAATCCCCGCACCGGCAAAGATCCGAATTTGATTGCCCTCAATAAATGCGGATCGTATCGCAACACAAAATTCAGAGTATGCTTTGCTCATCAATCCTAAGGTACCGGCGTACCAACCACGCTCAAAGGTTTCAATTTCCGATAAAATCATCTTCGCTTGTTGTTGGGGCAAACCGGAAACTGCCGCTGTGGGGTGAATTGCGCTAAGTAACGCTGAATCTTGGTAATGTGCTGTCAAATTTGCCCGAATTTTTCGTAGTAAATGTTGGACTTTGCGCAAAGGTTTGAGCTCTACTTCGCTGATATCGAAAGATTCCACCATAGGATGAATATTTTGTGAAATATCTTGCACCACAAGCCAGTTTTCGTTCAAATTTTTTTCATCATTTAATAACCATTCTGCTTGTTGCTGATTTTCTTTTGGGTCAGCCGTAATCGGTGCAGTACCGGCAAGGGCTTCAGTTAAAAACAGATTGTATTCACGGGCAAATAAACGTTCCGGCGTTGAGCCGACAAATGTCGAATAGGGTTTTTCCGCCCATAAAAAATGATAACAACCTTGATTTTGATTTTGGCTTTCTGCTAAAAAGTCATAGGGATTGATAGCTTGTTTTAAATGAAAAACGGTTTCGTTGGCTAACACCAGTTTTATCAACCCGCCTTGCTTAATTTCATACAGGGCTTGGTTTACCCAATCACACCAAGTTCGTTTATTTGCCCGTTGTTCGGTATGTAATGGGGGTTGTTTTGTCAATACACAAAGTGCGGTTGTTTTAGGCAAGGTTTTTAATATTGTTAATGCGTTTTGCGCTGAGGTTTCACCTTCAACAAAGCAGCTAATTGTAGTGCTATTCCCATTTTCTTCCAACAAAAGCTGAGGCAAAATAAATTGCCCGCTTCCCTGAAATTGTAAACCGCCGATAATGGGAAAATTATATTCCTCAATAAATGTTTGGGCTAAATTCAGCTGTGAAAATGACCGCACTTGACCGATAGCGGCAAGGCTTTTGTTTTCATCACGAAAATGCAAATAAAATTGTGGATAAATACTTTGGGCTTTTAGCCACGCCAATAAATTGACATTGGTGATATCCATTTGGAAACACACAATATCATTTTGTTTTTGTCGCAAATAATCCTCGATCTGCCGACTTAATTGGCTTGTCGCTTGCACTAAACTATCCATTAGATATTGTTAAATTTATAGTAAAAATTGTTGGCTATTTTACCGCAGTTTGTTTGTTACAAAAAATTTTTTTACAAAATCTTTTCAAGATTGAAAATTCAGCGTAAATTAACCGCACTTATCACAAAAATAAAAGGAATTTATATGCGATTATTCCCTAAGTCCGATAAATTGGAACAGGTTTGTTATGATATTCGCGGTCCTGTACACAAAGAGGCACTCCGTTTGGAGGAAGAAGGCAATAAAATTTTAAAATTAAATATTGGGAATCCCGCACCATTTGGTTTTGAAGCGCCGGATGAGATTTTGGTGGATGTCTTGCGTAATTTGCCTTCTGCGCAGGGTTATTGTGACTCCAAAGGGCTATATTCCGCCCGTAAAGCCATTGTGCAATATTATCAATCAAAGGGCATTCAAGGCTCGACAGTGAATGATGTGTATATCGGCAACGGTGTTTCCGAACTGATTACAATGGCTATGCAGGCATTATTAAATGATGGTGATGAAGTGTTGGTACCTATGCCGGATTATCCATTATGGACGGCTGCAGTGACGCTTTCCGGCGGAAAAGCTGTGCATTATTTGTGTGACGAAGACGCTGGTTGGTTTCCTGCTATTGATGATATTAAGGCAAAAGTGAATGCCAAAACAAAGGCTATCGTGATTATCAACCCGAATAATCCAACGGGTGCGGTATATAGCAAAGCATTGTTGGAAGAAATCGTGGAGATCGCACGTCAAAACAATCTGATTATTTTTGCGGACGAAATTTACGATAAAATTTTATATGATGATGCGGTTCACCATCATATTGCGGCATTAGCCCCCGATTTATTGACGGTGACGTTTAACGGATTATCAAAATCTTACCGTGTCGCCGGTTTCCGCCAAGGTTGGATGATGCTAAATGGTCCGAAACATCACGTTAAAGGGTACATTGAGGGCTTGGATATGTTGGCCTCTATGCGTTTATGTGCCAATGTGCCAATGCAGCATGCGATTCAGACAGCGTTAGGCGGTTATCAAAGTATTAATGAGTTTATTTTGCCGGGCGGACGTTTATTGGAGCAACGTAATAAAGCCTATGAATTGATAACACAAATTCCCGGCATCACCTGTGTGAAACCAATGGGGGCACTCTATATGTTCCCGAAAATAGATGTGAAAAAATTTAATATTCATAGCGATGAAAAAATGGTGCTGGATTTACTTCGCCAAGAAAAAGTGTTGCTTGTGCATGGTAAAGGGTTTAATTGGCACTCACCGGATCATTTCCGTATTGTCACTTTGCCTTACGTGTATCAGTTGGAAGAGGCAATTACAAAATTGGGACGTTTTTTACAAAATTATCGCCAATAGAACTAAAAAAGTGCGGTTAGAAATATTGTTGTTTTATACGTTTCGACAAAGAGTAGCGGTTCAATTTGAACCGCACTTTATGATTAACCGCTTATATCTTAATCAACTGAATTAGCATTACACCACTGATTAAAATGCCCAAACCGACTAACTGGATAGGACGAATTACTTTTCGTTGTGCGCCGAAAAAGCCAAATTTGTCCACTAATAAACTACCTGAAATTAAACCGAGTAACGCTAAAACCACTGCTCCGCCAGTTCCGATTTGAGGTACAAGGGTAATGCTGCCGAAAATAAACAAGGCGCCTAAGCATCCACCGAACCAAACCCACCAAGGCTTTCCTTTGCCGATAGCATTTTTTAGCGTTGAAAAACTTTTTTCATAAAATAAAACCACTAGAAACAACCCGCTTCCACCAACAGCAAAGGAGATAAATGCAGCTTGAACGGAGGAATGCAGCACTCGTCCTAATTCTGCATTGATTGCCGTTTGTGCAGCCAATAACATTCCAGCAAAAATACCAAAAAACCGCCATAACCAAAGATGAGGTTCTGATTGACTATGAGGTGATTTTGTTTTTTTCATCATAGGCATAACAACGGTAAAAAATATCCCTAGGAAAACTAAACTAATACCTAATATACGAATAAGATTAAGATCGATTTTAGGGGAATGGAACCAACCGAAAGTATCGATCAATATCCCCATTATAACTTGCCCAAGTAAAGGAATTATTGCCGTTTGTACGCTGCCGAGCTTAGCAAATAGTAAAATATTTGCTGTTAATGAGACCATTCCCATTAATCCGCCAATCCAAAGCCACCAAGGTGTTTGTAAAAGGGTTGTCGCTTCAATCGTTAGCGGTTCGTTTGATAGCTTGGCAAGTATTATTAAAAAGAGTGTTCCGCCGCTAAAAGAAATAAAGGAAGATAAAAAAGGGACGCCGAGATAACTGCGCAGACGGGCATTAATTGCCGTTTGAAAACTCACGATAATACCGATGAGAATTCCAATGAACATCGTAAGCATAATAACATTTCCTATGACTAAAATGCGGGGAGATTAAAAAGTTTGGTATTGTCATTAATGGTATAACAGCCAAACTCTCATTGAGTATTTCGATACATTCAAGCTATGTCACTATTGTGTGACACGATATTGTTGAGTACTTTTTTTAGAGGGAAAAGGGATCATGATTGATCCCTATTTTCATTAATGTGTGCTTGTACTGGTTGTCGTTCGATTTGCACGTTTACGATCGTTTTCCGTCAATAGTTTTTTGCGGATTCGGATCGATTCAGGGGTGACTTCCACTAATTCATCATCATCAATAAATTCAATGGCTTGTTCAAGGCTAAATTTCACCGGTGTAGTGAGTACAATGGCGTCATCTTTACCTGAAGCACGCATATTGGTGAGTTTTTTACCCTGTAAGCAGTTGACGGTTAAATCGTTTGAACGGCTATGGATACCAATGATTTGCCCTTCGTACACTTCTACGTTGGCATCGATCATTAATTTGCCTCGTTCTTGTAAACCGAACAATGCGTAAGCGAGAGCTTTACCTGTGGCGTTAGAGATTAACACGCCGTTCTTACGTTGACCGATTTCGCCGCCTTTGATGTCATCATAGTGACTGAAACTGGAGTAAAGCAAACCGGTACCGGAAGTCATGGTCATAAATTCGCCACGGAAGCCGATTAAGCCGCGGCTTGGAATGATATATTCTAAACGAACACGACCTTTGCCATCCGGTAACATATCACGCACTTCACCTTTACGGATACCTAAGGCTTCCATCACAGAACCTTGGTGTTGTTCTTCCACGTCGATGGTGACTTGTTCATAAGGTTCTTGCTTTTTGCCATCAATTTCACGATAGATAACCTTTGGACGGGAGACGGCGAGTTCATAGCCTTCACGGCGCATATTTTCAATCAATACGGAGAGATGTAATTCACCTCGACCGGATACGCGGAATTCATCCGGGTTTGGCGTTTCTTCCACACGCAATGCCACATTGTGAACCAGCTCTTTATTTAAACGCTCAAGAATTTGACGTGAAGTCACATATTTTCCTTCTTGACCGGCAAATGGTGAAGTATTGACACAGAAGAACATTGTGACAGTCGGTTCATCCACGGTTAACGAAGGCAAGGCTTCAACAGCATTGATATCGCAAATAGTATCGGAAATATTGAGTTCGCCTAATCCGGTGATAGCCACAATGTCGCCAGCATAGGCCATTTCTTCTTCATAACGCTGTAACCCAAGGTGGCCAAGCACTTGACCGATGCGCCCTTGACGGGTTTTTCCTTCGCTATTAATAATGGTGACAGGTTGATTCGGTTTAATTGAACCGCGTTTAATACGACCAATACCAATGACCCCAACATAGCTGTTGTAATCTAATTGGGAAATTTGCATTTGGAATGGTGCATTTAATTCTACTTTTGGTGGTTCAACATGCTTAACAATGGCTTCAAATAACGGTGTCATGTCTTCTGCCAATTCTTCATGTTCAAGACCTGCAACACCGTTTAATGCGGAGGCATAAATGATCGGAAAGTCTAGTTGCTCATCTGTTGCACCAAGATTGACAAATAAATCGAAAACTTGATCTACAACCCAATCAGGACGTGCACCCGGACGGTCAACTTTGTTGATCACAACAATTGGTTTTAATCCGTGAGCAAAGGCTTTTTGGGTGACGAAACGGGTTTGTGGCATTGGGCCGTCAAAGGCATCTACCACTAAAAGTACGGAATCAACCATTGAAAGAACGCGTTCTACTTCTCCGCCAAAGTCCGCATGCCCCGGGGTATCGACAATGTTAATACGGTAATCATTCCAATTAATCGCCGTGTTTTTTGCAAGAATAGTAATGCCGCGTTCTTTTTCCAGATCATTTGAATCCATAACTCGCTCGTCTATATCGCCACGTGTTGCTTCAAAAGTACCGGATTGTTGAAGAAGTTTATCTACAAGTGTGGTTTTTCCATGGTCAACGTGCGCAATAATTGCAATATTGCGCAGTTTGTTAATATCAATTTTATTTGTCATTGTTCATTCAGCGTTATTAAAAATGTAGAGTGTGTAAAACAAGGTTTCACGCACGAAAGGGCAGGGATTATACATGACTTTTATATTGCCCGCTATGCTAAATCTCAAAAATAAATCCAATGAAAAGTCGATGGGATTACGTTATAATGCGCGCTTATTTCAATCATATTTACACAGCAAATATAGAGGGTTCCCTATGTCAAACGCAAACGCTATCGCAAATGTATTCAAGTTAATTGAAGAAAATGATATTAAATTTGTCATTCTTCGATTCACTGATATAAAAGGTAAAGAACACGGTGTGTCTATTCCGGTTGGGCTTGTCGATGAAGATATATTTGAAGATGGTAAAATGTTTGACGGGTCATCTGTGGAAGGTTGGAAAACGATTAATAAGGCGGATATGTTGTTAATGCCAATGGCAGAAACCGCTGTGGTTGATCCTTTTGCTCAAATTCCAACTCTCTCTCTCCGTTGTAGTGTATATGAACCGACGACTATGCAGAGTTACGATCGTGATCCCCGCTCTATTGCGATTCGTGCGGAAAATTATATGCGTTCTACCGGTATTGCCGATCAAGCATTTTTCGGGCCAGAACCGGAATTTTTCTTATTTGATGATGCGCGTTTTGATGTGTCGATGAACCGTGCTTCTTTTTCTGTTGATGATGTGGAAGCGGCTTGGAATACCAATAAAAAATATGAAGGCGGTAACAATGCTTATCGTCCGTTGAAAAAAGGCGGTTATTGCGCCGTTGCACCAATTGATTCTGCCCATGATATTCGTTCTGAAATGTGTTTAATTTTGGAGGAACTCGGTTTAGTAATCGAAGCTCATCACCACGAAGTCGCGACGGCAGGTCAAAATGAAATCGCAACAAAATTCAATAGCCTTACCTTAAAAGCGGATGAAACCCAAATTTATAAATATGTGGTGCAAAATGTCGCACTTGAACACGGTAAAACTGCGTGCTTTATGCCTAAACCTATCACCGGCGATAACGGTTCGGGTATGCACTGTAATATGTCATTAAGTAAAGACGGCAAAAATATCTTTCAAGGTGATAAATATGCGGGGCTTTCTGAAACCGCACTTTACTATATCGGTGGAATTATCAAACATGCCAAAGCCTTAAATGCGTTTACAAATCCAAGTACCAACTCTTATAAACGCTTAGTACCGGGTTATGAAGCGCCGGTATTATTGGCTTATTCAGCAAGTAACCGTTCTGCTTCAATTCGTATTCCTGCGGTGACAAGCCCGAAAGCGATTCGTATTGAAGCCCGTTTCCCTGATCCAATGGCAAACCCATATCTTGCATTTGCCGCTTTATTAATGGCGGGGTTGGATGGTATTGTGAATAAAATCCACCCGGGTGATGCGATGGATAAAAACCTTTACGATTTACCACCGGAAGAACTTAAAGATATTCCAGCAGTAGCAAGCTCACTTGAAGAAGCCTTGAATGCTTTAGAGAAGGATTACGAGTTCTTAACCCATGGTAATGTATTTAGCAAAGAGTTTGTGGAGGCTTTCATCGGTATTAAACGCAAAGAAGTAGAACGCTTAAATATGACCCCACATCCGGTAGAGTTTGAGATGTATTATGCGTAATTTGGGCTAGAAAACTGTATATTGAGCAAAGAAAGTGCGGTTGATTTTGACCGCACTTTTTACTTTGTTTTTACATTTTTTATCCTTGTGAAGGGGGATAATATAGCCTAGAATACCCGCCATAAAATTATGGGATAACTATTAGAGGATTTTACAGTGAATGGTACGGATGTAACTAATAATAATGATGAGATTGATCTCATTGAGTTGATTAAAGTTTTATGGGATAAAAAAATTAAGATTCTACTTTCTGCATTAGTATGTACCCTAATTGCAGGAGTGTATGCATTTACTGCGAAAGAGCAGTGGACTTCTAAGGCGGAAGTGATAGAGCCCAAAATTTCTGATTTAGGCGAGTATTTCAATATTCGTAAAGAATATGCTCGGATCTTAGGACAAGAGTTCGACGCCAATGGCTTGAGAAAATCGTTATTTGATAAATTTAATCTGATGTCTGAATCTTTAGATACACGTAAAACGTTCTTTGAAAAGTCAGAGGTTTATCAACAACTTTCGGAAGGTAAAGAAGAGCAGGCTAGACAACGTATTCTTTCTGAGCTTATTACTAAAGATATTAGCGTAACCAAACCTGATCCTAAAAAAGAGCCGGATTTGGTAGGGCGTAGAATTAATTTTATTGCCGAAACACCGATTGAAGCACAAGAAACATTGCAACAATTTGTTCGTTTTGTTGGAACAAGGGCTTATCAACTTGAGGTAGAAAATTTTCTCATTAACTTTAACGAAGTTCTTTCTGATTTAACTTATGAAAAGACAAAATTTGAGCGAGATCTTACTATTCAAAAAAAGGTGCAATTAGAAAACTTAAACAATGCATTGAGAATTGCTCAAAAAGCGGATATTAAAGATTATGCTAAATCATTTAGTGCAACTGCTGATAGTGCAGTTCAAGCTCTTGCTATGTCAGAAGTAAAATTACCTCTTTCTGATTCTAAATTAAGCGATGGCTCGTACTTATTTATGTTAGGTGAAAAATATTTAAAAGCACAAATTGATGTATTAAATCAAGAAGCTATTGTGTATCCGCCACGATATTATCAAGTATCGGCACAATTAGAAGAATTGAATTCATTATTGAGCAAAGTAAAAGAAGCTAAGGCAAATGTGTTTAGCTATCAAGCTTCGCCGGATTATCCTGTGGTGAAGGATAATCCTAAACAACTAATTATTATCATTATTGGATTCATTATTGGAATGATTTTGGGTGGTATTGCAATTTTAATAAGAGAGTTAGTGGCTAGAAAATAAATTATGAAAACATTTATTTCACAGATTTATCAAAAGTTTGGTTTAAAACTAAGAGAAATAATATTCAACATTTCTTGTTTAAGAAGAGATAAATCTAAAGATATTTCTTTTGATTTATATAAACAAAAAGATGTTTATGTTCTAACAACTAAGCACTGTTTATATATTGCATCCCT
The DNA here is from genome assembly GCA_001999425.1 of Rodentibacter genomosp. 2. GTDB lineage: Bacteria > Pseudomonadota > Gammaproteobacteria > Enterobacterales > Pasteurellaceae > Rodentibacter. Next base: position 11,718 of record MLHP01000040.1, on the reverse strand, counting down.
TATTGAGAATGGATTAAAAAAAGAGGGAATTAATTCAAAAATTATTTTTGAAAGCCCCAAATCAGGATTTGGAGAAGGCTTGCATTTTGTGGTTTGCCCACAAATGTTTGCATTTTTACCAAAGCATTATGTTGCTTATCAACTTGAGCAGTCCGTAAGTTCACGTTGGTTTACTCCAAATTATCTTAAAAAGTTAAATTATGCATATAAAGTTTTTGATTATTCTATTGAAAACATTAAATATCTTGAAAATAAAGGTATAAATAAAAGAAACCTCTATTTTATGCCTATTTCTTATAACTCTGGTTATGCAGATTTAATAGGGAAAGAAAACGAAGAGTATGATGTTTTATTTTATGGAGATAGTAGCAATACTCGTAGAAAAAGATATTTAAATTCATTAGCAGAAAATTTTAATATTCGTATTGTTTCTAATTTATTTGGGGAAGAGCTCTACAAGGAGTTAAGTAAAGCTAAAATTATTATAAATATTCACTACTATGATGGTGCTCTATTAGAAACAACAAGGCTATATGAATGTTTATCCCTAAATAAGTTTATTATTTCTGAGACTAGTCCAGACATTCATAATCACTCGGAGTTACAACCTTGCATTGAATTTGTAGAGATTAATGATATTCAGGGGATGAGAGAAAAAGTAAACTATTGGCTCCAAAATGATACTTTAAGGAGAAATAGAGTCTCTAATAATAAAGACTATTTAAATCATAATTTAAATAATTTATTTGATAAGTATTTTTCTCTTTTTTTAAAAGAACTAATAAAAAATGATTGATAAACTATTAAAATCAAAGGATAACAAAAAACTATTAGAGAATTTCATTTCTTTATTTATTTTACAGGGAATGAATTATTTATTACCCTTAATCACTTTTCCTTATCTAGTAAAGATATTAGGGATTGAGAATTTTGGTGTTTTAGCTTTCTCAACTGCTGTTATTGCTTATTTTGGTATGATTACTGATTATGGATTCAATATAACAGCAACAAGGGACATTTCTATTAATAAATCTAATAACCAAAAGGTAATAGAAATTTTTAGTTCTGTTATTGTTATTAAGATCCTATTGTGCATTATTAGTTTCTTTACTTTGTATATTCTTGTTAACTTAATTGATAGTTGGAGAAAATATCAAGAAATCTACTATCTTACTTTTGGTATAGTGGTTGGTCAAATTTTTCTCCCTATTTGGTTTTATCAAGGCATGGAGAAAATGAAATTTTTTTCTATGTGTAATGTAATGGCTAAAATTATAGCAACAATAGTTATATTTGTTTTTGTAAAAAATGAGAATGATAGTTACGTTGTTCCTCTCGCAAATTCATTAGCTATGATAATTTCAGGAGTATTTTCATTCTGGCTGATTAGTAAGCATTTTAAAGTGAACTTTTTATTTCCAGATTTTGCAGTACTTAATAAATATTTTATCGAGAGTTGGCATATATTTATTTCGAATTTCTTTGGTAATTTTTATAGGAATTTTAATATTCTAGCACTTGGTTTCTTTGCATCGGAGTTAATTGTTGGCTATTATGCAATAGCGGAGAAAATTATAAAAATTATTCAGATGGCTCAAGAGATCGTTGGTAATGTATTATTTCCACATTTTTCAGCAAAACTAGTAAATGATAGAGGGTACTTCTTTAATTTTCATAATAAGTTTTTTAAATATATTTTAACAGTATTTATTATTATTTCTATATCTATTTTCTTTCTTGCAGAAGCTATTTCTGACTTATTGAATGGTTTGGAACATACTATTTACAACATAAAAATCATGTCATCAGTTATTACTATTGGTGGACTAAATTATTACTTCGGGATATTAGGTCTACTAACTATGGGAAAAAATAAAATTTTTGCTAATTGTATATTAATAACAGGTATAAGCAATATTATCATTTCCTATATACTGATTTATCTCTTAAAGGATATTGGTGCAAGTTTTTCACTTGTATTAAGCGAAAGCATATTATTAGTATTATTAGTTTTCCAAATAAAAAAATTAAGAAATATTGAAGGTTTATAAAATGAAATTTAGTTTAATCATGGCAACCTATGGACGAAAGGATGAAATAGCTCTTTTTTTGGAAAGTCTCTTATCTCAAAAGAATATAGATCTCAACGAATTAGAGTTAATCATCATCGACCAGAATGATACGATTTCTTTAGACAATATTTATCAAAAATATATGAGCAAACTCAATATTATTCATATTAAATCGGATAAAAGAGGGCTATCGCTTAATCGTAATATAGGACTGAAATTAGCTAAGGGAGAATATATTGCCTTTCCTGACGATGATTGCACTTATTATTCCGATACGCTTTATAACGTTCAACAATATTTTGAAAGGAATCAAGAGGTTGATGTTGTATTAGGAAGAATTATTGATAAGCAAAAAAATCAGAATATTATTCGGAACTGGAAGAGAAATAGTTGTTCAGTCAATAAAAGTAACTTCTTTTTTAGTTATTCTTCAATTACGATCTTTGCTCGTAAAAATGATATTTTATTTGACGAAAATCTTGGTGTTGGCTGTCTCTTTGGGAGCTATGAAGATGCCGATTATGTTTGGCAAATGTTAGATAAAAATATGCGATTGATCTATACCCCAGAGATTGAAGTATGGCATCCTGAGCCTAAAGAGCAAGAAATTAATTATCAGAAGGTTTATTCTTATGGCTTAGGTTTTGGTGCACTCATTTATAAACATTTTTCTTTTTCTGCCATCTGGCTCTTTATTCAAGCACAGGGGTATCATTTTAGTAAATTTTGCCTGAACCTTTTAAAAGGAAATAAAAAAGAAGTGAGAAAAAGTTGGCTTTCATTAATATCAAGATTTAAAGGAATGTATCTTTATGCCACTAAATAAATTAGCGGTAAATATCTATTTGCTTTCAATCTTTTCTTTATTTTTGCCATTTACAGCCTACGCGCCTTTATTTTTACTATTCATTGGCGTAATATTTATAGATACATTAATTAGAAAAGAAATTAAAAGCAAATATATTAAGAATATTTTCTGGTTCTTTCTTTTTATTGGTATTGCAGTTATTTCTCATATTATCAATATTGAGCATTCTGATAAAACGCAACTAATTAAGTTGATCATTAACTTTTTATTCATGATAGCTTTTATTATATTCCAAGCAAATCATGCAGATTACCTAAGAAAAATGTTAGCTAGTAAACTACCTTTTTTAATTGAAGTAATCCTTTTAATTACCTTTTTACAAGTGGCTGTTAATCTGGCAAAAATGAACTTATGGATAATGCCTTTTACAGGTATTCAGAACTCTATGGATGCCTATCTCATTGTAGAGCCTGATATGTATTTTGGTTCTAAAGAGAAAAATATCTGGGCAACTAAAATTGTACTTATAAGTATCATTTATATTTCTTTTTATCTAAGAGGAATCTATCAATTAGGAAAATTAAGAGCTTACTTTTCTGGATTTTTGATTTTATTCAATACACTATATACGTTTAGTAGAACAGCTCAATTAATGTTAATTATATCAGCCTTTCTATATATGTTTTGGAAAATATTTTATATATATAGGAATGCTATTCTAAAAATTTTTGCTAGCACTTTTCTTTTTATCTTGACTAGTATGGCAAGTATTATTATTGTGGATAAGCTGCTACATATTACATTATCATCTGGTGATGGACTAGCTGCTCGTTTTGAGTTATGGAATGCACTATATCAATATTATCTCTCTGGCAAGATGAATTTAGTGATGGGTAATGGTATTCTTTCAGGAGAATATATTATTTCTCATTATACAAATTGGGATAATAATAATTTTCATAATGTATTTCTGAACACATTTTCAGATCTTGGTTTAATAGGATTAGTAATTTATTTACTATTATTGAAAAATACATTTATAACAGGAGAAGATAAAATAGATAGGAGATTTTCTTTTTTAGTGTTATTTACCCCATTTTTTGTCTGTATAAACTCGCAATATCTTGGATATGACTCAGATATTGCTATTTATCTTACGTTAGTGATTGTACTTATGGATTTTTTATCTGTAAAGAACAGTAAAAATTATACTCATATTTAACATTATTATGAAAACATCAATTATAATACCTACATATAACGCTGAAAAACACATAGGGAAACTTTTAGACAACTTAAACCAACAAACGTTTAGAGATTATGAATTAATTATTATTGATTCATCTTCTAAAGATAGAACAATAGAAATAGCGAGTAAATATACTGATAATATAGTTATAATTCCAAGTTCAGAGTTTGATCATGGTGGAACTCGTGCGAAAGCAGCTGGAATCGCTACTGGCGATATTTTAGTTTATTTTACTCAAGATGCATTACCTTATGATGAATATTGTTTAGAGAACATTCTCTATGTCTTTAACGATAGTAATATAGTAGCTGCCTATGGTAGACAATTTAGCTATCCAGAGACTAATTTATTTGGTAAACATTTAAGGTTGTTTAATTATCCTGATAGAACAGGATTTCGTAGTAAGGATAATATCTCTAAATATGGAATAAAAACAGCTCAACTCTCTAATTCTTTTAGTGCGTATAGAAAATCTTGTTTAATTGAACAAGGTAATTTTAAAGATGGCCTTATTTTAGGAGAAGATGTTTATATTGGTGCTAAGTTTATTCTAGCTGGATATGCTCTTGCTTATGTAAGTGAAGCTAAAGTATATCACTCTCATAGCTATACCGTATGGGAAGAATTTAAACGCTACTTTGATATTGGTGTATTCCACCAATGTGAAAAATGGATCTTGGATTCTTTTGGCAAAGTCGAAGGAGAAGGAGCTAAATACGTTAAATCTGAATTTAAATATTTAATTGATAATAGTGCTTGGGTTCTTATTCCAGAGTGGTTTATTCGGAATGGAATGAAATTTTTGGGTTATAAGTTAGGTCAAAATTACCAAAAGTTGCCAATGAACATAATTAAAAAATTAAGTATGCATCATAGATGGTGGAGTAAAAAGATTGTATGAACAAGTCGCTTCTTTCAAAAATTATTCTTGCAGTTGTTGATTTTGGAGGGATTTTCTTTCCATTCTTTCTATCATTAGCTGCATTGGATATGTTTATTGGTAATATAGATAATTATTTACCCTACGAGCAATTTGATAATAGAATTGTGATTCATCTATTATTAAGTATTATTGGTGTTACCTGGTTCTGGATAAGACTGAGACATTATACTTATCGCAAACCATTTTGGTTTGAGCTTAAAGAAGTTTTAAGAACATTGATTATTTTGGCTGTTATTGAACTTGCAATAATAGCATTTTCTAAGCTCGATTCTTCGCGCTTTTTATGGTTTTTTACTTGGGGATTTACATTATTATTTTTGCCAACATTACGCATTATCACAAAGAAACTACTAATTAAACGTGATTGGTATAAAAAAGATACGATTATCATTGGTAGTGGTAAGAATGCAGCTGACGCCTATCGTGCACTAAAGCAAGAAAGTTATTTAGGATTAAACATATTGGGTTATATTCAAACTAATATAAAAGGTATTCGAAGTTTAGATATTCCTTTGTTAGAATATGCAAAACTTTGGGATATTGCGAACCCTGAGACAACACAATTCATTATTGCTTTAGAAAATGATGAAAGCGAAGAACGAGATATTTGGTTGAGAAAATTAGCAAAACATAAAGCTCGTTATGTGACAGTGATTCCAACATTAAGAGGTTTACCGTTATACAGCACAGATATGTCGTTTTTATTTAGTCATGAAGTCATGTTGTTACGTATTAACAATAATTTGGCTAAATGTTCTTCACGCTTCTTAAAACGAACAACGGATATTGTGGGTTCTATTTTTATCATTATTGTACTTTCTCCTGTATTGATAGTACTTTACTTTTTAATTAAAAAAGATGGTGGAAATTCTATTTATGGTCATCCTCGTATTGGTCAAAATGGAAAAACATTCAAATGTTTAAAATTTAGATCAATGGTAACAAATTCCCAAGAGGTATTGGACAAATTATTGAACGATTCCCCAGAGTCGAGAGCTGAATGGGAAAAAGATTTTAAATTAAAAAATGATCCACGAATTACAAAAATAGGTGCTTTTATTCGTAAAACAAGTTTAGATGAACTTCCTCAACTTTTTAATGTGCTAAAAGGTGAAATGAGTCTTGTTGGCCCAAGGCCCATCGTTCAGGAAGAGTTAGAGCGTTATGAAGCAGATGTTGATTATTATCTCATGGCTAAACCTGGTATGACAGGGCTTTGGCAAGTGAGTGGTCGTAATGACGTTGATTATGGTACACGCATTTATTTTGATGCATGGTATGTTAAAAATTGGTCGTTATGGAATGATATTGCTATTTTATTTAAAACAGTCAATGTGGTTTTAAATAGAGATGGGGCTTATTAATTTTATCAATAGGAATAGAGAAAATTAAATGAAAATCTTAGTCACAGGCGGCGCAGGCTTTATTGGCTCTGCAGTGGTTCGGCATATTATTGAAAACACGCAAGATAGCGTAGTTAATGTAGATAAATTGACCTATGCGGGCAATTTAGAATCACTCGAGTCGGTGGAAAATAATCCACGTTATGTTTTTGAGAAAGTGGATATTTGCGATGCTAAAGCACTTGCCCGAGTATTTGAACAACACCAGCCTGATGCGGTTATGCATTTGGCGGCAGAAAGTCATGTTGACCGTTCAATAGATGGGCCGGCAGCTTTTATTGAAACCAATATCGTCGGGACTTACACTTTATTAGAAGCGGCTCGTGCTTATTGGAATACGTTAAGTAATGAGAAAAAATCGGCATTTCGTTTTCACCATATTTCAACGGACGAAGTTTATGGCGATCTAGCAGGCACGGATGATCTTTTTACCGAGACCACACCTTATTCGCCATCTAGTCCTTATTCAGCCTCTAAAGCCTCAAGCGATCATCTCGTTCGTGCATGGTTGCGTACTTATGGTTTGCCGACCATTGTCACTAACTGTTCTAACAACTATGGTCCGTTCCATTTCCCTGAAAAATTGATTCCGTTGATGATTTTAAATGCCCTAGAAGGGAAAAAATTGCCTGTGTATGGTAACGGTATGCAAATTCGTGATTGGTTATTTGTCGAAGATCACGCTCGTGCGCTATATAAAGTTGTTACGGAAGGTGTCGTTGGAGAAACCTACAATATCGGCGGGTACAATGAAAAAGCCAATATTGAAGTGGTTCGTACAATTTGTGGTTTATTGGAAAAACTTGTTCCGAATAAACCGGCAGGCTTGGCGAAATATGAAGATTTAATTACTTACGTAACCGACCGCCCGGGGCATGATGTGCGTTATGCCATTGATGCAACCAAAATTGGTATTGAATTAGGCTGGAAACCACAAGAAACCTTTGAAACAGGTATTCGTAAAACGGTGGAATGGTATTTGAATAACAAAAAATGGTGGAACCGTGTATTAGATGGTTCTTATAACCGTGAACGTTTGGGGTCTTAATAGTTGCTAATCAGTTTGATTTTGCAATTGATAAAATACAGTAAAATTTGACTGCTCTTTAAAAGGTATTTTTATGAAAGGCATTATTCTTGCAGGTGGGTCAGGTACCCGCCTCTACCCTATAACTCGTGGTGTATCAAAACAGCTTTTGCCTGTATATGACAAACCGATGATTTATTATCCACTCTCTGTATTGATGTTGGCCGGTATTCGTGACATTTTGATTATTACTACTCCTGAGGATAATGAGAGCTTTAAGCGTTTGTTAGGGAATGGCGATGATTTTGGGGTGAATTTGCAATATGCTATTCAGCCTAGTCCTGATGGTTTGGCTCAAGCTTTTTTGATTGGTGAAGACTTTATCAATGGCGATAGCTGTTGCTTAGTTTTGGGTGATAACATTTTTTATGGGCAGCACTTTACGCAAATGCTTCAAGAAGCCGTTTCTCAGCCACATGGGGCGACAGTTTTTGGTTATTTAGTGAAAGATCCGGAACGTTTCGGTGTTGTGGAATTCGATGAAAATTTCAAAGCCATTTCCATTGAAGAAAAGCCTGCTCAACCGAAATCTAATTATGCGGTAACGGGTTTGTATTTTTATGATAATCGTGTCGTTGAGTTTGCTAAACAAGTAAAACCCTCTGCTCGTGGAGAGCTTGAAATTACCACATTAAATGAAATGTATTTGAAAGATGGTTCGTTGAATGTTCAGTTGCTTGGTCGTGGTTTTGCGTGGTTAGATACTGGTACACATGAGAGCCTGCACGAGGCCGCCTCCTTCGTACGTACTATTGAAAATGTTCAAGGCTTACAGGTTGCCTGTTTAGAAGAAATTGCGTGGCGTAATGGCTGGTTGACTTCTGAACAAGTGGAAACATTGGCTAAACCAATGACAAAAAACGAATATGGTCAATATTTGCTACGTCTAATCAAAGAGGATAAGTAAATGGCAAAGTTTTTGATTACAGGGGCAAACGGACAAGTCGGCTATTGTTTAACCAAACAATTACAAGATAAACACGAAGTTTTAGCCGTTGATCGTGATGAGCTTGATATTACCGATCAAAGTGCGGTACAGAATACGGTCGAAAATTTCTGCCCAGATGTCATTATCAATGCGGCAGCTCATACTGCTGTCGATCGTGCTGAAACAGAAATTGAACTTTCCGAAGCCATTAATGTGAAAGGCCCGCAATACTTAGCGGAAGCCGCAAAAGATGTAGGTGCGGCCATTTTACACATTTCAACCGACTATGTTTTTGACGGTCAGCGTACAGGTCAATATAAAGAAACTGATAAAACAGATCCTCAAGGGGTCTATGGCAAAACTAAATTAGCAGGGGAGCAAGCAGTTGCAAAAGCTAATAATAAATTTATTGTTTTGCGGACCGCTTGGGTATTTGGTGAACACGGAAATAATTTTGTGAAAACCATGTTGCGCTTAGCCAAAACGCGGGATAGTTTAGGGGTGGTAGCCGATCAAATCGGTGGTCCAACCTATGCTGGTGATATTGCGGCGGCTCTTATTCAGATCGCAGAAAAAATCGTTGCAGGTGAAGAGATCCAATATGGTATTTATCATTTTACTGGCAAACCTTATGTGAGCTGGTGCGATTTTGCTAAAGCAATTTTTGATGAAGCGATTTCTCAAAATGTGTTAGAAAAAGTTCCGCTTATCAATGCTATTAGTACGGCAGATTATCCTACACCAGCTAAACGCCCTACAAATTCTTGTTTAGATTTAACGAAAATCCAGCAGATTTTTGGTATTGAACCGAGTGATTGGAAAAAGGTGTTGAAAAATATTAAAGCTTATACGGAGTAAAGATGAAAGTCATTGATACTAAAATCCCTGATGTGAAATTATTAGAACCACAAGTGTTTGGTGATGAACGTGGTTTTTTTATGGAAACCTTCCGTGATGAATGGTTCAGAGAAAATGTGGCCGATCGCACTTTTGTACAAGAAAACCATTCAAAATCCATTAAAGGCGTATTGCGTGGTTTACATTATCAAACAGAGAATACTCAAGGCAAATTAGTCAGGGTAATTTCTGGTGCTGTATTTGATGTGGCTGTGGATATGCGAGAAAGTTCATCAACTTTTGGACAATGGGTAGGCGAAATTTTATCTGTAGAGAATAAACGTCAATTGTGGGTGCCTGAAGGTTTTGCACACGGTTTCTATGTATTAACAGATGAAGCGGAGTTTACCTATAAATGCACGGATTATTATAATCCAAAAGCAGAACATTCACTGATCTGGAATGATAACGCTGTTGGGATTGAATGGCCGCTTGAAGGTGTGCCGAATTTGTCGGCGAAAGATTTAGCGGGTAAAAAATTAATTGATGCCGTGAAATTTAAATAAATTTTAGGTTTAAAAGGATAAAAACTGGTATAGTTCGCTAGCCAGTTTTTTCTTTATAAGGAGAGTTAAAAATGGAGATTATTCTTTCTAACCGTCCGGCAGCGAATTGTTGGGGTAAAAATGCAGTATTAAGTTTTAATGGTGAAGAAGCAATCATTCACTTAAAAAATAATGAAAAAAATGACCGCACTTTGGTACAGCGTGCTGCGCGTAAGTTACGTGGGCAGGGCATAAAAGATGTGGAATTAGTTGGTGATGACTGGAATTTAGATTTTTGTTGGGCATTTTATCAAGGGTTTTATACAGCAAAACAGGATTATGCCATTGAGTTTCCACATTTAGAGCATGATTTACAAGATGAATTATTAGCCCGTGTTGAATGCGGCGATTTTGTCCGAGAGGTGATTAATGAACCGGCACAAAGTTTAACACCTATTAAACTAGCCGAGCGAGCAGCAGAGTTTATTACAGCTCAAGCAGAAAATTATTCGGAGAAAAGTGCGGTCAGTTTTCAGATTATTTCTGGAAAGGAATTGGAAACGCAAAGTTATCATGGAATTTGGACTGTAGGAAAAGGTTCGTCAAATCCGCCAGCAATGTTGAAGTTAGATTTTAATCCGACCATGGATCCAAATGCACCTATATTAGCTTGCTTGGTTGGTAAGGGAATTACTTTTGATAGTGGCGGGTATAGTATTAAACCAAGTGATGGAATGAGTACAATGCGTACTGATATGGGGGGCGCAGCATTATTAACTGGCGCTTTAGGGTTAGCTATTGCTCGAGGATTAAAGCAGCGAGTGAAACTCTACTTATGTTGCGCAGAAAATTTAGTGAGCAGCAATGCGTTTAAATTAGGCGATATTATTACCTATAAAAATGGTGTGACAGCGGAGATTTTAAATACCGACGCAGAAGGTCGTTTAGTGTTGGCAGACGGATTAATTGAAGCGGATAATCAACATCCTGAGTTTATTATTGATTGCGCTACCTTAACCGGTGCGGCTAAAGTGGCGGTAGGTAATGACTACCATTCGCTGCTCACAATGGATGATGAACTTGCGACAGCGCTTTTTCAATCGGCTAAGGCCGAAAATGAGCCATTTTGGCGTTTACCATTTGAGGAGTTCCATCGTTCACAAATTAGCTCTTCATTTGCGGATATTGCTAATATTGGTACAGTGCCGGTTGGTGCAGGGGCAAGTACAGCGACAGCATTTCTTTCCTATTTTGTAAAAAATTACCAACAAAATTGGTTACACATTGATTGTTCTGCAACTTATCGTAAATCTGCAAGCGATTTATGGGCGGTTGGTGCGACAGGTATTGGGGTTCAAACATTAGCGAATTTATTATTGTCAAAATCAGAAAAGTGAGGATGAATATGACAGAAAGAACACTTTCCATTATTAAACCCGATGCGGTGAGACGTCACCTTATTGGGGCTATTTGGGCTCGCTTTGAACAAAATGGGTTTAAAATTGTTGCAACCAAAATGGTACATTTAACGAGAGAACAAGCTGAGGGTTTCTATGTCGAACATCAAGGCAAGGCGTTTTTTGGATCATTTGTAGATTATATGATGTCCACACCGATTGTTGTTTCGGTATTAGAAAAAGAAAATGCCGTAAAAAGCTACCGCACTTTGATTGGTGCAACAAATCCGGAAAATGCAGAAGAAGGTACTATTCGCAAAGATTTTGCCTTAAGTCAGCGTGAAAATTCCGTACATGGTTCGGATAGTGTAGAAAGTGCTAATCGTGAAATTGCTTATTTTTTTGCCGATTCGGAAATTTGTAATTATTAATTTTGGGGCTGACGTAGA
>MLHP01000004.1 GCA_001999425.1 Rodentibacter genomosp. 2 | reverse complement strand
TGAAAACATTTGAGGTTGTATAGTTAAGTGACTAAGCGTACAAGGTGGATGCCTTGGCAATCAGAGGCGAAGAAGGACGTGCTAATCTGCGAAAAGCTTGGATGAGTTGATAAGAAGCGTATAATCCAAGATATCCGAATGGGGAAACCCAGTGGGTGAAGAACCCACTATTCATTACTGAATTCATAGGTAATGAAGGCAAACCGGGAGAACTGAAACATCTAAGTACCCCGAGGAAAAGAAATCAACCGAGATTCCGTTAGTAGCGGCGAGCGAAGGCGGAAGAGCCAGTAAGTGATAGTGAGTCTGTTAGGAGAATGAGCTGGGAAGCTCAACTATAGAGGGTGATAGTCCCGTATCTTAAAGCAGACTGACGGTACTAAGCTTACGACAAGTAGGGCGGGACACGTGATATCCTGTCTGAAGATGGGGGGACCATCCTCCAAGGCTAAATACTCCTGATTGACCGATAGTGAACCAGTACTGTGAAGGAAAGGCGAAAAGAACCCCGGTGAGGGGAGTGAAATAGAACCTGAAACCTTGTACGTACAAGCAGTGGGAGCCTGAAAGGGTGACTGCGTACCTTTTGTATAATGGGTCAGCGACTTATATTTTGTAGCGAGGTTAACCGAATAGGGGAGCCGAAGGGAAACCGAGTCTTAACTGGGCGAGTAGTTGCAAGGTATAGACCCGAAACCCGGTGATCTAGCCATGGGCAGGTTGAAGGTTGGGTAACACTAACTGGAGGACCGAACCGACTAATGTTGAAAAATTAGCGGATGACTTGTGGCTGGGGGTGAAAGGCCAATCAAACCGGGAGATAGCTGGTTCTCCCCGAAATCTATTTAGGTAGAGCCTTGAGCGGACACCTTCGGGGGTAGAGCACTGTTTCGGCTAGGGGGCCATCCCGGCTTACCAACCCGATGCAAACTACGAATACCGAAGAGTGATACTCAGGAGACACACGGCGGGTGCTAACGTCCGTCGTGGAGAGGGAAACAACCCAGACCGCCAGCTAAGGTCCCAAAGTTTATATTAAGTGGGAAACGAAGTGGGAAGGCTTAGACAGCTAGGATGTTGGCTTAGAAGCAGCCACCATTTAAAGAAAGCGTAATAGCTCACTAGTCGAGTCGGCCTGCGCGGAAGATGTAACGGGGCTCAAATATAGCACCGAAGCTGCGGCATCAGGCGTATCACTAATACGCCTTACGATTAACAACACGAACGAAGTGAGTGTTGGTCAAGCACACCGAATGTTGAGTCGGCAAGTGCGGTAGAAATTGGAGGATTATTAGTGATACGCCTGTTGGGTAGGGGAGCGTTGTGTAAGCGGATGAAGGTATATCGAGAGGTATGCTGGACGTATCACAAGTGCGAATGCTGACATAAGTAACGATAAAACGGGTGAAAAACCCGTTCGCCGGAAGACCAAGGTTTCCTGTCCAACGTTAATCGGGGCAGGGTGAGTCGGCCCCTAAGGCGAGGCTGAAAAGCGTAGTCGATGGGAAACGGGTTAATATTCCCGTACTTGGATAAACTGCGATGTGGGGACGGAGCAGGTTAGGCAAGCAAGGTGTTGGATATCCTTGTTTAAGGTCGTAGGTGGAAAGTTTAGGCAAATCCGGACTTTTATACACTGAGAGCTGATGACGATTGTCTACGGACAAGAAGTTGCTGATACCACACTTCCAGGAAAAGCCACTAAGCTTCAGGTTTATCGAAACCGTACTGAAAACCGACACAGGTGGTCAGGTAGAGAATACTCAGGCGCTTGAGAGAACTCGGGTGAAGGAACTAGGCAAAATAGCACCGTAACTTCGGGAGAAGGTGCGCCGGCGTAGCTTGTAGCCCCTAGCGGGTGAAGGGTGAACCGGTCGAAGATACCAGCTGGCTGCAACTGTTTATTAAAAACACAGCACTCTGCAAACACGAAAGTGGACGTATAGGGTGTGATGCCTGCCCGGTGCTGGAAGGTTAATTGATGGTGTAATCGAAAGAGAAGCTCCTGATCGAAGCCCCAGTAAACGGCGGCCGTAACTATAACGGTCCTAAGGTAGCGAAATTCCTTGTCGGGTAAGTTCCGACCTGCACGAATGGCATAATGATGGCCAGGCTGTCTCCACCCGAGACTCAGTGAAATTGAAATCGCCGTGAAGATGCGGTGTACCCGCGGCTAGACGGAAAGACCCCGTGAACCTTTACTATAGCTTGACACTGAACCTTGAATTTTGATGTGTAGGATAGGTGGGAGCCTTTGAAGCGGTCACGCCAGTGATTGTGGAGGCGACCTTGAAATACCACCCTTTAACGTTTGATGTTCTAACGAGACATCCTAATCGGGTGTTCGGACAGTGTCTGGTGGGTAGTTTGACTGGGGCGGTCTCCTCCCAAAGTGTAACGGAGGAGCACGAAGGTTTGCTAATGACGGTCGGACATCGTCAGGTTAGTGCAATGGTATAAGCAAGCTTAACTGCGAGACGGACAAGTCGAGCAGGTACGAAAGTAGGTCATAGTGATCCGGTGGTTCTGCATGGAAGGGCCATCGCTCAACGGATAAAAGGTACTCCGGGGATAACAGGCTGATACCGCCCAAGAGTTCATATCGACGGCGGTGTTTGGCACCTCGATGTCGGCTCATCACATCCTGGGGCTGAAGTAGGTCCCAAGGGTATGGCTGTTCGCCATTTAAAGTGGTACGCGAGCTGGGTTTAGAACGTCGTGAGACAGTTCGGTCCCTATCTGCCGTGGGCGTAGGAGAATTGAGGGGGGCTGCTCCTAGTACGAGAGGACCGGAGTGGACGCACCACTGGTGTTTCGGTTGTGTCGCCAGACGCATTGCCGAGTAGCTACGTGCGGAAGAGATAAGTGCTGAAAGCATCTAAGCACGAAACTTGCCTTAAGATGAGTTCTCCCAGTTTATAAGACTGTAAGGGTTGTTTGAGACTAAGACGTAGATAGGTGGGGTGTGTAAGTATTGTGAGATATTGAGCTAACCCATACTAATTGCCCGAGAGGCTTAACTATACAACGCTCAAGTGTTTTTATGAAGAAGTGGAAACGCATTAGAGTGAAACTGAACGAAATAAATCAGAAAAGACGAGAAAGAGTCTAAGTAATCAGCTTGTGACCGATAAAGAACAAAGAATAAGAAAGATAAGTTATTGAAGAATTATCCCGGCGGCGAGAGTGCAGTGGT
>MLHP01000039.1 GCA_001999425.1 Rodentibacter genomosp. 2 | reverse complement strand
ATCTACGTCAGCCCCTAAAATTAAGCAAAATTCCGTTTTTATTTAAAACGGAGAAAACAATGTTTAATTTATTCCAATCACCCATTGAAAAAAGCTCATTAGGGGCTTGGTCGAAATTAACGGATGATATTGCAAAAGTTGCTATTCTGGCGATGCCTGTGATACTCTACGGCGAACATTCCCTTGCCTTTAAAGGGATGAATATTGGCTTTTTAGTTATCATTGCTTATTTTTGTTTAGTGATGGGACGGGTTTTTCGCCAACTATCGGAGGATAAATAAATATGTGGCTCACTATTGGTCTTGGTATTGTTGCATTGATAGCTGTCGCAGGTGCTATTTGGGCAAACCGCCCGTTAAAAAATTCTCGATAAATATTAACTCATACCCCGAGTTTTCGGGGTTTTCACTTTATTAAACATAAAAAAAGTGCGGTTGTTTTTAAGGATATTTTTATGAGCACTCAAATTCCCCTTCTTGGTATCACCGGTTATAGCGGCAGTGGTAAAACCACATTATTAGAAAAACTTATTCCCGAATTAATCGCTCGTGGGATTCGTGTTTCCGTGATTAAACATAGCCATCATAATGCACAGGTGGATAAAGCAGGGAAAGACAGTTGGCGAATGAAAGAAGCCGGATCGGCACAAGTGATAATGGCGTGCGATAACCGTTGGGCGATGATGACAGAAACGCCCTCACCTGTTTCACTTGATTATCTAGCTCAACAATTTGATCGCACATTAACGGATTTAATTCTTGTAGAAGGATTTAAACAAGAGCCAATTCCGAAAATTCTTTTACACCGTCAGGAAATAGCAAAACCCTTGCCAGAAATAGACAACAATGTCCTTGCTCTCGCCACCAATTATTCCCTTGAAACCGACCGCACTTTGTTAGATATTAACCAAATTCCACAGATAGCTGATTTTATCGAAACTTGGTTTCGCTCGCAGGAAAAAAAATGACGGATACCCGCACTTATCAGGGCTTGGCTTGGGTGGCGGCAATGGCGCTTTTTATGCAAAGCCTTGATGCCACGATCTTAAACACCGCATTACCGGCAATTTCTGCCGATTTGCGTAAACCAGCGTTTGAAATGCAAATGGCGATTATCGCCTATTCTTTAGCCGTTGCCTTGTTTATTCCCCTCACTGCATGGGCTGCGGCAAAATTCGGTACGCTCACGGTGTTTCGCAGTGCCGTATTCACATTTGTCTTGGGTTCGGTAGCTTGTGCCGCTGCACCTAATTTGAACAGTCTCGTTCTCGCTCGCGTTATTCAAGGAATTGGCGGGGCGTTTATGATGCCAGTCGCCCGTTTAGCCATTATTCAATCTGTCCCTAAACATCAACTCCTTAACGCTTGGAATTTAATGGCTACCGCAGGTTTAATCGGACCGATTTTAGGACCGATCTTAGGAGGGGGGTTGGTCATTCACGCAACCTGGCATTGGATTTTCTTAATTAATATTCCCATTGGCGTATTAGGTATTTGGGTTTCCGGTAGAGTAATGGACAATATCAAAGGTAATGAAGAAAAACTGGACTGGACAGGTTTTTTATTATTTGCTTTCGGTTTGGTTGGGCTCACTCTGGGATTAGATCTCTTAAGCGAAAATCAGCAAAATTTGGTGATCACTTATAGCGCACTTATTCTCGGTATCGGCTTATTAGTGATTTATGTGATGTATGCGAAAGGAAATGAACGGGCAATTCTACCGCTTTCCCTATTCCACACTCGAACATTTAGCCTAGGCATACTGGCTAATTTATTTATTCGCTTATCTGCTTCCGGCGTGCCATTTTTATTGCCGTTAATGTTTCAACTTTCTTTTGGTTACAGCGCAGAAATGTCCGGTTGGCTACTTGCACCTATTGCCTTAATGTCAGTGATATTCAAAACCGTCATCGGGCATATTCTGAATAAATTCGGCTATAAGACGACGCTGATTTCATCCGCACTTTTTATGGCGATGGGGATTATTTCAATGGCATGGCTCAATAATCAAACCTCTCTTGGCTGGATTGTCTGTAATTTAATGTGGTATGGCGCTTGTATGTCTATGATTTTTACTGCCGTAAATACATTGGCTGTAAGCGATCTTTCTCAGGCACAAGCCGGTGCAGGATCAACGGTACTTAGCATTGTACAGCAAGTGGGGATTGGTTTCGGCATTGCCGTCTCATCCATTATTTTGAATCTCTATCGTCAATTTTTCGGTAATGAAGGCGAATTATTGCAACAAGCCTTCAGTTATACGTTTTTAACCTCATCTATTTTTGCTGTTTTATTGCTCTTGACCTTAGCCAAACTACATAAAAGAGATGGAAATCATTTGCGTAAGAATTGTAGTTAACCCTCATTATGTCGAAGAAAAGTTTTATTCTTGGTTTATTTTTTCGTGTGCTTTGTTTACGCTTAGGGTCCTTTATTTTTCTATACTTTATTCAAAAATTGCGCTATTATTCGCCAGTTATTGAGTCACTAAGTTGGTTTTTACCCGATATTTTATTTATGAGGGGTAAATTATACTAGTCAATCTATGGGAATATTATCATGAACAAAATATTTAAAGTAATTTTTAATCACACCACGCAAACTTGGATGGCAGTATCCGAGTTAGCAAAGGGGCATTGTAAATCCTCCTCTAATAGTGCCGTTGAGGTTTCGGATAAAAGTGAGATTATTAGAGGGAAATCTTTTGTCGGCATTAAGACTATTGCTATTACATCTGCAATGATGATGGCAGCGATTGTGCCGAATGCCTTCGCCGTCAAAGCTGACGCCGGTGGGAATACCGGTTCAGTCCGATGGAAAACCGGAGAAGGAACCGCGATTGCAGGTGGTAATGCAAACGGAGATACTAACGCCATTGCCATTGGTCGCAATAATGATAGAGGCGGAGAACATGAAGCACAAGCTTTTGCACCGGGGGCAATTGCGATTGGTACCGGTGCTAAAGTTGGTAACCAAGGGAAAGATGAGAATGCTCGTGGAGGTATTGCACTGGGTTATAATGCTTCATCACAGGGAGTATCAGCAATCAGTATTGGTGACAGTAGTAGTGTAACATCAGCAGCAGGTACAGCTGTTGGTATGCATACAACTGCAGGAACAGGGGTTGCGATTGGTCAATATGCCTCAGCATCAAATGCTCGTACTGATAAAGCTAGTGTAGCAGTAGGAGCAAATGCAACTGCAAATGGCGAACTAACAATAGCTATTGGTACAAAAGCCACGGCCTCATCTGGTGAAACGGTGGCATTAGGTACTAATGCTACTGCCGGTGCTCAATATCAGAATCATGCCACCGCAATAGGGGCTAATTCTAAAGCCGTTCATCAAGGTGGGGTAGCATTAGGGTACTATTCAGAAACTGAACGAGCGGGAACATCCACAAACTTTATAGTAAAAAATGATACAGGCAGTGATGTTAAGTCTGACAATTTTGCTGGAGCAGCAAAAACGGGAGATCCTAGCGATAGTAATGATATTACAAGAGTTGTATCTGTTGGTAATGCAACAATAAAACGCCAAATTATTAATGTTGCCGCGGGGCGGGTATCAGAAGGCTCAACTGATGCGATCAATGGTAGCCAACTTTATCAGGCGATGAAACATACGGGTTTTAATATTCAACAAAACGGTAATACAAAATCTCGTATTAATAATGATGGTTTAGTCAATTTTGCCAATGGTAGCTATACAACCGCAGAAGTTACAGATGGTGATAACAGTTCATCTGTCAAAATGAATGTGGTGACACAAAATATTTCTACTAATGCGCAAGGTGTGACGAGCGTTTCTGGAACAGAAGGTTTAACCACAGCTAAAACCGTATCAGATGCGATTAATAATGCATTAAATCGTTCTGGATTCTCACTCAAAGCTAATGGTGAGAGTGGGGAGGGGGAGAAAATCACAAGAAATGGCTCTATTAATATTGCTCAAGGGAAAAATATTAATGTAACCCGTAACGGTAGCACAATTACAGTCAAGACCGTTGATAGTCCAAGCTTTACTGATGTTACAGCAAGTGGTTCATTAACGGTATCCGGTACATCAAATTTACGTGGTGATGTTTTACTTGGTGGTGAAGGTAAAAATATTACTTTCCAAGGAAAATCTAACGTAGATATGAGTGGAAATAAAATTGCTAATGTGGCTAATGGCACAGCAAAAACGGACGCAGTAAATAAAGGACAGTTAGATGCTGTAAGCACAGTTGCTAACGCTGCTAATACTACGGCAAATACCGCCAATACAACTGCAAATGCAGCTAACACAACGGCAAATACCGCCAATACCACAGCAAACGCGGCTAACTCAACGGCAAATACTGCCAATACCACAGCAAATGCGGCTAACACAACGGCAAATACCGCCAATACCACAGCAAACGCGGCTAACGCAACTGCGAATACAGCTAATACAACGGCAAACACTGCTAATACAACTGCAAATGCTGCCAACACAACGGCAAACTCAGCCCTAAATAAAGTTAATAAAGGTTGGAACATCAATACAGACAAGGTTGAAGGCGGTAATGTAGAAGGTAGTAATTCAACCAACGTTCAGATGGGTGATACGGTAAAAGTCATTGCAGGAAAAAATCTTAATATCACTCAAAGTGGTAAAGATATTACATTATCCGTTAACGATTCACCGAATTTCACTAGCATTACAACAAGCAATGGTGCAACGATTGGCGGAGATTTAACAGTTAATGGAACAACTACAACTAAAGACTTAAATGTTACCAACAACACAAATATTGAGAAAAACTTAACCGTTAAAGGTGATTCTACGGTGAAAGGTAACTCTACAGTTGAAGGGACAACCACAACCAAAGACCTAAATGTCACCAACAATGCCAATATCGAAAAAGATTTGACGGTAAAAGGTAATTCAACCGTTAACGGAAACTCAGCGGTTAATGGCACGACCACAACCAAAGACCTAAATGTCACCAACAGCGCCAATATCGAAAAAGATTTGACGGTAAAAGGCAACTCAACGGTTAATGGCACAACTACAACCAAAGACCTAAATGTCACCAACAATGCCAATATCGAAAAAGATTTGACAGTAAAAGGCAATTCAACCGTTAATGGTACAACCACAACCAAAGATCTCAATGTTACTGATACAGCAACTATCAAAGACCTGAATGTTACTAACAATGCCACCGTTAATAATTTAACCTCGACCAACGGTACAATTACTAACTTGAATTCAACCAACAGTACGATCACCAATTTAACTTCTGAAAATGGCACGTTTAGCAATAAACTGACTTCCACAGGTGAAACCGTATTATCCGGTAATACAACTGTAGGCGGTCAAGATAAAACCTTTACGGTAGCGAATGGTACCAAAGTGGATATGGGTG
>MLHP01000038.1 GCA_001999425.1 Rodentibacter genomosp. 2 | reverse complement strand
AAATAAAGGATGATTTATGACAACCCAATCCAACTACCGCTATACCCTTGATTCCGGTGATAAATACCCTTTTGATGTGGTGAGTTTTCAGTTAACCGAAGGGCTTTCCGAGCCCTTTCGTTTAGAACTGATGTTATCCAGTTTTGACCCCAATATTCCCTTTTCGGCATTGATGGATAAACCGGTTACGTTCACGTTTTGGCTGGGAGATAAAGCGGTTCGCTATGTGAATGGGATTGTCACAGGATTCGGGTTGGGTAAAACGGGCTTTGTGCGCACGCATTATAACATGGTGGTAGAGCCGGCATTAGTGCGGGCGGGGTTGCAGTCGGACAGCCGCATTTTCCAACAGCAAAACAGCGAAAAAATCATCCGCACGTTGTTACAAAAAAATCGGGTAGAAAAAGTCACCTTTGAACCGTTACCATCGGATTGGGAACGGGAATATTGCGTACAATATCGGGAAACGGATATCGCCTTTATTGAACGCTTAGCGGCAGAAGAAGGCTGGTATTATTATTTCAAACATGATATCGGCAGCCACGAATTATGTTTTGCCCACCAAAGTCGCGCGTCACCCATTTTAGGCACCCTCACCTATAACGCCAATCCGGCATGCGACCGCCCTTTTGCCAGTCTTTGGCAGTTTGACTATTGTCGAAAAATGACGACGTCCCGCCAAACCCTGCGTGATTACACTTTCTTAAATCCTAACTACAACTTAGAACATCAACATACCGCCCAATCTGCCGCTCCAAAGGATTCTTCCTCCCCCCAATCGCCTAAAAGTGCGGTCAATTCGCCGAGCGTTTATGAACACTACGATTACCCCGGCCGATACAAACGGGACGAACAAGGCAACCCCTTTAGCCGTTATCGGCTGGAAGCCGAACTGACGCAGTCAGAAACGGCACAGGCTATGGGCGATGATATGCGCGTCATCCCCGGTTATGGTTTCAGCCTCGAAGGACACGACTCACCGGCATTCAACCAAGAATGGTTAGTCGTACGTGTCGAACATAGGGGAACTCAAATCGGTGTATTAGAGGAAGAAGCGATAGAACGGGCAACGGTTGAAGACGAACCCTCAAAAAGTGGCAACCATTACGAAAACACCCTATTTCTCATTCCCCACCATAAACCTTGGCGCAGCCCGCCAAAGCCCCGCCCGATTATTCGCGGCACCCAAGTGGCGCACGTCGTCGGCCCTGAAGGCGAAGAAATCTACTGTGACGAATGGGGACGGGTCAAACTCCAATTCCCGTGGGACAGACGGAGCAACGGAGACGAACACAGCTCTTGCTGGATACGGGTGATTCAAGGCTGGGCGGGTGCGCAATACGGCAACATGATGATACCGCGAAT
>MLHP01000037.1 GCA_001999425.1 Rodentibacter genomosp. 2 | reverse complement strand
CGCGTCGTTGTGTGCCGCGTATTATAGGTAAAAATTACATCCACGCAAGCAATTTTTACAAAAAAATTAAAAAAAATGAGCCGCTGATGAAATTCTCTCCACTTTGGATAAATTTTAGCTTAATTTTGGTTGTTTATCCCCCCTGTATTCGTTAGGCAAACTATCAAAATAGAGAACAGAATCGTTTTGATGCTTTTTTATTATATAAGCAGTAGAATTTAACTCATTTTTACAAATAAAGGAGAACACGATGAACACTACATTTATTGGCTTGGGCGTGGCGGGCAATTTTGCCGGTCATTTGGAACAAGCAGGCGAAGCAGCGGATTTTTTACACGTCAAAACCGTTGAGGCGGTGCAACCAAAAGCGATTTTTCCGTTTTATGTGCCAAGTGAGAATTTGGGGGAATATCAATTTCTTTCCGATTATCCCCTTTCGCATTCTGAGATCTGCTTCCCGAATGATGCGGATAATTTACAGATTGAACCTGAAATTGCTTTAATCTGTGATATTCAATATTCTCACGGAAAAGTAACCGCACTTTTACCCACCCATTTTGCCGCCTATAACGACTGTTCAATTCGCCGCCCGAATGCACGCAAAATTTGCGAGAAAAAGAATTGGGGTGAAAAATCCAAAGGCATTTCCGCAAATTGGCTGACATTAGATCACTTCAATGCAGGTGGGTCATTGGACGATTACCACATTGCCTGTTTCCACAAACGCGATGGTATGTTGAATGAATACGGCATTGATAGCCCGGCGGTTGGCTACAGTTATTTTCACCAAAAATTACTGGATTGGATTGTCGATCGAATGAATCATCAGCCGGACGAAGGCCCGATGAATAATATTACCGAAATGCTCAAGCAAGCGAATTATCCGACAAAAGCCATCATCAGTATCGGTGCAACCCGCTACACCGAATTTGGCGAACAAAATTTCCTGCAAGTTGGTGATACCAGTATTGTGGCTGTTTATAACGTCAAACGTTACACCCGCGCTCAAATCGTTGAAATGGTCGAAAATGAAAAATTTGCAGAGGATATTTCCGCCCTCGTACAAAAGGTGATTTAAACCAAGTGCGGTTAAAAACACCAAAGATTTTAACCGCACTTATTTTCTACGAAGTGATACCTCACCACCATTAAAAGTTCGCCATTCATTTTCGCATAATAATTGCAGATATCCCCATTTATCAATGCCCTGCTCAATGCCTGAAATAATGCCCTGTTCGGTTATCACATTCACTTCATTATCGAAAAAGGCATTGTGTCTTTGCCATGTCTGTTGAAATTCCTCACCGATCCCCTCTTTTTCAAAACAATCTAAACGCCTATATAGATGTTGAATGAGTTTTGGAAATAACGTTTGTCGATCAACATTTGGATTAATTTCGCACAACTGCGCATAGGGCTGACTAATTTCCGCTTGCGCAGGCAAAGATACGTTAATTCCCACGCCAATCACCAAATTAAGCAAACCATTCTTATGGTTCGCAATCTCAATTAAAATACCGCCCAGTTTCCGACCATCAAATAAAATATCATTCGGCCATTTCACTTGCACGTCAAGCATCTCGGCAATCGCAAGCCCCACGACCAAACTCAGCCCCTCAATGGATTTTTTCGGATCGAATGTCCAATAAAAACTAAACATCATTTGCCCGGCAAAAGGTGACAACCATTGACGCCCACGCCGTCCACGCCCCGCCGTTTGATATTCCGTCAGACAAAGATCGCCTTTGCGAAGATGAGCAATATTTTGCAAAATCCATTCATTAGTAGAAGAAATTACCGGTTCATAATGTACTCGATAGGGCAAAAGAGCGGTTGAAATTTGCGGTAAATTTAACAAAGGTAATTGCGGTATTAATTGATAGTGTGAGGAATTTTCTTCAATATTTAGCCCCAACTCTTGCAACCGCTGCACATCAAAAGCCACATTTTGCGAAAATGTCGCCAATTCTGACCGCACTTTAGGCGTGCAATCAGACAAATAGGTTAATAGTGCCAAATTCATACTTTTTCCCATTACGAAAACGTTTGCGAATCATAGCATAAAACCGAAAAATTTCGTTTTCAAAATGGTGCAAAATCTGTATAATCCCGCCGCAATATTTTTTAACATTCATTTTTAACGACGGAAATATTGCTATGCTTAGAATCAAAAAAGAAGCCCTCACTTTTGACGATGTTCTTCTTGTTCCGGCACATTCTACCGTGCTTCCAAACACCGCAAATCTTTCAACCCAACTCACGAAAACAATTCGCCTGAATATTCCTATGCTCTCTGCGGCGATGGATACCGTAACCGAAACTAAATTAGCGATTTCCCTTGCACAAGAAGGCGGAATTGGCTTTATTCACAAAAATATGTCGATTGAACGCCAAGCAGATCGGGTGCGCAAGGTGAAAAAATTTGAAAGCGGTATCGTTTCCGAACCGGTTACCGTTTCACCAACGCTTACGCTTGCAGAATTAGCCGAACTTACCAAGAAAAACGGTTTTGCCGGTTATCCGGTGGTTGATTCGGAGAAAAATTTGGTTGGTATTATTACCGGCCGTGATACCCGTTTTATCTCTGACTTAAGCAAAACAGTCGCTGATTTTATGACACCAAAAGACCGTTTGGTAACGGTTAAAGAAGGCGCAACCCGTGAAGAAATTTTCCGTTTAATGCACGAAAATCGGGTAGAAAAAGTCTTGGTCATCAATGATGATTTCAAACTGAAAGGGATGATCACCTTAAAAGACTATCAAAAAGCCGAAAGCAAACCGAATGCCTGTAAAGATGAATTCGGGCGTTTACGTGTAGGCGCGGCGGTAGGTGCTGGTGCCGGCAATGAGGAACGAATTGATGCATTAGTCAAAGCCGGTGTCGATGTTTTGCTTATCGACTCGTCACACGGTCATTCCGAAGGAGTATTACAGCGTGTGCGTGAAACGCGGGCAAAATATCCTGACTTACCGATTATCGCAGGTAACGTGGCTACGGCAGAAGGGGCTATCGCACTAGCCGATGCCGGTGCAAGTGCGGTCAAAATCGGGATTGGGCCGGGTTCAATCTGCACAACCCGTATTGTAACAGGCGTGGGCGTACCACAAATCACAGCGATTGCGGATGCGGCGGAAGCCTTAAAAGATCGTGGTATTCCGGTCATTGCAGACGGCGGTATCCGTTTCTCAGGCGATATTGCCAAAGCCATCGCTGCGGGGGCAAGCTGTGTGATGGTCGGTTCAATGTTTGCCGGTACGGAAGAAGCGCCGGGTGAAATTGAGCTTTATCAAGGCCGTGCATTCAAATCCTACCGTGGAATGGGCTCACTTGGTGCGATGGCGAAAGGTTCATCAGACCGCTATTTCCAATCGGACAATGCTGCCGACAAACTCGTCCCGGAAGGCATTGAAGGACGTATTCCATACAAAGGTTATTTAAAAGAAATCATTCATCAACAAATGGGCGGTTTACGTTCTTGTATGGGCTTAACCGGCTGTGCCACCATTGACGAACTTCGCACCAAAGCGGAATTTGTGCGAATCAGCGGTGCAGGTATTAAGGAAAGCCACGTTCACGATGTAACGATTACTAAAGAAGCACCGAATTATCGGATGGGGTAATCAACAGGGTGAGCTTTTAGCTCATCCTTTGTTGTTTGAAGTGCGGTTGGATTTTGCAAAGTTTTTCAAAATCTGACTACTTATCTCCATAAGGAAATCCTATGCTCCAAGCTATTATCTTTGATATGGACGGCGTGATTGTTGATACCGAATTTTTAGAATACAACTTGCAAGCAAAATTCATCGAATCTATCAAAGAACACGACCGCACTTTAACGCTGTCCGAACGTTCAGAAATGGTAGGGAAAGGGGTGTCTGAAATTCCGGAAATCGTGAAAAAACTAACTAGTTCGTCATTACCTTTAAAAGAAATCAAACGACGCTATTTTGATTTTTTCAACCAACTTTTTTCGGAAGTGGATTATCTTTCAATTTTCCGTTCTGATATTCAAAAAATTATTGATTTTGCCAAACAACATCACATTAAATTGGCGGTAGCATCTTCTTCTCGCCTTGAACATATTCAGAATATTTTGACAAAATGTGATATTATTCAGCACTTTGATTTCATTGTCAGTGGCGAACAATTTGAACGTAGCAAGCCTGATCCGACAATTTATCGCTACACCCTCAAAAAATTAGATGTGCAAGCAAAAAATGCTGTAGCGATTGAGGATTCATTTTTCGGCATTCAAGCGGCAAAATCTGCTAGTATTCCTGTGATTGCCTACGAAGAAAAACGAATGCTTATTGACCAATCCAAAGCCGATTATTGTGGCAAGGATATGATCGAAATTTCAAACATTATTCAAAAGTTACATTATTAACCATTTTATTAAGGTAAAAAATGACAAACATTCACCATCATAAAATCCTCATCCTCGACTTTGGTTCACAATATACCCAGCTGATCGCACGTCGTGTGCGTGAAATTGGGGTGTACTGCGAACTTTGGGCGTGGGATGTAACCGAAGAACAAATCCGAGAATTTAACCCAACGGGGATCATTCTTTCAGGCGGCCCTGAAAGCACCACGGAAGAAAACAGCCCGCGTGCTCCGGAATATGTCTTTAATGCGGGCGTGCCGGTACTGGGTATTTGCTATGGTATGCAAACAATGGCAATGCAACTGGGCGGTTTAACCGAAACCTCCTATCATCGTGAATTTGGTTATGCCGCGGTTTCTTTAGAAAATTCGACCGCACTTTTTGCTCACCTAAATGATGGAGATGGCAAACTAGATGTCTGGATGAGCCACGGCGATAAAGTTACCTGTTTACCGGAAAATTTCCAAATCACCGGTACAACTCCAACTTGCCCGATTGCGGCAATGTCAGATGAAAGCCGCCATTTCTACGGCGTACAATTCCACCCTGAAGTCACTCACACCAAAAGTGGCTTGGAATTATTGAAAAATTTTGTGGTGAATATTTGTGGTTGCGAAACCAAATGGACTGCGGAAAACATCATTGAAGATGCAGTGGCTCGCATTAAAGCACAAGTAGGCAACGATGAAGTGATTTTAGGCTTATCAGGCGGAGTGGACTCCTCGGTTGTCGCATTATTATTACACCGCGCAATCGGCAAAAACTTACACTGTGTCTTCGTGGATAACGGCTTATTACGCTTAAACGAAGGCGATCAAGTGATGGAAATGTTCGGCAATAAATTCGGCTTAAACATCACCCGTGTGAACGCAGAAGATCGTTTCCTAAGCGAATTAGCCGGCGTGGACGAACCGGAAACGAAACGTAAAATTATCGGTAAAGTCTTCGTCGATGTATTTGATGACGAATCGAAAAAATTACCAAATGTGAAATGGTTGGCACAGGGTACGATTTATCCTGACGTGATCGAATCTGCCGCCAGCAAAACAGGAAAAGCACATGTGATTAAATCACATCACAACGTGGGCGGTCTGCCGGATTATATGAAGCTCGGTTTAGTCGAACCATTGCGTGAACTTTTCAAAGATGAAGTGCGTAAAATCGGTTTAGCTCTCGGTTTACCGGCAGAAATGCTTAACCGCCATCCATTCCCTGGTCCGGGTTTAGGCGTGCGTGTATTAGGCGAGGTGAAAAAAGAATACTGTGACCTACTCCGCCGTGCCGATGCGATTTTTATTGAAGAATTACACAAAGCAGATTGGTATTACAAAGTCAGCCAAGCCTTCACCGTGTTCCTTCCGGTGAAATCCGTAGGCGTAATGGGCGATGGTCGTAAATATGACTGGGTTGTCTCTCTCCGAGCCGTTGAAACGATTGATTTTATGACCGCACATTGGGCGCATTTACCATACGATTTATTAGGCAAAATCTCCAACCGAATCATCAATGAAGTAAATGGCATTTCCCGTGTCGTCTATGATGTAAGCGGAAAGCCACCTGCAACGATTGAGTGGGAGTAAAAGACAACGATTTCAGATAATTTCCAATCAATTCAAATTAAGTATAAAGCCTTGTATATCAAGGCTTTATTTATTTTTATACATTCCTTTACTTTTTTAATATCAAACTGAATAAATTTACTACCTTTGGCTGCCTTTATCCAAGCCATAACCTATGTCGTAATCCGGTTGAATGGATTCTTTCCCTTCTGCATATTTAACACGATTATTCCTGCCATCTGCCCTTGGTATTCACCGTTTCAGATTCTCGATTAGTTGTAACTGCCACTCACATTCATTTGTTTGCCTTTGTAAGTAGAGGTGTCTTGCAAACTTTCTATATTGAGATTTTCCGAATTGAGTTTAATACCTTTACCTTTCACTTGACTGCCAAGGATATTCGCATCTCCCCCGGCGTTAATGCTGGTTTGACTATTTATATCGCCTACATGGCTTGCCACATAAGTCGTTTCATCTCCATTGCCATAACCTTTACCATAGTTTCCGCCCACAGTGACACCTGCCGCTACGCCATTACTCACTTTAATTGCCACGCCCACGTTAAAGCCACTGGATTTGTTGGTACTGCGTTCTTGGTGAGTTTGTTCCGCTGCACGGATATTGATTTGGTTATCCGCTGTTAAGTATGTACCTTGTTTACCGGACACATCTGCGCCTTTAATATTGATATTCGAGTCTTTATCTGACCCTGTGGCGACAATATTGACTTTTCCGCCTGCATTCACCTCACTCGTTGCTGCAGTTTTCCCTTCGGTGTGAGTTTTCGACACGCTCTTTTGTTGTCCGTAGGTAATTTGTATCCCTACGACGGAATCTACCCCTCCCTGACCCATCGCATCTTGAAGCGCCTCTCCGGCTTTCATGGCACTTTGTCCCGCACGATACACACTCATCGCCGAGTTTGCTGCCGCCATGGCATTGACACGGTCATTCTTACTTTGTCCTACTTTCTTCGTGGATTTCGCCGCACTTTGTACTGCTTGCAATGCATCAATAATCGGCGAGGTAATCGCAATGGTTAAACCTTTCTGTTCAAAGGTTTGTTTGGTGTTGGCTTCATATTTGTCATCTGCGGCATTGATGTCCACTTTCTGTGCCACGATATTCACATTACTGTTTACATTGCTCACGGTGCTTGCCGTCTGCGTGTACTGTTGGTTTGCAATCATCGTGGTGTTGCCGTTAAGGCTGCCCACTTGGCTACCACTGGCATACAGCTTAGTTTGGTCGGATTCCGTGGTTTGCTTTTGGCTACCAATCGTAAAACCAATCCCGCCCTCTAAGAAGCCCGATTTTTTCTTCGCATAGTAATCATCAGAATAGACTTTATTCTCGGCCTCTTTGATGTTGATGTTTTTCGCCTGCGCAGTTAAGCTATTTTCCGCCACAACATTTGAGCCTCGCACCGTGATGTTACCCTTGGCGGACTGCAGATTGATTTTACCCGCATCCAAGGTTGAGCCTTCAGCTAAATCATAGTGATGATTATGGCGACGAATTTCTGCTTTAGATTGCAACACGCCGCGTTTTGTCCATTTGGTAGCTTCTGAAAGCGACTCCTGTTGACGACTTTCTTGAATCGCAATATCACCTTCTGAAAGCACATTCATCGTGCCATTACTAGTGGCTAAAACTCCTTTAAAATCCACCGCACTTTTCCCTACAAAGCGACTATCACCTTCAATACTGAGCTGATTACCTACTTCATTGCGTTGGTCGAGTTTGTAGTAGTTATTACTGTCCTTCACAAAATGCTGTTTATTTTCAGTTTCTACCGTGCCGAGATTCAGCCTGTTACCCGCTTGGAAGTCCGCATTACCTTGAATCGCAACATTAGCGCCTTTAATCGTCATATTCTCTGTGGCATAAAGAGCGACATGGGATCCGCTTTTATCATCCCCAACTTGAATGCTTGCCACACGGTCAATCCCTTTATGTTTAAAGCGACCGTTGTATGCCGTTTCGGAAATCGTACTGGCAATATTGATATTCTTCGCTCTGCCGATGAGATTTTCCGTGGCAGAAAGCTTACCGCCAAGATTATCAAGATGATTTTTAGCAAACAGATATAAATTGCGACCTTGTAAATGCCCGAAGTTTTCAATGTTATTGCCACTAATGTGTGCAAGGTTGCGTCCGGCTATCACGCCACTGTTTTTCACCTCACCTTGCGTGTTAATGATGACATCATTCGCTGAAATCACCGCCCCACGACTGTCAATATCCACATTACGACCAACAAGATAAACCTGTGGTGCTAATACTTCTGTTTTGTGCCGTCGTTAAGCGTAACTTCACGTTTCACCATCCATACCATATCCGAGGTGAGCTCTTTCATTTGCTCGGCAGTTAATGCCACACCCGGCACTAAACTCCATTTCTGAGCATATTGCGCCCCATTATCCATTAAAGCTTTATACTGCTCATAATCCGATAAATACCCCTCCAAGAAACGTCTGCCTGTCAGACTATTGATTTGTTCATTAACTAAGCGTTGTTCGTAAAAACCATCACCCAAGCGTTTCATGAGGTTTTGAGGATCATTACGCAACTGTTTGAACATATAATCACTGCTCAGCCATTTATTACGATCGGTAAAACGCGGATCGGTTTCTACCAAGAATTTACCTGAATTCGGATTGATTTTATAAAGGCTTGCTTGTGGCAGCGTAATATCCGGCAAGTGCGTTTTAATACCAAGATTGTGCTGGTTTTTCACCACGCCTGAAATCACCTCATCCATATTCACACGATTTTCCATAGCATTGGTGTTTAATGGCGTTTTTTGTGCAAGAGACACGCCTTGAAAATCAGATTTTTCACTCACAGTTGCACCGCTGGATGCCACCGGCTCACTGATTTTCAAAAGTTCTAAACCAAAGTTAAAATGTTTGGTTTCGTGTACATCGGTAAAATCACTGCGATGGTGATAGTGATAATGTTTACCTAGTTTCTTTCTAATACGATATTCATGAACAAACTTCCCTTTATCCGTAACATCAATGTTACCCAAAATATCTTCGTTATTTAAGGTTGAAAGCGCGCCACTTAATCGCTCATTGGTCGATTGAGTGAATACTTTATCATCAAGCAATAATTTTTGTCCGACCAAAATTTGGCTGTGTTTATTATGTAAATTTTCACCGGATAGGTGTAACTCCCCACCGATTAAAATTTTCGCTGGATCTTGGTGTTCAACTGTTGAAGAGGTCGTCGTTCGAGTAAATCGCCACTCTTTCCAACCAAATCCTTCAATACGTGTACCATCATTAAGTTGGAAATCAGAATAGCGTCGACTACGACTACGCTGATTTAAATTAAAGTGTCCATCTCTACCTGCGCGATAACGTTGGATATCACTGCCTAGCGCAAACTCGTTAATCCATTCTTTTTCGACTTTGGTACCCAGTTTTAAATGTAAATCGTGATTTAACAAACTATGGGTTTTAATCCAACCACTGCCAAAGGCTTCAATGGTCGCGCTGCCGTTATCAATGCTGTTGGCATAACCAGTGGCTTGATTATTTTCATCCAGTTTTCCGCCGATATAGAGGTTGCCAAGGCTCAGAATTAAGGAATGATTACGATTAACAAGATTCCCCACTCCAAAATCAAGACGTTCACGCGCAGCAATCGTTGCCGCATTGCCATCGCTATCTTCCAGATTATTAAGATTTTGTACTTCAATAGCAAGATGCCCACCATAATAATCCTGCGCAACATAACTACACACAAAAAAGCGAGATAAATTACTTATCTCGCTTTTTCATATAATGAAACAGAATTACAAATTGTTAGAACCTATAAACCAAATTGACCTCATACTTTCCGCTATAACTTGCACTTGTCTGTAACGCTATTCGTTTATAATCCTCAAACACCTGCCAGTTTTGCCATTTATCTTCAACCATTGCTTCAACGAATCGGATAAACTCGCTTTTAGTCGAGCTAAAAAAGAGATACGGTGGGCGGGTCAGATGTATCAACCTCAAAAAGTCAATCAAGTCAAAGTAAGTCGCTTGCTTATAGCTTTCTTGCCTTGTACATAAGTACGGCGGATCTAACACAAACAACGCTTTTGGATCGTCTGAAAATTTAGTTAAAAGCGTGTGAAACGACTCCCGAACAATCTCAACCCCATCTAAATAGCCGTCAGCTTTGGGATAATCAGACTGACGGATACAGTTTGTTTGTTTGTTTGTT
>MLHP01000036.1 GCA_001999425.1 Rodentibacter genomosp. 2 | reverse complement strand
AGTGCGGTCAGTTTTTCCGCTGAAATCTCCCAGTTTTTACCGTCCCAATCATATCCATCTGATGGGCCTGGCGGGGTCGCTTTCACTTTGCCGTCTAAAATATAAAGCTCGCAACCTGCATCACGTTTAGCGATAAGTTCATCATATTCCGCCTCTGACACGCTGATAGCGTTTGCCAGAATGTTGTGGATACCTTCAACTAAAAAGGCATTGAGAGTGTCGTCAAAAAAATACATAAATCCTCCTTATCGTCCAATCGCAATCCAGTGCGAATTTCGGGCATCATCCTCAAATTTTCCTTTGTGATAAAACTTGGTGTTGCTAATATTGATGATGATATATGGCTCGTAATTTCTTCCCTCACCTTGCGTCCCCACAACGCAAAAGCAGCTATTCGGAAAGGCAATTGGGAAATTGACCCAACCGCCATTTGCTTTACCCCATTGCATAATCAAGCCGTTCGGCAGTTTGCACCAACCGTTGCCGGATAGGTTTTGAGTAAAATCTTCCAACAATGCCACCGTGCCACCTTTTGCCGGCAAATAAGTTTCGTGTGAGCCTTGTACCAAGAACTTCCAACGTTTGTCCGGTAGCGGCTCAATTCGGCTGTCCCAGTTGCCGGCTTTGCCTTTGCGGTGAATATTGATACCGCCGTAATTACTATCACTAACGGTTGTTTCCACATAAGGACGGTTGTAATAATGCACGCCGCCTAACTCGGTATTGTCAATTTTTAGTTCCAGTCCTTTTCCACTTGGATTCCACCGCAGTTGAATGTTGTTATTTGTCGTTAAATTTCTGACATAACCGTTTCCGTTTTTAAAATCATTGATTGTATTTAGTCCAGTTGTGCCATGGTCGTATGCAAGTTTCACCGCACGACTGCTTGCCACTGTGTCAGTCGAGCTGCTATCCACTGCATTGGATTTTTTGTTATTGTGAATGTAGTTGCCAAAATTGGCGGTATTCTGATTAGAAATTGACCGCATTTTTTGAAGTTCGGCATTGACCCAACTTTGATAGGCGACCGTATCACCATTATCGCCAATATGCGGGAATGACAAATAAACCTGCGTGCCACTATTAGGCATCCATTTCATATTAAATCGGCGATTGCCCGCCGTGTCGGCAGCAGGATTTGCTTCAAGTTGCCATACCCCGTGAGCGGCATCAAATTGATAGCCCGCCCAACCTCTACTCGATGAATAGGTGGTTTTTAAATAACCATTTAAGGTTTGATTGCCTGTTTTTTTGAGAGTGGACTTATCTACTTCATTGGCTTTATTGAGTGCTTCCACGCCTTTGTCATAAGCCATTTTTACTGCTGCACTGGTCGCCACCGTATCGGCAGAATTGCTGGTGATAGAGGATGATTTTTTGCTGTTGGGGATGTAGTTACTCAAGTTACGAGTCACGCTATCAATCAAGGCTTTGATTGCCTTAATGACTCGTGCCGTTGGGGCTTTTTCTCGACTATCTGATTCCCAAGTGTCATCAAGTTGCACAATGCCTTTTTGACTTGTTGAGCTTTTCGGCAGGGCGTGACTATGTCCGTTTTTATCGGCTTCACTGGTGCTATCCTCTGTCAAATCTTTGGGTTTGGATTTGCCCGTTAAGACTTCAAGGGCTTTTTTAAGCCAAGAGGTACGATTAGCTAGTTGGCGGATAGGTTTATTGGTAATGCCATCTTCACCACCCAGCACAGGATCGTTTTCTTCGATTTGATAAATCCCGTCTTCCCATTTTTCTTGTTCTTTTAGATTTGCCATAAAATATCCTTTAAATAGGGTTTAAATGTCGATTTAATTTAGTTTGAACCGTGGTTGTAATTGCCGTTGTAGCGGGCTTTGTTGTTGTAACGTATCGGCACGGCTTTATAATCCAGCACGGCAAGGGTGCAGCGAGCTGGGGCAAAATTACGTAAGATTTTGTGAAGATGTTGCCCTTGTTCGTTGGTAATCGGTTGATTAAGCCGGATGGCGTAATACGCCCATTTGTCACTTAAAGGGATTCCCTGCACGAATTTATGCTCATAGGTTCGGGCTTTTAATCCCTCATCAATATCAATCTCACCAAAGCCCAAACGGCGTAACACTTCACGAATTGCCCATGGGGTACCTTTGTAACGATGCAGTTCAATCGCCGCTTTTATAAGCTCCCGTTTCGAGTGACTACTTTCAGCTAAAAATTCCCCGTCATAGCCGGTCACGCTCCATTTTTCGGCAAGCAGTGGGATAAATTCATCATCTAACAAATCCACAAGTGTGGTCATAATTTTGCCGGTATCAAGACGGGAGAGCGGCAGGCTTAAATCCGCAAGGGCTTTGTATTTGATTTCCTGCTCGATGATGTCTGCATAAGTGAGTTTAGCCATTGCTACGCTCCGGGTTTACGTCGATATTGATTGCGGTACAGTTTGCCCATTCGGTTTCACTGATAACCGTTTTGGCGGGACTGATTAAATTCACGTCATACACACCTTCAACTCTCAACGCACTAATAATGGCGGATGGCACAATATCAACGCCGAGTTTTTTCGTTTTATCGGAGAGATAAAGTTGCAGTGCATTCCGCGCTTGAGTTTTCACAATATCTTCACGGTAGCCGTCAAGTAAGGTGAGTGTGGCTGTAATTTGGTAATTACGCCGGGTTGGGGCAATCACTTCCACCGTATCGCAAAGCGGTCTGCGACGTTCCGGGTTCAGGTAGGCTTTAATATCATTAAGCAATCGTGTATCGGGCAAACCGGTTTTCGTGAGCACCGCAATGCGTACCAAACCGCCACGGGGGTTGGAGACATTGACATCCGCAATCGCTTGCGACACCGCGCGAGTGTGATAGTCATAAGCGGCAATCGACCCACAGGTGGTAAAAGCTTCCGGTGCGGCAAGAATGCGTTTGCGATAGGCGTCATCCTCTTCACGGGCAAGTCCGCCACTTGAGACATCAATATTGGTTATGGTGATTTCACCGTCAAAATTGACCGCACTTTTGAGGGTTTTCACCCGCCCTAATTCCCAACCATTGCCGACTTCACCGGTTTGATTGCATTCGGCTTCAATCTCCACATAAGCAATCAGCGGGGTAATCACATCATCATTTAAGGTGATAAATTCCACATTGTCCGTGGCGGCAACGCGCGTACCTTTGGGGATAAAAATAGAAGGATGTTCGCCTTGCACTGAAAAACGTAAAAGGGTGCGTGCCGGCTTATCTAACAAGCGGTAACAGCCAAAGGTCTCACCACATAAATCCAAAGCAAGCCCTGTCGCATATTGTGGGAAGGTTTGGCGAAAGGCTTCGTTAATCCCTTGTCGGGCTAAACTTTCCCGAAACGCATAGACATTAATCAATAAGCGTTCAATCTGTGCCGGTTGTAGCACTTTGCCGGTGCGTTTTTCATAATCGGCAATGGCATCACGCAAGATGATTTCAACATTGTCATCCACGGCTTTTACATCAAATCGGTTCATCATGGTTTCACCTCGGTGGCATAAATTTCACGATACACATCATCAACCAGCGACCAACTAATCAACAGTTCAAAATGAGGCGCAATACCACTTATCTGTACGCTATCGACCTCAATTCGGGTTTCCCATTTTTGTAAGGCGAGGGTGATTTCCCGCACCATATTGGGGATAGCCACCTCTTCCGGTTGGTCAATATATTGAACATGGTCGCTGCCAAATTCAGGGCGTAGCACGTCTGTGCCTTTGAGCGTGTTAAGAATGTTGGCGATGCATTGATGAATATCATCAACGCCTTGCACCGCTTGGTTTTCCAAATTCGGTGCAAGTTGCCAATGGGTCGTTAAGATAGGATTGGTATTCATAGTCTTGATGATACAAGGCTATGCAGAAAAGTACTTTTAAACTACTTTAAAGAAAAAGTTATTCAGGAAGCCCGGTTTTGCCACCGGAATCACCCGGGTGTTTGTGATTTTTTAAGCTGATATTATCCGCTTTAATGTCTCCGCCTTTCGTTTTAAGCGAACCGTTAATGGTTGCTGTTGCACCATTGCTACCACCGTTACCTGTCATGCCTTGCATATAGGTTAAAGCACCACTCACTAATAAGTTTCCGGTAGTTTCGGTTTCAGGGCAATCAATAGTGACTTTAGACGGCGATTTAATCAATACCTCACCCACGGCAGACACTTCAACGTTGCCGGTGGAGCGGTCGTGCTTAATCACCGTACCGTTAGAAAATTGCTTCATCCAAATATGACTATCAGCGACCGGCGTGGGGTCTTGTTCATTATAAATTGCCCCCAATATACAGCCACCTTCGCCACGTGCATCAAGCAAAATTGCCACCAATTCCCCCACATCGGGCAAACCATAAAACTGATTGCCACCTGCGTTAGGGGTAAGAAAGGAAAGCCAAGCGGTTTCCAAATCGTCCAACGCAGGGATTTTACACCGCACTTTGTGGGTTTTCGGGTCGATTGCCGACACAATGCCTTCTTGATAGGTTGCCGAAAAATTATAGGTTTGCATTGCTCATCTCCATACCGAGTGTTAATAAATCATCGGGAATAAATTCCAACATTCGCACTTCGATGTTGGTAATGTAACCTTGGCTGCGTGAAATACTGTGGCGCGATTGCTTGATTAAATATTTCCCCGAAAACACACCTAAATTTCGCAATAAAATGGTCGAACCGGCAACGAGTTTCGGGTTACCCATCACCGTAATATCACCGGCACTTTGGTCTTCGTTTTGCTCACTTAATGCGGCATCACCAAGGACATCAATCTGTTCTTGGCTTTCGCCACGGGTGGTGATTTTAAGCGCATCGCCACTTGCCGCCTGTGCCTGCTTCATTTTCGGGCGAAGTGCGGTCGCTTTTTTGGATTTTTTCACCACTTTTTTGCCGTTGCTGTCAAAGCCTTTAATTTCCACTTCTTTTGCCGTGTCTTTAATGCGGTCACGCAGCCGAATACTCTTGCATTGGCTTTCGTCTAATACCGCAATCGGGTCGGTTTGTCCCAGATCGTCTTTGTCCGTAAAGACCAGTTGGTCGCCGACAATTTTGAAACTATGGTGATATTCACGGGCAAGGCGGGCTAAAAATTCCACGTCGCGTTCTTGATATTGCGTAATCCGTTTAATATGGATTGCTTTGATTTTCCCGACCACTTTTAATTTCAAATTTGCCGCCACTTTCGCAACCACTTGTGCCAAGGTGGTGTTTTCATAGGCTCTCGGTTTTAACGTGCGGTTGGCTTTGGCAATGCCGGTGGATAATGCCCGCAAGGTAATACTTGAGGGGCGATAGCTATATTCCACTTCATCAATTTCAAATGCCCCAATCTCGACCAATGGTTCACCTTGATAACCAATCGCCGCTTTTAATTTATCACCTTGGGTCGGAAACCACTGGCGGATCCATTTACCACTTATATCTTCAAATTGCACCGACAGTTCGTCTGATTGCCCCTCAAGATAGTCCGTATAAGTGAGTTCAATTAAGGACGGCTCAATTTCTGCCGTGATATTGGTTTTCTCGTAAAAAAAGGAAAAATCGGGCTGTTGCACGTTAATCATTGTTCCCTCTTAGCCACAGCGGCAGATTTTCATTTTGGGTCGGTTTAACATTCAGCACCGGGATATAGACGGTTTCCCCTAAAGGTAAAACTTCACAAAAACTGATATGGGGATTAGCTTCGATAATGCGGGCATACTCTAACGCATTGCCGTAGTAATAATAAGCAAGGTTATCCCACCGCTCACCTTGTTTGACGGTATGT
This sequence comes from Rodentibacter genomosp. 2, assembly GCA_001999425.1. Taxonomy (GTDB): domain Bacteria; phylum Pseudomonadota; class Gammaproteobacteria; order Enterobacterales; family Pasteurellaceae; genus Rodentibacter. The sequence goes on along the minus strand of MLHP01000036.1, from coordinate 4,493 downwards.
TTAAGCACTGTTTGCGTCATCATTTGCCTCCTGATTATCTTGGTTTTGCTCATCGCTGCGTAACACAATCCACGCCGTCATTTTTGCCACCGGCGCGCTCAAGTTATCGACCCGTTCATTCATTGCAGAAAGCGCATTATCGGCGGGCTTAAACCAATTTTCCCAACTGCTTTTATTCGTTTGACTGAAACACTGTTTCATTATGTGTAAATCGTCATAAATCGCGGCCACATCACGGCTAAATTCACCGACTACTGGTAAGACTTGGCGAACCGCTTCAAAGTCAGATTGCATCCCAACCAATTCCCCAAAATTGCCTAAGGCATTCTCTAAATTTGCCAATGTACTTGGCAAATAAACCAGTGCAGAAGCAGGGGTATTGGCGAGTTGGCGAACTACCGCAACGGTGTTGCGCACTTCATCTATCGCACGTTTACCTTGATGATAGATTTCCACCCCACGGCTGACTACGCTTTTGACGGTAGAAAGTGTGGAGCTTAACCCCTGTGGCAACATTGACCCAAGCAAGGATTTCCCGCCAATATTTAATGCCGCTCCAAGCAAACTGTTTTGTCCGTTGCCGACAAATTCCAGCAGACGAATATTCATCTCACGCGCAAGCGCATTGCCCTTGGCGTCCGTAAACAGGGTGGTTGAAGAAATATCGGTAATCACATAGTTGCCTTTGTATTTACCTGCACCCCAAATGAGCGCCAAGGCTTCTTGCTTGGCTTTTGCCGAAAGCAAGGCTTGATAACGACTTTCTACACCGCCCATTTTGTGGTGCAGGCGAATGGCAAAGGACAACTCTGTCAATTTTTCACCCATTGCCTGCAAGCGGGGCTTGCCTTTTAACACCGAATGTTCGGCAAATTCTGCCGAATGGCTTTCGGAAAAATCTGTTAGATTGACCGGTTCAAAAGCAATGTTACCTAGCATAAAATACATTAGTAATAAGCCCTCCGTTGTCGTTGATCCATCATACGTTCAAATTGTTTTTCAAATTCACGTATTCCTTCTTGAATACCTTGATGCACCTGTTCACCAATGCTTTGCTTACTATCTCCATAGACATTAATCGTTGGGCTAAAATGCACTACAATGCCACTATTTTGTGTGTTTTCATTATGTGTAATGGCATTTCTGTTCAGCGGCTGATAATCGCTAAAAATGGACGAGGTTTCCGTATTGGCATTTGGATTAAAACCCGGTGTACGAAAATCTGAAGACTGATTGATCCCCAATAAGTTCCCCACCACATTTGCTCCGACTTTGATGCCGTCCCATAAAGATCCTAAAAAGCCTTTTTTCGCGTTTAATAGCGGTTTAAATACGCGTTCAACGCCATTTAAAACGGGTTCAAATTTGACCGTACTTTGTTGCTTATCGCTTAACTTCATGCGTTCGATATATTGCAACCGTGCATTTTTAGGCTTTTCAGGCGTGATAAGTTTTGGGGCTTTGATTGCCGGTGCGGTAATGCTTTTCGGGGCGGCTTTCTTCACTTTTTTGGACATTTTGTCCACGGCTTTAGTGGCTCTCAGCGCATTATCGGCGATGCCAATGGCTAATCCTGTTGCGATATTATCGCCATAGCCTTTAAATACCCGACTTGGTGAGTGAATGCCCAGTTTTTCTTTAAACCAACCTTTAATGCCCTCACCCAAATCAGAGACGATTTGTTTCGCCCCTTCCCAAGCGTTTTTAATACCATTGACTAAACCTTCAATCATATTTTTGCCGAAGTCGCTAAATTTGCTTGGTAAATCAATACCAAACCACGACAGCACACCGGCAAAGATTTGATAGAACAAGCCCAACGGCGACCAGTTCAAAATGCTTGCGGTGATATTGCCAATGCCGGAATTGAAAAAGCCGGTGATATTGTCCCAAATACCACCAAACCAACCACTGACGTTGTTCCAAATATCTGCGATAAATTGTCCGCAAGATGCCGCTTTTTCACCAATCCATTGCCACATTTGGCTAAATTTTTCGCTGACCCAATCCCAATTATCCCAAAGTAGGTAGGCAAGTCCGGCAATTACCGCTACTGCAATGCCGATAGGATTGGTAAGGAAAGCACGACCAACAAAAATAATGGCTTTTCCAACCATCATTAAGCCTTTTAATAAACTGCCCATTAAGGTCACGCCAAGTTTTGTGGCTAAAAATGCTATTTTGCCAAACCAGCCTATGAGATAACCAACACCATAAGCCAATTTAAACACCACAGGTAATAATAATTTCCCAATAAAACCCGCAAGCCCGAAAATACCTTTACTAACAAAAGCAATAACAGAACCGCTGAAAGATAATATCGTCCACGTCATTTTGAATACGGAGACAACTTTTAATGCGCCCCACGTCAATAAACTTAAGCCGCAAACAATACTAGAAAAACCGGCTACTGCACCAACGGCATAGGTTCCCCATTTAACAATTTCCCCCATCAAATCGGTATTGGTATTAATAAAATCCGTCACACTAATGACTAAGGGCTGTAACCACCCCACAAAATCATTAATCACAGGCAATACATAATTACCAAAGCCAATCGCAAGAGAGGTAAAACTATTTGTCAGTTTTGTGAGAGAGGCTTCGGTTGTTGCTGCTCGGGCGTTAAATTCTTTATCCATACTGCCTAAATAGCGTAAATTGCCGTTTTCATCGGTTTCTTTTAGCTGTTTTAGACTTTTTTCTAAGAGTTCGGTATTACCGGCAAGTACTGCCACATCATCGGCATATTCTTTACCAAAAATATCAACCAACACGCCCATAGCCTGATCTTTTGGTAGTTTTTCCACCCGTTTAACAAAATCAACTATCGCACCTTCACCGTCTTTTGCGATATTTTTCTTGAGTTGTTTGGCAGAAATACCCATTTTCTTTAATGCCGCTTGAAAGGCTTTGCCGCCTTTTTCTGCGGTCATCAGTTTAGTGAGCATGCCATTGATAGCCGTTCCTGCGACCTCCGGGGTTTTGCCGAGTGAGATAAACGTATTAGAAAGTGCGGCTGCGGCGTTTTCTGTTAAGCCGAATTGTTTTGCCGTTCCTCCAATTCGTCCTAGCGTGTTGACAATATCGGAGGCTTTCGCTGGGCTTGAGTTAGAAAGATCATTAATGGCATCACCTAATTTACCGATTTCATTAATAGGGATTTTGTACACATTCGCCAGTTTTGCCATTGCATCACCACTTTGTTCTGCAGACATATCAAAGGCGACCGACATTTTTGCAATGGTTGTGGTAAAAGCGGTAATATCTTCTTCGGCAACGCCAAGCTGTCCGCCAGATGCGGCAATAGCAGCAAGCTCTTTGCCGGCCATTGGAATGGTATTCGTTAAATCAAGCAGATCTTTGGATAATTTTTTAAAACCCTCCGGTGTTTTGAAATCAACAACTTTTTTTACATCCGCCATTGCACTTTCAAATTCAATAGCAGGCTTTGCCAATGCCACAACCGAACCGCCTAGCGCAGTAAGAGATGCCGCGCTACTTTTCATACCGGCAATAGAAAGCTGATTTAAAGTCGCCATTCGTTGTCCGATAGTTTGTGTGGAATCGGTCAATGATTTCAGAGTGTTTTTGATTTGGTTAATGCCTGAAATCGCCCCACCGACTGCCGCACCAATGACTAAACTGATTGCAAGATTTGATGACATCGTTTATAGTCCTTTTTAAAAATGAAAGGGGAAAATATGTTCAAATTATTTGATGAATTACTAGGTCTGATTGGTTATGCAATAGCAGGAATTTTAGGTCTCGTTCTTGTGTCGGTTGGTTTCACTCTTTATCCAATCATTACATCAATTCTTCTTGGCTTATTGGTTATTTCACCTTTTGCTCCAACACTTGAAAAAATGCTTAAACGCCTTGAAATCCGAATGTATAAGAAGTCGCCGACGATTAAGGTGGCAAGAGAAGCAAAACGTTCTTTTAAAGATGGCTTCAATAAAGCCTTTAAATAACAACAAAGCCGCTTAAATAGCGGCTTTGGTATATTTGGCTTTTATCTGCCGCCGGGCTTGAGTCAGCCACCGTTCCACGTCATCCAATGTCATTTCTTCCAAATCGGAATAGGAAAAGCCGAACCAAAAGGCTAAGTCTGCAAGTACCGCATCAAGTTGTGTTATTTCAACTATCCCTTTTGCATTTTTTCTACCACCTCGGAAACCCGCTTGAAGTCGGCAATATCCAATTCATCAACATCTTCCGGCACAAGACCTGTGGCGATAGAAATCAAACTAATACTTTGTTCAATATCCGTACTGCCTCGCATTTTACGAATATCTTTGACTTTCGGGCGGCGAATAGTCAGTTCAGTAATAGTTTTTCCTTCACCATCTTGGATAGGAAATTCAAGGGCAACGATAACATCTGACATAAAAAAACTCCTTTGTGAGGTTGTTGTTTAACTTTCACAGAGGAGTTTACTTAAATAGCGGTTTAACTGCTTTTAAACTAATTTAAAGAATTAGGGGCTGACGTAG
>MLHP01000035.1 GCA_001999425.1 Rodentibacter genomosp. 2 | reverse complement strand
CCTGTTCCCAAGCGTAAGTTCTTTTATCAAAGTGCGGTGAAAATTTACCGATTTTTTCCACAAAAAAAGAGGCTTTTGGCCTCTTTTTTGTTATGGAAGTTCAATTCCTAGCAATTTTAGCTGTTCATTGATTTCTTTTTCCAATTGTTTTATTTCTTGCTCATCTTGATTGAGTTGTTTTAGCACCTCGTTAATATCTATTTCTTCCTCCTCCTCGAACGTATCGACATAACGAGGGATATTGAGGTTGTAGTCGTTCTCAATAATTTCCTCGATTGAGGCTACATAGGCATATTTTTCAACATTTTTACGGGCTTGGTAAGTCTCAATGATTTTCTGAACCTGTTCATCCGTTAAACGGTTTTGATTTTTACCTTTTTCAAAATTTTGGCTTGCATCAATAAACAAAATATCCTTATTTTTCCGATTTTTCTTAAACACTAAAATCGTGGTTGGGATGCTCGTGCCATAGAATAAATTCGCCGGCAATCCAATCACCGCATCTAAATAGTTTCCTTGTGCATTAGTGGTATTATCACCAATCAATGCTTTACGAATTTTCCCCTCTGCCGCACCACGGAACAGCACACCGTGCGGTAGGACAATTGCCATGGTGCCTTGCTCGCCTAAGTGGTATAAGCTATGCAAAATAAAGGCAAAGTCTGCTTTTGAGGCTGGCGCTAATACGCCAAAAGGTTGGAAACGGGCATCTTTTAATTTGCGTTCGTGATTATCCCAGTTGGCAGAATAAGGCGGATTTGCCACCACTGCATCAAAACGGCATAACGGCTGATCAATCCCTTGAGCATCAATTCCATCTGGCCAATCGCTTTCCAAGGTGTCGGCATTGGAGAGCGTCATATTTTTATAAGAGACACCGTGCATCATCAAATTCATACGCGCAAGGTTATAAGTGGTAGTGTTCAATTCTTGCCCGTAATATTTAATCGGTTTTGATTTTGGCAATTCGTTCCCTACGGTCAATAGTAACGAACCTGACCCCATTGTTGGGTCGTAAACCAAGAAATTATCTTGGTTATCTGCCACATCAAGGGTGACTAATTTAGCCAAAATTTTTGAAACTTGGTGAGGCGTATAAAATTCACCGCCTTTTTTACCTGCATTGGCGGCAAATTGTCCGATCAAATATTCATAAATTTCACCGAGAATATCACGACCATTGTCGTCTTTATATTCAATCTCATCCACTAATTTCACAATATTGCCTAAAGATTTTGCGCGTTCATTAGTAGAATTTCCTAAGCGGGAATCTCCTAAATTCAGATCATTAAAGACACCACGAAAATCAAGCACCGCCTCTTCATTTAAATTAGCGTTTTGGTTGAAGTTATCGAATAAGGTTTGGTAATCACTTGGCATCACCTCGGCATTATGGATTTTCTGCATTAATGAATCCCAAGTATCTTCAGGATTTATGGCGTAGCCGAGGCTGGCTGAAATATCTTCTAGATAATCTTGTAATTCTTCACCCGTGGCTTGAGTTACATAAGCCTCATTGACACTTTGCCCCGGTGAAATCTCTAAAATATGATTATCGACCAAATATTGTTCTTGATGTTTTGATAAATAACGATAAAACATAAAGGCAAGAATATAATTTTTATATTCTGAAGCATCCATTGTGCCACGTAGCTCATTTGCCATTGCCCAAAGTTTACTGGTGATAGTTTGTACATTGCTCATTTTTGATTCCTCTATTAAAAATTCTGTTTATTTTAACCGCACTTATTCGGCTTGTTCGTAATAATAAGATTGTTCAATCCCTTTCAAGAAAATTTCACGATCATCAATGCGATCCGTTAAAGCGTTTTGTAATAAAAAACGAATTTCCAAATCATTAATTGGACTTCGTTCCATGGCTTGTAAATACAATTTTTTATCCACTTTCTGCCAATCTACGACTTTTTTTAAATTTTTCTTAAAAATTAAATCCAACCAAATACGGGTAGAACGCCCATTCCCTTCTAAAAATGGATGGATAATATTCATTTCAATATATTTTTCAATAATTTGCTCGAAGGTTGATTCAGGCATTTTTTCTACCGCACTTAATGCCGGTTTTAAATAGAGTGCATTGGCAAAGCGAAAATGTCCTTTGGAAATATTTAATTCACGAATTTCGCCGGCAAAATCATAAAGCCCTTGAAATAAATAGCGGTGAATGTCTTGCAAGCCTTTCGTTGTCCCAACTTCGACGTGATGAATATCGCCGGAATCATAAAGTCGATAGGCATTTTCTTTGCTTAAACGGTCAATTTCTTTGGTATATTCAATGGAATTAGTCATCATTTTCCCTTATTAAACAAACATTTGTTGTAACAGTGATTTTTTCAATTTTTTCACATTTTCTAGCTTACGCTGATGAATGGTGAT
>MLHP01000034.1 GCA_001999425.1 Rodentibacter genomosp. 2 | reverse complement strand
TGGTTCTGTATGGATTTCTTTAATTTACAATGAGTTGGGGGGGGGGGGGGGGGTGGGTTTACTAGCTAATCGATGTTGGGTTCATGGATATTATTGGCTTGTATTTGTACATTTTATGTGCTATTTATACCGCCTTGAAATTTTAGTGGTAGTAGTTGGGTATGTAAGATACAAGGATTGCCATTAAATTTTCTATTTAATAATAAATTATAACTGTTATAAAAGGAGTCATTCTTATGAAGAAATTGTCTTTTCTTCTTATTCTTCCCTGCTTAAGCTACGCAGATGTGATAAAAGACGGTTCTGTAAATGCTATTCATGGGATAACGGATAGTCCGCAAATTGATGATGAGGGATATCGTGTTTATGGTGGTGTTATTATTGGTGCTAAATTTGGGGATAGATTATCACCGCCAAGCGAGCTCACATTAATAATGGTTCAAAAGTTAAATTTAATGGTGTTACTCATATCGGTAACCATGATGGTGGTTATGGAATATTAAGAGTTGACGGCGCAGGAACAATTTTAAAAGTAAATGATGCGTTGAATGTAGGGCAATCCGGTGCAAATGCTGAGCTTTGGGTAACTAATGGTGCGAAAGTGACCCAAGCGAACAAAGTATATAACGATAATTATTTGGGGCACGGAGGAAGTACAACCTCACTCATTGTTGTCGATGGAAAGAATTCAGAGCTCACTTATAATGATAGTATTAGGTCATATCCTGCAAGTAAAATTCACCTACTTAATGGTGGAACCTTTAATATTAACTACAAAGAGAAGTCTACCTCTCTCTATTTTGTTGAAAATCAGGGATATTTTAATGCTGCTCACGGTGTTGTTATTAGAGGAACATTAAAAACAGGAAGTGATGATCATAAACAAGCGGGTGAATTTAACTTTCCTAAAGGAATTATTGCGAGTAAGAATGCCAACTTAGTTTTTAAAAAACTCAAAGAAGATGATGTTATTTTCCCATTAGTGGGTTGTAATGATTGCAATATTGAATATGATGTGCCTGAAAAAATGCAGATTAGAAATATTTCAAGATCAGACAAAAATTTAGTTTCAGTGAATGAAATGATCATTAACCAAGGTACATTAGCATTAACGGATCAATCGACATTTGATCGTTTTGATGTAAAAAACTTAACGATTTTCAAAAATGGCACCCTTTCCCTCAGTAATATCGGGCAAAAATCTGCTTATGATGAAAATAATTTGAATAATTCACCTTTTGTAAAAGAAAATTTCATTCATCAAGGAACGCTTGATTTGGCAGATAGTTCAAATCAACCCAATTTCTCTCATCTTGTTGTAAATAACTATACCGCCGGCGGGACATTGCTTGTTGATACGGTTTGGAATAAAGATCCCAACACATCAGGTAGTGATATTTTGCATATTTTAGGTGATATTGATAGCTCACGTGGTGCAACTACTGTCAAAACGAAAACCGGAATTTTTGGTGATATCGAAAAGACAAATCAAAAACAAATCTCTTCTCCCGTGGTTATTGCAGAAAAAGACCATAATGGTCTGGCATTTACAGGTAAATCGGCAACATTGAATGCAGGTGAAGCACAATTAGTGAAAGTAGGTAACAAGTATTATTGGACGCTTGAAGCACTTGAGCCGCAACCGAAGCCTCAACCACAACCGAAGCCACAACCGCAGCCGCAGCCTCAACCGCAACCTCAGCCGCAACCGGATCCTCAACCACAACCGCAGCCACAACCAGATCCTCTGCCTCAGCCAAAACCGAATAAGGAAATTAGAATGGCATCATCGTCCGCTTATATTCAAATGCCTTATGCCAATATGGAGCTGGCTTACAGTGCTGTAGATACGTTGGCTAAACGACGCGGTAGTACGGTTAATCCACAAACTACCACACATCACGGTGTTTGGGGACGGGCTGTGAGTAAATACCTTAAGGTTAGCGGAAAATATCGTTTAAACAATAGACAAAATCAATATCTTGCTCAGGTAGGGAGGGATTTGGACAGATATACTCAAGATACAGTGACTAAACAAACGGGAATTTATGCAACTTTTGGTTATAACTACATTAATTTTTCCGACAGATTCCGTGCCGAAAATGGGTGGATAGTCAGTGATAAACATACGGGAACAGGAAAAACCAAAGGCGGATTGTTCGGACTTTATCACTCGATCTTTTGGCAAAATGAAGCTTATCTTGATCTTGTCGGACAGGCAGGTTATTTGCGCAACGAATATCATCCGAGAGAAGGAAGCAAGATTACTCAAGATGGTGTGACCGCCTTAATCTCTACAGAGATAGGACGAACATTCCATTTGAATGAAAATTGGTCATTTGAGCCGCAAACCCAGTTAATTTATCAACATCTATACTTGAAAGATCTGTATGATAAGCACCTTAATATTCAATATCATAACCGATCCGGATTGCGTGGACGATTAGGTTCAAGCCTTAATTTCCGAGATAACACCTATTTATTTGCACTTACGACAAACGTTTGGCATGATTTTTTGAACAACAGAACGGTGAAAATCGGTAATCGGGATTATCGCGAATATTATGCAAAAACTTGGTTAGATGTGGGATTACAGTTCCAATGGAATGCAACGGATAATCTCTCTTTTTACGCTCACACGCATATTGAACATTCCTTGAAAAAACTAACGCACCGTGCTTACCAAATTGGTGTCGGCGTACAATATGCTTGGTAGTAAACGAATCTGGCTCGGTAATACTTATTGCCGAGCTAACATTTTCTTACTTATCAATAACCCCTAGGAGATCAAGAAATTGAAAAAATTCCTTATTCACGTACTTAAAAAACTTTTCCTTTCTGCGACCGCACTTTTTGCGGCATCTGCTTTCGCCAACAACAAACTTTATGTTTATAACTGGACGGATTATGTACCTTCCGATCTCGTTGCGCAGTTTACTAAAGAAACCGGTGTAGAAGTCATTTATTCCACCTTTGAGAGCAACGAAGAAATGTATGCCAAATTAAAATTAACGGAGAATACAGGCTCCGGCTATGATTTGGTATTCCCATCAAGCTATTATGTGAACAAGATGATCAAGGAAAATATGCTACAACCCCTTGATCACAGTAAATTGAGTAATTTAAAACAGATTCCGACACATTTGCTGAATAAAGAATTTGATCCTGATAATAAATATTCCCTACCTTATGTCTATGGTTTAACCGGAATTGAAGTGAACGCGGATGAGATTGACCCGAAAACTATCACAAGCTGGGCGGATCTCTGGAAACCTGAATTTAAACACAAAGTATTGATGACCAGCGATGCCCGTGAAGTGTTCCACATTGCTTTATTATTGGAGGGAAAATCCCCTAACAGCACAAATGAAGAGGACATTAAAGCCGCCTACAAGCGTTTGGTTAAATTATTACCTAATGTGGTGACTTTCAACTCCGATTCACCGGAAGTGCCTTATGTACAGGGCGAAGCTGCAATCGGGATGATTTGGAACGGGTCAGCTTATCTCGGTCATAAAGAAAATCCAAGCCTGCAATTTGTCTATCCGCAAGAAGGAGCGATTTTCTGGATGGATAACTATGCGATTCCTAAAACTGCTAAAAATGTGGAAGGTGCGCACAAGTTTATTGATTTCTTATTACGTCCTGAAAATGCCAAAGTTGTAGTGGAGCGCATGGGCTTTTCTATGCCAAATGAAGGTGTAAAAGCGTTACTCAGCCCTGAATTAGTGAATGATCCGACTTTGTTCCCGCCTTCAGAAGAAGTGGAAAAAGGCATCATGCAAGGTGATGTAGGTAATGCCGTGGATATCTATGAAAAATATTGGAATAAATTAAAAACCAATTAATTTTTTCTTTCAAAAAAGTGCGGTTAAAAATGACCGCACTTTTTGTTATACTCCCACCAATTTTTTCTTAATTTAACGAATTTAAGGTTAATTCAATGCGTACAAGTCAATATTTATTTTCGACATTAAAAGAAACCCCGGCGGAAGCCGCAATTATCAGCCATCAACTGATGCTACGCGCGGGAATGATTCGTCCTCTCGCAGCCGGACTTTATAACTGGATGCCAACAGGTTGGCGCGTATTGCGTAAAGTGGAAAAGGTGATTCGTGAAGAAATGGATAAAAGCGGTGCGCTTGAAATTAAAATGCCGGTGGTACAACCGGCAGAACTTTGGCAAGAGTCCGGCCGTTGGGAGCAATATGGTCCGGAATTATTGCGTTTTACCGATCGTGGAGAACGTGGTTTTGTGATTGGTCCGACGAATGAAGAAGCTATTACCGATTTAATGCGTCGTGAAGTTACCTCTTATCGCCAGTTACCTATTAATCTTTATCATATTCAAACCAAATTCCGTGATGAAGTTCGCCCACGTTTTGGTGTGATGCGTAGCCGTGAATTTATCATGAAAGATGCTTATTCTTTCCACACTGATAAAGAAAGTTTGCAACAGACTTATGATGTGATGTATCAAACCTATAGTAATATTTTCACTCGGTTAGGGTTGGATTTCCGTGCGGTGCAAGCAGATACGGGATCCATTGGCGGCAGCGCTTCCCATGAATTCCAAGTGTTGGCGAATAGTGGGGAAGATGATGTGATTTTCTCGACCGAATCCGATTATGCTGCCAATATTGAATTAGCGGAAGCAGTGGCAATAGGCGAACGTGCTGCCCCAACAAAAGCGATGGAATTGATTGATACGCCAAATGCTAAAACCATTGCAGAATTGGTCACACAATTTAATCAGCCTATTGAAAAAACCGTGAAAACGTTGATCGTCAAAGGGGCAAGCGAGGAGCAACCACTGGTGGCATTAATCATTCGTGGTGATCACGAGTTGAATGAAATTAAAGCGGAAAAATTAGCGGAAGTGGCATCACCTTTTGAATTTGCCGATGAAGCAGAAATTAAAGCCAAAATTGGGGCAGGCGTAGGATCATTAGGGCCGGTCAATCTTAATATTCCTGTGATTATCGATCGTTCGGTAGCCCTGATGTCAGATTTTAGCGCTGGCGCAAATATTGATGGCAAACACTATTTTAATATTAACTGGGAGCGTGATGTTGCCTTGCCGAAAATCGCGGATATTCGTAATGTGGTGGAAGGCGATCCGAGTCCGGATGGCAAGGGAACGCTACTGATTAAACGTGGTATTGAAGTTGGACATATTTTCCAACTGGGCAAAAAATATTCCGAAGCCATGAATGCCACCGTGCAAGGCGAAGACGGTCGCCCAATGGTGGTAACGATGGGTTGCTATGGTATTGGGGTAACTCGTGTGGTGGCTGCAGCGATTGAACAACACCATGACGAGCGGGGCATTATTTGGCCGACCGATGAAATTGCGCCTTTCACTGTGGCAATTGTGCCGATGAATATGCACAAATCTGAAAGTGTCCAACAATATGCAGAGGAACTTTACCGCACCTTACAAGCACAAGGCGTGGATGTGATTTTTGATGATCGCAAAGAACGTTCCGGCGTGATGTTTGCGGATATGGAGCTTATCGGTGTTCCACATATGATCGTGATCGGTGAGAAAAATTTAGCAAACGGTGAAATTGAATATAAAAATCGCCGTACCGGTGAGAAAGAAATGATTGCAAAAGATCAATTATTTGATTTTCTGAAAGCAAAATTAGCTTAATTTACATAAGTGATCAGCCCCTCAAAATAGCGATATTTTAAGGGGCTGATTGTTTTATGGCTAACCTAATGGTCTAAAGTGCGGTCAATTATTGGCGTAAAATTGCCTCAAAACGAGCAGGTTTAGCCAATACTTTTTTAGCAAGATCCTCAATCTTAGCTTTGCTGGCAATTTGTTCCAAATGTTGATAGAGATAAACCAATTTCGGATCGCCCTGTTGCCAATAGCTCTCTTCAATTAAACTTGCCACTGAGACCAATGAGTCAAACTGACGTTTAATTTGTTGCTGTTGTTCCGCCTGTTTTTTGCTCAGCAAGGTTTCATCAATGCCTTGTTCAATAATGTTATCTAAAATTTGATGGGTTAATTTAATCAGTTCATCTGCTCTCTCCGGTGCACAACTAAATTCAATTTTTCCCTCAATTTGCGGCATATAAGGTTCTTGACTAAACCAACTATTCACGGAATAAATGCCCGATGCTTTTTCCCTCAACACAAGGCGTAGTTTTTCTTGCACGATATCGCCAAGAATGTCTAAGGCGTATTTTTGTTCTGCTTGCCATTGATTTTCTGCAGTAAGATAAATTTCCACATCCGCTCGTGGTTCACTTAATCCTCTCATTGAGAATGTTTTGTTCGGTGTATAGATAGGGGTAGGTTGATAAACCCGAGATTGTGTTTTCACTTCAACCGTTGCCAAATATTGTTTTGCTAATTTTTCAACATCATCTCGTGAAATATCACCAATAATGAAATAAGTGAAATTCGTTTTATCTAAGATCTTCTCTTGATAAATTTGGCTTAATTGTGCCGTAGTAAAACCCAATAATTCCGCTTGATTTTGAGTATATGCGGTGGCGATATTCGGTTGGCGTAAACGGGAAACCGCCTGCATAAATTTGGTTTCCACATCAATTTGTTTGAAATAATCTTGCGTTTCCCGGCGATATTTTTGTAGTGCGCTGTCTGAAATCGGAGCGGATTGGAGTTTTAAACGAAACAGCGTGAGTAAATTCTCCAAATCCTGTGATTTTCCTACGCCGGTGAAACCTTGCTTATCATCATCAATCACTGTTGCCAACACAAGGGGATTTTGCCCAAAAAGATGATTGATATCCGAAGAGGCAAGTTCACCTACACCGGTATCATCTACCAAAATAGTCGCCGTGCGTAATAGATGATAATCTTGATTCGGAACGGTGCGTAATCCACCACTTGTTACCGCTCTAAAATGCACTTGATTAGGTGTTTTATCGCTGTAATGGTAAATCAATTTTGCCCCGTTACTTAGGCGATATTCATCAATATTGCCTTTATCCCAATGTTTTTCCAACACCAATGAGCCGTCTTCAGAGGAAAAGTGCGGTCGTTTTGCTTGGTGTTTTTCCTTTTGCCAAGGGGATTGGGCTTGACGCATGATTTGTTCCCAACGCTGTTCAATATCTGTGGCATTGAATGGGAGTTTTTGTTTCGGTAGCGGTTGGGTCACCAATAATAATTTGGCTTTTAATGCTAACGTCTTATTAAAGGTCTCATTGATATCGCTGAGCTTGATTTCATCTAAAAAACGGCGGTTTAGTTTGTAGCGATCTTTGGCATTTAACGTGATTTGATGATTTGCCGCAACAGCAATCAGCTCATCGGCAATTCTTAAACTGCCGCTACGAATCTCTTTTTGTTTTTCATTGAGGTGGCGAAGCCTTGTAATTTCTGCATTGAGTTCTTCCTGAGTAAAGCCGTGTTGCCGAATTTCAGCCAGAAAGGTAAACAGTGCTGTAATATTTTTTAAGTAATGCGTATTGAATAATTGCAATGAAAAAACCATTTGTAGGGTTTCTTTACCTAGATGAGAACGGTAAAAATTAGCTGAATCCAACCAGTCGCCTTGATGTTCTTCCCATTTTTGCAAACGTAAATTGACCAAACGGGTCACAATTTGCTGAATGAGATCTTGTTTGTAGTCTGTAACAGTTTCCTGCTGTTTATCCTCCTCAAAAAAACTGAGTTCCAATGCCGGAATGTTTGTGCCTTGTTCGGCAACACTTGCTACCCGCCAATGCTGAATAAGCGGAATAGAAAAGTCAATTTTATCAAGTGGTGTTTGTAAGCGTGGATCGGATTGTGCTAAGGCGTTATTCAGCAAGGTTTTGACTTGATTCGGGTCAATATCCCCCACTACGATCACCGACATATTATCCGGTCGATACCATTTATGATAAAAATCCGCCACCCGCTCACGGGAAATACGGCGAATAATCTTCATATCCCCAATGGGATCACGTAATACATAGCGTGAACCGACCATTTCAATGGCACTTTTTTTATCACCGAGGCGCAACATCGGGCTTAATCGGCGACGCCATTCTTCTTCAACCACACCACGCTCACCGTCAAGGTCTTTCGGCAAAATAGTGAGATGATTCATCCATTGATTGATGACATCAAAGGCAAGAGAGAGCTTTTCCGGGCTGTTATCGTCCAGATTTAGGGTATAAACGGTATTTTCAAAATCGGTGAAGGCATTGATATCACGGGCAAACTTCATGCCTAACTTTTCCAATGCAGTAATGATAGTATTTTCGGGATATTTTTTCGAACCGTTAAACGCCATATGCTCCACTAAATGGGCGATACCTTTTTGATCGTCATCCTCGTGCATTGAACCGGCATTGACCACTAAACGAAGATACACCCGATTTTTAGGCTCGCTGTTGTGCAAAATATAATATTGCAGTCCATTAGCCAACTTACCCTGTTTAATATCGGGATCGAAAGGCAATGTGTCGGCATCTGCTTTGTTTTGACAGGCGATAAGCCCGCCCAAAGTACAAAGTAGTAAAAAAAGTGCAGTTAGTTTTTTCATCATTTTTGCTTAAATATAAAAAAAGAAAATCTACGCCAATTCACATTAGCGTAGAAAGAATCAACATTAACTTAAAATTTGTAGCCGACTTCCAACCAAAATTCACGACCGGGCGTGTAGATACCGTATTCATTATTCGTTGAAATGGCTCTAACGGTTTTGGATTTACGGGTTTGATTGAGTACGTTTAGGATATCAACCTGTAAATAAACACTGTGATTACCAGTAATTGTCGGTTGCCAACGAATGCTGGAATCCCACTGAGTATGGCGACCATAATGGTATGAGCGGTAACGGGAAATATCATCGTCAAAATTACTATCCAGTAATTCGTAGCTGCGAATCGGGGCTTTCATATAAACTTTATTTGACCAAGTAATATGGTAATCCGGAATCGTCATATCCACACCCAATCGGGCAATCCAATCTTCGGTGGAACTATTGACTTTACTTAGCATGGCACGGCGGCTCATTAATTTACCATCAAGATAAACGGGTTCATTCGGATCAAGCTCTCGACCGATATCGGCACGTTTTGTTTTTAGCCAATCAAATCCTAAAGAGGTTGTCCAATAGCTTTTGCCCAATTTCCAAGGTTCAATGTTATTGACTTGGAATGTATAAACATCCACGCTGAAATCACCGCCGTTATGATAGGAATTCACTCGGTTGGCATCACGTTTTAACACAATTCGATTTTTATTTTGGCGGTGAATGTAATTCAATTTAAATGCTAAATTGCCGAATTCTTGTTCTATTCCCAAACTGAGTTCATCGGCATAAGGCGTTTTTAGTGAATTGAATGCTTGATATTCACGGCTGGTATCACGGTTGATTTTTAAAATTTCATTGGTCAGTTTTAATGACGCGAAAGAGCGGCCGTAATAACGGTTCAATCCCAGTGTCAAACCGGTTTCTTCCCAAGGTTTATAGCGAGCCACAAAACGTGGGGCGATATTATTGTTTTGTAGATAATCATCACGTTCGATACGCACACCCGGACGAAATTCCAATTTTTTCCAAGTGATTAAATCCTCCGCATAAAAGACGAAATTTTGATAACGGGTTTTCGCACTGCCTTTATAGGTGATATTAGTGAATTCAATCGGATCCATATTGGGATTGCGCTGAATAATTTTAGAATGTACATCTTGAGGGCGATTAAATTTATAGTGTGTTGCCTGATAAATACCACCAACAGAAATAGAATGGCGACTTGTGCCTAAATCAAAAGGATCAACGGCAAATTCCGTTGAGAAATGAAGATTATCTTGTGTTAGGGAACTGTTACCATAACCGCCTTTTTCATAATCATAAATCTGATCAAAATTTTCATCAAAAACAGAAACAGCCTCGACATTGGCAGAGGCGGATTTTCGTTTATCTTTAAAGCGATCGTAAGCTAGGGTATTTGTCCAAATTCCTGAATCAAAGGAGTGTACCCACGCCAATGTCGTGCCGAATGCTTGATGATAATCGCTGACATCGCTATCAATATTGGTAGCGTAATATTTTTGTTCTTTATAATTGGAATAACGGAATCCTAGTTCAAAACGATCTTTTTCACTTGCCGCTAAGTTGAAATTCAGCAATAAATTATCTGAATTGCGTAGGTGATTTTGTTTATTTAATTTGGCTTCGGTATCGTATCCGATGAGTCGATTTTGTTGGATCTGGGAGTGACGTTTACTGTAACCTAGCACCATACCTAAATTATCCGTTAAGCCTTTTTCTAAAACGATGTTAAATGTCTGCTTACGATATTTAGGCTGAAATTCGGCGACACCACTGGCATCAGGTCTGATTTTATCCAGTAAATTTTGTGCCGAATTATCGGCATTCATTTTTGCCCAGCTGGAATTCGTTGTGCGATACTTGAGTGATACGCTGTCTTTGCCATTATATTGTTTCGTTTTGGCAACCACCGCTCCGCCCATAAAACCGCCTAAACCGGCGGAAATGTTGCTGTCGTGCACTTCAACTGTGGACAGCATAGAAGCATCAAAGAAATAAGCTTGTGTATGGCTAATCCCCGGTACGACTTGCATTGCGCCGTCAAAGATTTCACTATCTACCGTTAAATCGTTGTTCACATTAACATTATCGACAAAATAAGCGGTTTGGTTTGTATCCGCACCATTAATAGAGATATTTTGCGGTTTAATTTCGCCACGTTGAAAACCGTCTTGATCGCTGTCTTCATAACGAATATGCGGGTTAGAACGCAAATAATCGGTAATGTTATTATTGCTTGTGGGTGTTTTTTCTATCTCCGTGGAAGTGAGCGTTTGAGTGGAGGAAAGGGATTTATTATTGTCTCCATATACCACAATTTCTGGCAGCATATTAGCGTGATTTGTCGTTTTTTCTTCAGAAAAAGCGCGAGAGGCGCATAATGTTAGGCAAATAAAAAATGTAATTTGGTTTTTATACATGGTATTCCTTAAGTTCTAAAAATAAGAATCGTTATCATATTCATCTTATTTTTAATGTAAAGGAATTTTTATCAATTAACGAACGTTTGAGCTTCAATTGTACTTAAAAAGAGAGAAAGAGAGGCGATGAAAAATATTTGGGAATAAAACTATCGAAAGGTAAGTCGCTGAGAAGTGGCGATGATAACGGGCAGTAAATAGTTTTAAACAATATTTAAAGATAATTAAGGGGGAACCACTATTCCCCTTTTTTAATTTTCAAATAATTCAACGCTCAATACACCTTCTTCCGTTTTTAATAATGTGTAAACATCTTTAATCATAGCGCTGTCGATAGCAAAACATCGGATCTGTACTCTCACCTCGCCGTTGGGTAAATCTTTTACGAAGAGGTTTTCAATGCGGTAATCATTTTGAATGAGTAAATTCGTGATGACGGCAATAGAAGCTGATGAGCTCAGATGAATGATAATTTTGGTTTTCTTTTTTCGCCCTCTATGACGGGCTAAACGTTGTATCATTGGGCTAAAACGAATAGCGATTAAAATCATCGACGTAGCGATCAAAGCATCAAAAATAAAACCGGCACCGGTTGCAATACCGATTGCGGCGGCTGCCCAGATAATTGCTGCGGTAGTTAATCCTGAAATTGCATCATTTTTCTTATGTAAAATCACGCCAGCACCTAAGAAACCAATACCGCTGATAACTTGTGCCGCAAGGCGCATCGGGTCGGTGCGAATGTTTTCGGATACTTGTGCGTAATGTTCTGCCGCTTGAATGGAAACCATAGTTAACACACAAGTGGTAATCGCAATAATTGAGCAGGTTTTAATGCCAACGGGTTTGTGTTTTAACTCACGTTCTAAACCGATAATACTACCTAAAAGTAACGCCAAAAACATTTTGCCGAGAATCGTTAAATAATGGGGGCTTAAAAGTGCGGTCAAAATAAGGGATGAATTTTCCATAATGCTATTTTTTTATTCATAAAGTATGAGATTCTAACGACTTGAAAAATAAAAATATAGTTAATTTTACAATCTTTTGCTTTTCTTCGGTCGCCTTTTACTCGGAAATTCAGTAAAATTAGCCGTTTTTATAGAAATGGAATAGAGATAACTTTATGCAAAATTCAACCCCGAATATTGGCTTTGTTAGCTTGGGTTGTCCTAAAAACTTAGTGGATTCTGAACGTATTCTGACAGAATTACGCAGTGATGGCTATAATATCGTACCGAGTTATGAAAATGTTGATTTGGTGATCGTCAATACTTGTGGTTTCATTGATAGCGCAGTACAAGAATCTTTAGAAGCTATCGGAGAGGCGTTAGAAGAAAACGGTCGGGTGATTGTTACCGGTTGTCTCGGTGCAAAAGAAGATCGTATTCGTGAGGTACACCCGAAAGTATTGGAAGTCTCCGGCCCTCATAGCTATGAAGCTGTGATGGCGCAAGTACATAAATATGTACCGAAACCGACACGTAACCCTTACTTTAGCCTTGTGCCTAAACAAGGGGTGAAATTAACACCAAAACATTATGCTTATTTGAAGATTTCTGAAGGCTGTGATCATCGTTGCACCTTTTGCATTATTCCTTCCATGCGTGGTGATTTGGAAAGCCGCTCCATCACTCAAGTACTAGATGAAGCTAAACGTTTAGCCGAAGCCGGGGTGAAAGAATTACTAGTCGTATCGCAAGATACTTCAGCGTATTCTTTGGATTTAAAACGCCAAGAGGGAGGGGTAAAAACCTCATTCTGGAACGGAGTGCCGATTAAAAACGATTTAATGACGCTTTGTAAACAACTCGGGAAACTCGGCATTTGGGTGCGTCTGCATTATGTTTATCCGTATCCACACGTTGATGATTTAATCCCTCTTATGGCAGACGGCACGTTATTGCCTTATTTGGATATTCCTTTGCAGCACGCCAGCCCGAAAATTCTCAAAGCAATGAAAAGGCCGGGAAGTATTGACCGCACTTTAGAGCGGATTAAAAAATGGCGTGAAATTTGCCCCGATTTAACCTTGCGTTCCACCTTTATTGTGGGTTTCCCGGGGGAAACGGAAGAAGATTTTCAATTATTACTTGATTTCTTGAAGGAAGCCCAACTCGATCGTGTCGGCTGTTTTAAATTTAGTCCGGTGGAAGGGGCGCCTGCAACGGATATGCCGGATCAAGTACCGGAAGAGGTTAAAGAAGCACGTTTCCATCGCTTTATGCAATTACAACAGAAAATTTCAGCCGAGCGTTTAACACAAAAAGTGGGAAAAATCTTGGATGTATTGGTCGATGAAATAGATGAAGAAGGTATCATCGGACGTTCCAAAGCGGATGCACCGGAAGTGGATGGTCTGGTTTATGTTGAGAATATCAGCGGCATGGATGTGAAAGTCGGTGATGTCATTAAAGTCACTATTACCCAATCAGATGAATATGATCTGTGGGGAACTTGTTAAATTAAAATAAAAAGGAAAATAAAATGTCTGAAGTGAAAAAGCCAAGTGTTGTACGTTTTGAAGAAAAAGTGGCAGCAAAAAACTATGAAGACGCTTGTGTTGAGCTACTTGATATTCTTGGTCAGATCGATTCGAATTTCGGCGAAATTAAGGATATTGAAATTGATGTTCCCAAACAGCTTGAACATCTTACCCAAGATAGACATATCTACTTTGCTACTCGCATGGCGGTAGCAATTACAGAATTATTCACCGACCCGAAATTAGACATTTCTGTTTCCGGAGCACGACGTTTCTTAACGTTACAACGCTGGCTAAATCTGATTTTTGCTGCATCGCCTTTTGTTAATGCGGATCATATTTTACAAACCTACAATCGCAATCCAAACCCTGCGACTCCGTTAGATATTGATTTGGAGGCGTCTAAATCAGCATTAATCAAGTTTTGCATTTTATATTTGCCCGAATCAAATGTTAACCTCAATTTAGATGCCTTGTGGAATCTTGATCCAGAACTTTGCGCATCACTTTGTTTTGCATTACAGTCGCCTCGTTTTATTGGTACACCGCAAGCATTTAGTAAACGTGGTGCCTTGTTGCAATGGTTCCCTGAAAAATTAGCGCAGATTGAAAATCTAAACAACCTACCTAGCGGTATTTCTCACGATGTATATATGCACTGTAGCTATGATATTGCAGCCAATAAACATAATGTAAAACGTGCATTAAACCAAGTTATCCGCCGTCATCTTATTGAAAACGATTGGACGGATCGCGATGTGACAAAATTAGGTGAACGCAATGGTAAACCGGTAATGGTTGTGCTTTTAGAGCATTTCCACTCCGCGCATTCAATTTATCGTACGCATTCCACTTCTATGATTGCGGCTCGTGAACATTTTCATTTGATCGGGATTGGTGGTGAGGCCGTAGATGAGGCAGGCAGAGCGGTATTTGATGAGTTCCATTTAATGAAAGGTAATAGTATTTTTGAAAAATTGCTGTTCTTAAAAGGGATTTGTGATGAAAACGGGGCAGCTATGCTTTATATGCCAAGTATTGGAATGGATCTCACAACCATTTTTGCCAGCAATACCCGCCTTGCGCCGATTCAGGCTATTGCATTAGGACACCCAGCCACGACTCACTCGGACTTTATTGAATATGTGATTGTTGAAGATGATTACGTGGGGTCGGAAGCCTGTTTTAGTGAAATCTTATTACGTTTACCAAAAGATGCGCTTCCTTATGTACCATCGGCCTTAGCACCACAGAATGTAGAATATCGTCTGCGTACAAATCCTGAAGTTGTGAATATTGGTATTGCCTCCACCACAATGAAATTAAATCCTTATTTCTTGGAAGCATTAAAAGCCATTCGTGATCGAGCTAACGTCAAAGTACATTTTCACTTTGCATTGGGTCAATCCAGCGGTATTACCCACCCTTATGTGGAGCGTTTTATTAAATCTTATTTAGGTGATGATGCCACGGCGCATCCACATTCACCTTATCATCAATATCTCCGGATTTTGCACAATTGCGATATGATGGTAAATCCATTCCCATTTGGTAATACAAACGGCATTATTGATATGGTGACACTTGGTTTGGTGGGAATCTGTAAAACCGGTACTGAAGTGCATGAACATATTGACGAAGGCTTATTCAAACGCCTAGGTTTACCTGAATGGCTCATTGCCAATACTGTAGATGAATATGTGGAGAGAGCCATTCGCTTAGCAGAAAATCATGAAGAACGTCTGGCTTTACGTCGCCATATTATTGAAAATAACGGTTTACAAACGCTCTTTACCGGCGATCCAAGCCCTATGGGTAAAGTCTTATTGGAAAAATTTAATGAGTGGAAAGTGGTTAATTTAGGTGAAAAACCGAAGAGAAAAACAACGGCAAGAAAACCGGCAGCGAAAAAAACGGAAACGAAAAGCTCGGCAACCAAGAAAGCGACAACGCAAACAAGAACTTCAAAAACTGTGGTTAAGAAAAGTGCGGTCAAATCTGAAGCTAAATCTACTGCGAAAACAACCGTTGCAAAAAAAGCGACTAAAACTAATAAGACCGCTTAAAATAGCTAAAATCCCCGAAAGGGGATTTTTTCTTGCATAAAATTAACGGATAGATAAATTTACCTCCATTTATCATAAAAAAGCTTGATTTTGCTTACACTATCTTGTAATTAATAAACCCATTCAAACACAACATTAACAAAGGAAAAAACTATGAAAAACGTCGGTTTTATCGGATGGCGCGGAATGGTCGGTTCCGTATTAATGGATCGCATGGTGCAAGAAAATGATTTTGCAAACATCAATCCTGTTTTCTTTACTACTTCACAAGCAGGGCAAAAAGCCCCGGTATTCGCCGACAAAGAGGCTGGCGAGCTCAAAAATGCCTTTGATATTGATGAACTCAAAAAATTAGACATTATCGTCACCTGTCAGGGTGGCGACTACACCAACGAGGTCTATCCAAAATTAAAAGCAACGGGTTGGAACGGCTACTGGGTGGATGCGGCTTCCGCATTGCGTATGGAAAAAGATGCCATTATCGTGCTTGATCCGGTCAATCAAAATGTGATTGATGAAGGCTTAAAAAACGGCATTAAAACTTTCGTAGGCGGAAACTGTACAGTGAGCCTTATGCTGATGGCAATTGGCGGATTATTTGAACGTGATTTGGTGGAATGGGTCTCTGTGGCGACCTATCAAGCTGCATCAGGTGCAGGCGCAAAAAATATGCGTGAATTGCTTTCTCAAATGGGCTTATTACGTGATGCCGTGAAAGATGAATTAGCCAACCCTGCGGCTTCTATTTTAGACATTGAACGTAAAGTCACCGCAGAAATGCGTTCAAATGATTTCCCAACAGAAAACTTTGGTGCCGCATTGGGTGGCAGCCTTATCCCTTGGATCGACAAATTATTGCCTGAAACCGGACAAACCAAAGAGGAATGGAAAGGCTATGCGGAAACCAACAAAATTCTTGGTTTGAGCGACAACCCGATTCCGGTTGACGGTTTGTGTGTGCGTATCGGTGCATTACGTTGCCACAGCCAAGCCTTTACGATCAAACTGAAAAAAGATTTACCGTTAGCGGAAATTGAACAAATCCTTGCCTCACACAATGAATGGGTCAAAGTGATTCCAAACGATAAAGAAACCACATTACGTGAACTCACACCAGCGAAAGTCACGGGAACGTTAAGTGTACCGGTCGGTCGTTTACGCAAACTCGCCATGGGTGGCGAATACCTTGCCGCTTTCACCGTGGGCGATCAACTTTTATGGGGCGCTGCTGAGCCGGTTCGCCGTATTTTAAAACAGTTAGTAAAATAATTTTCCCCACCAATAGGGCGTTGTTTACGCCCTTTATTTTATAAATCCTTATGATTCGAGAACCCCGTTTTTGCCAATTTGCCTTAGTGGAATTGTTGCCTTTTTTTGAAAGCACGCCGACCCAATATCTCATTGGGAAAGGCAATATTCGCATTGCCTACCGTCACTTTGTTCACGAGGAAAGTGCGGTCAAAAAATTGATGATTTTGGTGAATGGACGGGCAGAAAATATGCTGAAATGGTCGGAGCTGACCTATGACTTTTATCATCAGGGCTACGATGTGTTGGTGTTTGATCATCGTGGGCAGGGCTATTCCGAACGGCTTTTATCTGATCCGGAAAAAGGGCATTTAGACGAATTTCGTTTTTACGTAGCGGATATGCAAAAAGTGATCGAAAAAACCACCGCACTTTTTGACTATCAAACCCAACATTTGGTGTCGCATTCCCTTGGCTCGCTGATTGCCGCCTACTATTTGGCGAATTGTGATCATCATATTGAAAAAGCCGTGTTATCTTCGCCTTTTTTTGGTGTGCCGTTAAAACATCCGCTGCGTGATGAATTGATTATTGCCACCATGAATTTACTCGGGCAGGGCGCGCGTTATGTATTTGGTAAAGGGGCGTACAAACCGGCGCATCTTGAACATAATGAATTAAGTTTTTGTAAAACCCGAATGAAATGGATGAATCGAATCAACCGAAAATATCCTGCCCTTCATCTTGGCGGCCCGACTTTTCGCTGGGTGCATTTATGCCTTAATGCGATAAAACGCCTGCCGACCATTCTTCCCCGTATTGAAATCCCCGTGCTGATTTTGCAATCGGAAAAAGAAAAAATCGTGGACAACAAAACCCTGCAAAAACTGACCGCGCTTTTCCCCAACGCAAATTGTGAATTGGTTCATCAGGCAAAACATGAAATTTTATTTGAACGGGACGGTTTAAGGGAAAATGTCATGAAAAACATCACGCAATTTTTTGAAAAATCGAATTAATCGATTTCCATTGTCTTTTTCTACATTTAAAAACTCATCAGATCTCTCATTATTTCCGCCCCCGATATGGGATGAATGTTAAAAAGATGTTGCAAATTCAACCTGTTACCCTACAATCACTGAGCCTCAAATACTAAGGTTCTTCCCTCTTTGAGTGTGGCGATCTTACTTTAAGAAGATCTGGTTTTATTTTCTGTTATCAGGAGAATAAAAAAATTATGAAAAAATTGACCGCACTTTTTACTTCAAGTGTATTTTTATTAGGCACTCACAATATTGCAACCGCGAATGACAATACGGTTTATCTCTATACTTGGAGTGAATATGTGCCGGAGGGGTTACTGGATAACTTTACCAAGGAAACCGGTATTAAAGTCATTGTGTCCAGTTTGGAATCAAACGAAACCATGTATGCCAAGCTGAAAACGCAAGGCGAAAACGGTGGTTATGATGTGATTGCGCCAACCAGCTATTTTGTATCCAAAATGATACGGGAAAACATGCTGAAAGAATTAAATCACGAAAAACTGCCCGTCATCAAAGAATTAGATCCGAATATGTTGGATAAACCTTTCGATAAGGGCAACAAATATTCATTACCGCAATTATTCGGGGCGACCGGTATCGCCATAACACGGAAACACAAAATCCCGCCCAATTTCAATCTTGGGGCGATCTATGGAAAGCTGAATTTAAGGGGCGCTTACAAATGTTGGATGATCCGAGAGAATTGTTCAATATTGCCCTGTTAAAAATGAACAAAGACCCGAATACGCAAGATCCAAAAGTATTGGAAGAGGCTTATCAAGAATTGCTCAAGTTACGTGGGAATATCTTGGCATTTAATTCGGATAATCCGTCCAACAGCTTTATTTCGGGCGAAACCGAAGTAGGCTTATTGTGGAATGGCTCCGTGCGTATTGCAAAAAACGAAGGGGTTAAAATTGACATGGTTTATCCGAAAGAAGGCACGATGCTCTGGATTGATAATTTAGCTATTCCTAAAACCGCTAAAAATGTGGAAGGGGCACATAAGCTGATTAACTATCTGTTAAGTGCCGATGTGGCAGAAAAACTGACCCAACAAATCGGTTATCCCACTTCTAATCTCAATGCATTGAAACGTTTGCCGAAAGAATTGACAGATGATCGCGCGACATTTATTGCACAAGATGTGATCGATAGAAGCCAATGGCAACTTGATGTTGATGATGCTATTGAGCTGTATGAAGGCTATTATCAAAAATTAAAAGCTACTCAATAAGATTGACAATGGCAACATAAACCGCACAAAAGTGCGGTTTATTTTTCTTTAGTTTTATTCGCTGTAGATAATCAAACCTAATTTGAGCCTCTCATTGAGTAGCAAAAGCAAGCACCGTAATAAAAACCAATGTGATAGTGACCCCACTTTTCCTTGTGTTTTGGCTCATCATTTCGGTGCAACAGTAATTGTAATTGGCTTTTTCCTTTCTCAACCTCTAAAATAGCCTACACGAAAACCTATATTTGCCGGTCAATATTACCGTCTATTTTCTTATCAAAAACAGGTAACTCAATGATTTCAGATGATAATTTTTCTCAGCACACCCCAATGATGCAACAATATCTCAAACTCAAAGCAGAAAATCCGGATATTTTGCTGTTTTATCGCATGGGAGATTTCTACGAGTTGTTTTATGACGATGCCAAAAAAGCGGCGGCATTGTTGGATATATCTTTAACCAAAAGGGGGCAATCGGCAGGTGAACCTATTCCGATGGCTGGCGTTCCCTATCATGCAGTTGAAGGTTATTTAGCGAAGTTGGTTGCATTGGGCGAACCGGTGGCAATTTGTGAACAAGTGGGCGATCCGGCAACGAGCAAAGGGCCGGTAGAACGCCAAGTCGTACGTATTGTAACGCCCGGTACGGTGAGTGATGAAGCCCTGTTACCGGAACGTCAAGACAACTTGATTGCCGCTGTGTATCAAGAAAAAGACAAATTTGGGCTGGCGACATTGGATATGACATCCGGTCGTTTTCAGCTTTGCGAGCCGGCGGATAAAGAAACGTTACGCGCCGAATTACAGCGTATTACGCCTGTGGAACTGCTTTATTGCGAAGAATTCAATGATATGGCAGCGATTGAACATTGCAAAGGTTTACGTCGTCGCCCAATTTGGGAATTTGAACTTAGTACCGCGATTACTTTGTTAAATCGCCAATTTGGTACTAAAGATCTGCGTGCCTTTGGTGTTGAGAAATCACCGCTGGGTTTAAGCGCAGCAGGTTGTTTATTGCAATATGCAAAGGAAACCCAACGTACGGCATTACCGCATATTCAAAGTATCAGTGTGATTCAAGATCAAGATTGTATTCAACTTGATGCGGCGACACGTCGCAATTTAGAACTTACCCAAAATCTTGCCGGTGGCACGGACAATACCTTGGCTGCCGTGTTGGATAAATGTGTAACCCCAATGGGTAGCCGTTTGCTCAAGCGTTGGATTCACCAACCCATTCGAGATATAAAAAAACTCCAACAACGCCAACAAAGCATCGCAGAAATTTTGAATTTTGATTTGGTGGATGAATTACAACCTTACTTACAACAGGTTGGCGATATGGAACGCATTTTGGCTCGTGTCGCCTTGCGTTCGGCACGTCCGCGCGATCTGACACGTTTACGCACCGCTTTGGAACAAATCCCGAACCTGCGTTCAATTATCCGACAAAAAATACCGCCGTTTATTACCGCACTTTTTGAGAAAGTTACCGATTTCTCTGAGCAATGCGACTTACTACAACGGGCAATTGTTGAAATGCCACCGTTGCTGATTCGTGATGGCGGCGTGATTGCTGAAGGCTATCATGCGGAATTGGACGAATGGCGTACACTCTCTGACGGCGCAACCCAATATTTAGAAAATTTGGAAAAACGTGAGCGTGAAAGCACCGGCATTGATACCCTAAAAATTGGTTTTAATGCGGTTCACGGTTATTACATTCAAATCAGCCAAGGACAGGCACACAAAGCACCAATTCATTATGTACGCCGTCAAACTTTAAAAAATGCCGAGCGTTACATCATTCCGGAACTGAAAGAGTACGAAGACAAAGTATTGAAATCCAAAGGTGCGGCATTGGCATTGGAAAAACAACTTTATGATGAACTCTTTGATTTATTGCTTCCACACTTAGGGGCATTGCAGTTGGCAAGCCTTGTTTTATCGGAATTAGATGTATTGGTAAACTTGGCGGAACGTGCTGATACATTGAATTATGTTATGCCCACTTTCTGTGACGAGATTAGCGTTAAAATCGAAAACGGACGCCACCCCGTGGTGGAACAAGTGCTGAAAGAACCTTTTATCGCGAATCCCGTTGAATTGCATAGAGATCTCCATTTGCTTATCATCACCGGTCCGAATATGGGGGGGAAAAGTACCTATATGCGGCAAACCGCATTGATCACGTTAATGGCCTATATTGGCAGTTTTGTGCCGGCAGATAGCGCTCAAATCGGTCCGATCGATCGTATTTTTACCCGAATCGGTGCTTCGGATGATCTTGCCTCAGGGCGTTCGACTTTTATGGTGGAAATGACCGAAATGGCAAATATTTTGCACCAAGCCACGGCACAAAGTCTGGTGTTGATTGATGAAATCGGACGTGGCACTTCCACCTATGACGGGCTTTCTCTCGCTTGGGCGTGTGCAGAATATCTGGCGAAAATTCACTCACTGACTTTATTTGCGACCCATTATTTTGAGCTCACCGCCTTACCGGAACAAATTCCCGGTATTATCAACGTGCATTTAGATGCGTTGGAACATAACAATACCATCGCATTTATGCATGCGGTACAAGAAGGCGCAGCGAGTAAAAGCTATGGCTTGGCGGTTGCGGCTTTAGCCGGCGTACCGCAATCGGTCATTAAACTGGCGAAACAAAAATTAACGCAATTAGAAAAAATATCGGGTCATGCTGCCGATCAGCAAATTCAAGCCTTGCGTGAGGCTAATCGACATCAAGGTGAACTTGCCTTTGAACAGGAAACGGACGCACTTCGTGAAGCCATTGAAAAGCTTGATCCGGACGAACTAAGCCCGAAACAGGCTTTAGCGTATTTATACCAACTGAAGAAAATGGTGGATTAAAACACAAAGAAAAACGACCGCACTTGCGGTCGTATATTCAGCTTATATCGGGCTTTAAGCATAAAGCACATCGACGCTTTAAAGCCCAATACTGTTATTTAAACTGCACCCGTGCATTTCTAAATAAACGCATCCAAGCGCCATCCTCACTCCAATCTTCCGGATACCAAGAGTTGCTCACGGCACGGAATACCCGTTCAGGGTGCGGCATCATGGCTGCGATTCGACCGTCCGTATTAGAAATCGCCGTGATACCTAAGACAGAGCCGTTCGGATTTGCCGGATAGCTTTCCGTTACATTTAGGTGGCTATCAATATATTGCGCAACAATTAAATTTTGTGCTTGAAGTGCGGTTAAATTTTCCGGTGTTTTGAATTCCACACGCCCTTCTCCATGGGAAACAGCAATCGGCATATGGGAACCCGCCATACCTTGGAACCATAAAGAGTGGGTATCGTTGATTTTCACTAAACCAACACGGGCTTCAAAACGTTCTGATTTATTTCGCACAAAGCGAGGCCAGTTTTCCGCACCCGGAATGATTTCCGCAAGATTAGAGATAAACTGACAACCGTTACATACGCCTAAAGAAAGGGTATTTTCATTGGCGAAGAATTGGCTGAATTGATCCCGTAATTGTGGGTTAAACAAAATCGATTTTGCCCAGCCACCGCCGGCACCGAGAACGTCACCGTAAGAGAAACCGCCGCACGCGACCATCGCATTGAAATCATTTAAATGGTAACGACCTGCCATTAAGTCGCTCATATGAACATCAATCGCAGCAAATCCGGCACGGTCAAATGCCGCCGCCATTTCCACATGGCTGTTTACGCCTTGTTCACGCAACACGGCTACTTTCGGTTTTGCGCCTTTCGTAATATAAGGTGCGGCAATATCTTCATTCGGATCATAAGTTAAGCTCGCAGATAATCCTTTGTTCTCAGGATCTTTTTTCGCCTCAAATTCTTGATCGGCACATTCCGGATTATCCCGTAAACGTTGCATTTGATGGGTTAATTCTGCCCAGATACCACGCAATTCAGAACGTTTTTCACTGAGTAGTTTTTTATTGCCACGTGCGATTTCGAGATGATCATCTGTGGTCACCGCACCGAGTTCGTGGGTAAGCGGTAATAAATTATGCGCATTCAAGATTTCACGTACAGCGGTTAATTCGCTTTCCGCCACTTGAATGACCGCCCCCAGTTCTTCGTTAAAGAGCACAGCGAGATCATTATCGCCTAAGGCGGAGATATCTACTTCGATACCACAGTTTCCGGCAAAGGCCATTTCCGCCAAGGTGACGATTAATCCACCATCAGAGCGGTCGTGATAAGCTAATAATTTACGTTCTGCTACAAGGGTTTGCATTGCTTCAAAGAAGTGTTTCAATGCCCCCACATTTTCTACATCTGCCGGTTTATCACCCAGTTGTTTATAAACTTGGGCAAGGGCGGTTGCACCAAGACGATTTTTACCTTCACCCAAATCAATCAGCAACAGTCGGGATGCGCCTTTATCGGTACGAAGTTGAGGTGTGACGGTTTTGCGCACATCCTCCACGCGGGCAAAGGCACTGATCACTAAAGAAAGTGGAGCAGTGACGTTTTTTTTCTCGCCGTTTTCTTCCCAAGTGGTTTTCATTGACATGGAATCTTTACCCACAGGAATGGTGATACCAAGCGCAGGGCAAAGTTCTTCCCCCACCGCTTTCACGGCTTCATAAAGTCCCGCATCTTCGCCACCGTGACCGGCAGCCGACATCCAGTTTGCGGAAAGTTTAATGCGTTTAATCTCGCCAATATTGGTAGCGGCGATATTGGTGATGGATTCCGCTACGGCCAAACGAGCAGAGGCACCAAAATCAAGTAATGCCACTGGTGCACGTTCGCCCATTGACATGGCTTCACCATGATAGCTATCAAGACTTGCGGTGGTGACCGCCACATCGGAAACCGGAATTTGCCATGGACCGACCATTTGATCCCGTGCCACCATACCGGTGACAGAGCGGTCGCCAATGGTAATGAGGAAGGTTTTTTCTGCCACCACCGGTAAACGTAATACACGATGGAGGGCTTCTTTCAGCACAATATTGTCTTGTGAAACAGGTGGATTTTCGACCGCTCTTGATTGCACATTGCGGGTCATTTTTGGTGTTTTACCGAGCAGCACGTTCATTGGTAAATCAATTGGATTATTATCGAAATGGCTGTCGTGCAAGGTTAAATGTTTTTCTTCCGTAGCTTCACCAATCACCGCAAATGGTGCACGTTCGCGTTCGCAAAGTGCGGTAAATAAATCCAATTTTTCTGGGGCGATGGCTAAAACATAGCGTTCCTGTGATTCGTTACACCAAATCTCAAGAGGCGACATGCCTTTTTCATCACAAAGGATGGAACGTAAATCAAATTTACCGCCATGCTCGCCATCGTGTACCAACTCAGGCATGGCATTAGATAAACCACCTGCGCCTACATCGTGAATAAATAAAATCGGGTTATCTTCACCGAGTTGCCAGCAACGGTCGATCACCTCTTGGCAACGGCGTTCCATTTCCGGATTTTCCCGTTGAACGGAGGCAAAATCTAAATCTTCTTTTGATTTACCGCTGTCCATGGAAGATGCCGCACCGCCACCTAAACCGATATTCATCGCGGGGCCGCCTAATACGATAAGTTTTGCGCCAACAGGAATTTCGCCTTTTTGCACATGTTCGGCACGAATATTACCGATACCGCCTGCCAGCATAATCGGTTTATGATAACCACGGACTTCCTCGCCGTTAAAACTGTTCACTTTTTCTTCATAAGTGCGGAAATAGCCGAGTAATGCAGGGCGCCCAAATTCATTGTTAAATGCCGCACCGCCTAACGGACCTTCAATCATAATATCGAGGGCAGATGCAATGCGATTAGGCTTCGAAAGCGGATTTTCCCAAGGTTGCTCAAAGTTTGGAATCACCAGATTTGACACGGAAAAACCGGTTAAACCTGCCTTCGGTTTTGCCCCTCGACCGGTTGCCCCTTCATCACGAATTTCCCCACCAGAGCCGGTTGCCGCACCGGGGAAAGGCGAGATCGCTGTTGGGTGATTGTGCGTTTCCACTTTCATCAAAATATGTGCATCTTCATTGTGGTAACGATATTGCCCGTCTTGATCGGCAAAGAAGCGACCCACTTTTGAACCTTCCATCACTGCTGCGTTATCTTTATAGGCGGAAAGCACGAAATCCGGGGTTTTCTTGAAGGTGTTTTTGATCATTTTGAACAAGGATTTTTCTTGTTTTTCACCATCAATTATCCAGTCCGCATTAAAGATTTTATGACGACAATGCTCGGAGTTGGCTTGGGCGAACATATAAAGTTCAATGTCGTTCGGGTTGCGGCCGAGTGCGGTGAAATTTTCCACTAAATAATCAATTTCATCTTCCGCTAATGCAAGTCCCAGTTCAATATTGGCGATTTCTAACGCCTTTCGACCGCCACCTAAAATATCTACGGTGGTGAATGGTTTGGGAGCTTGGTGGTGGAATAAAACTTCGGCCTCTTTGGCATCACGCACCACGGTTTCCATCATTCGATCGTGCAAAAGTGCGGTTAATTTTTCTTGTGTTTTTTCATTTAAAGGTTGGTTAAATTCAAAGTAATAGGCAAGACCGCGTTCAATCCGATCCACTTCTTTTAAGCCACAATTGTGTGCGATATCTGTCGCTTTGGACGACCAAGAAGAAATGGTGCCAACACGTGGGATAACAATAAAGGTTTCACCGTTTGCTTCGTGTTCTGCCAACGTCGGGCCGTAATGGAGCAAGGCTTTTAGCTTCGTTTCTTGTTCGCCGGAAAGGGGCGTATTGAGTTCGACAAAATGGATGTATTCGGCATAGACGGATTGTACCGGTAGCCCGTTTTGTTGGAATTTTTGCATTAAGCCATTGATGCGGAATTCGGAAAGGGCAGGTGAGCCACGGAAAATTTGAAACATAAGGATTCCCTTTGAGTCTGAATAGAAATGAAAATTGCGCGCTATTATAAAGGAAAAGGCAGGAAAACGAAAACGTTTGCGTGTTGTTTTGCGGCATTCTCTCTAAAAGGATTTTCCTGTAAAATAGCGTGTGTTTTTTATTTATAGGAGGCCCAAATGTCTTATCAACACGTACTTGATTTTTGGTTTAATGAGGAAACAAAACCGTTTTGGTTTGCTAAAAGTGAGGAATTTGATCGCCAAATCCGTGAGCGGTTTTATGATTTATGGCAGCAAGCGGCGCAATCGGAATTAAGCCATTGGCGTGAAACGGTATATGGTCGATTGGCTGAGATTATTGTATTAGACCAGTTTTCACGCAATTTACATCGTGATAGCCCTTTGGCATTTGCACAGGACAATATGGCAATTGCGTTGGCACAAGAGGCGGTGAAACAACCTGAATTTAAAACTATGACTGTGCGTGAACGTCATTTTATGCTAATGCCGTTAATGCATAGTGAAAGCAAAGTGATTCATGAACAAGCCGTGCCTTTATTTGAACAATTTGGCCCCGAGGAAAGTGTGGATTTTGAATTAAAACATAAGGTGATTATTGATCGTTTTGGACGCTATCCTCATCGTAATGCCGTATTAGGGCGGGAAAGTAGCGCAGAAGAAATCGAATTTTTAACCCAACCGGGATCGAGTTTTTAATAGATGGAACAAAAGTGCGGTTGATTTTAACCGCACTTTATGAAATTTAGATCTGATAGTCTTCTTTCAATAAATGACGATAAGCATACAAATAAGAAGCGCCCACAAATGCCACGCCACCTGTAACGTTACCAAGAAAAACCGGAATCATATTTAAGAAAAATTCTCCCCAAGTGATATTCGCACCGGCAAAAATTCCGGAAGGAATGATAAACATATTGGCGACAAAATGTTGTAAACCGATAAGCACGAAAATCATCACAGGAAACCACATGGCAAGGATTCGTCCTGAAGTTTGTTTTGCCCCAAAATAAAACCAAATTCCCATACAAACCATCCAGTTACAGGCAATGGCAGAAATGAAGGCGCGAGAAAAATCCATTTGTACTTTCGCTTCTGCAATAGCGATAGTTTTAGCGGAGGCAATACCTTCTGCCAATCCCACATAATGTCCTAAGAAAAATGCCATAAACAGTGCGCCGGCAAGGTTACCAAGGCTGACAATCCCCCAGTTTTGGACTAATTTTTTGAAACTGACACGTTTACTGAGCCGCCCTAATGCCATCATCATCATGTTTCCGGTGGCGAGTTCTCCTCCGCCGATGAGGATACAGATTAAACAAATAGGAAACACAGCCGCACCTAATAAGGTGGCAAGCCCGCTCCACTCGGAGGGTATTCCGCTCACCACTTTCAAATAAGCCATATAACCGAAGCTGACATAACCTCCACCTAAAAAACTGAGAATGGCGAGGGTTTTAAGATGGCCTTGTGATTTGGCATAACT
The DNA here is from genome assembly GCA_001999425.1 of Rodentibacter genomosp. 2. Lineage (GTDB taxonomy): Bacteria > Pseudomonadota > Gammaproteobacteria > Enterobacterales > Pasteurellaceae > Rodentibacter. The sequence goes on along the minus strand of MLHP01000034.1, from coordinate 51,138 downwards.
TTTGTCAATAACATCTTGTAAAATTTCATGAGGGTAAAGATCACGGCTGTTCATTATATTTCCTTTTTTATTAATAACTTATTGATGATTAAAGGTGACAAAATATCCACATACCCTAGAAAAATGGCAAAGATAATACTTTGCCATAAGGAGAGAAGGAATTATGCGAAGGGCTGTAATTCAGGGTTGATTGGGGTTTCTGCAATATTATTGACATAGTTACATAATGTGGCGAGGCTCACGCCAAGGATGACATCAATCGCATTTTCTTGTGTATAGCCTGCGTCAAAAAAGGCTTGGAGTTGTGCCGGTGTGAGTTTTGCTTTTTGCAAGATGACCGCAAGGGTAAAACGGGCGAGGGTATCAAGTTTATCATCGCTTTCAATGCGTGCAGTGGCACGGATTTGGTTCACAAGCTCTTCCTCTAACTTTAATACTTTTAAGGCAATTTTCGTGTGGCCAGCCACACAGAATCTACAGCCGTTTACCACAGCAGCGGTAATTTGTACGACCTCGCATTCTGTTGCGGTAAGGCTATTTCTACCGTTAATGCCGCCCACGGTGCGATAGGTTTCTAAGGCGGTGGGGGCATTAGCCAATACGCCGATTAAATTTGGAATAAATCCATTGGTATTTTTGACCGCAGTTAAGGCTTCTTTTGCGGCTTCCGGTGCGGTTTCAATATTGTGGATAGTAAATTGAGATTGAGACATAAAAAACTCCTGTTGTAAAAATCACTTGCCGCTTGATAGTACGTGAGGAGTTTTGGTTTTGGAAAGAAATAAAGGCTATTTGATAGATGAAAAAGTTATAAGTGTGAAAAGATGATTTGAATATTTTCACACGGAATTAGGCTATTTTAGGAAGTCAATTTCCCCATTTTCTTCCGCCACGAGAATTGAGGCATAATTGGTTCGCCAATCCCCTAATACAATGCGTTTTTTGCCCTCATCATAGTGATGAATCGCTTCACGGTGAGTATGCCCGTGAATTAAGAGAGGTGCATTGCATTGCTGCATTTTGGCTAAGGTGAAGGGAAGATTGATATCCATAATTTCATCGGCTTTGTGTGCTTTATCTTTTCGGCTTTTTGCCCGAATTTTCTCCGCAATTTTTAACCGCACTTTTAAGGGTAAATGCAGGAAAAGCCATTGTCGCCATTTTTGATGAACCTTGAGGCGGAATTGTTGATAGTTGACATCATCAATACAAAGGGTATCGCCGTGGCAGAGTAGGGTAGGCATACCGTAAAGATTAATCATTTGATAATCGGGCAGTAAAGTCATTCCTGTTTCTTTAGCAAAGCGTTTTCCAATAAGAAAATCACGGTTACCGTGGATAAAATAGCAGGCGATACCTTGTCCTGTGAGATGTTTAATTGCACTTTTAACTTGAGTAATTAATGGCGATTGTTCGTCATCACCAATCCAAAAATCAAATAAGTCACCAAGAATATAAACAGCCTCTGCAGTTAGGGCAAGGTTGTGCATAAAGTCTAAGAAAAGTGCGGTCAATTTTGGTTGGGTTTCGCTCAGGTGAAGATCTGAAATGAAATAAGTCTTTTTCATAAAATTTCCGTAAATTTTTGTCTAGATTAGCACAAAATTCCTTCTAATTTGCTATACTTTTGCGAAATTTTCTCATAGGTATTGATATGTTAAAACTGGCTCGAATCCTCATTGTGGTAGTTTGTTGTATTTTAATTTGTGTGCTTGGCACGATTTATTCATTTATTCGCTTTAAAAATCCAAGTAATGTGGGCGTGATGGCGCGTTGGTTCGGGCGTTTGTATCCGCTTTTCGGTTTACAGGTGGAACACCGTTTTCCGAAAAATAAAGAAAATCTTGGACAGGCGATTTATATTGGTAATCACCAAAATAACTACGATATGGTGACAATTTCTTATATGGTGTTGCCTCGCACTGTGAGTGTAGGGAAAAAAAGCCTGATTTGGGTGCCGTTCTTTGGCATTTTGTATTGGGTGACGGGGAATATTTTTCTCGATAGAGAAAATCGTTCTAAAGCTCATAGTACAATGACCCAACTTGCGGAACGCATTAATCAAGATAATCTTTCTATTTGGATGTTTCCGGAAGGTACACGTAGTCGCGGGCGCGGTTTATTACCGTTTAAAACTGGGGCTTTTTATGCGGCAGTGGCGGCGGGCGTGCCGATTATTCCGGTGGTTTGTTCCACGACACATAATAAGATCGATTTAAATCGTTGGGATAACGGCAAAGTGATTTGTGAAATGATGGAACCGATTGATACTCGCAATTATAGCAAAGAAACGGTTCGGGATTTAGCGGCATATTGTCATGGTGTGATGGAAAAACGCATTGCCGAATTAGATGATGAAATCGCACAATGCCAAAAGGAAAGTACGAATGCCTAAACTTTCACGCCGTCAATTATTAAAAACAACGGCAATTTCAACCGCACTTGCTTGCGTACCTGCTCCTTTAATGGCAGCAAGCCGTGCAAAATTGACGGTGCCGCCGTTGATTGATGTTCGCCGCGGTCGCCCGATTATTTTGACGATGGAAGAAACGGGATATAAGTTAGATGGCAAACATCAAGTTAGCGTATGGGGCTTTAATGGCAATTATTTAGGGCCGACAATCAAAATTAAGTCGGGCAGTTTTGCAAAACTTAATTATCACAATAATTTACCGCAACATATTTCTCTTTCTATCCAAGGTGTACAGGCTTCTGGTGAGTTGTTTGGCGGGGCGGCTCGTGTACTTAAAAAAGGTGAATCTTGGGCGCCGATTGTGCCGATTGAGCAACCGGCAGCGACTTGTTGGTATCGTTCTGCGACACTGGCTAACTCTGCCTATCAAACCTATCGTGGCTTGGTGGGAATGTGGTTGATTGAAGATGAGCAAAGTGTTAAATCAGCCCTTCCTCGTAAATATGGGGTAGATGATATTCCATTGATTTTACAGGATATGGAATTTAATAGTGAAGGGTTACAACTATTCAGACAAAATCAACCGCACTTTGTGGGGAACCGCTTATTAGTCAATGGTGTGGAAGCCCCTTACTTAGACGTGCCGCGTGGTTGGGTGAGGTTGCGTTTGCTCAATGCCTCTTTAGCCCGTGCTTATGATCTGCGTTTAGATAATGATCAAGATATCACAGTGATTGCAAAAGATTTGGGCTTTCTTCCGCAAGGTAACGTGGTGAAATCTTTTATTTTGGCACCGGGTGAGCGGACAGAAATCTTAATTAATTTAAGTGAGGGAGGAAATGTTTCGCTTATTTCAGGGCATAAACGGGGTATTTTTGATAAGGTGAAACAGGTTTTTTCCTCTGATGGCGAATTAGTAGAGAATACTGTGTTAGAACTACGCCCTCAAGGTGACTTTTCAGCTTTCGCACAGAAAATGGATGTGCGCTTTGAGACGGATGCCGTATCTGTGTTAAATGCGAAGGTTGAACGAGAGAGAACATTTGTTTTGGATGTAACGAGCGGTTTAATTAACCAAAAACGTTTTGATCCGCGCCGTGTGGATGTGGTGGCAAAACAAGGTTCGATTGAACGATGGATTTTGACCAGTTCTTTACCGGTTGGGTTTACCCTACAAGGAGCGAAATTCATTGTAGAGAGCGACACAGATGGTGTGTCGAAAGACAATGAGTTAGCTTGGAAAGATACGGTGTGGGTGAGAGGTAAAACACAAATTTTGGTACGCTTTGATCAGTTTTCCTCTAATAACTATCCGTTTATTTTTGGCGCATCAAATCTTATGCTTGCCGATATAGGCTGTATTGGTATGATGGTTGTGCAGTAAAGTGCGGTCACAAGAACAACGTTTTTTTGAGCGTTGGCTTTGATAACTGCCCCGATAGGGGTGAACAAACGAGTAAGCGAGTTTGTGAATAATTTTTAGTTTATTTTTATTAATTCAAAGGAAAAAAATGAATAAAACACTCAGTTTAATTTCTATTGTAACGGTGCTACTTGGTGCGATAAATGTGGTGGAGGCTAAAACGTCTGATAATCAAAAAGATAAAAAAATGCTTTCACCGGAAATTTATCTTTCTGTGTTTGATGCTTCAACCACACCTTTTACCGATCTCAAAACGACAGTATTGCAACGTGCTCAATCCAATCTTCAACTATGTTGGGTCGCCCAAGGTCAGTTTCCTGAAATGGTTAGCACGATAGAAACTTTAAAAGCACCGGGAAAACAAGAGATTAAGGCAAAAGGTTCCCAAGTATCAATCTCAAAAGACGGCAAAGTGAATGTTATTCGTGGTCGATTAGGAACATTGGATAACGGGAGACGTTTAGTAAAATGTTGGTATTTTGACGAATCTGATCCGCTTGGTAAATATAAGCTTCAAATCCAAATTATGGGGAAAGTTTATAAAGACTTACCGTTTAGCGTAGTAAAATAATCACAAGTAAAAATGGATAATCATATTGTTGATTATCCATTTTTTTCAATAATGAGGCGGAGGTGTTTCTTCTGCTTGGCTTGCGATATTTGAGGGTTGGAAATCTTTCAATTTATTCGCTACATAACGCAACTGTAGCTGAATCTTATCCATATCAAATTGTTGTTGAACTAATGCTTGGTTTAATTCCTCTAACAACTGTTCTTGAAATGCCACTTTCATTTCAAGTTCAGCAATGCGATTTTCTAACATTTGTTGAATTTGCATGATTTATCTCTAAATTTAAAAAAAAGTTGAGAATAGCTTAAATCCGATTTAATCTATTCGTTGCTTTTCTATTATAAAGGATTAATAAAAATGTTAAAAATTCAAAAGTTTTCCTTCACTGCATTAATGGTAAGTGCGGTTGTTTCTGGAACGGTTTTTGCAGATGAAAAGGCGGATGAGAAATTTAATGATGACGTATCCTATGCCTTAACTGCCTATTCTATGACGCAAGCCAAATTAATGGCAGAACAAGGCGAGATTAAGTTAAATGAAGCCCAAGTGAATAAAGCGGTAGAAGATGTATTGAAAGGTAAATTTAGCGAAGAAAAGATTGGTGAATTGACGAAAACTTTAGAGCAGTTTCAACAAAAAATCGTTGTACGCGAACAAGCGAAAATGAAAGAAATTGCACAGAAGGCACAAGATGAAGGCGATAAATATCGTGCTGAGTTTGCTAAGAAAGAGGGCGTGAAAACTACAAAATCCGGTTTATTATATCGTGTTGTTGAGGCCGGTAAAGGTGAGGTGATTAAACCAACGGATATGGTGAAAGTACATTACACCGGTAAATTACCAGACGGTAAAGTTTTCGATAGTTCGGTAGAACGTGGTCAACCGGCAGAGTTTCGTTTAGAGCAAGTTGTAAAGGGCTGGACCGAAGGGCTTCAATTAGTGAAAAAAGGCGGCAAAATTGAGTTGGTACTTCCACCTGATTTAGCCTATGGTAAACAAGGTGCTGGCGCTTCCATCCCACCAAATTCAACGCTGTATTTTGAAGTAGAAGTATTGGATGTAAATCCTAAAGATAAATAATTTATCAATTTGAATAAAACATAGCCTTTGGTTATGTTTTATTCTTACCCTCCCTCGCAAAAGAGCGGTTATTTTTAGCGTAGATTCGGAACTTATTCATGTTACATGACGAATATATTTTCACAGATGAAGATCATACCATTTTAAATTCTTATAAAGCGGTAGTGAATGGTGTGAGCGCACTTATTGGTGAGCATTGTGAGATTGTTTTGCATTCCCTAGACGATATAGAACACTCCGCTATTTGTATTGCTAACGGGCATAATACTAATCGCCAAGTGGGTTCTCCCATTACAGATTTAGCACTGCGATCTTTGCATAATATGCAAAGTGAAGGCGTCTCAAAACCTTATTTCACAAGAGTAAAAAGCAATGTTTTGATGAAATCCGTGACCATTGCAATTCGTAATAAAAACCAAAGAATAATAGGGTTGTTGTGTATTAATATTAATCTTGATGTACCGGTTTCAAAATTTATTCAATCTTTTATGCCAACTATTGAGGCAGAAGAAACCTCTTCTGTGAATTTTGCTAACTCTATGGAGGATTTGGTTTCGCAAACTGTTGAAAAAACTATTGAGGAAGTTAATGCAGATCGCTCGGTAGCAAATAATAATAAAAATCGTCAAATTGTAATTTCATTATATGAAAAAGGAATTTTTGATATTAAAGATGCTATCAATTTAGTGGCGGAACGTTTGGATATTTCTCGCCATACAGTTTATCTTTACATTCGTCAAATTAAACAAGAGCAAGAATAATGAACTATGTACTTGCGGTAAAAAGTCCTATCTACGGTACACAAGGAGCTTATCTTGCTTATCAATTTGCAGAGGCTTTAATTGAAAAAGGGCATAGCATTAAACAAATTTTCTTTTTCCAAGATGGGGTGAGCAATGGTAATTGCTTTGTTTATCCTGCTGCTGATGAAGTGAATTTACAACGCTATTGGCGAGTGTTCTCTGCCAAATATGGTGTTCCTTTATATTTATGTGTGGCAGCCTCGCAACGTCGCGGAGTGGTAAATGAAATGACGGCAGAAAATAAGAATAATCATAATCTGGCAGAAGGATTTGTAATTACCGGTTTAGGGGAATTTATGGCTTCAACGTTAAATACCGATAGGGTCATCACGTTATGAAAATTGCTTTTTTATTTCGTTCTGCTCCCCATGGCATATCTTCTTCACGAGAAGGGCTAGATGCCTTATTAGCCGCAACTGCATTTTGCGACGAAGAGGACATCGGTGTGTTTTTTATTGATGATGGCGTGCTTAATTTGCTGAATGGACAACAACCGGAGCGATTATTACAAAAAGATTTTATCCGCACATTTAAGTTATTGGATTTATACAATATCGAACAGCGTTTTATTTGTCGAAAAACACTTGATAAATTTGGTATCGTAGAGGATAACCTTATCGTATCGGCAAAAAAAATTGACCGCACTTTATTGTTCGCTAAGCTGAACCAAGCAGAGAAATTACTAACATTTTAAGGGATATTTATGCTCTATTGTTTTTCTCAGGCCTATTATGATAAAGAAGAATTAATGAGTTATCTTTCTTTGGCAACGGAAAGCGATGCCGTTGTGCTTTGGCAAGACGCTGTGTTATTGATAGTAAAATACCACAATTATTTTAAGCATTGTAAAGCGCATTGTTTTGCATTGGAACAAGATATTTTAGCAAGAAATTTGACCGCACTTTTACCGAAAGAAAATAGGGTGCAATTAATTTCCTTATTGGATTTAGTCGATATTACAGCAGAGTATTTTCCTCAGATGGCATTATAAAAATACCTGTTTTTTCTCAGATTTTTTTCATATTTTATCTATAAATCTTATTGATTCACCTAGTCCTTTATGCTATATTCCGCAACCTCTTACATCTGTCTTATGCTTATGTAGGTAGGTTCGTCCCGAAAGGGTGTTTTTTTAACTTAACGGAGCACTAATATGATCCAAGAACAGACTATGCTGGATGTTGCTGATAACTCAGGCGCTCGCAGCGTAATGTGTATCAAGGTTCTAGGTGGATCGCACCGTCGTTATGCTGCAATTGGTGACATCATCAAAATTACTGTGAAAGAAGCGATTCCTCGCGGTAAAGTAAAGAAAGGTGATGTATTAAAAGCAGTTGTTGTGCGCACCAAGAAGGGTGTTCGTCGCCCAGATGGATCAGTCATTCGCTTCGATGGCAATGCTTGTGTCATTTTAAATAATAACACTGAGCAACCAATCGGTACCCGTATTTTTGGACCTGTGACTCGTGAACTTCGTTCTGAGAAGTTTATGAAGATCATTTCTTTGGCACCAGAAGTACTGTAAGGAGAAGTGACAAATGGCTGCAAAAATTCGTCAAAACGATGAAGTAATCGTGCTTGCCGGTAAAGACAAAGGCAAGCGTGGCAAGGTAACTAAAGTGTTACCAAACGGTAAAGTATTTGTTGAGGGTATTAATATCGTCACTAAGCATGAAAAACCGGTTCCTGCATTAGGCAAGGCTGGCGGTTTAGTGAAAAAAGAAGCAGCAATTGATGTTTCAAATGTTGCGATTTTTAATCCAAAAACAAATAAAGCTGATCGTGTAGGTTTTAGATTTGAAGAAGGTAAAAAAGTACGTTTCTTTAAATCTAACAATGAAATTATCTAACAAACTGGAGTAATGCGATGGCGAAACTGCATGATTACTACAGAGATCAAGTAGTAAACGAATTAAAAAATAAATTCGGCTACAAATCTGTCATGCAAGTCCCACGAATCGAAAAGATTACCCTGAATATGGGTGTGGGTGAAGCATTGACCGACAAAAAATTGCTAGACAACGCAGTAGCGGACTTAACAGCAATCAGCGGTCAAAAACCTTTAGTAACTAAAGCTCGTAAATCTGTTGCTGGCTTTAAGATCCGTCAGGGATATCCAATCGGTTGTAAAGTGACACTACGCGGAGAGCGTATGTGGGAGTTCTTTGAACGTTTAATTACAATTGCTGTTCCACGTATTCGTGATTTCCGCGGTTTAAGTGCGAAATCATTTGATGGTCGTGGCAATTACAGCATGGGTGTGCGTGAACAAATCATCTTCCCTGAGATCGATTACGATAAAGTAGATCGTGTTCGTGGTTTAGATATCACTATCACAACTACTGCTAAGAATGATGAAGAAGGTCAAGCGCTACTTGCTGCCTTTAATTTCCCATTCCGTAAATAAGGCAGGTTATCATGGCTAAACAATCAATGAAAGCACGCGATGTAAAACGCGTTAAATTGGCTGAAAAATTCTATGCTAAACGTGTAGAGTTAAAGAAAATCATTTCTGATGTAAACGCCTCTGACGAGGATCGTTGGAATGCGGTATTAAAGTTACAAACTTTACCACGCGATTCTAGCCCGTCCCGTCAACGTAACCGTTGCCGCCAAACAGGACGTCCGCATGGCGTTCTTCGTAAGTTTGGTTTAAGCCGTATTAAGGTCCGCGAAGCTGCGATGCGTGGTGAAATCCCAGGCCTTAAAAAAGCGAGTTGGTAATATACCACTTTATTTTGGAATCGGAGAAAAAGTACAATGAGTATGCAAGATCCAATCGCAGATATGCTGACCCGAATTCGTAACGGTCAAGCTGCGAACAAAGTTGCGATCAGTATGCCTTCATCCAAGCTAAAAGTGGCAATTGCCAATGTGTTAGCTGCTGAAGGTTATATCGAAAGCGTTAAAGTTTTAGAAGGTGTAAAGCCTGAGTTGGAAATTACTTTAAAATATTTCCAAGGAAAACCGGTTGTAGAGAGTATCCAACGTGTAAGCCGTCCTGGTCTTCGTATTTATAAACGTAAAGACGAATTACCAAAAGTTATGGGCGGGTTAGGTGTTGCTGTTGTTTCTACATCCAAAGGTGTTATGACTGACCGCGCAGCTCGTCAAGCTGGATTAGGCGGTGAGATCATCTGTTATGTAGCTTAATAGAGAGGTAGGAAAATGTCTCGTGTTGCAAAAGCACCTGTTAATATTCCTGCCGGTGTTGAGGTTAAACTTAACGGTCAGTTATTAACAGTAAAAGGTAAAAATGGCGAGTTATCTCGCACAATTCATAATTCAGTTGAAGTTAAACAAGATAATGGTCAACTAACTTTTGCTCCACGTGAAGGTTTTGTTGAAGCGAATGCTCAATCGGGTACAGCTCGTGCATTAGTTAATGCAATGGTTATCGGTGTTAATGAAGGCTTCACTAAAAAATTGGTATTGGTTGGTGTTGGTTACAGAGCACAACTTAAAGGTAACGTGGTTGCATTAAGTTTGGGCTATTCCCACCCAGTAGAGCATACTTTGCCGGCAGGTATTACTGCTGAATGCCCTTCTCAAACAGAGATTGTATTGAAAGGTGCTGACAAACAGTTAATCGGTCAAGTTGCAGCAGATATTCGCGCTTATCGCCGTCCTGAGCCTTATAAAGGTAAAGGGGTACGTTACTCTGATGAAGTGGTACGTATCAAAGAGGCTAAGAAGAAATAATTAAGGTAACACTATGGATAAGAAATCAGCTCGTATCCGTCGTGCAGCTCGTGCACGCTATATGATGAGAGAGCAAGGTGTAACTCGTTTAGTTGTTCACCGTACTCCTCGTCATATTTATGCACAGGTTATTGCACCGAACGGTTCAGAAGTGCTTGCCGCTGCTTCAACTGTTGAGAAAGCAATTCGTGAGCAAGTAAAGTATACTGGTAACAAAGACGCTGCTGCTGTAGTAGGTAAGACTGTTGCAGAGCGTGCATTAGCAAAAGGCATCAAGGCTGTTGCTTTTGATCGTTCCGGTTTTAAATATCATGGACGTGTCCAAACTTTAGCGGACGCTGCTCGTGAAGCTGGTCTACAGTTCTAATGGGGTAAATTGAGATGTCAAACATCGAAAAACAAGCTGGTGAACTGCAAGAGAAGCTAATCGCAGTAAACCGTGTATCAAAAACTGTAAAAGGTGGTCGTATTATGAGCTTTACCGCATTGACTGTGGTTGGTGATGGCAACGGCCGTGTCGGTTTTGGTTATGGTAAAGCGCGCGAAGTTCCGGCAGCGATCCAAAAAGCGATGGAGAAAGCTCGTCGCAATATGATTCATGTAGCTTTAAATGAAGGTACATTGCAACACCCGGTTAAAGGTGTCCATACTGGTTCTCGTGTATTTATGCAACCGGCTAGCGAAGGTACAGGTATCATTGCTGGTGGTGCGATGCGTGCAGTGTTAGAAGTTACTGGTATACGTAACGTTCTTTCGAAAGCATACGGTTCTACCAACCCAATTAATGTTGTTCGTGCAACTATTGATGCATTGGCAAACATGAAATCACCAGAAATGGTTGCTGCGAAACGTGGTAAGACTATTGATGAAATTTTGGGGTAATTGATAATGGCTAAAACTATTAAAGTAACACAAGTTCGTAGTTCGATTGCTCGTTTACCGAAGCATAAAGCTACCTTGCGTGGTCTTGGTCTTCGCCATATGCACCACACAGTTGAGTTAATTGATACACCAGCAGTACGTGGAATGATTAACCAGGTTTCATACATGGTTAAAGTAGAGGAGTAAGAGATGCGTTTAAATACTCTATCCCCGGCTGAAGGCGCAAAACATAGTTCTAAACGCCTTGGTCGTGGTATTGGTTCTGGTCTAGGTAAAACTGGTGGACGTGGTCATAAAGGTCAAAAATCTCGTACCGGTGGCGGAGTTCGAAGAGGTTTTGAAGGTGGTCAAATGCCATTGTACCGTCGTTTACCAAAATTTGGTTTCACTTCAATGAAATCAGCCGTTACTGCGGAAGTTCGTTTGAATGACTTGGATAAAGTAGAAAACAGTGTGGTAACTTTAGAGACACTAAAAACTGCAAATGTTTTAACTAAGGATGTTCAATTTGCTAAAGTTATTTTGGCTGGCGAATTGAAGTCTGCAGTGGTTGTCCGCGGTTTACGTGTGACTAAAGGTGCTAAAGCAGCAATTGAAGCTGCCGGCGGTTCAATTGAGGAATAATTAGCAAATGGCTAAACAACCAGGTTATCAAGCTAGAAGTACCAATAGTGGTAAAAGTGAGCTAAGAAGTAGATTGCTTTTTGTTTTAGGTGCACTCATTGTTTATCGTATTGGTTCATTTATTCCGGTTCCTGGTATTGATGCAGCCGTACTCGCTCAATTAGTTGAACAACAAAAAGGTACCATCATTGATATGTTTAACATGTTCTCTGGTGGTGCATTAAGTCGAGCGTCAATTCTTGCGTTAGGTATCATGCCGTACATCTCGGCATCTATCGTGATTCAATTGTTAGCAACGGTTTCTCCTGCTCTAGCTGAATTGAAGAAAGAAGGAGCAGCTGGTCAGAGAAAGATTACCAAATATACTCGTTATGCTACGGTAGTTTTTGCGACCATTCAGGCTGTTGCGATCTCTACGGGTTTACCAAATATGTTACCTGGATTGGTTCCAAATGTTGGATTCAGTTTTTATTTTACCTCGGTAGTAAGTTTAGTAACTGGTACTATATTTTTGATGTGGTTAGGTGAACAAATTACGGAGAGAGGGATTGGTAATGGTATTTCGATTCTTGTTTTCGGAGGGATTGTAGCAGGGTTGCCTTCTGCTATTCTAGAGACAATTGAGCAAGCTCGGCAAGGACAAATGCATCCATTAGTTCTTTTGCTAATAGCTGCAATTGTGTTTGCTGTAACTTATTTTGTTGTTTTTGTAGAGAGAGGACAACGTCGAATTCGAATTGAGTATGCTAAACGTCAGCAAGGTCGTCAGATCTTAGGTGGACATTCAACACATTTACCATTAAAAGTTAATATGGCAAATGTAATGCCGGCAATATTTGCGTCCAGCATTATCTTATTTCCTGCAACATTGACTCAATGGTTTGGTCAAAATGATAAATTTGAGTGGCTGAATAATTTATCAATACTGTTGAATCCTGGTCAACCTTTATATTTGCTTGTTTATGCAATTGCAATCATTTTCTTCAGTTTCTTCTACACTGGAATGCAATATAACCCGCGTGATACGGCAGATAATTTAAAAAAATCTGGTGCATTTATCCCAGGAATTAGACCGGGTGAGCAAACATCACGTTACATTGATAAAGTAATGACTCGACTGACTTTAATTGGTGGTCTTTATGTAACGTTTGTCTGTTTGGTTCCTTATATTATGACATCGGCTTGGGATGTTAAATTCTACTTCGGTGGAACATCATTATTAATCGTTGTCGTTGTAATTATGGATTTCATTGTACAGGTTCAAAGTCACTTAATGTCGTCTCAATATGAATCTGCATTGAAAAAAGCAAACCTTAAGGGGTTAGGACAATAGTTGTCCAGTTAACGTAAAAAAGGATAAGCAATGAAAGTTCGTGCTTCCGTAAAGAAAATGTGTCGTAACTGTAAAATTGTTAAACGTGAGGGTGTTGTGCGTGTATTATGTAGCGACCCTAAACATAAGCAACGTCAAGGTTAATTGATAACTTTTTCTTGCAAAGAACCAGTTGAGCAGCTATACTGCTCAACTCATTTACATCCTTGATATTCTGTTTGAGTATCCTGAAACGGGCTTTTCAAGATCAGAATATCAATTAATTTAGAATATAGGAGTGCATAGTGGCCCGTATTGCAGGCATTAACATTCCTGATCATAAACACACTGTAATTGCTTTAACTGCAATTTATGGTATCGGTAAAACTCGTTCAAAAGCTATTTGTGCTGCAGCGGGGATCGCCGAAGATGTTAAGATCAGAGAGTTGTCTGAAGAGCAGATTGACAAACTGCGTGACGAAGTTGGTAAATTTACCGTTGAAGGTGACTTACGTCGTGAAGTAACACTAAACATCAAACGTTTTCTAGACTTAGGTTGTTACCGTGGTTTACGCCATCGTCGTAGTTTACCTGTACGTGGTCAACGTACTAAAACTAACGCGCGTACCCGTAAGGGTCCTCGTAAGCCGATCAAAAAATAGTCGGGGTAAATAATGGCTAAAACACCAGTTCGTGCACGTAAACGTGTAAAAAAACAAGTTGTAGATGGCGTAGCTCACATTCACGCATCTTTCAATAACACAATCGTTACTATTACCGACCGCCAAGGCAATGCTTTAGCATGGGCAACTGCTGGTGGTTCGGGTTTCCGTGGTTCTCGTAAATCTACTCCGTTTGCTGCACAAGTTGCTGCTGAACGTTGTGCTGAAATTGTTAAAGAGTTCGGCTTAAAGAACTTGGAAGTTATGGTTAAAGGTCCGGGACCAGGTCGTGAGTCAACAATCCGTGCATTAAATGCAGCGGGTTTCCGTATCACGAACATTACAGATGTAACCCCGATTCCTCATAACGGTTGTCGTCCACCGAAAAAACGTCGTGTTTAATGGCGTAATAGGATAGTTGGAGAAAGAAAATGGCAAGATATTTGGGCCCTAAACTCAAGCTGAGCCGTCGTGAAGGCACTGATTTATTTCTTAAATCAGGTGTGCGTGCGATCGATTCAAAATGTAAAATTGATACAGCACCAGGTCAACATGGTGCTCGTAAACCGCGTTTATCTGACTATGGTAGTCAGTTACGTGAAAAGCAGAAAGTTCGTCGTATTTATGGTATTTTAGAACGTCAGTTCCGTAACTACTATAAAGAAGCGAATCGTTTAAAGGGTAACACTGGTGAAAACTTATTAGTGTTATTGGAAGGTAGATTAGATAACGTTGTTTATCGTATGGGATTTGCTGCAACTCGAGCAGAAGCTCGTCAGTTAGTAAGTCATAAAGCGATTGTGGTAAACGGTCGTGTTGTGAATATCCCATCTTTCCAGGTTGCAGTTAATGATGTTATTGCTGTTAGAGAAAAATCTAAAAAACAAGCACGTATTAAGGCATCATTGGAATTAGCAGAACAAAGAGAAAAGCCAACTTGGTTAGAAGTTGATGTAGCTAAAATGGAAGGTGTTTTTAAACGTATTCCTGAACGTTCTGATTTATCAGCAGATATTAATGAACATCTGATCGTTGAGCTTTACTCTAAATAGTAGTGAAGCTTAAAAGTAAAGAGAGGATAAAATGCAGGGTTCTGTTACAGAATTTTTAAAACCACGTTTAGTAGATATTGAGCAAATTAGCTCAACCCATGCTAAGGTGATCCTTGAACCGTTAGAGCGTGGCTTTGGTCATACTCTAGGTAATGCATTACGTCGTATTCTTCTGTCTTCAATGCCAGGTTGTGCTGTAACTGAAGTAGAGATCGAGGGGGTACTGCATGAGTATAGTAGTAAGGAAGGTGTTCAAGAAGATGTTCTTGAAGTGCTTTTAAACCTTAAAGGTCTAGCGGTCAAAGTACAGAATAAAGATGATGTTATTCTGACACTAAATAAATCTGGAATTGGCCCTGTTGTTGCAGCGGATATCTCCCATGATGGGGATGTTGAAATTGTAAATCAAGACCATGTGATTTGTCACTTAACAGACGAAAATGCTTCGATTAGTATGCGTATTCGTGTTCAGCGTGGTAGAGGGTATGTTCCGGCTTCAACTCGCATCCAAGTAGATGAGCGTCCAATTGGTCGTTTACTTGTTGATGCTTGTTACAGTCCTGTTGAAAGCATCTCTTATAATGTTGAAGCAGCTCGTGTTGAACAACGTACGGACTTGGATAAATTAGTTATTAATTTAGAAACAAATGGTACGTTGGATCCTGAGGAAGCAATTCGTCGTGCAGCAACAATTTTAGCAGAGCAACTTGATGCATTCGTTGATTTACGTGATGTTCGTCAGCCTGAAATTAAGGAAGAAAAACCGGAATTTGATCCGATTTTATTACGTCCTGTAGATGATTTAGAGTTGACAGTTCGTTCTGCTAACTGTTTGAAAGCAGAAACAATTCACTATATCGGTGACTTAGTACAGCGTACAGAAGTTGAGTTATTAAAAACACCTAATCTTGGTAAGAAATCGCTTACCGAAATTAAGGATGTACTTGCTTCACGTGGTTTGTCACTTGGTATGCGCCTTGAGAATTGGCCGCCAGCAAGTATTGCTGAAGACTAATTTGGTCATAGATTAAGGTTTTTCTTAGAAGGATAAGATCATGCGCCATCGTAAGAGTGGTCGTCAACTAAACCGTAATAGCAGCCATCGCCAAGCGATGTTCCGTAATTTAGCCAGTGCTTTAGTTAGTCACGAAATTATTAAGACAACTTTGCCTAAAGCTAAAGAATTACGTCGTGTAGTTGAACCGTTAATTACATTAGCAAAAGAAGATAGCGTTGCAAACCGTCGTTTAGCATTCGCTCGTACTCGTAACATTGATACTGTTGCGAAATTATTCAATGAATTGGGTCCACGTTTTGCTCAGCGTGCAGGTGGTTACACCCGTATTTTAAAATGTGGTTTCCGCGCAGGTGATAATGCTCCAATGGCTTACATTGAGTTAGTTGAGCGCCCAGAAGCTGTAGAAACAGTGACAGAATAATTTAATTGAATAATAAAGTAAAAAAGCTCGCAAATCTGCGAGCTTTTTATTATTTAGAGTTCATATGTAAGTATAGATGTGATTCTATTTTTATAGAACATAATTTATACCGAAAAAATAGAAAATTTTAAGCAAAACTAACAGTATAGGTTTTATGATTTTAATGAATATTCACAGGATGTTTGATTTGAAATTTGTGGAGTCAGTCTTCTTTATTAGAAATACTCATCTTTAATTTATCGAGCTTCATATTTGTCTATGAGGTAGGATAAAAAAAGCGGTAAAATTAACCGCTCTTTTCATCACTTTTATAAGCTCTTGGCAAGGCTTTTAATAAATGCTTTAAAATCTTTACCTAATTTTTCATGTCGAATACCGTATTCAACAAAGGCCTGCATGTAACCGATTTTATCGCCGCAATCAAAAGAGTTACCAGTCATATGGAATGCTTCGACATTTTCTTTCTCAATAAGCATATCAATTGCATCGGTTAATTGAATTTCATCGCCTACTCCAACTGGGGTTTTTTCTAATAAATCCCAAATTGCAGAAGAAAATACGTAACGGCCGACTACTGCAAGATTCGATGGGGCATCTTCAATTGAAGGTTTTTCAACAATGTTTTCAATTTTAGCACTTTCCCCATCTTTTAGTTCTACATTGCCGCAATCAACAATACCATAACTACTCACTTCTTCCTGATTAACGGGAGCTACCATGATTTGACTGGATCGAGTATCATTAAAACGTTTAATCATAGCGGACAAATTTTCTTTTTTTTGATTTGCGCTAAAATCGGCAAGTAGTACATCCGGTAGAACAACAGCAAAAGGTTCATTACCTACTACTGGACGGCCACATAATACAGCATGCCCTAAACCTTTTGCATTACCTTGACGTACATGTATAAGGGTTACATCTTTAGGGCAGATAGAACGTACTTCCTCTAAAAGTTGGCGTTTTACACGTTTCTCCAACATTGTTTCAAGTTCAAAAGATGTATCGAAGTGGTTTTCTATAGCATTTTTTGATGAATGAGTAACGAGCACAATCTCTTTAATACCGGCAGCAACACATTCATTTACTACATATTGGATTAATGGTTTATCTACCAATGTAAGCATTTCTTTTGGAATTGCCTTCGTGGCAGGTAACATACGAGTGCCTAAACCGGCAACAGGAATGATCACTTTCATATATTAAAATCCATAATAATTAAGATAAATCATCAGCAGATGGTTCATCTTGTTTCTTTTTTATTTGTTGGTAAATTTCTTCTCGGTGAACAGATACTTCTTTAGGTGCTTGTACACCAAGCTTTACTTGGTTTCCACGTACACTTAAAACTGTGATAGAAATATCATCTCCAATAAGTACACTTTCGCCAACTTTACGAGTTAAGATTAACATCTTTTATCTCCTTAGGTCGCATTTATTAGATATCCCTATCAATCAAAAAATAGTTGGCGTCCGACCAACCAAGGATTGCACTACAGATTTTCATTTAGCCAGTTCTGGGCAACAATTAAGGCTTCTGTCACATTTTCCGGTTGGGCGCCTCCTGCCATAGCCATATCCGGGCGACCGCCACCTTTACCGCCAACCTGCTGAGCCATTAAATTTACAAGTTCACCGGCTTTTATTTTAGTGGTTAAATCTTTTGTTACACCAACAATAAGATTAACTTTTTCATCCACAATAGATGCAAACACAATAACACCGGAACCAAGCTGATTTTTTAAATCATCAACTAGTACCCGTAGTGATTTTGTCTCAACACCATCTAATTGACGAAGGATAACTGAAACATTATTAATTTTGACCGCACTTTTGACTAAATCAGAACCAGCCTGCATTGCTGCTTTTTCTTTTAGACTTTGAAGTTCTTTCTCTAGTTTCTTTGCTTTATCTTGAAGTTGCTGGATTTTATCTACAAGAGTATTTGTATCCGATTTTAGCAATTCTGTACTTTGGTTCAAAATACCCTGTTGTCTTAATATCCAATTGATCGCATTTTCTGCGGTTACTGCTTCAATTCGGCGAATTCCCGCAGCAACAGCTGTTTCTACTGTAATTTTAAATAAACCTATATCACCGGTTCGTTTTGCGTGAATACCTCCACATAGTTCAATAGAGAAATCTCCCATTGTTAATACTCGAACCTGATCGCCATATTTTTCACCAAACAGTGCCATAGCCCCTTTTTCTTTTGCAGCTTCAATTCCCATAATCTCTGTTTGAATTGGGAAATTTGCGCGTATTTTTTGGTTTACAAGGCGTTCTATTTCTGAGATCTGTTCTTTATCCAGCGCTTCTGGGTGTGAAAAATCAAAACGTAAGGCTGTTTCTGAAACAAGAGATCCTTTTTGTGCAACATGTGTTCCTAATAATTGGCGTAATGCAGCATGTAGCAAGTGCGTAGCAGAGTGGTTAAGTGCGGTTTGGTTACGGCGCTCAATATCTACTACCGCTTTCACTGTTTGCCCAACGGACAATGATCCTTGCTCTAATTCACCAATATGTCCAAATATTTGACCATATTTTTGAGTGTCTTTAACATTAAAAGTAACGCCTTCTATAGTTAAGTAACCACTGTCGCCAATTTGGCCGCCTGATTCTGCATAAAATGGTGTATTTTCTAATACAACTACAGCACTCTGACCGGATGAGATCTGTTCTACCGATTTGCCGTCATGGAAAAGTGCGGTGATTTTTGCTAAAGATTCTGATTCGGTATAGCCTTCAAATTGTGTTTCGCCTTCAACACGAATGGCATTATTGTAATCTACACCGAACTGACTTGCTGATTGGGCGCGAGTGCGTTGTGCTGCCATTTCACGTTCAAATCCTGCTTCATCAATAGTAATATTACGCTCACGACATACATCAGCGGTTAAATCCAATGGAAAACCATAGGTATCATAAAGTTTGAAGGCGACTTCACCGGAAAGCACCCCATCTTTCACTTCAGAAAGTGCTTGATCTAAAAGGGCTAAACCACGCTCCAATGTGCGAGCAAATTGCTCTTCTTCCAAACGCAGTAATTTTTCGACATTTGTTTGTTTTTCTTTGATATCTTGACCGGCTTCCGCCATCACTTCGATCAACGTTGGTACCAATTTGTAGAAAAATGCTTCTTTTGCACCAAGTAAATGTCCATGACGCACTGCACGGCGAATAATGCGACGTAATACATAACCACGTCCTTCATTCGATGGAATTACGCCATCTGCAATTAAGTAGGCACAAGAACGAATATGGTCAGCAATTACACGAAGTGATTTATTGGCTAGATCGGTTGTTCCAAGAATCTCTGCAGTTTTGGCAATTAATGTTTTAAAAATATCAATATCGTAGTTTGAATTGACATGTTGTAGCACTGCAGCAATACGCTCTAAGCCCATACCGGTATCCACCGATGGACGTGGTAATTTTTCCATTGTTCCATCAGCCAAACGATTGTATTGCATGAATACAACATTCCAAATTTCGATGTAACGATCGCCATCTTCTTCTGGTGAGCCCGGAGGTCCGCCCCAAATGTGGTCGCCATGATCATAGAAAATTTCAGTACAAGGACCACAAGGACCGGTATCTCCCATTGCCCAGAAATTATCCGAGGCATAAGGTGCACCTTTGTTATCTCCGATTCTGATAATGCGCTCTGTTGGCACGCCAACTTCTTTATTCCAAATATCGTAAGCTTCATTATCCGTTTCATAAACGGTTACCCACAATTTTTCTTTCGGTAAGCCAAGCCACTGCGGTGAAGTTAAAAACTCCCAGGCAAAATTAATCGCATCATGTTTAAAGTAATCACCAAAGCTGAAGTTACCCAACATTTCAAAAAAAGTATGGTGGCGTGCGGTATAACCTACATTTTCTAAATCATTATGTTTACCACCGGCACGTACACAACGTTGAGCCGTTGTCGCACGCGAATAAGGGCGTTTGTCCAAACCTAAGAATACATCTTTAAATTGGTTCATTCCCGCATTGGTAAAAAGTAACGTTGGATCATTTTCAGGTACAAGCGAGCTACTTGCGACCACTTGGTGTTCTTTACTATGAAAGAAATTAAGGAACGATTGTCTAATTTCCGCTGTTGTTTTCATCATAAACCCGTTGTAAAAATAATTTAAAGTTAAAAAGTAAAGCACTCCATTGTTGCATATTTTTTGAGTTTATAAAAACTTTTTACGTGTGATTATCTAATGTTGTTTGTTATTTGAGCGATTTGTTATTTTCCTTGTGAAAAAACACCATTAGATAAAATTTCCACTAAAATCTAAAAATAAAAACCGCACTTCACACATAATGCAAGAAGTGCGGTTGAAACTTATTCTTTAGTTTAAAAAATAAGACAACTGTTATTTAATCGTCAAGAAGTGGAACGACTAACATATCAATTTTAATCGTATTCATTACTTGGCGTGTTGAAGACATTAACTTACTCCAAAAATCTTGGTGATGGCCTGTAACCAATAAATCAACATCGTACTGTTCTATCGCATCGGTAAGCACTTGTCCGAGATCGCCACTACCGCTCAATTTTTCCAAAATAGGGTAATCGGCTTGCTCTGCGAGTTCCAACAATGCTTTTTGAGTCTCACTTGAAATTCGATCTTGCATAGAATACATATTGACATCAATCAATCCGGTATAAAGATCTGAAAAGTTTACATCCACGTGGATGATTGATAGTTTCGCATCATGACGTTTTGCAATTCCTACCGCTTTTTTTACTAAGAATTCACTTTCATCTGAAAGATCCACAGCGACTAAAACATGTTTATACATAATCGACTCCTTATCTGTTGGACTTATTTACTTTGCTAGGATAGTAGCATTTCACTATTTAAAAAAACTTGCTCTAGATCACATTTTGAGAAATTACCGGTCTTTTTTCATTAGATTTTCAATCTCTTCAATTTCTTTTGGTACCGCTGCCGTTAAGATTTTATTGCCGTATTCCGTCATTAATAAATTATCTTCAATACGTACACCAATTCCTTTATATTGTTCCGGCACATCCGCGTCTTCGGAAATATACAAACCGGGTTCCACCGTAATCACCATGCCAACTTCTAAAGTGCGGCTACGTTCTTCGCCATATTCACCTACGTCGTGTACATCCAAGCCGAGCCAATGGCCTAATCCGTGCATATAAAATTGGCGATAGGTTTTCTGCTCAATGAGTTCCTCTACATTTCCATGTAAAATACCTAACTCAACTAAGCCCTGTACTTTTATGCGGATCACTTCATCATTCACTGCCTTTATTGAATTACCCGGTACTAATAATTCAATGGCACGTTTTTGTGCTTTTAGAACGAGATCATAAATTTCACGTTGGGCTTGGGTAAATTTGCCGTTAACAGGAAATGTGCGTGTAATATCTCCTGCATACATAGCAAATTCACAACCTGCATCAATTAAAACCAAATCACCTTCTTTCAAGGGTTGATCGTTTTCTGTGTAATGCAAAATACAGGCATTATCTCCACCGGCGATAATCGAATTGTAAGAAGCAAAACGTGCGCCATGGCGGTTAAATTCGTGCAAGATTTCACTTTCAATTTCATATTCAAAACGATTAGGGCGTGTTTTTTGCATCGCTCTGATATGTGCCAGTGCGCTAATTTGCCCTGCTTGTTGCATCAAGCGGATTTCATTGGGAGATTTAATCAGGCGCATTTCGCTAATCATAGGCTGCCAATCTAAAATTTCCGTAAAATTAACCGCACTTTCTGAAAGCAGCTTATTCCCCCATAAATGAAATTCAGGCATATAATAAAGTGCGGTCAGATTTTTGGTAATTTTAGGAAAAACGACACTAAAATCATCAATAGAGTAGGCTTCGTCTATTTTGAGTTTTTGTGGCGCTCGTTCAATCCCTAAACGGCGCCCATTCCAAGTTTCAAGTAAAGGATCTCTTGGTCGAAGAAAGATAATCGCTTTTTCAGATTGTGCGGTTTTCACTAATAGCAAGGCGGCATTCGGTTCATTAAAACCGGTTAAATACCAAAAATAGCTATCTTGGCGAAAAGGAAAAGTACAATCATTGTTACGACGTTTTTCAATTTCAGAAAACAGTAACAACGCAGAATGAGGTTGCATGTTTGCGAGAACCCGTTTCCGACGTTCAACAAATTCTTCTTGGGGCAATTCGACCATATACGCAAGATCCATTTTTTTCTCCTTTATGTGTGTTTTTTCGTTAGTGTAATATTGGCTTATCCGTGTTTAGTGCTTGATTAAATTGAGTGTAAAACAATGTTGCGATAGTTCTTACGTATTCAATGATTTCTTCAAGCGCTTCGTTCATTTCCTCTTCATCGTCATTTTCATCATAGCCTAACTGGCAAATATCATGTAAATCAGCTACGGCTTCGCCGATTTCACCTTTTTCTTTGTCCAAATGAGGCTGGGCTAATCCTAATCCTAGTAAAAAATGATTTGACCATTCGGATAGGCTATCTGCACGTGTGAATACATTTTCGCTCTCAATTAATCCCAATTCAAAAGAAAAACTTTCGACATCCGCCAATGTCTTGGAAATTGTTTGATAAAGTTCACTTACTTGTTCTAAAAGTGCGGTCGGATAAGCGTGATTATCGTGAGTAAATTGGTAGAGCAGTGGCAGCCAACTTTGATCTTTGATGCCACCACAAATTAATCCGCTTAGAAAGCCGTGAAGTTCTGTTGCGTTAATAGCGATACCGGCAGATTGGAGGTGTTGGTTAAGTTCGCTTTGAGAAATTGTCATTGTTTGTTTCCATGATAAAAATTTTTTTCAGTGTAAACCTTTATAAATAAAAAAGCGATCGCTTTCCATTGGAAAACGACCGCACTTTTTATTTGATGATAGGATGGCTATTACATCATTCCGCCCATACCACCCATGCCGCCCATACCAGCACCTAAATCTGCTTTTTCATCTTTTGGTAGTTCGGTTACCATACATTCTGTAGTAATCATCAAACCTGCTATAGATGCGGCAAATTGTAATGCAGAACGGGTTACTTTGGTTGGATCTAAGATACCCATTTCCAACATATCGCCATATTGTTCGGTGCTGGCATTGTAACCAAAGTTGCCTTCACCGGCTTTTACTGCGCTTGCAACCACTGAGGCTTCTTCGCCTGCGTTAGTCACGATTTGACGTAAAGGTGCTTCCATTGCACGTAACGCAAGTTTGATCCCCACGTTTTGTTCTTCGTTATCACCTTTTAATGTTGTCGCAACTTTAGATGCAGCTCGAACTAGAGCAACACCGCCGCCAGCAACGATACCTTCTTCTACTGCTGCACGAGTGGCGTGTAATGCGTCATCAACGCGGTCTTTTTTCTCTTTCATTTCTACTTCGGTCGCTGCACCAACTTTGATAACTGCGACACCACCGGCTAATTTAGCCACACGTTCTTGAAGTTTTTCTTTATCATAATCAGACGTGGATTCTTCGATTTGCTGGCGAATTTGTGCTACACGACCATTGATTTGCGCTTGGTCGCCGATACCGTCAATAATGGTTGTATTATCTTTATTGATCACAACACGTTTTGCTTGACCAAGATCTTCTAACGTCACTTTTTCAAGCTCCATACCAATTTCTTCAGAAATCACAGTACCTGCAGTTAAGATAGCAATATCTTGTAGCATTGCTTTACGACGATCACCGAAGCCCGGCGCTTTTACTGCTGCTACTTTTACAATACCGCGCATTGTATTCACGACTAAAGTTGCAAGTGCTTCGCCCTCTACATCTTCAGCAATAATGAGTAATGGTTTACCTGCTTTCGCCACTCCTTCCAACACGGGTAGTAATTCACGGATATTGGAGATTTTTTTATCTACCAATAAAATATATGGATTGTCTAATTCAACAATTGCGGCTTCCGGTTTATTAATAAAGTATGGAGAGAGATAACCGCGATCGAATTGCATCCCTTCTACTACGGCAAGTTCATCTTCCAAACCGGTACCGTCTTCCACGGTGATTACACCTTCTTTACCTACTTTTTCCATCGCCTGTGCGATTAATTGACCGACAACGCTGTCTGAATTTGCTGAAATTGTCCCTACTTGTTCAATTTCTTTTGAAGTTTCGCAAGGTTTAGAAAGATTTTTAAGCTCAGAAACAACCGCACTTACTGCTTTATCAATACCGCGTTTTAAATCCATTGGGTTCATACCGGCAGCGACGGCTTTT
Organism: Rodentibacter genomosp. 2; assembly: GCA_001999425.1. GTDB lineage: Bacteria > Pseudomonadota > Gammaproteobacteria > Enterobacterales > Pasteurellaceae > Rodentibacter. Next base: position 26,963 of record MLHP01000034.1, on the reverse strand, counting down.
AAGCCTTCGCTGACAATCGCCTGCGCAAGAACGGTTGCAGTAGTTGTACCGTCACCGGCCGCATCATTGGCTTTAGAGGCAACCTCTTTCACCATTTGTGCGCCCATGTTTTCAAATTTATCTTCTAATTCAATTTCACGTGCTACAGAGACACCATCTTTAGTGATAGTTGGCGCTCCGAATGATTTATCTAAAATAACATTACGACCTTTCGGACCAAGAGTTACTTTCACTGCATCCGCTAATACGTTCACGCCGTTTAACATTTTTACGCGCGCATCATTACCAAATTTTACGTCTTTTGCTGCCATTTTATTGTTTCCTTTAATTTAATTTGTTTCAAAGTGCGGTTATTTTTTGTGAAGTTTTACTCAACAATCGCCAAAACATCGGTTTCAGAGATGATTAATACTTCTTCTCCATCGATTTTTTCGCTTTTCACACCATAGCCGTCATTGAAAATCACTATATCACCTACTTTAACATCCAAAGGTTGAACTGTGCCGTTTTCCAAAATACGACCTTTTCCCACTGCTAATACTTTTGCACGGGTTGATTTTGTCGCCGCAGAACCGGTTAATACGATACCGCCTGCCGATAAGGTTTCAACTTCTTCACGTTTGATAATCAAACGATCGTGTAATGGACGAATATTCATGATTAATTTCCTTCTTTAAAAATGTGAAATTCCCACCTTATATGGGAATAAAAATTTTACTTTCAAGAGAAAAATTAAAAAATTTTTAGCCCTAAAAAAACTAATTTGAATGATGAAAATATGTCTTGAAGTCCCATTCAAAAATGTGATCTCAATCAATTTTTTTCTTGTAAAAATTTCTATAATGTTGGCAGATTAATTAACTCAAATAGGTGAGCAAAATGACACAATCTAGAAAAGAAGTGGATTTATTGGGTGAACGTGAAGTACCGGCGGATGCTTACTGGGGTATCCATACACTAAGAGCGGTTGAAAATTTCAATATTTCTAATGTGACCATTTCTGACGTACCGGAATTTGTACGCGGTATGGTGATGGTAAAAAAAGCTACCGCTTTAGCGAACGGCGAGTTAGGCGCTATTCCGGCAGATATCGCAAAAGCGATCGTTTCAGCCTGTGATGAAATTTTAACGACCGGTAAATGTCTTGATCAATTTCCATCAGATGTATATCAGGGCGGTGCGGGCACTTCGGTAAATATGAATACCAATGAAGTGGTTGCGAATCTTGCGTTGGAAAAACTGGGTTATCAAAAAGGGGAATACCAATTCTTAGATCCAATGGATCACGTGAACGCCAGTCAATCGACTAACGATGCTTATCCTACCGGTTTCCGTATTGCAGTATATAACAGTATTTTAAAACTGGTTGATAAAATTCAATACCTGCAAGAAGGGTTTGAAAACAAGGCAAAAGAATTCAATAACATACTGAAAATGGGGCGTACTCAGTTGCAAGATGCGGTGCCAATGACCGTAGGACAAGAATTTAAAGCCTTCGCGATATTGCTTGAAGAAGAAGTCCGTAACTTAAAACGTACTGCCGAATTATTACTTGAGGTTAACCTTGGTGCGACGGCAATCGGTACCGGTTTAAACACACCGCAAGGTTACGCGCAACTTGCTGTGAAACACCTTGCGGAAGTAACCGGTTTACCGTGCGTGTTGGCTGAAAACTTAATTGAAGCAACCTCTGACTGCGGAGCCTACGTCATGGTACACGGCGCATTAAAACGCACAGCGGTAAAACTTTCTAAAGTATGTAATGACTTACGTTTACTTTCTTCCGGTCCGCGTGCAGGCTTAAAAGAAATCAATCTTCCTGAGTTGCAAGCCGGTTCTTCCATTATGCCGGCAAAAGTGAATCCGGTTGTGCCTGAAGTGGTAAATCAAGTCTGTTTTAAAGTGATTGGTAACGATACTACCGTGACTTTTGCTTCTGAGGCGGGTCAATTACAATTAAATGTGATGGAACCGGTAATCGGTCAAGCTATGTTTGAATCTATCGACATTTTAACTAACGCTTGTGTCAATTTACGTGATAAGTGTGTTGACGGCATCACCGTAAACAAAGAAATTTGCGAAAACTATGTATTTAACTCAATCGGTATTGTGACTTACTTAAACCCATTTATTGGTCACCATAATGGGGATTTAGTCGGTAAAATTTGTGCCGAAACCGGTAAAGGTGTACGCGAAGTCGTGTTAGAAAAAGGATTACTCACCGCAGAGCAATTAGATGATATCCTCTCTGTTGAGAACCTGATGAATCCGACTTATAAGGCGAAATTAAATAAATAGTTTTATAAGATAAGAGAACCAAGTGTGGTCAAGTTGGCCACACTTTTTTATTGCTAAAAAACAGTCAAAGTTACCAAAGTTTTGTGTCGTGGAGATTAAAAATTAGAGGGGGACTTGTCGGTGTGAGTCGAAATCTAACGAAAAAACCGCACTGAAAAGTGCGGTTGAATTATCTAAGATATTTTCCGATTATGCTTCAGGACCTGCTGAGATTAATGCTTTACCTTCAGCATTGGTTGCATATTTTTCAAAGTTTTTCACAAAACGCCCCGCCAAGTCTTTCGCTTTTGCTTGCCATTGATCTTTGTCGGCATAGGTATCACGCGGATCTAAAATCGCAGAATCGACACCCGGCAACGCTTTTGGAATCGTTAAGTTAAAGATTGGTAATTTACCCATTTCCGCTTTTTCGATTGAGCCGTCTAAGATAGCGTCAATAATACCTCGGGTATCTTTAATAGAGATACGTTTGCCCGTGCCGTTCCAACCGGTATTGACTAAATAAGCTTCTGCGCCGGCAGCTTCCATTCGTTTTACCAAAACTTCGGCATATTGTGTCGGGTGTAGAGTCAGGAATGCCGCACCAAAACAGGCAGAGAATGTTGGAGTTGGCTCGGTAATGCCTCGTTCTGTACCTGCTAATTTTGCGGTGAAACCTGATAAGAAATAATATTTGGTTTGTTCCGGTGTTAACTTAGAAACAGGCGGTAAAACACCAAAAGCATCAGCCGTTAAGAAAATAACTTTGGTTGCATGACCTGCACGGGAAACTGGTTTAACGATGTTATCAATATGGTGAATTGGGTAAGATACACGTGTATTTTCGGTTTTTGAAGCGTCATCAAAATCAATAGAGCCGTCAGCACGTACGACAACGTTTTCCAATAATGCATCACGACGGATTGCACGGTAAATATCCGGTTCATTTTCTTCAGAAAGGTGAATGGTTTTGGCATAGCAGCCACCTTCAAAATTGAAGACACCCACATCATCCCAACCATGTTCATCATCACCGATTAACTCACGTTTCGGATCGGTTGAAAGCGTGGTTTTACCGGTACCGGATAGACCGAAGAAAATAGCGACATCACCGTCTTTACCAACATTTGCAGAGCAGTGCATTGCCCCTACACCTTTTAACGGAAGGAAGTAGTTCATCATGGAGAACATACCTTTTTTCATTTCACCACCGTACCAAGTACCACCGATTAATTGAATTCCTTCAGTTAAGTTGAACGCAACAAAATTTTCAGAATTTAAACCTTGTTCTTTCCAGTTTGGATTTGTTACTTTTGAACCGTTCATCACGACAAAGTCAGGTTCAAAGTCTTTTAGTTGTTCTTCCGTTGGACGAATGAACATATTTTTCACAAAGTGCGCCTGCCATGCTACTTCAGTCACAATACGGACGGCAATGCGATCTTTTTCGCTTGCTCCGCAGAAACCATCAACGACAAATAAACGTTTACGGGATAATTGATTGGTTACCAACTCTTTAAGACTTTGCCAAGTGGCTTGATTCATTGGTTTATTGTCGTTTTTAGCAGCATCAGATGTCCACCAAACGGTATCTTTGGTTTTTTCATCTAAAACAATATATTTATCTTTCGGGGAACGACCGGTAAAGATACCGGTATCAACGGCTACGGCGCCGGTATCGGTTAATGTCCCTTTTTCAAAACCCTCCAATCCGGGTTTGGTTTCTTCCTCAAATAATTGCTCGTAGCTTGGGTTATAGACAACTTCTTTTACGTCATAAATACCAAGGGTTTCAAGCGCTTTAATTACTTTGTTTAAGTCTGTCATAAGTCACCTCTGTATAAAAGATTAAAATTTAGCTACGCGCTATTTTAAAGAAAGTAAATCAGAAAAAATGTTAACTTGATCTCATTTTTGAAAATTCACATTAATTTCTACCTATTTAGAGTTGGTTTGACGGACGAAATGAAAAAATAAGGGGAATATTACATTCCCCTATAAATATCGATTATTTTTTCCAATTTTTTAGTGCATTTGCGAAGGCATTCCCCATCACACTGTTATTTTGGCTGCGTGAATGGCGATCTTGATGTGTCGTATTAGGCTTCGATCTGGTCGATAAAGTGCGGTCGGATTTATCAGTATTTTTTACCGCACTTTCATCCAATCGCATTGTCAGTGCAATGCGTTTACGCGGTATATCCACATCTAATACTTTGACTTTCACAATATCGCCGGTTTTCACTACTTGGTGTGGATCTTCTACAAATTTGTCGCTGAGTGATGAAATGTGTACCAACCCGTCTTGATGTACGCCGATATCGACGAATGCGCCAAAATTGGTGACATTCGTAATTGTGCCTTCTAAAATCATACCGACTTTTAAATCGGTGATTTCTTCCACGCCTTCAATAAAGGTGGCGGTTTTAAATTCACCACGAGGGTCACGTCCCGGTTTTTCCAATTCTTTGAAAATATCTTGCACCGTTGGTAACCCAAAACGTTCATCGGTAAATTGTGCGGCGTTAAGCTGACGCACCGTATGGCTTCCCATTAATTCTTGAATGGATTGTTGGGTCGCTTGTAAGATTTTTTCTACCAATGAATAAGCCTCTGGATGAACCCCTGACGCATCCAGTGGATTTTTTCCGTCTGCAATTCGCATAAAACCGGCACATTGTTCAAAGGCTTTTGGCCCCAAACGAGGCACTTTTTTCAGTTGTTCACGGCTGTCAAAACGACCGTTTTCATCACGATAAGCCACAATATTTTGCGCTAAGGTTTTTGTCATTCCGGCGACTCGGGCAAGTAATGGTGCGGAAGCCGTATTCAAATCAACACCCACTGCATTTACGCAGTCCTCTACCACCGCATCTAATTTACGGGCTAATTGGGATTGGTTGACATCGTGTTGGTATTGCCCCACGCCAATCGCTTTGGGTTCGATTTTCACCAGTTCCGCCAACGGGTCCTGTAATCGGCGGGCAATGGATACCGCCCCACGCAAGGAAACATCTAAATTTGGAAATTCATTGGCGGCAAATTCGGAAGCGGAATAAACTGAAGCGCCCGCTTCGCTCACCACCACAGTCTGCGGTTTATTTTCTTTGATTTCTTTAATCACTTCTTTCGCAAAACGTTCCGTTTCACGAGAGGCCGTGCCATTACCAATGGCAATAAGTTCCACATTATGCTGGCAAATCAAGCCAAATAAGGTCATTCGCGCTTCACTCTCACGACCGGTGTGAGGATAAATGGTCGCAGTATCCAATAATTTCCCTGTGTTATCCACCACGGCAACTTTCACCCCGGTGCGTAACCCCGGGTCAAGCCCCATAGTATTTTTTGATCCGGCTGGTGCTGCCATTAAAAGTGCGGTCAGATTTCGGGCGAAAACATCAATGGCTTCTTCTTCTGCTTTTTCACGCAAGGCACTCATTAATTCTGTATCTAAATGCAAGGAAACTTTGATTTTCCATGTCCATGTAATCACTTGCTCGCGCCACTTATCCGCTGGCTGACCGCTGAAATACACGCCCAAATGTTCTCGAATAATGTCTTCACAATAACTGTGGCGCGCCCCTTCCTCTGCATCGGGATCCGCATTTAAAGTCAGTTGTAAAACGCCCTCATTACGCCCTCGGAACATGGCTAAGGCTCGGTGTGAAGGTACATTTTTCAGCAATTCTTGATGGTCAAAATAATCTTGGAATTTTGCCCCTTCCTGTTCCTTTCCTTCAATCACTTTCGCTTCAATTTGGGCATTTTGCTGCAAATATTGTCGCACTTTTGCCAATAATTGCGCATCTTCGGCAAAACGCTCCATTAAAATATAGCGTGCGCCGTCCAATGCGGCTTTGACATCTGCCACGCCATTTTCGGCATTCACAAAAGAAAGTGCGGTCGTTTCCGGATCATTTTTTGGCTCGTTCCAAAGTAACTCGGCAAGAGGCTCAAGCCCTGCCTCAATGGCAATTTGCCCCTTTGTACGGCGTTTAGGCTTATAGGGTAAATATAAATCCTCAAGCTCGGTTTTACTTTGAGTCGCTTCAATTTGCGCGCGCAATTCATCGGTGAGTTTGCCTTGTTCATCAATGGATTTCAAAATACTTTGACGGCGTTCTTCAAGCTCACGTAAATAGCCCAAACGGGTTTCAAAATGGCGTAGTTGAGTATCATCTAAACCACCAGTGGCCTCTTTACGATAACGTGCAATAAATGGAATGGTATTGCCGTCATCGACAAGTTGAATGGCGGCGAGAATTTGATTAGGTGCAACGTTAAGCTCTGTTGCGATAATTTGACTGATTTGTTGATTTAACATCGGAATATGTCTTTGTTGAAAATAAAGTTAATGAAAATCGGGCATAGAATACTGGTTTTGATAATTTGGCTCAAATATAATTCAATAAATTTTCCGACCTTTATAAAATAAATGGCAAAATCAAACTACATTACACGTCAAGGCTGGAACAGCTTAGATAAAGAACTCAAATTTTTGTGGAAAGAAGAACGTCCTAAAGTCACTCAAGCGGTCTCTGATGCGGCAGCGTTAGGCGATCGCAGTGAAAATGCCGAGTATATTTACGGCAAGCGTCGATTACGGGAAATTGATCGCCGTGTGCGTTTTCTCACCAAACGTTTAGAGGTTTTACAAATTGTGGATTACAACCCTAAACAAGAAGGTAAAGTCTTTTTTGGCGCGTGGGTGGAATTAGAAGATGACGAGGGGGAGATAAAGCAATATCGACTGGTCGGCTGCGATGAGTTTGATCCGGCGAAAAACTGGATTTCTATTGATTCGCCAGTGGCTCGCGCCTTGATTGGCAAAACCATTGATGATGAAGTTAGTGTGGAAACGCCTTTAGGTCGTATCACACTTTACGTTAATCGCATTTGGTATGAGACGGTATGAATAAAAAGTACGGTCAGTTTTTTCGCATTTTTTGTTTTAGATAATAGAATAGATTAAATGTGATGAATACAATGCAACAAATCAATATGCGTGAAAGGGGCGATCCTAGCGTATTATTTATCGAACACGCGCGCATTCCGGAACCTAAATCTGACGAACTGTTAGTCAAAGTGGCATTTGCAGGAGTTAATCGTCCGGATATTATGCAGCGTCAAGGTTTATACCCAATGCCAAAAGATGTAACACCAATCATGGGATTAGAACTTTCAGGCGAAGTGGTGGCATTGGGGAAAGATGTAAAAAATTTCAATATTGGTGATCTTGTCTGTGCCTTAACCGATGGTGGTGCCTATGCGGAATATTGTGTGGTGAAAGCCAGTCAAACTTTGCCGATTCCAAAAGGTTATACTATGCAAGAGGCTGCAATGTTACCAGAAACCTTTTTCACTGTGTGGGCAAATCTTTTTATGCAACAGCAAATGAAACCGAGTGAAAGCCTACTTGTGCATGGTGGCACCAGCGGTATTGGGATTACGGCATTGGCAATTGCAAAAAGCTTTGGAATAAAAACTTTCGCAACAGTGGGGAATGCAGAAAAATGTGAGGTGGTAGAACAACTTGGAGCCATTGCAATCAACTATAAAACCGAAAGTTTTGTGGAAAGGATTCGTCAATATCAAACAGGAGTTGATGGCGTACTGGATTTAGTGGGAGCAAACTATTTTGCACAAAACCTTGAAATTCTCAATAAAGACGGGCGAATTTTCCTGATCGGTTTTATGGGGGGAAATATTGCGGAACAGGTTGATTTGCTCAAAATTGCCGTGAAGCGTGCCACGATCACCGGTTCGACCATGCGTGGTAGAACAACAGAAGAAAAAGCAACGATTGCTCAATCTCTATTGGAAAATGTATGGGACAAACTTGCCTGTGGCAAAATTGCCAAACCTATTTTGCACCAATGCGATGATTTTAAAAAGGTACAAGACGCACACAGGGAAATCGACAAAGGTACGCATATTGGGAAGATTTTATTGGCGTTTTAATAAGCCAATGATTCCTAAAGTGCGGTTGGTTTTGGCGGATTTTTTAGCGACTCGCCAAGCAAATATAAATTAAAATACCATGGAAACCGACCGCACTTATCCCGAGTAATCGTCCGGCAAGTTTAGGGCGTTTAGCATGTAATTTATACAGTAAACGCGAAATAATAGCGAGAATGAAAGGGTAGATCCAAAATAGGATAGAGAACAACTTAATTTGTCCTTCCGTTAATGCGTGATTTTGAGAAAAATGGGGGGAAATGAGCAAAGCCAGCGGCCAAAGTAAAACCGGCATGCAAAAAGCCGCAAGCCCCCAAGTGAACCCGCTAAATTTTGTTGGCATAGACGGTTGTTCCATAAGCTCAATCCTACAATAAAATTACAAAGCAGGGAATATAGCAAATACGGTTGAGATTGGGTAGTAATTCTTTGCTTTAACCTCCTTAAAATGGTAGAGTATCCGCAACTTTTTCCATTCGGTAGGATGCCGCTTGAAGTACGATCTCAATCGAGCAAAAAAATGTGTGGAAATTCTTGATAAGCGCCGTTTGGAACGTGCATTATCGGGAGCCAGTGATGGATTTCAACATGTTTTATCTCTGTTTCCTTTACTGTTTCAATTGAACCATCCGAGTTTATCCGGTTATATGGCGCAATCCCTTTGTGGTGTCGCAAATTTTAAGTTATCGGATTATCAGCAACAATTCCTTTCTTCCGAATATCCTGAACTTTACGAACAAATAAAAGAGCAGCCCTTTGGCGATAATCCACCGATTTTAGGTATTTATGTGATGGGCAGTTTTGGATCTATCAGCCAAAGTAGTAGCTCTGATATGGATATATGGATCTGCTGTCGTGAAGATTTAACGGAAAATGAACGTAATTTATTAGAACAAAAAGCCCAAAAAATCAAAGAATGGGCGATGCGGTTTGAGGTTGAAATTAATTTTTATCTGGTTGATCAACAGCGTTTCCGCCATGAATACTACTCCGAACCTTTGACGAGCGAAAACAGCGGTTCTGCACAATATATGTTATTGCTTGACGAATTTTATCGCTCCGCCGTTCGCTTGGCAGGGAAACCGTTACTGTGGTTACATTTATGGGTAGAAAATGAAGCGGACTATGAAAACGAAGTAAAAACTCGAATTCAGAACGGCTTACTTGATTTGCAAGATTGGGTTGATTTTGGCGGATTAGCACAGTTTTCGGCTAAGGAATACTTTGGTGCGGGCTTGTGGCAACTTTATAAAGGAATTGATTCGCCGTATAAATCCGTACTCAAAATTTTGTTGTTGGAAGTTTATTCTAAAGAATATCCGCATTCTCATCTTATTGCCCGCCAGTTCAAAGAAGATCTCTTTTCCGGCAACACTACGCCAGCCCATCATTTTGATCCTTACATTGCGATTCTTTCTAAAGTAACGGATTATTTGACCGCACTTTCCGAATTTAAACGCCTTGATTTTGTACGTCGCTGTTTTTATGTCAAAGTAACAGAAGATTTAGCCTTATATAAAACCCATAACTGGCGTACCGATTATATACAAATTTTGGCTCAGGAATGGGGCTGGAGTACCGAACAAATTCACGAGCTGAATTATCGCCCGTTTTGGAAAATTAAGCGTGCCAAAGAAAGCCATGATAACTTAGTGAAGTTTTTGATGATGAGCTATCATAATTTGGTGAGTTTTGCCCGTAAATATAAAATTAACTCAAGCGTTGTACCACAAGATATTAATGTTCTTACCCGTAAACTTTATACGACATTTGAGGAACTACCGGGCAAAGTGATTTTACTTAATTCGCAGATTTCCCGTAATTTATCCGAACCACATATTTCATTTTTAGAAGTGAAGGGTAATAAGCATTTCCAAGACGGTTGGTATCTTATCAATCGAGCGCCAAATACGATGATGTTTTCTCAAAATCGTATTATAGAGTATAACAAAAGCCTTAATAAGTTAGTCGCATGGGCATATTTTAATTGCTTGCTTACAGCCGAAACACAACTTTATTTATTTAGTCGCTCTATCGAGATTGAAACTTTGCGCAATTTTGTGGCGGATCTCCGTTTGTCTTTTTCACGAGAAAACCCGGCAGCAGGTGGTGATATTTTAGCAACCGCTTGTGAAATTCGTAATATTGTTATTGCTGTGAATTTAACTTCCGATCCCACTACACGTATTACTGAGTTTAAAGATAGTCTTTCAGCCTGTGATTTATTCAGTTTTGGGCCGTTAGAACAAAATCTTGTGGGGAGCATTGATTTTACTTATCGCAATATATGGAATGAAATTCGCACGCTGCACTTTGAAGGGCCAAATGCTATTTTGATTGCGTTAAAAGTGCTATCAAATAAAATTTATCGAGATGCGAATAATCCCCCTTCCGTACAGGTTTTTTGTTACAGCCGGCATTATCGCCGAACATTACGCAATCTTGTCAGCGCGTTAGTAAATCGTTGCATAAACATTCAGCTTGGTAACCAAACCTTCAATATTCCACGTTTACGCGTAGCGGGAAAAAATTGGCAATTTTTCTTTGAAGAAAGCGGGCTTAGCTTGCAAGAAGTTGAGAATAGCAGTCAAAGTGCGGTTGATTTTGATGATGTTTTACAAAGTCCGGTGGAAGAAAAAAGTGATATTTATAGTAAACATCGCAAATATCCGATTGAAATCGATCTTTTTGCGAGAGAAGGTTTCCTACAATTTTTCTTTGAGGACAATAAAGATAATACCTTTAATGTCTATTTACTGAATGAAACCAATCAGTTAGAGATTTATCGCCATTGCGACGGTTCAAAGGATGAAAAAGTACAACAGATTAACCAACTTTATCAAGCTTTAGAGTCGGGTGATGAAAATCCGTATCACATTGAGTCTCGTAATTTTAATTATCCACAGTTTTATCAAATCCAATATAGTGATCAAGGTGATGTGCAAATTCAATCTTTTAAATATCAACAACATGTATCGGCAGTGCATTAGACGCCGTAAAATAATGAACTAGATCAAGTTTCCTGAGTTTCTTGATTGGAAGATGGGAAAAATCCCGATAGAATGGCTCGTTTTTAGGTGACCAGTTAATAAATGTTATTGTTCACCGATGGGGGGAAAATGCAAGAAAAGTTAAAAGTTTTACTCATCGACGATCATCCGTTAATGCGTCGAGGTATCAAACAACTAATTGAATTAGAAGAAAATTTCGAAGTCGTCGCTGATGTTGGGAGTGGTACGGAAGGCATTTCTGTTGCGTTACAGACATCGCCGGATTTAATTATTTTAGATCTTAATATGAAAGGACTTTCAGGGTTGGATACACTGAAAGGTTTGCGTGCTGAAGGAGTGGATGCACGTATCGTTATTTTGACAGTATCAGATGCTAAAAATGATATTTTTGCCTTAATTGATGCAGGAGCGGACGGCTATTTATTAAAAGATACGGAGCCGGAAACCTTACTTGAAGAAATCAAACGTATTGCAAAAGGCGAGGTCATTTTAAGTAACTCAATCAAAGATTTATTGATTGAACGTGAGCATCGTCGCGACCCAATGGATTTATTAACCGATCGTGAGATGGGTGTTTTACGCTTGATTGCCACCGGATTATCAAACAAGCAAATTGCAGGGCAGTTATTTATTTCCGAAGAAACGGTAAAAGTACATATTCGTAATTTATTGCGTAAATTAAACGTACATTCCCGTGTAGCGGCTACCGTGCTATATTTTGAGTACAACGGACGCTAACAACACATCATTATTGAGATAAAAGTGCGGTCAGAAAAATACTTAATTTCTGACCGCACTTTTTTATTTGGGTACACCTCGTAATAGCGGAATAGGCTCGTAAGGTGCTACTGAAGTCGGGGCGGGTACATCGCTAAACAGTAAAATAAACGGTTTTGGTGGTACGATACGTTCGTTTCGCCATAAACTTGCCATACCGACAAGCTGAATATCTGAGGGTAAATGACGCAAATTTTGTTGCAATACCGCAACAGTGTTTTTACGTGGATGTCCGATAGCGATTGCCGTACCATGCTTTCTCGCATATTGAACGGCAGCTTGAAATTGGCGCTGCACGTCAGAAAATTCATTGCTATCATCTAAGAAAATATGGCGATCTAATGAACGAACGCCTTGCTCTTTGGCGATTTTGCCGGCAACGGAGCGACCAATCGTTCTGCTGTCCAAGAAGAATAAATGTTGTGTGCGAAGCGCGTTCATTAAATGTGTCATTAACGTTGTGTCAGCTGTGGCGGCACTGCCCATATGATTATTCATACCGATTGCGTGACTAACAATATTTTTTGCCTTTTGAACGCGGTCTATCACCTGTTCTGCCGACATTCCTAAATGTAATCCTCCTTCTTCAATTTTTGTTTGGTTCAAAGGTTGCATCGGCATATGAATTAGAATATCACGACCTTGTTTTTTTGCTTCTTGATTACGGGCTTGTGCGTAGGGCGCAGAGGGAATAATTGCCAAGGAAATTTCACGCGGCATGGAAAAAATCGCCGCATCTTCTTTGGGGCGGTAGCCCACATCGTCAATAACGATGGCAAGTTTGCTTTGTGCGAGTGTAAATGTAGAGAAAAGTGCGGTAGAAAAAACGACGAGATTTTTGACCGCACTTTTAAATGCTATATTCATTATTTAATCCATCCGGCAGGGTTCACCGGCACGCCTTTTCGACTGATACCGAAATACAATGCAGGGCGGGAAATTTCACCGGTATTGCCTACCTGTGCAATAGTTTGACCTGCTGAAACAAGTTGGTTGGGTTTGACAAAAACGGCTTGGTTAAAACCATACAAACTCAGATCGCTGTCACCGTGTTTGATGATAACCATATAGCCATAACCGGTAAGTTGTCCGGCCAAAATAACCCGACCGTTGGCTATGGCGCGAACCGGCGTACCGTTTGAGGCGGCAATTACCATACCTTTCCAGCGAGCCTCACCGGCTTGAGTGGAACCAAAAGCATAAAGAGTCGAACCGTTTACCGGTTTATTATATTGACGGTTTGCCGCTCCTAAACCACTGGTACTGTTAATCAAACGACGTTCTTGCGCAGTCGGAGTATAAGGTTTGGCGGTTCGTTTCTCCTCTGCTTGTTTACGTTGCGCCAGTGCTTCCCGCTCACGTTGTTCTTGCTGACGTGCGGCTTGCTCGGCACGTTGAATCTCTTGCTTCAATGCCGTTTCGTTTGCCCGTAAACTTGCTAATCTATCCTGATCTTTATTGATATTTTTATTAATTTCATTCAACGTGGATTGCCGTTCACGCTGAATTTTTTCTAATTCTTGCTGTTGTTTTTTCTGCGTGGCAAGTTGATCCCGGTGAGTTTGTTGTTGCCCTAGGATCGCTTTTTTTTGTTTAACAATTTGTGCCTGTGTCGCCTGAAGATTGCTAATCATCTCAATACGGGCTTGGTTTAAATGCTCGTAATAAACCTTCATTCTTGCCGCTTTCTTAGCATCTTCCGACAGCATTCTTTCCAAAGTGGAGGGATTTAACCCCGAGCGGTAAATGGCGTCCATTTGCTTGGCGAGTTTGGCTTTTTGCTCTTTTTCTTGCTTTTCTAGTTGTTTGATTTGTTTATCGGCTTCTGAAATTTGCTTACGGATTTCTTTTAAACTTAATTCGGTTTCACGTAATTCCCCGGCAACCGCATTGATTTTGCTCTCTTGACTTTTTAAGGTGGACTGAAGTTTTGCCTGCTCACGTTTTTGTTTGGCAAGTTTTGATTCTTGTTGCTTAATTTGCTGCTGAATTTGGTTGAGGTCATTGCCATAAGCGGCTGATGAAAATCCTATAAGTCCACACGCAATGAAAAGTGCGGTCGATTTTGAAAGTGTTTTTGTCATCAATTGCCAATATTGCATAGATTAAACCCGAGAGATAAAAATTGGTGAAAGCTATTTTGTCCACAAAGCGCAAATAGTAGCATTATTTTGATGGGGCTAAAATGGCTGGCTTTAATTTTTTGCGGAAGATCAGGAAATCCCGCCTTTTTGCTTTTAAACAAAGGGATTTTTTGCTATAAAGTGCGCATTCTTTTTTACTTAAAATATTAGGAGATCCCTATGGAATTAGTATTTATTCGTCACGGTTTTAGTGAATGGAATGCGAAAAATTTATTCACCGGTTGGCGTGATGTTAATTTGACCGAACGTGGTGTGGAAGAGGCCAAAGCAGCGGGTAAAAAATTGTTAGAGGCCGGCTATGAGTTTGATATTGCTTTTACTTCCGTCTTAACCCGCGCCATTAAAACTTGTAATATCGTGTTGGAAGAATCACATCAATTATGGATTCCTCAAGTGAAAAACTGGCGTTTAAATGAACGTCACTATGGTGCGTTACAAGGCTTAGATAAAAAAGCAACAGCAGAGCAATACGGTGATGAACAAGTTCATATTTGGCGTCGTTCTTACGATATTTCTCCGCCGGATTTAGATCCACAAGATCCAAACTCCGCACACAATGACCGCCGTTATGCGAATCTTCCGTCAGATGTTGTGCCGAATGCAGAGAATTTAAAACTTACTTTAGAACGTGCTCTTCCGTTCTGGGAAGATCAAATTGCTCCGGCTATGCTTTCCGGTAAACGTGTTTTGGTGGTGGCGCATGGTAATTCTCTTCGTGCGTTGGCGAAACATATTATCGGTATTTCTGATGAAGAAATTATGGATTTTGAAATTCCAACCGGACAACCGTTAGTACTAAAACTTGATGACAAATTAAATTTTGTAGAATATTACTATCTTTAATTTTCAAGTTTGATAAAAGTGCGGTTAATTTTGACCGCACTTTTTGTTTAAGGAGACATTTATGAAAAAATTATTTCAGGTTTTATTTACTGTGTTTTTCTTTATGGGGAGCAATACTGTTGCCGCCTCACAAAATAAAAATGCAACAACGAAGCAAGCAGTTAAGCAAACTAAACAGACTCAAGCGAAAAAAACGATAGAGAAAAAAACGACGAAAAAAGTGGTAGAAAAGAAAAAAGCAGCACAGAAAAAGTTGGCAACTAAGGTGAGTAAAACGACTGCCAAGAATCAGGTTTCAATCGGTAAAAAAGTAACGAAATCACCGCCGACCAAGAATCAGCGGAAAGAAATGAAGAAAGCTGAAAAAATGAAAACAACCGCACAAAAAGGTTCTGCAAAGAAAATCAAGAAGGTGGAAAACCAAGCCGACACAGTAAAAAACACACCGCCTAAACAAATGACAAAGGCCGTTATCGTACCAAAATGCCAAGATAACCGCGTTGCTAAAGTGCTTTCCGACGCATTTAAGCAACAGGGTAAGGTGACCGGAACACAAATGACGGTGAAGCAAATTAGACAAGTACATGAAACACAATATTATCCACAGCAAAGTATTCGCAGTTGTCATGCGTTGGTGGAAACCCATGGTAAACAATATCAAACGGATTATAGTGTTATTCTGAATGGGAACGGTTTTTTTGTTCAGGTAGAAAATGCTCAAGCGATGCGTTAAATGGGGATAGAAATAAGGTGCACATCGTACCTTATTTTAGTTTTGTTATGCGTAATATCTTCATTTCCTTTCTAATAATTCCACTTCATTTCAATGTTATGTTGCACCTGCGCAATACTGGCATTCAATATGGGCGTAGGGGAAGATTGTGTATCCAATATCAATAAGTTATCGGATAGGGCGTACTCGGTATGTTCCTACATTTTGTCTAAATTTTTCATTTTTGAGTTTGCTACGCCGGCATTGTTGTAAAGTGTGGGGAGGGCGGTTGCTTTTAGCATAATCTTACAAGTTGTCATATTCCTGAAACATTTCTCTTTTATACTTCGAACGCATTTAATTTATTTTTAAGGATCAACATGAAAAATCAGCATATATCGTCACATTTTAATCAAGAATTGGAAGGCGTTCGCACAGAAGTTATGCAAATGGGCGGCATCGTCGAGCAGCAAATCCAGATTATTCTGCAGAGTCTGAGCCAAGCTAATCCGCAAGGATTACAGGAAGTCATTGAAAGTGAGAAGAAAATCAATGAAATGGAAGAATTAATTGATGATCACTGCCAAACAATTATTGCGCGACGCCAACCTGCTGCCGGTGATTTACGTTTTGTTTTAACGACTTCTAGAATTATTGTTGATCTAGAGCGTATTGGCGATGAGCTAAAAAAAATTGCCTTCTATACAAATAATTTATTAATTAATAACAAAATTTCGGCTTCCGGCTTATATGATACCCACCGCATTTTAGAAATGTCATTTGTAATGATTCGTCGTGCATTGGATGCTTTTGCCCGATTAGATGAGAATGCAGCGGTCGAATTACGTTTATCGGATGAAAAATTAGATATGGATTATCGCAATCAATTGCGCTTACTCACCACGAATATTTTTGAACAACCGCAAAATATCAGCACTTGGATTGATGTCATGATGATGAATAAAGCAGTCGAGCGGATTGGCGATCATGCTAAAAATATCGCGGAACATGTTGTGTATTTGGTGCGTGGTATTGATATTCGCCATAAAGGGCTGGCTGAAATTGAGTCTAACTTAAAATAAGTGTGAAAAGTGCGGTTGATTTTTTCTTTGTTTTAAAATGCAGGTAAAGCGCATTCCACTTGATGTAAATAAATGTTTGTTTGTCATACTCATGAAATATTTCTTTACTATATTAACGGCGTGACTAACTTAATCATCCAAACTTAAGGAGAATATAATGAAAATACGTACTGTCACTCTTGCTTTATTATCTGTTTTTGCTTTCAGCCAAGCGGCAAAAGCAACGACGGTAACCGGAGCCGGGGCTTCTTTCCCTCAACCGATTTATGTGCAATGGGCAATGAACTATAAGGCTGAAACCGGTAATCAAATAAATTATCAGTCTATCGGTTCTTCCGGCGGTGTGAAACAAATTCTCTCCGGTACTGTTGATTTTGGTGCGTCGGATTCACCAATGAAAGAAGATGATCTTGAAAAAAATAATCTTGTCCAATTTCCAACCGTTATTGGCGGTGTTGTACCGGTAATCAATGTAGAGGGAATAAAACCCGGAGAGTTAAAATTAACCGGTGAATTGTTAGCCGATATTTACTTAGGAAAAGTGACTCATTGGAATGATGAAAAAATTAAGCAATTAAATCCTTCGTTAAATTTGCCGGATAAAGCAATTACCACTGTGTTTCGTGCGGACGGATCCGGTACGAGTTTTATCTTTACCCACTATTTAAGCCAAGTTTCACCAGATTGGAAAGATAAGGTCGGTGCGGCGAATACGGTTAAATGGCCGACTTCTGCAAGCGGTGCGGCAGGAAAAGGTAATGAAGGCGTATCAATTTATGTAGGGCGTGTTAAGAATTCCATCGGCTATGTTGAGTATGCTTATGCGAAACAAAATAAAATGACTCACGTTCAGTTAAAGAATGCTGCGGGTAACTTTGTTTTACCTTCCCAAGAAAGTTTTGCAGCGGCGGCAAATGTTGATTGGAATAAATCGAAAGGATTCAGTTTAGTATTAACTAACCAGCCTGCTGCGCAAGCTTGGCCACTCGCTGCGGCAACCTTTATCTTAGTACCGAAAAATGTAGCTGATAAGCAAAGAGCGGAAACCGTCTTGAATTTCTTTGACTGGGCATACAAAAAAGGTAATGAGCAAGCGCAAAAATTGGATTATGTTCCTTTACCGGATAATGTAAAACAGCTTGTGCGCGATGAATGGAAAAAAGTTAATTTGAAATAAAAAATGTATTCCCTCCCTTTAACGGGAGGGGATAAGGAAAAATGATGACACTTTCCCAAAAACTAAAACAACAAGCACTTATTGATGCTTTATTTGTTAATACTACCCGTTTTTTTGCTTTGTTTGTGCTAGCGATACTCAGTGGCATTTTACTCTCATTGATTATTGGCGCTTATCCCGCAATGCAACAATTTGGTTTTGAATTTTTTAGTTCAAACGAATGGGATACCGTACAAGGCAAATATGGTGCACTAGCGCCTATATACGGTACATTAGTGACTTCTATTATTGCGCTGATTATTGCTGTGCCAGTGAGCTTCGGGATTGCGGTTTTTCTTACCGAACTTTGTCCTGTGGTACTACGCCGTCCATTAAGTATCGCAATAGAATTATTAGCCGGTATTCCTTCAATCATTTACGGGATGTGGGGATTGTTTGTGTTTGCCCCTATATTTTCCGAAACTGTTCAACCGTTTATGATTGAACACTTTAGCGATATTCCTTTAATCGGCGCATTATTTGATGGTATTCCGATGGGAATAGGATTATTTGCGGCAGGTTTAATCCTTGCGATTATGATTATTCCTTATATTGCCTCGGTGATGCGGGATGTATTTGAAGTTACTCCGACAATGTTAAAAGAGTCAGCCTATGGTCTAGGTTGTACCCGTTGGGAGGTTATTCGACGTATTGTATTACCTTATACTAAAGTTGGGGTAATAGGCGGTGTGATTCTCGGCTTGGGGCGCGCTTTAGGTGAAACGATGGCGGTTACCTTTGTTATTGGAAATACCTTTAATATCAGTGCGAGTTTAAATAACTCCGGTGTATCGATCACTTCTGCACTTGCAAATGAATTTGCGGAAGCTGTTGATCCGATGCATTTGTCCTCCCTACTTTATCTCGGATTAATTCTTTTCGTCATAACATTTACCGTACTGTGCTTATCAAAACTGATGTTATTAAAAGCGGTAAAATCAGAGGGACGCTAGATGAAAAACACAATAAATCATTCGTTATATGTACGCCGCCAGTGGCTTAACCGTTTCTATTTAATGCTAGCTTGGGTAATGATGGGGTTCGGTCTATTTTGGCTTGGCTGGATTTTTTACACACTTCTGACAAACGGTATAAACGGATTAGGGCTTCATCTTTTTCGGGTTGATACTCTGCCTCCTGATGCAGGTGGTGGTTTACGAAATGCCATTTGGGGGAGTTTGCTCATCACCTTATTCGGGCTTTTTATCGGTACGCCAATTGGCATTTTAACTGGTGTTTATTTAGCGGAATTTGGCAGACATAGCAAAATAGCCGGTATGACTCGATTTATGAACGATATCTTATTATCAGCACCTTCCATTGTTATCGGTTTATTTATCTATGGCATTATTATTGTAAAGCAAGGGCATTTTTCCGGTTGGGCGGGTTCTCTTGCATTGTCCTTACTAGTCATTCCTGTTGTCGTACGCACTACTGAGAATATGTTGAAATTAGTACCAAACGGTTTGCGGGAAGCAGCCTATGCTTTAGGAACACCAAAATGGAAAATGGTTTCAATGGTAACACTGAAAGCCGCGAAAACAGGTGTTTTAACAGGTGTTCTACTTGCATTCGCGCGAATTTCTGGTGAAACCGCACCTTTGTTATTTACCGCATTAAACAATCAATTTTTCAGTTCGGATATGAATCAACCTATTGCTAATTTGCCAAATGTTATCTATCAGTTTGCGATGAGCCCTTACAAAGATTGGCAATCACTTGCTTGGGCGGGGGCACTACTTATCGCATTTACAGTATTAATTACTAATGTAATGGCGAGAATTTTAGGTCGTAAGAAACACTAAGGAATAATGATGAAAACAAAACTCTCAACCCAAAATTTAAATTTTTACTATGGTCATTTCCACGCACTAAAAAATATTAATGTTGATATTTTAGAAAAAAAAGTTACTGCCTTTATCGGTCCTTCCGGTTGTGGTAAATCCACTTTGTTGCGCATATTTAATCGGATGTATGATCTTTATCCTAATATGCGAGCGGAAGGTCAATTATTATTGGATAACAAAAATATTCTTGATGCAGATGTTGATGTTAACTTATTACGAGCTAAAGTCGGGATGGTTTTCCAAAAACCAACCCCCTTCCCAATGTCCATTTATGACAATGTGACTTTTGGTGTAAAACTATACGAGAAACTCAGCAAAAGTGATTTGGATGATCGTGTGGAATGGGCATTAAAAAAATCTGCATTGTGGGCAGAGGTGAAAGATAAATTGAAACAATCCGGTAATTCTCTTTCCGGTGGACAACAACAACGTTTATGTATTGCTCGAGCCATAGCTTGTCAGCCCGAAGTGTTATTACTTGATGAACCGACATCCGCTCTTGATCCTATATCAACGGCTTATATTGAAGAGTTGATTACAGAACTTAAGAATGACTATACTATTGCAATTGTAACCCACAATATGCAGCAAGCAGCACGGGTCTCCGATATGACGGCTTATATGTATCTTGGCGAGCTTATCGAGATCGGTGATACCAAACAGATCTTTACGAAACCGAAACGTAAAGAAACCGAGGATTATATTACAGGTAAATTCGGTTAAAACGGCTCTAAATTTAACCGCACTTTTCAGAAAAATCCAGGGAGTAGACTATGCCAAAAGCAAATATTTTAGTGGTTGAAGACGAAGAGTCTATTATGACATTAATTAAATTTATCTTAGAACAAGCCGGTTTTGAGGTACGTACAGCGGAAAATGTACCACAAGCAAGGCAACACATTAATGATCAGCTCCCTCATCTTATTTTATTGGACTGGATGCTGCCTGGTGTTTCTGGTGTTGAATTTACCAAAGAATTGCGTTCAATGAAGCGCACGGAAAGTTTACCTATTATTTTATTAACCGCGCGTAGTGATGAATTAGATAAGGAGAAAGGTTTAAATATCGGTGCTGATGATTATGTTACCAAGCCTTTTTCTCCAAGAGAATTGGTGGCGCGGGTCAATGCATTTTTACGTCGTCACCATCCTCATAAAACGGAGCAACCGATCAATATTAAAGGATTAAGTTTAGATCCGGTTAATAAAATTGTGATTGGTAATAATATTAGGTTAAACTTAGGGGCAACCGAATTTAAATTACTTCACTTCTTTATGACTCACCCAAATCGTCTATACAGCCGTACACAGCTCCTTGATTTTGTTTGGGGGGATCACGTTTTTATGGAAGAGAGAACTATTGATGTGCATATCCGTCGTTTACGCCAAGCCCTTGAACCAAGTCGATTAGATTGTTTATTACAAACCGTACGGGGTTCCGGTTATCGTTTCAATGCGGAAGAAGAATAATGAAATTATTTTTTCCGACCTTATTCAGATTAATCCTTACTCTATTTTGTTCTGCCGGAGTGGGCTATTTAATTGCCGGTACGGAAATGATGTGGATTTCGCTGAATATCGTATTGCTAGGGTGGATAAGTATTCAGCTATTTTATTTAGTTCGCTTAATTCGTTGGTTAAACGATCAGGAAAATCCGATACAGGGTTTTGGACTTTGGGGACATATTTTTGAGAAAATTTTATCTTTACGGAAAGCCAGTATAAAACGTAAAAAGGAACTTTCCGCTTCTCTGGATCGTTTTAATCAAGTGATAGAAGCTATTCCCAGTGGAATTGTTATTTTAACCGAAGGTCGTATTGAATGGTTTAACCCTCTTGCTTGCAAACATCTTAATCTGAACTATGAAAATGATCTTAAAGGTATCCTGCAAAATCTCATCCGTTTACCTGAGTTCCAACAATTTCTACAAAAGAAACTGGAAAATGAGCCTCTTACATTAAAAGTTAGTTTACCTAACGGAAATTATTTCAAGCGAATTTTACGAATCAGCCGCCAACCTTTCTATCAAAATAGCGAATTATTAATCACACAAGATATTACTCAAGAAGAACAATTAGATGATGCTCAAATTGCCTTTGTTGCCAATGTTTCGCACGAGTTACGAACACCACTTACGGTGATTAACGGTTTTATAGAAACATTATCGGATATGCCCGATTTAGCGATTGAACAACGCCAACAATTCTTAGGTTTAATGCAAAAAGAAGGGCAGCGAATGTTAAACCTTTTATCGGATTTACTGACGCTGTCTCGTTTAGAACGCGGGCAGTCCACTGCCGGAGAATTTCAACATTTTGATTTATCCAAAATGGTTCATCAGGTTGTTGAGGCTACACAAAATTTTTCACGAGAAAAGCATAAGTTTATTGTGAAAATTGAACCGAATATTCATTTTTATGGATTGGAACCTGAGTTGTACAGTGCATTAAGTAATATGACTTTTAATGCGGTTCGATATACGCCGGAAAAAGGCACGATTACAATTGAGCTTAGCAAACAGGCGGATAACGCGTTTTTTTCTGTGGCTGATACCGGTGTTGGTATTGCGGCAGAACATATTCCTCGATTAACAGAACGTTTTTATCGTGTTGATAATGCCCGCTCACGTCAAACCGGTGGAACGGGGCTTGGGCTTTCTATTACTAAATTTGCGTTGGCAAAATACAATGTAGAATTGGAAATAAAAAGTGAATTAGGCAAGGGAAGTTGCTTTAAAGTTGCACTCCCTATAGGAAAAGAATAGAAACGGACGATTCATATCAAAATGAATACCGATTAGTCAAAAAATGCCGAGTCATTCCCAACAAAGTGTGAAAATTGTTCGGAGGAAAAACCGTGGGAAAGCATATAGTTCCAAATTTTTTGTTTTATTTTTGGAGCGTGTTTTTCTGTGTAATTAGGAAATTTTTTACGTAAAACTATAAAAGCAAGCTCGGACCAATTTATATCACATTCCGCGAATACTTCAGTAATAATAGCTGACGGCACTCCTTTTAAATGTTTTAGTTCTTGTCTGATTCTATTCTCGCCATAGCCTCGTTGGCTACGATAATACAAATAGTTTTCTGCAAAGCGTTTATCATTCTGCCAATTTTTTTGTTGGCAATGTATAATCACTTCATCAATTTCTAGTTCGGAAAAGGCTTTTTCTTGCATTTTATTGCGGAGTTCAAACTCACTGTATTCACGGCGGGCAAGTAAATTAATAACATAACTCAGTGCAATAGAAGACATCATCACTCCTTAGAGAAAAAGTGCGGGCAAAATTGACCGCACTTTAAAGGGCTAAAATAACGGGTAAATTAAAATTCATCCTCTGAATTTAATTTGTCATCGGCTTGTTCAATATCTTCAGTGAATCCTTGATCAGGATTTGCGATTAACTCGGCTCGTAATTTGTTTTCTAATATCAGGGCTTTTTCAGGGTTGTCTAGTAACCACTTCATTGCATTTGCTTTACCTTGACCTATTTTTTCGTCCTCATAAGAATACCAAGCTCCGGATTTATTCACCAATTTGTGCTGAACGCCCAGTTCAATCAATTCGCCTGTTTTAGAAATACCTTCACCATAAAGAATTTGGAACTCTACCTGACGGAATGGCGGCGCCAATTTATTTTTAACTACTTTTACTTTGGTTTCATTACCAATAATATTTTCACCATCTTTGACCGATCCGGTACGGCGAATATCCAAGCGAACCGAAGCATAAAACTTTAGTGCATTCCCACCGGTTGTGGTTTCAGGGTTGCCATAAGAACCGATTTTCATTCGAATTTGGTTAATAAATATAACCAAACAGTTCGCATTTTTAATTTGACCGGTTAATTTGCGTAATGCTTGAGACATTAAACGAGCCTGTAATCCCACATGAGAATCCCCCATATCCCCTTCAATTTCGGCTTTGGGGGTCAGTGCGGCAACGGAATCAACGATAATAAGCTCAACCGCACCTGAACGGACTAAGGCATCACAAATCTCAAGAGCCTGTTCTCCATTATCGGGCTGAGAGACCAATAGATCTTTAACATTAACTCCTAATTTAGCGGCATAAATCGGATCTAAAGCATGCTCGGCATCAATAAATGCACAGGTTTTACCGGCTTTTTGTGCCTGAGCGATAACTGAAAGTGTTAAGGTTGTTTTACCGGAAGATTCAGGACCAAAAATTTCAACAATACGTCCCATTGGTAACCCGCCAATTCCTAATGCGGCGTCAAGTCCTATCGAACCGGTAGCAATAGATTCTACATCAAGGGCTTGCGTATCCCCTAATTTCATAATAGAGCCTTTACCGAATTGTTTCTCAATGTGTCCTAGTGCAGCCGCAAGCGCTTTTTGTTTTTCTTCCGCTGTCGCAGGTGCGCTTGCTGTTGTTTTCCCTTTCTTTTTTTCGTCTTGTGATGCCATTTATTTTTCCTCGTTGAATAAAATTTCAGGTATTATAACTGTATTGATATACAGCATCAAGCCCATTTTGAATAATTTCATGAACATAAAGAAACGCCAACTTTTGGTTGGCGTTTCTGTAAGGAAAAATACTGTTTATTTCTAGTGGTTTTTATGGCTGGTGCTATATAGGATTTTGTCCGTATAGGCGAGAGCGATGGCAGATACCAGAAAACCTAAGTGAAGAAATAGCTCCCACATAATGGTTTTTTCAGGGATTCTTGCGGCATTAACAAAGGTTTGAAGCAAATGAATCGATGAAATACTGATAATTGACATAGAAAGTTTAACTTTTAATACGGTGGCATTCACATGGCTCATCCACTCGGGTTGATCCGGATGGTTACGGGTTTTTAACTTTGATACAAAAATTTCATAACCGCCAAGCGTGACCATCACCAATAAATTGGCAATCATAACTACATCAATTAGGTTAAGTACCGCTAACATAATCGTTTCGGAATCCATGGTATTGACATTAATAATCAAATACCAAAGAGATTTTAGAAATTTATAGGCATAAATCCCCTGAACAACAATCAAGCCTAAATAGATAGGCAGTTGCAGCCAGCGACTGGTAAAAATAATTTTGCTGAGCATACTGGATTGTGCATTATATTTGGAGTAGGGATCGACCGGTGATTTTTGTTGTTCCATTTTGTTTCCTAAATAAAGTGTATCACGAAGGGCTTGGGCGTTTTGTTTTACCTGTGTGCCGGCAAAAACTGCCACAAAGGCTACAAAAAATAGCAGTTTTTTTGAAAATGGCAATAAAAATGTAGGACTATTTATCTTCTTGCGTAATCATCGATAAACGGCTTAAATCCACGCCATGATTTAATAATTCTAAGTTTGGCATTGTTTTATTGGCTTTGGCGGATAAATCTTTAAAACGTTCAATTTTGCTGACTAGCCCCTGTTGACCCACAAGTGCGGTCACCGTACTATTATATTGGTTGCTGACGGTTGAGAGTGTATTGCCTAATTTGTTCAAACGTTCTGCCACCAAGCAAATTTGATTATAAATTTCACCGGCTTTTTCTGCTATTTCTCTGGCTTCCGCATTACCCCGTTCGATACGCCATAGGTTTGCTACGGTGCGTAAAATCGGCATCAGCGTAGTGTATGATACCATCACGACATTTTTTTCATAACCATAATTAAAGAGATTAGGATCGAGTTTTAATGCCTCAATATAAGCCGGTTCGACAGCGATAAACATCAGTACGAAATTTGGGCTACGCATACCGATTAAATTGCTGTAATCTTTTTTGTGTAGCTCATCAATATGATTTTTTAAAGCTTTAATATGTTCGCGGAGTAAACGCTCACGCTCAAAATCATCGTCAGAATTGACTGCACTTTCATAGGCAATCAATGACATTTTGCTGTCAATAATGAGGTGTTTTTCATCGGGTAAATTCAGTACAAAATCAGGATAATTCCGTCCGCCTTGTTCATCTTTAAAATGGGCTTGTGCACTGTAATGTACGTTTTCAACCAGACCGGCAAGCTGTAATGCCCGTTCTAATTGCACCTCTCCCCAATTACCAAGCGTTTTCTTTTCACCTTTTAATGCAGAGGTTAAATTATTCGCTTCTTGCGACATATTTAAGCCGATTTCCAATACTTTCTTAATTTCTGCTTCTAAACCGGCATTGCCTTTTAGTGATTCCGAATGGATTTCGTTCACCCGTTTTTGGAAACCTTCAATTTGCTCACGGAAAGGCTTGAGCAAGGTTTCTAGTGCCGTTTGGTTGGTTTGACTAAAAGAGCGACTCTTTTCATCTAAAATACGGTTGGCGAGATTTTGAAATTCAATGCCAAGTTGCTGTTTCGATTGCTCGATATTTTGTTGTTGCTCGGCAAAATGTTTTTCTTTTTCTGCCAAGGTGGTTTTTAAACCGGTCAGTTCTTGCGAAAGTGCGGTTAATTTTCCCGTTAAATTTTGTTGCTCTTGTTCTTTGCGCAAGAGCTGGTTTTGGCTTTGTTGCAGTTGATTTTGTAAACTTTCCGCTTGTGCAGAGGCGATGCCAAAACGTTCTTTCAATGCGGTGATTTGTGTACTGATTTGCTCATTGCGAACCTGCTCTTCATCCAATTCTTTTGTGAGGTAGATAATTTTTTCATCACGTTCACTTAAACGAATTTGCAACCCCTCACTTTCCGTTTGGGCTTTAACGGTTCGTTGTTCCAAAAGATTTTTCTGTTGATTGAGTAAATCAAAACGTTCGGCAAGTTGGTTAAAATCATGATTGGTTTTATTCAAATCTTGCTGTAATTCTTGGACATCGCGCGTACGACGGGCGAGTAGAAAACAGAGAATAATAAGAATAAAGAGCGATACACCAAGAAATGTAAGAAAAGAAGGGGTCATCCACGTTGTCATAATAAGCCTCAAATTTTTTGTAAATTTTACCACATTGGATGAGGTCTCTCGAATGGAAAACGATTTAAGTATTGACCTAGCCTTTATTTTGGTAAGTTATGTCTCATATATCCAGTTTGCTTGTCTATGGTGTAATAAAATTTCATTATTTTTATTTACAATAGCTCCATAATTTAGGGGAAATGCGAATGAATGTTCACGATTGTTTGTAAAAAACTAACGCTTGGGAACAGGGTGT